>CAZPEC010000004.1:0-303620 GCA_964585565.1 uncultured Akkermansia sp. | reverse complement strand
CTTCTGCTTTCTTCTTGGCTTCCTCGGCGGCCTTAGCTTTAGCAGCAGCCTCTGCTTCTGTCTTGGCTTTAGCGGCGGCCTCTGCTTCCGCTTTTTCTTTGGCGGCTTTCTCGGCTGCTAAACGAGCTGCTTCTTCCTCGGCTTTTTTCTTTGCCTCCTCTTCTGCTTTCTTCTTGGCTTCCTCGGCGGCCTTAGCTTTAGCAGCAGCCTCTGCCTCTGCAACACATTTATCAGCCTGCGCTAATTTTTCTTTGGCATGAGGCTGATCGGGTAAAATAGTAGAAGCTTTTTGATACTTTGTTTTTGCTGTGGGGCAGTCGTTTTTTGCCAATGCCACATCTCCTTCCTTAATCGTATTAAGGTAACTGTCAATCAAATCTTTTTCCTGCTGCTTAATTTTTTGCAACATAGTTAATGTTTGCGCTGTATAATTCTCATCATCAGAAAACTTTTTTTTAGAAGGGCTGTAAGAAATCATGGTCATGGGTTGCTTAAGCGCAGAATAATCGATGCTATACAAGGGTTTAGCCATTATAACCCCATCTATGGTTAATGTTGGTTTAAAATTATTTTTGTTTCTATCTTCCGGTACGCCGCCGGTAGAAATTTGAAATTTTTTGGGTATACAATCTTGATAAGAAACAACTAAATTATAATCTCCGTTGGCCGGGATGTCAATACTGAAATCTCCCCTGCTATCACTGGAAGTTTGATTAACCAGTTTATTTCCTTGATATAAAGCAATCGTTGCGCCGGATAAAGGCTTGTCCTCTGAGACGAAGGTATTCGTTACTTTAATGGTTCTTAGCTCGACGCTGCTGCTTAGTTTTAAAGACCAAGCTCCCTCATTCTGAGCGTAGAATTTAGTCCAAAAAAACAGACCAAATAAAAAAAGTAATTGACTTTCGGATTTCCACCTCATAGTTTAAATACAGAGGTTTAAATATAGAAAATAAACCCAGTTGCCTGGTCCAATAAATATTAACTTTTCTGAAAATTAACGGTATTTATCAATAGCGCTGAAGCTTCAATACCGTTTTAGATGATGCTGAAGATATTTCCAAGAAATATACCCCGGGAGCAACCGTATTTCCCTCTTCATTTTTTCCGTCCCAGGTATACTCGTTAATTTCTCCCTCTTTAATTTGGGACGGTTTAGCCCTTAGCACCACTCTACCCATTAAATCGGTAATAGTAAATTGAAGTGGAGCGCTTTCTTCCATAAAAAATTTCACTTTTACAGAACCTGAGAATGGATTGGGATAAGCCATGGCTGTAGTACCGGAAGAACTAATCAGCTTTGGGCGAACACCCGTTGCCAACAAGGTATCGGAATTGATAATTGCTTCTAAATCGATTAATTCGTCGCCCGGCTGATAGGGAAGAGACATAATACCGTCGAAAAGCATTTCATCATTTGTTCCAAAACCTGCCTGTACGTTAATTGGGGGATTATTCGGATTATTTAAATTACTGGTGGTGTTATCGTACACATGTTTTGCAAAAAGCCTGTATCCTGCGGGCACATGAAGTAACTTTTTGTATAAATAATAATCCTGCCATTCAAAATCCCAATCGTTAATCCGAATCATAGGAATAGTGTCTATTCCGGGTTTTACGGCATACAACAACATGCTTTTGGCAATAACATGAGAGTGTGGAAATACTCCGAAAATAGAAATAGGTGCAGGTAAAGTGCCTGAGGGCGGAAAATAGGCAGTAAAGGTTTGAGTAGTATTGGCCGGAATAAACATACTCCAGTTTTGAAGAGGAGTGGCAACATTTAGTAGTCTGATTCCTGTTTCTGTAGTGGGATAAAAATAGAAACGAACACGGGTACTATCTACCTGTCCGTTACTACCTTTGGGGTAGTGCATTTGTAATATTATTTTAGAGCCTGCCTTTACTCTGATACCCGTTTTAAGAGGCGGCTTACTCGGGAAAATTTTAGCCTGAGTCCCCGGAGCATAAGCGCCTATTTCCAAATTTCCGGGAATATTTACACAGTTTCCTGACATGTTCCCCATATAATTTCCTGTAGTATCTACAGTAAGAACTGCATGATGAACTATTTGTTTATTTCCGGGTACAATTTCATAGGCTCTGATTATTCTGTCTTGCGTTAAATTACTGGGCATAGAAAAACAAACATAAATATCATTGGTTGTTGCAAAACTGGTAAAAGTGGGTATAGTCACACTCAAATCCGCATTTCCTTTCAACTGATATTTTGAAGGGTAAACAGGTTGTGGCGGTGCCTGAGTTGTATCTCCTTTAGTAGCACCGGTGGCAATCCAATTTAAAATGGTATTTTTTTCGTTTACGCTTATTAAACGCTCGTGCATAAATCTGGTATAAGCAGTATCTGCTTTCCAGGGAGGCATTTTTTTATTTACCAGAGCGTTTTGAATGCCAACCTTATACTGATTGGTTTTGGTGTAATTCATAAATGAATAATGGTTGGCCCCTTCGTGGTGACAACTGGTACAGCGTGCGTAAAATATACCGGCAACATCTTTGTAGGTTAATACCTGGGCAGATGATGAACCTATTCCGAATAAAATAAACAACGAAAGAGAGAATACAATTTTCTTCATGTTTCTAATCAATTTGAACGGAAATTTACAAAAAAAAATTGAAAAATTACTGCCTAACGGGTGGTAAATGAGTTTGAATTATACAAGGCAGGGTATGCGGACAATAAGCAGAAATAGTATAAATTTCCGTTATATCAAAACCCTTTTCACTTACCTGTATGCTTAAAAATTCCTTTTTCCACTCTTGTTCTAAGCACAAAGGGTCAAATTCTCCTGCCGGCATACTGTTTGGAGCAAGTTTACGATATTTCCAATACTCGTACAGTTTGTAGTTTCCGGGCTTTAGTTTTAAAGATAGCTCGCCATTTTTTCCGGTTTTAAAAGTTTTACACTTTTTCCCGGGACCAAAAAGTACAACATTCATATCAGCATACGGCTTTGGTTTTTGCGCTTCGGCTTCCATTTCTTCTGTAGGCTTTGCGCCACCGCAATAAGGTTGTATATACTTTACAACTATAGAAATCGTTTGTTTTTTTTGAGCCGATAAATATCCCGAAAAAACCATTAAAATGCCCAATAGATAAAGTAGCCTTTTCATTGTTATTCACTTTAAATTGGACGCAAGTTACAATAAAATCGGCGGATACAGGTAACTTGAATTGTTTTACCTTTGCATTACATGGAAAAAGTTTTGTGCTTTGCCCTTCAGCAAGAAGCGCAGCAATGGATAAACATTTGCGATGCAAGGTTGGTTTTTCAGAAAAAATCGCTCAGGTTATATAAGGGAAAGGAATTTTATTGTTTAGTAAGCGGTTTGGGAGCCTTAAATATGGCTGGGGCCATAGGATGGCTAAATGCTTATTTGCCGGAAGAAAAAATATTGTGGAATATAGGCTGTGCAGCCGGCAGTGAAGAACAACTTTATACATGGTATAGAATAAATCAGCTATGCTCGGAAGATGAAAAAGAGGCCTTCTATCCTGAAATAATATCAATTGATGGTGTAAAACAAGCCGGACTTAAAAGCTTCCATAAATTTGTTGATAAGAATACTATTTCTGAAAATTCACCTTTTTTAATTGACATGGAGGGGTTGGCATTTGCTTTACAGGCTTCTTTATTTTGCGATAGCGGAAAAATACAACTCTTAAAATGGGTTAGCGATTCCGGAGACGCTTCGTTTTATAAAAACTCTTTATGGAAGCATAAGTACGAGGAGAAAATTGAAGAACTCCTAGATTATATCAAAGAACAAAATCAACTTCTTGAATCTATTCTAAAAAAACACAAATTACCTGTTGACAGGTACGTGGAGCAAGTAAGTAATAAAATTCCAATAAGTTTTAGTTTACAGGTTCAATTAAAAAATGCTATTTTATTTGCATTAAACAATAAAGGAGAAAAATATGTTGAGGCGGAACTTAATCGTATAAATAAAGAATCTCGCAATAAAATTAAATCCCGGCAGGAAATTACCAAGCTTATCTCAATATTAAACAGTGTTTAAAAAACTGATATACGTAGAAAAAGCAATTAAAAACACCGGTTTGTCTGATAGTGTTATTCAAAAGATAAAACCGGCAGAAATCATATATATTAATAACTATAAAGATGTTCTTAACCAACCCGGATCTGACTGGAGGGTACAAAAGGTCACGCAAAAAATAATTCTTGCCCAAAGAAAAGATCATTTTTACTACGAAGGCTCCGGCGTAACGCCAAATTTTGGTTATAATAACTTTTATTACAATACCTTAGCCTTAAATTGTATTTATGACTGCCAATACTGCTATTTACAAGGGCTTCTTCCCTCTGCACACATCGTATTATTTCTGAATAATCATGATTTTATTTCGCAAACAAAAGAATTATTGAAGAAAAAACAAGCGCCTGTTTATATGGCTCTTTCTTACGATACCGACTTACCGGCCATTGAACACTGGTATCCTTATTGTAAAGAATGGATAGATTTTGTAAAAAATGAAGAAAATTTAATTGTTGAAATAAGAACCAAAAGCGTAAACACAAAGGTTTTTGAGAATACCGCACCCTGCAATCGTGTAATTTTAGCCTGGACATTAAGTCCGCAAGAAATTATCCAGAAATTTGAACCGCTTACCCCTCCTCTATCAGCCAGAATTAAAAGTATCAAGAAACTCATAGAACAAGGTTGGCAAGTACGAGTTTGTATTGATCCTATTTTACATACTAATAACTGGATGAAAAATTATTCAAGCATGATAGATACGTTGTTTGATGAATTACAAGAATTAAAATTGCACAGTATTAGTTTAGGTGTTTTTAGAATGAATAAAGTTTTTCTAAAACGAATAAAATCACAAAGACAAGACTCCTCATTGATTAATTACCCTTATACCTCGGGAGACGAAACTGTCACTTACAATGACGCTGTAAAAAATGAGCTTGTGGGTTTTATTGAAAATAAAATTAAACTCAGACAAAAGGATATTTATGTCGAAATTGTTTAACGCATGAAGAAAAAACAAATAATACTAACAGGACACACACGTGGAATAGGAATGGAAACACTCCAATTACTTCTTAACAAAGGCTTTTCAGTAACAGGCATTGCCAGAACAAAAATTGAGCAAGAAAAATCTCAAAACTTAACTCAATTTCAGTTTGATTTAGCGAAAGAAAATGAATTACTTAAAGTTGGGAACAAACTAAAATCTATAGATTGTAACGCCATTATACTTAATGCGGGATTTAATCACATAAAACCGGCGGACGCCTATTCTCCTGAAGAAATCATAAAGATTATCACCCTAAATCTTACTGCTCACGCTGTGTTAATAAGGGCTTGTTTACCTTCCCTGCTCAAAAATAAAGGCTGGATTATTGCCATTGGAAGTTACTCCGGAACAGAGGTTGAGAAATGGAATAATTACTATGGAGCCGCTAAGGCGGGCTTACACCATCTGCAAAATAATTTGTTTGAACAATATCGAAAACAAGGAATAAAAACCTGTACCATTATTCCGGATATAACCAATAGTTCTTTTTACAACCATCAGCAAATAGCCCCTTCCAATAATCCGGAAACCTTTATTGAACCCGGTGAAATAGCAAAAATTATACTCGATATATTAGGTAAAAATTCAGGCTATATCCCTACTCAATTAGTTATAAGACCTCAAAGACTTGAACTGATAAAAAAACAGCGTATCGGTTGAGCAAATTTATTTGTACCAGGAATTACTCAGCTTGAACCTTCTCAACCTCTTTGGTAAGCTGCTTTAAATCTTGCTTCATCAAATTAATATGGGACTCTATTTGATCGAGCATATTTGCTCTGTTAGTTAGTTGATCGGCGGTATATTTACCACCGCTGCCAAACAATAATTTGTATAGTTTTTCCCTTTCCGATTGTTTGGTTTCCGCTATTTGGCCGAAGCCCAACCATTTATCCACCAATTGTCGCCTTAGTGATTTCTCTGTAGGAGCAGGATTCTCATAATTTAAATAATACCAAATAGAACCCGGAAAAATTGCTGAAAATTCAGGACCTTCCCAAATATCCTTAAGAGCATTTCTTTGGTGAAAAAAATCAACTTTTCGTTTACTGAGCAGAATTGAAATACCTAAGATTGCTTCCGTTAATCCTGTACCTATTCCTATAAATTCAGGTGTATTTCCGTAGCCGCCCTTGGCCAACATCACAGCCGCTGTAATTCCCCCTGCAGCGCCAATAACGATTGCTCCTACTGTTAGTTTGGTTTCTGTATCATCTTCTTTTCCTTTTAAATAAACAGCTATTTGGTCGGCTCGTTCTTCCTCACAGTCCATCTCTGCCGCTAAGGCAGAAATTTCAAGAAATGCAGCGTTTATTTTTTGATAAATTTTTTGAGTTAGTTCGATAAAGATTATTTTATTTTCAATTGTTTTGTCAGAACCCACACTTTGTTTTTGTTTCATGAAATCTTTTAACAAATCAAGTATACCTATGGCATTGGCAGCGTTTAATGACTGAAAAGAAAAGTTTTTAACTAATAAAGAATCTATTTGTACCTCATGAATAGGTTTAGGTAAATCATACTTAAGAGGCGTAAGTTGTTGATTGCAATTGCTTTTTTGGAGTCGGGAACTTATTTGAGTATACTTATTGCTTTGGCAAGATAGCAAAGCAAAAAGAGACAACAAGAATCCTGATACATACAATATTTTTCGTGGTTCAATCATTTCTAAATGTTCCATCAAAATTCATCCATCACTTACATAGTATCACCTAAATAAACTTTACTAGATATATACTAATCTAACCTAAGCTACCCAGGAGCATACCGATTAAAAGGATACACAGAAAAGACTTTACAGAAGCTTTTTTCTAAAAAACAAAAAACCACCTCGTGTTCAGGTGGTTTTTCCATGTTAAGCTATAATTTAAGCCTTTACGCTTGCTCTGATAATATTTAAAGCACCTCCCGCCTTAAACCATTCAATTTGCTGGGCGTTGTAGCTGTGATTTACTTTTATCTCGTCTTTACTTCCATCTTTGTGATTAAACACCATGGTTAAAGGCTGACCCGGAGTAAAATTGGTAAGACCAATAATATCAATGGTGTCATCTTCCTGTATTTTATTGTAATCGTCTTTATTGGCAAAAGTAAGCGCCAACATTCCCTGCTTTTTCAAATTTGTTTCGTGAATGCGGGCAAAAGATTTTACCAGTACAGCACGCACACCCAAATGGCGAGGTTCCATGGCAGCATGTTCACGCGAAGAGCCCTCTCCGTAGTTTTCGTCGCCAACTACTACCGATCCAATTCCCTGGGCTTTATATGCTCGCTGTACTTTAGGAACCTCATCATATTGGCCTGTTAGCTGGTTTTTTACTTTGTTAGCTGTATCGTTGTACGAGTTAATAGCTCCGATAAGCATATTATTTGATATGTTATCCAAGTGCCCTCTATATCGAAGCCAAGGACCTGCCATAGAGATGTGATCAGTTGTACACTTTCCTTTAACGCGTATTAAAAGTTTAAGTCCATGCAAATCGGTTCCTTCCCATGGTTTGAATGGCTCCAGTAACTGAAGTCTGTCCGACTTAGGATTTACAATAACCTGCACTTTGCTTCCATCTTGGGCAGGTGCCTGATAACCGGGGTCGTCTACAGCAAATCCTTTTTGAGGAAGCTCATCGCCACTAGGTGGATCTAACTTCACCGCTTTTCCTTCTTCATTGGTAAGCGTATCTGTTAAAGGATTAAATCCTAAATCGCCGGAAATGGCAAAAGCCGTAACTATTTCCGGAGATGCCACAAAGGCATGCGTATTAGGGTTACCGTCTTGTCTTGCGGCAAAATTTCGGTTGAAAGAATGTATAATGGTGTTTTTTTCTTTTTTATCGGCACCTGCTCTGTCCCACATTCCTATACAGGGACCACAGGCGTTAGAAAAAACATTACCACCAATTTTATTGAAGGCTTCAATATATCCGTCTCGCTCAATGGTGTATCGTACCTGTTGTGAGCCGGGGGTGATAGAAAACTCAGCCTTAGCTTTTATTTTTTTCTCTGCCGCTTGCTTGGCGAGCGAGGCAGCTCTTGAAATATCTTCGTAAGACGAGTTGGTGCATGAACCGATAAGCCCTGCTTTCACTTCCATAGGCCATCCTTTTTCGGAAGCTACTTTTTTAAGTTGAGAAATGGGGGTTGCCAAATCGGGTGTGAAAGGTCCATTTACGTAGGGTTCTAGCTCGGATAAATTTATTTCGATAACCTCGTCAAAATATTTCTTAGGATCGGCATATACCTCTGCATCTCCTGTCAGATGTTGTTTAATAGAATCTGCTAACTCTGCCACATCGGCTCTTCCGGTAGCTTTGAGGTATCTGGCCATACTGGCATCATAACCAAAAGTAGAGGTAGTAGCACCCACCTCGGCCCCCATGTTGGCAATAGTTCCTTTTCCGGTACAACTGAGGCTTTCGGCACCCTCGCCAAAGTACTCAATAATACGGTCTGTACCGCCTTTTACGGTAAGAATTCCCGCCACTTTTAAAATAATATCTTTTGCAGAACACCAGCCGCTAAGCTTTCCGGTTAATTTTATACCAATCAACTTGGGCCACTTGAGTTCCCAGGGTAAACCGGCCATTACGTCGCAGGCATCTGCCCCGCCAACACCTATGGCTATCATGCCTAAACCTCCGGCATTTACCGTGTGCGAGTCGGTTCCTATCATCATTCCCCCCGGGAAGGCATAATTTTCTAACATTACCTGATGAATGATACCGGCTCCCGGTTTCCAGAAACCAATACCGTATTTGTTAGAAACGGAAGAAAGGAAATCATATACTTCCTGGTTGGTTTTAATGGCACGCTCCAAATCAGGTTTTGAATTATCTTTTGCTGTAATTAAATGATCGCAGTGAACAGTTGAAGGAACTGCTACTTTAGGTCTACCTGCCTGCATAAACTGAAGCAAAGCCATTTGAGCGGTTGCATCTTGCATGGTAACTCTATCAGGAGCAAAATCTACGTATGATTTACCGCGTTCAAAATTTTCCAATTTTTGATCGGGATGCAGATGTGCATACAAGATTTTTTCTGATAGGGTAAGTGGTCGGCCAAGCGCTTTTCTTGCTGCTTCTACCTTTGCAGGCATACTTTCGTACACCTTCTTAATCATGTCAAAATCAAAAGCCATATTACGTGTTTTTTAGGTTTAAAAGGGAGCCCTAATTTACGCAATAGTAAATGAAATTACAAGATTGTCAATACCAAAAACAAGGTAATTGGAACAGCTGTAAGGTTATTCAAAAATTATTGAGGGCGATAATACTTTTTTGCCTCCGGCATAAAAGCCTTTAGGGTTTTTATACGTGTTTCATCACTGGGATGCGTGCTTAGAATTTCCGGTGGTTTTGTCCCCCCCAGCGAGGCCATGCGTTGCCAAAAAGGAACGGCTGCCTCCGGGTTATAGCCGGCCATAGCGGCAAATATGAGCCCCATTTTATCAGCTTCGGTTTCATGCTTTCGGCTGTAACTGAGCATTCCCAGAGTAGAGCCTATTCCGAATGACTGTAGAAAAATTTGCTGGGTAAGTGCCGGTTTTTGAGATAAAGCAACCGACAGCATGGCGCCGCCAAACTGAACCAGTAGAGCCTGACTCATACGCTGATTTCCGTGACGAGCAATTGCATGCGCAACTTCATGCCCCATTACTACTGCCATTCCTTCTTCATCCTGAGTAATAGGAAGAATGCCGGTATAAAAAACTACTTTACCACCGGGCATGCACCAGGCATTAATGGTAGCTTCGTCAACCACATTAAATTCCCAGTTAAATCCGTTGAGCTGATTTTTAAGTCCTTTATCGGCATAATATTTTTCCACCGCTTTTTGAATTCGCGTGCCACAATTACGAGTCATTTGAACCCTACTGTCATTATCAGAAAGCGGAGGGTGTTCGGTTAAAAATTTTCTGTATTCGGTTTCACTCATTACCATCAGTTCCGATTCGGGTACCAGGCTTAAACTCCTGCGACCGGTAACGGCATTTCTGTGGCAAGCCCAAAGTATAGAAAGAATAAAAATCGCAGAAAAAATAAAAAGAAATATTTTTTTCATAACAATATCAGTTCAACTGTTCTATTTTGGCAGTAAGACCTTTCTCTAAGAGCGCTTCGCAAATTGGTTTAAGCTTCACATAGCTACCGTTTTTTACTGCGCAGCTTCCCTTATAATGAATAAGATAGGTGCACTGAACAGCCTGTTCGGGTTCGTGCCCGCAATATTTTATTAATGTTTCAATAACAAAGTCAAACGTATTTACATCATCATTATATACCACTATTGACTTTTCTTTTACTATCTGTGTATTTACTTCGGTCTTTTCTAATAATTCGGTTTCCATGAAACGTAATAAAATTAATTCGCAAAGTTAACTAATTTTTAGCCGGAAGTAAAGTGGCTTTACATTCGCCAAAACCTACACGCATACCTTCTTTTTCGCAATAGCCACGAATAATTATCGTATCAAAATCATTTACAAATTTGCGTTCACTTCCATCTTTAAGCTTAATGGGTTTTGTTCCTCTCCAGGTAAGTTCGAGCAAGCTGCCATACTCGTGTGGTTGAGGGCCACTGATGGTGCCGCTGGCCATAAGGTCTCCTACATTGATATTACATCCGTTTACGGTATGATGGGCTAATTGCTGCTCCATAGTATAATACATGTACTTATAGTTACTGGTACAAATGAGGTTTTCTTCGCCATCTTTAGGTTGAAGATACACTTGCAGTTTAATGTCAATATTTTTATCTCCGGAGTATTGCAGATAAGGCAACAATGGAGGATTTTGTTCATATCCTTTTACTCTGAATGGCTCTAATGCCTCTATGGTTACAATCCAAGGAGAAACCGTACTGGCAAAATTTTTAGCTAAGAATGGACCTAAAGGCACATATTCCCAGGTTTGTATATCTCGGGCACTCCAATCGTTAAATAAAAGCATACCAAAAATATGTTCGTGTGCATGTTGAGTGGAAACTGAATCGCCCGGATTTGTTGCTTTTCCGATAACGAAAGCTGTTTCTAACTCCATATCCAAAAGTTTACTGGGACCAAAAACCGGTACATCAGAATCAGCAGGTTTTGTTTGTCCTTTAGGGCGATAAAAAGAATGACCACTAACAAAGATGCTGCTTGCTCTTCCGTGATACCCAACGGGTAAATGTTTCCAATTGGGAAGAAGCGCATTATTGGGGTCGCGGAACATGGTGCCCACGTTGGTAGCATGATCTATAGAACTATAAAAATCTGTATAATCACCAACACGAACAGGCATTAGCATAGTTACATCCTTTTGTTTTTTAAGTACGCTGTTTAAAAACTGCTTGTCTGTTTTTAAAACAGAATCTTCGCGAGTAAAAAGTTCAATGAGTTTTTGCCTTACACGGTTGGTAGTTTGTTTACCCAGCGCTATAAAATCATTCAAAAATTCTTTGTCTAAAACGGAACGGTTTAAATCAAAAACATCTCTGCTTTCCAGTTCAAAGAGGTCAATAATATAATCGCCTATAGCACTGCAGGCATGATGTTTTACTTGCTTATCGGTATATATCCCAAAGGGAAAATTGTAAATACTAAAGTCGGAATCGGCAGGAATTTCAAGCCAGCTTGTTAATTTTTTATGACTAGTCATTTTCTGTAAGAATAAATTTTTTAAGATCGGCAGCTATTTGTGGGTTTATTTGTTTTGAATTATCAATTAAAAGCAGCGCCTTGGTTCGGGTTTCTTCGTCAGGGAAATTTTCTATGTTCGTTGCCACGGTTAATGCCTCAAAGGCAGCCATGTAATGCGGACTAGTTGCCTGTTCTACAAAAAACAAGAAATAATTACTGAAATCCAGCCCACTTTCCCAGCAAACACTCAGTATCTTCTCGCGGTCTTCATCTGATTCGCACTCTTGAACGGCTTTTATGAGTAAATTCTGTAAATTATTTTTTTTTACTGCTTTAAGTTTTTCATCGCGCGCTTCACGCGACATTCCCTCATCCATTAACGAGATAATGAGGTTTACATCATCCTCCTTAAATTCAGTATTTTGGGTGAGTGATATGGTAATGGTATTATACTTTTCTTTATCGAAAAGATTTTCTTTACTGAATGCGTTATCGTCGTTTAATTCGTGCAGATTCATTATAATAATTGATTAATAATGTCCTCTATGCGTACAGCTTCTGCCTCGGCTTTATAATTTTTTACAATACGATGTCTTAAAATTGGAATGGCAATGGCTTTTACATCTTCAATATCGGGGCTATACTTCCCGTTAATGGCAGCATGGCACTTTGCACCCATTACCAAGTATTGCGAAGCGCGTGGCCCTGCTCCCCAGGATAAATATTTTTTTGAAATGTCCGCACTAAACTCACTGTTAAAGCGAGTTTTATTGACTAGCTTAACTGCGTACTCTACTACATTATCGGCTACGGGAATTTTACTGATTAAATTCTGGAAGTATACAATTTCTTGCCCGCTGAGAACGTGGTTTAATTTTATTTTTTCGTTTGTGGTGGTTTGTTTTACAACCTGCATTTCTTCCTTAAACGAAGGGTAATCGAGCCAAATATTAAACATAAATCGATCGAGTTGAGCTTCCGGCAATGGATAGGTTCCCTCCTGCTCAATAGGGTTTTGAGTGGCCAATACAAAAAATGGTTCTTCTAACTTGTATTTTTTTCCGGCAGCTGTTACCTGGCGTTCCTGCATGGCTTCAAGTAAGGCGGCCTGAGTTTTAGGAGGGGTGCGGTTAATTTCATCTGCTAAAATGATATTTGCAAAAAGCGGTCCTTTTATAAACTTGAAATTTCTTTGTTCATCCAGAATCTCACTCCCGATAATATCACTGGGCATGAGGTCGGGTGTAAATTGTATACGATTAAAACTTAAACCCAGGGCATCTGATATGGTGTTCACCAGAAGTGTTTTAGCCAAACCTGGAACGCCAACCAGCAAACAATGCCCATTACTGAATATGGAAATTAACACGTTTTTAATGGTCTCTTCCTGCCCCACAATAACCCTGGAAATTTCCTTATTGAGTTCTTTGTACTTAGAAACAAAAGCCTGCAATGCCTCAGTATCACTTTTATAGTTCATAGAAAAATTTGGAATAAATGTAACAATAAAGGCTGAACCTTGGAACGAAAAAACAATAAGCTTACGCAAAAATTAGTTAATCAAAACCTTGGCATGATAACTAATCCCCTCAATGGTTAAGGTGCATATGTATGTACCTAAGGGAAGTTGTTCTTGAGGTGTTACTCTGAAATTTCCGTTTACTTCGTTAGAATAGAAAGAATTTTGGTACACCAATTTACCTTTTAAATCGCGCAAATGCACTTCAACCAAGTGATTGTTTTCCAGGCCACTGAAATCAATATCAAACTCTCCATGAGAGGGGTTTGGAATTATGATGAATGTAACTTTCTTGAGCTTATCAAAGTTCACGCTTATTGTTTTATGTGTTTTTGAAAAACCGTTTAAATCTACCTGCTTTAATCGATAATAATTAACACCCGGCAGGGGACTGAAGTCGATATAATCATAATGTAATTCCGAAGAACTGTTTCCTCCGATTGCCCTGGAGTTAACTGTACCAAAGCTCTCAAAACTTGTACCATCAGTACTTTTTTCAACAACAAACAATTTATTGTTTCTCTCGGTAGATGTTCTCCATGAGAGGAGCACCTTATTGTTGTCGGGCTTTGCTTTAAATTCAATCAACTCAACCGGCAGGGCACCACCGATGTTACTAAATATTCCTGAGTTATTGCTACCACCCGCTGAACCCGCCGGACTATTACATGGGCTTGAATTATTGTTACAACCCGGACTGCCATTATTAGTAGAACTTGTGACATTTGTTGTTGGCTGAGGAGTAGAAAAAACAATAATACCTTGCCCCCCTGCTCCTCCTCCGGCGTGAGTAGAGGTATTTATACTCCCTCCATTACCTCCGTTTGCGGTTATACTTAACTGACAAGTAGATACAATATTGTAGTTGTCAATCTGTAAAACTATGCTTCCGGCTGCTCCTCCTCCACCTGCTCCATCATTTCCGGCTGTGGCTACGCTTGCACCATTTGCGCTTATTATTCTTGGCGTTCCGCAAGTTCCTGTGGTAGTTAATGTTCCTGCTTTTACAATGATTATACCTCCACCGTTGCCACCAGGTGTAGAAGCAGAATTATTTTGCTGGCCACCACCACCGCCACCGCCCATAAATATTCTATTAAACGGGATAGCAGAACTTAAAGAAATTCCTCCCTGACCTCCCGGAGAAGAGGCTGTAGGGCAACCGGCAGCCGTTCCATTCCAACCAATGCCTCCAACGCCGCCTGCGGTCCAGTTTCCACCCCCACCTCCGCCTCCGTTAATGTCTTGTCCACCTCCGCCCCCGCCATTCAATACCTTAGCAATACCAAAGGAATACGAAGTGCTGGTAATTTTATATATTCCCTCTCCTTTTCTTCCACAATTTGTAGATGATGTAGCATAATCAATCAAGGTACAGGTAGTTCCTCCTCCATAATAATTAGCTGATACGGCACCTCCCCTAAAACCTATAGCATTGGCAGTTATGTTGTGAGCTAAAGTAAAATTACCACCCACCTCTATAGCTACCACTCCACCAACAAAACCATTCCAAGCAAGGCCGGTTATGTTATTGGTAGAAGTAAATGCACCTGCGCTTAGTCTTCTGAAGGTAATTATTTGGAGGGATGAATTAGGTCCAATATTATAAGTGTTGGTAAGCGGGCTTGAAAAGGTAATAGTGTGTAAAACTCCGGATGTTCTTGTATGCGCAGATACCGTTTTAACTTCCCATAATCCTGCGCTTTGTATAGAAGACAGGGCTCCGAAAGAAGTAGCGTTGGTGGTATTTGTGCCAATCACATCATCTTGCATTTGCATAATGATGACCTGATCTCCATTAGCGAATAAGTGATTGGTTTCGTTTACATTATTAACCGTAAATGTTGTTCCGGACTGTTGAATTACATTGGCATAGCCATTATAAATTACCTGAGCATAAAGAGAATTAACACAGCAAAAAAGCCCTATGAAAAAAGACTTGAAGCCCATACCTCACGAATTTAGTTAATTACTAAATCAATGTAGATTAAATATAGCCAACGTGCTTTCTAAAAGAGTGAGAAAGTCTTTTCAATGAGTAAAAAAAGAAGAGTCTATTTTAATAACTCTCTGGCTATCACCAACTTTTGAATTTCACTGGTACCTTCGCCTATGGTACACAATTTACTATCGCGGTAATATTTCTCAACCGGAAAATCTTTAGTATAGCCGTATCCGCCAAAAATTTGAACTGCCTCTGTACTTACTTTCACCGCCACTTCGCTGGCATAATATTTTGCATAAGCACTCTCCTTGGTAACCTTTTTGCCTCTGTTTTTCAAATCGGCTGCTTTGAATGTAAGCAATTCGGCTGCTTCGTATTCTGTACACATATCGGCCAGTTTAAATGCAATAGCCTGGAAGTTGGCAATAGGTTGTCCGAATTGCTGCCGTTCTTTGGCATATTTTAAACTGGCGTTAATGGCTCCTTTGGCAATTCCTAAACTGAGTGCGGCAATACTTATTCTTCCTCCGTCTAATACTTTCATGGCCTGAATAAAGCCTTCGCCTACATTACCTAATATTTGGGATTTATGAACACGACAATCTTCAAATATCAATTCGGCAGTTTCGCTGGCGCGCATACCTAACTTGTTTTCCTTTTTACCTCCTCTAAAACCGGGCGTGCCCCTTTCTATGATGAAAGCGGTAATACCATGGCTGTCCAGCAATTCTCCTGTTCTAACCAATACCACTGCTACGTCTCCTGTTATACCGTGCGTTATCCAGTTTTTTGTTCCGTTTATTACCCAATAATCTCCATCTTGTTTAGCTACGCACTTCATGCGCATAGCATCACTTCCGGTATTGGCTTCAGTGAGCCCCCAGGCACCTATCCATTCGGCTGTAGCTAATTTTGGGAGATATTTTTTCTTTTGTTCTTCATTCCCAAACTGAAGTATGTGTCCGGTGCAAAGACTGTTGTGAGCCGCCATAGAAAGGCCTATGGAACCACAGATGCTTCCCAGTTCAGTTATGGCGGTTACGTATTCTGTATAGCCAAATCCGGAGCCTCCATATTCGGTTGGAACTAACACGCCCATTAAACCAAGTTCTCCCAATTTTTTAAAAACCTCTATGGGAAATTCCTGACTTTCATCCCACTCCATCATTTTAGGTAAGATGTGCTCTTTGCCGAACTTACGAATCATATCGGCAATCATTTGCTGGTTTTCATTCATTTGAAAACTCATTCCCACTTGGGTGTCTAATAGCTGACCAGACATACTATACTGTTTGTGTATTTTACTAACTTTTCTTTTCCTTTTAAATAATCTAATCCAACCACAAAGTTGAAACCGGCTAATTCTGCTCCTGCCTTTTGAATCATAACGGCTGCTGCCTCAGCAGTTCCTCCTGTGGCTAATAAATCATCGTGCACCATAACTTTCCATCCTTTTTGTAAGGCATCTTCGTGCATTTCAATTTCCGACACGCCATACTCCAACTCATAGGCAACCGATAATTTTTTGTACGGCAATTTACCTGCTTTTCTGATTAAAACAAAAGGAATTCCTAATTTATTTGCCATTAAAAACCCAAATAAGAACCCCCTGCTTTCTATACCGACAATAGCATCGGGTTTTTGTTGCATTTTATTTATAAAGCCTTCCGTAATTTCGGTGCAAAGTTGCTGGTTAAGAAAAAGCGGTGTAACATCCTTAAAATTTATTCCGGGTTTGGGAAAATCGGGTACGTTTCGTATAGCGGTTCTTATTTTCTCTTCGAGTTGCACCCCTTATGATTTTTTTCTATTGTTGAGTTCATCCCGAATTTTGGAAGCTAATTCGTATTTTTCTTCTTCCAAAGCGTTTTGAAGCATCATTTTAAGTTCTTCCGTACTTTTATTTTTATACTCTCCCTTGTCTCCTTCCTGTTTTTCTCCGGATGTTTTTTGCACACTCTCTTTAGCAGACTGTGAAGCAGAAGGATTTTCGTCATCTAACACAATACCGGCATTTTTTAATATGAATTCGTAGGTGTAAATGGGACACTTAAACCGAATAGCCAAAGCAATGGCATCACTGGTTCGGGCGTCTATTTCTACTTCCTTACTGCCGTTATTGCAAATAAGTTTAGCATAAAAAATTCCTTCCACCAAGTTGTATATAAGAACTTCCGTTACTTCTATTTCAAAAACTTCAGCAAAAGAGCGAAATAAATCGTGTGTTAGTGGCCTGCTTGGACTCATTTTTTCTAATTCAATAGCTATTGCCTGAGCCTCAAAACCTCCTATGATAATAGGCAAGCGTCTGCTTCCGGCCGACTCTCCAAGTACCAACGCATAGGCGCCGCTTTGTGTTTGGCTGTAGGAAAGGCCCACAATTTCTAGCTGAACTTTCTTCATGAGTGCAAAAGCCTAATTTAAGAAAAAATACGGTTAATTTTGCCCGGCTTTAAATTTTTTAATGGCTTCCGTAAGTTTTGGAACAACGGTAAAAGCATCTCCCACAATTCCGTAATCGGCAGATTTAAAGAATGGGGCTTCCTTATCGTTGTTAATCACCACAATTGTTTTGCTTCCGTTAACTCCTGCCAAATGCTGAATGGCTCCGGAAATTCCGATAGCGATATACAAATTGGGACGGATGGCAATACCTGTTTGACCAACATGCTCATGGTGGGGCCTCCAATGCATATCAGCTACGGGTCGGGAACAGGCAGTAGTTGCGCCTAAGCTGGCTGCCAAATCTTCTATTATCTTCCAATTTTCAGGAGCTTTCAATCCGCGGCCGGCACTTACTACCAGCTCTGCTTCCGGAAGGGGTACCATGGCCCCTCCGCCTGTGCTTTTCACCTCTTTAACAGTAATTCTGGAAAGTCCGGCAGGAATGTCTACTGAAAAATCTGTTGGTGTTACACTATTTCCGCTTAATTGAACAGGAAAGCTGTTAGGCAGTAAAGAAATTATTTTTACATCGGAGTGAATAACGTAAGTGGCGTTGGCCTTGCCTGAAAAAACATTTTTTTTCACCTCAAAATTGTTTCCGTTTATTACCGGATAATCAATGGCTCCGGCAACCAAACCGGCCTTTAATTTAGCAGATAACCTTGGTGCAACAGCTTTTCCGGTTACATCAAAAGCAAACACAATTACTTTTGCATTTTCTGCTTTCGCGGCTTGTTCAACCACATGGCAAATAATTGAACTATCGTTTTTTACAGCATCGTTTTTTATTTGCAATATTTTTGTGGCGCCTGCTTTTCCAAGTTCGTCAACAGAAACACCTTCGTTATTACAAATAAGCGCAGTTACACTGCCGCCTATTTGAGCAGCTATCTTGGAGGCATAGTTTACACACTCCAATGAAGATTTTTTAACCTTTCCTTTTGAAACTTCTGCGTATACCAGTACTGACATGACTTATGATTTGTTTAATCGTTTATGACTTAAATAACTTTAGCTTCCGTATGCAGCAAATTAACCAATTCATCTACTTGGTCTTCGGTAAGCATTTTGCAGGTGGTTCGGCCGGGGTTTAATGCATAGGATTTTACGGAGGTGGCTGCGGCCGTATTCATTGGTTCAATTACCTGAAGTGGTTTGGTGCGAGCAGCCATAATGCCGCGCATGTTGGGAATGCGTTGCTCTGCCATACCCTTTGCACAAGAAATAACCAGTGGTAAGTCGCATTCTACAACCTGAGAACCACCATCTATATCATGCTCGGCAGTAACTTTATTTCCGGATAAATCCAATTTAGTAGCCAGAGAAATGAAAGGCTGATCGAGCAGGCCGGCAACCATGGCTCCAACGGAAGAACCGTTGTAATTAATTGTTTCTTTACCTACCAGTACCAATTCGTAAGAATTATTTTTTGCATAGGCGGCAATTTGCTCGGCTACAAACAAAGCATCAGGAGCATCTGCATTTACGCGAACAGCATCATCCGCCCCAAGTGAGAGACCTTTACGGATAGTGGCTTCGCTATCCGGCAAACCTACGTGAATAAGGGTTACTTTCTCTGCTAAACCGGCTTCTTTCAACTCAAGGGCACGAACGAGGGCATACCACTCATCATAAGGATTTATAACAAAGGTAACTCCCTGAGAATTAAATTTGGTGTCGTTTTCCGTAAACTGAATTTTAGTGGTTGTATCCGGAACATTGCTTATAGCTACCAGTATCTTCATATTATGAGCTTATTTAGTGTTAGTACTCAAAAAATTAAGGATTGCAAAGATAAGAGGATGAGGCTTTTTATCAAACCTTTAGGAAACAAAAATTTGTAAGAATTACGAATAATCCGGCTTAAATTGTTAATTACTGTCGCTTATTTAGCTTCCCCGGATTAGTTTCGTGTAGTTTATCGAGTAATTTGTTCAATTGGTTTATATCATCTCCTGTTAAACCGGAAAAATACTCATCAAATAGCTCGTCAATAAAGTCCATTTTTTGAAGTAAAGCAAGGCCTTTTTCGGTTATTATGAGTTCGACATTTCTTCTGTCTTTTTTGTTTTCTTCTCTTTTCACGTATCCTTTCTGAATCAGCTTGGAGGTTATACGAGATGCGTCACTCATGGGATCGAGCATACGCTCTTTTACGAGTTTTAGATTGCATGAGCCGGGATACTGACCGCGCAGAATGCGTAAAACATTATACTGTTGTGGTGTAATATCCAAATTTTTAAAGTGGGAATGCGTAAAATAATTTAAGCGAAGACTTGTGTAAAGTATATTAACTGCCAACTTGTGTGCATTACTTCTGAATTTAGTTTGCTTTATATTTTTTTCCAGCGTCATGAAGCAGCATCTCCAAATAGTTTATATAAAAAAGAGGCTGATAAAGTATTTATCGGCCTCTAATTTAGCAGAATGTTTTGTATCCAAGGTTTTTTCAGAAAAACTAAGACGCCTTATTTAGCTCAATTACAATATCCAGTTTAACTTCATCGCTCACCACCACACCACCTGACTCTATGGCTGCATTCCAGTTAAGGCCAAAATCTTTTCGATTGATTTGGCCGGTAACTCTAAATCCATATTTGGTGTTTCCCCAGGGGTCTTTTACTGCTTTATCTGCGGCAACTGCTGTTAATTTCACCTTTTTGACCACACCTTTTATACTCAAATCACCTTCTAAAATCCAGGTATTTTTTTGTTTTGTCGGTTTCATGGAGCTGGCAATGAATGTCATTTTAGGGAATTTTTCCACATCAAAAAAATCGGCACTTTTTAGGTGGCCGTCACGTTTTTCATCGTCGGTATTAATTGAGTTTACATCAATGTTGAAAGCAATTTTTGCATCGGTAAAATCTGTTTCCGATTTTGAACTTACTGCCCCTTCATAAATTTTAAATTTTCCTTCTGTTTCACTAATCATAAGGTGCTTAACAGAAAAGCCGATTTTTGAGTGGCTGTTATCTATTTTCCAGTTAACCTGTGCATAAGCAGCTATTGAGCCTGCTAATAATGCTGATAAAATAATTTTTTTCATTTTGATTTGATTTAGTTTCTGCAAATATATGTTATAACATTTAATGTTACAACATATATTTTAGTTAAAAAAACAAAAAGGCCCTTAAGGCCTCTTTTTTTAAATTAGAACTATTTATCCTGAGGGAAATCGTTTTGGTAAAAAACCGTATCGGTTACTTCCCCGGTTTCTGCAGAGTAGTAGTACCAGGTGCCCTCTCTTTTATCATCAACATAAGTACCCTTTACGAGAAGTTTTGGAGGCGCATTATCTTTAGATTTTTTATCCTTATTAGCAAAAAAATACCATTCTCCCTGCTTTTGACCTTTCATATCTACTCTGTTTATGGTGTCTTTGTCTCTCATTTCGTAGGACTGCCATAATTGAACCTCATCTTTATTTCCACAGGAGGCAAATAAAATAATAACGAAGATAAAAACGATAAACCTATGTCCGATTATACTCATCATTTTTTAAAACAGAGAGGCCAAAATTAAACAAAAGCTAATTAAGACCAATTTAATATAACGGGTTTTTAAAATTAAAAATCAACAAATTGTTGAAAACTATAGAAATGCGTCGTAAAAAACAACTGATTAATCTGTTGGTTAAGGGCTTTCATCGTCAATTCCCTCGGTTATTTTATCAATGAATTTAAATCGACTAAAAAATTGCCTGGCTACAATTCTAAAAATTGTATAAGTGGGTATGGCAACTATCATACCGCCTATTCCGGCTAAAGTAGAACCCATCAGTATTACCAAAAATATTTCCAAGGGGTGAGCTCTCACGGAATTGGAATAAATAACCGGCTGAAGCAACATCCCATCTGCCAGGTTAATACATACCAAGCCTATGGCAATTTTGGTAATGGTAATACTTATTTGGTCGTAAGCCGCTTCTGTTAAGCAATCGCTCACTCCTAAAAAAACGGCTACGAGCATGGTTATAATTGGGCCTATATATGGCACAGCATTGAATAAGCCAGCTAAAAAACCTATAAGCAGAGCGTTTTTTATGCCCAAAAACCACATTAAAAAACCAACTGCCAAACCCACCAACAACATATCTAAAAAAAGGCCGGAAAAATATTTGCCAAGCATCTCTTTGGTGGTGTGTAAAATTTCTTTTATATCTTTTTCATATCTGGAAGGGCTTAAAAGCAGTATACCGCTTCTTACTAAATTCTCATCTTTTAAAAAGAAGAAGGAGATAAATAGCACACAATATATTCCGCCTGCTATGCTTCCGGCATAATTGAGCATATTGCCCAAAATTTTACTAAAATTGCTGATGTTTAAAAAACTTTCTACCTGCTGTCCAATCACTTCCTTCATGTCAGCCTCATTTCCCAAACTTCCTAAAAAAGTTCCCAAAGAAGGAAACTGCATAATCAAATTATGGCTCACATCTTTAAGGCTTAAACTTGATAAGGTATTCGCCTGAACAATAAGAGGAGGAACAATAACCATGAAAAGCGTAAATAGAACCACGCACAGTAGCATTAGCGTAATTAGTGCACTTAACCACTTTGGAATGGTTTTGTTGCCAAACTTGAGTAAGGTTATTTTTCGATTTACAGGATAACAAATCAAAAAAATAACTGACGCTATTGCGATATACAGCACTATCTTTTTAAAAATTATAGCAAAAAGAAGTATAAGGATAAAACCTGTTATTTGCCATAAATAATAGCGTTTTCGCATGGGAATAAATAACTTCTGCAAAATTAACGTTAATTTTCTGCCCAATACAGATTATTGATATAAATAGTTATTTTTACTTCGGTGAGACGTACTTTTTGTAATAGTTTATTTTTAATATTACTTAAAGCCATTACGCTTTCATGCCTGCAATGCACTAGCAAGTCCTACCAATCCCGTCCTTCAAAAAACCCTGTTTTTTCCTCCTCTCAGGAACAACCGGAGATTAGTGCTGTTGTATATCACCTCAATGACTCATTAAGCGAATTGCATTTTAGTATACAAACAAGCGGGCTGATGTTTAAAAAAGCCGACAGTAACCAGGTTTTTTATTCACAGCTACAAACAAGCTACAAACTTTTACCCGACATAAACAGCAGAAATATCATTGACAGTGCATCCAAACTCTTTCTTATCAAATATCAGGCAAACGAAGAGCAGCTTCCCTTTAAAAGTTCATTTAAAATAAAGCTAAATTCTTTACCCTTTGCTTATATTGACTTTTGGGTAATGGACAAGCAAAAAAACATCAAGTATAAATCTCCCGTGTTTGTAAACAAAAAAAACAAACTGGTAGAACAAAACTATTTGGTTTTACAAAACGGAAGTATTGCCTACAAAAACACCTTTAGCAAAGGTGATAACATTCAGGTTATTTCATCTCAAAACACGGGAAAAATAATAACGGTTGAATGTTTTTTGCATGATTTCCCCATTGCTCTTCCTCCCTTCTCTCTGCAAAAAGTAGACGACTTAAAATATAAGCCGGACAGTGTGTATCAAGTACAATTAAAAGACACCATAAACCTTCTTATGCCGGAGAAAGGCTTTTATCATCTTCGGTCAGATATCAACTCATTTGAAGGCCTTACTGTTTATGCCTACGAAAAATCTTTTCCGGGCGTAAAAGACATTGATGAAATGATAAACTGTACCCGTTATATCATGCGAAAAGAAGAGTACGAAGCCTGTAAAAAATCATCCAACCCAAAAGAAGCTATTGATAATTTTTGGCTTACCATTGCCGGAAGCAACGAACGGGCACGCGAACTGCTAAAAAAATATTATGGCAGAGTTAAAGACGCCAACAAACGTTACACCAGCCATACCCAAGGCTGGAAAACAGACAGAGGTATGATTTATGTAATTTTTGGAGAACCGATAAATACCTATAGCAGTAAAAATGATGAAATATGGGTATACGGCCCTGAAACTGACCTTAATGCCCTGCGCTTTGTTTTTAAAAAAACCGATAACCCTTTTTCTGACAACGACTATGTGTTGCAACGCTCGGTTATATACAAAGAACCCTGGTATACCGCCGTTGATTTTTGGAGGCAGGGAAAAATTTATATTCAAAAAAATTAGAAAGCAAAATCACGTTAAAAACACGAGCATAAAATTGCTTTTTAGGCGTATTTGAAATATCTTTACTGGTTAATAAATTATAGTTCTCATGAAAATTAACTTTTTAAGCTTCTTATTACTTTTAGCATCGTTTTCTTTCGCTCAACCGGGAAAAAAAACTAAAGGGCCATCCATGGCTCCGGAATTGGCTCCGGGCTACTACGTAACCATGAAAGGAGATACCGTAAAAGGGGAAATTCAAATTAATCATGAAGATGAATGTGAGTTCTACAACAACATTTACTTTAAGGATGCCAAAGGAGGAAAGGTTGTAGTTATCAGTTCCAAAAAAGCAAAAGCATACGGGTATGGCGATAACCACTTTGTAATGATGCCCTACGACAACAATAAGGATGTATACCTTAAATACTTAGCAAAAGGCAGGCTTAATTTTATGGAATACAAATACCAAAGTACTTATGCCGGAAAGCCTGCAGTAGCTGCGGAGTATTACATTCAAGATACTAAAGCCGATGAGGCTAATGCCAACCTCAGAGAATTAAAAAAATTAAGTGAAAAATTTTATAAAAAGGAATTAAGGCCTTATATGAAAGATCAACCCATGATTTGGGGAGATTTAGACAAGTATAATTTTAAACCCTCTGCTGTGGCCAATTCCATCAGAGAATACAACAAATACTACGCATCTTCTGATTCAGAATAGAAAAGACTTGGTTACATTATAACGAAAAATCCGAATCTATTTGGTTCGGATTTTTTATGTAAGTATTATAATAGCGCCTGTTTCAAATCTTCTAAAAGGTCGGAAACATCTTCCACACCAACGCTTAATCTTAGTAAATTATCCACTACTCCTGCCTTTTCTCTTTCAGGTTTTGGTATAGAAGCATGCGTCATGGTTGCCGGATGATTTACCAGAGATTCTACGCCCCCTAAACTCTCTGCCAATGAAAAAACCTTAAACGATGAGGCAACTTTGAAGGTTTCTTCTAAAGATGCGTTCTTTAAAACAAAGGAAACCATTCCTCCAAAATCACGCATCTGTTTTTTTGCGATTGCATGATTTGGATGGTCGGAGAAACCGGGCCAATAAACCTTTTCTACTTTCGGGTGTGTTTTTAAAAATTCGGCTACCGCTTTTCCGTTCAAGCAATGTCTTTCCATGCGTAAATGCAATGTTTTAATTCCGCGCATCACCAAAAAACAATCCATGGGTCCGGGAGTTGCGCCACAACTGTTATGTATAAAAGCCAACTGCTCATACAATTTATCATCATTTAAAACCAAGGCGCCCATTACCACATCACTGTGCCCGCCCAAATACTTAGTTACACTGTGCATTACAATATCAGCCCCCAACTTTAAGGGGTTTTGTAGGTACGGAGAAGCAAAGGTATTATCTACCGCCAAGATAAGATTGTTGGCTTTGGCTATTTTTGCACAGGCTTCAATGTCTACTATTTGCATAGTAGGATTGGTGGGGGTTTCAATCCATATCAACTTAGTATTGGAATTGATGTGTTTTTGAATATTATCAGCCGAATTCAAATTAATAAAATGAAACTTGATACCATATTTTGCAAAAACTCCGGTAAACATCCGGTAGCTGCCTCCGTACAAATCATCGCCTGTTATAACTTCGTCACCGGGTTTTAAAAGCTTAATTACGGCATCCATACTTCCCATTCCGCTGCTGAAACACAAACAATATTTGGCATTTTCAAGAGAAGCAATATTGTTTTGAAGTGCATTTCGTGTAGGATTTTTTCCGCGGGCATAGGCATACCCTTTATGCTTTCCCGGATACTCCTGAACAAAGGTACTTGTCTGAAAAATCGGAGTCATAATAGCTCCGGTTGAGGGATCGGCATCAGCACCGGCATGAATAGCTTTGGTACCAAAACCATATTTCGAATAATCGTTCATGGCAGTTAATTAAACGAGGGTAAAATTAGCAATTTATCCGGTCTAGTGGGAAGTATTAAATGCCTGAATAGCCTTATGTAATTCTTCTTTACTCAATTTTTTCTCAAAAAACACTTCTTGCTGTTTATTGCGGTATGTTATATAAGTAGCAGGAATAGCTCCGCCCCATTGCTTATTTATTTTATCAATAAAGTTATTTCCGTTGACTTCGTCCAGCAAAACACACTCGGCTTGAATATCATTTTTTGTTATAAAAGGAATCAATTTTTTGGATAAATCTTCTTTAAAGTCAAGGCTTACCAGTAATACTTTAATCTTTTTATCGATATTTTCCAGATGCAGGGCATTAAAATCGGGTAGCTCCTGAACACAAGGCTTGCACCAGGTAGCCCAGAAGTTTACTACGTAAACGGTATCGGAAGTGTTATGAATTCTTTTAAGCAATTTATCAATCTTATAAACGGCGGGTTTATTTTGTGCTTGTAGAGAAACCAAGTAAAATAAAAAAACACCTATAAAAACAATCTTATTTTTTTTTGCGATAAGCATACTCTTTCAATAATATTTTAATATCCTTTAAAAGCCGTTCCATCTCCTGATTATCGGTTCCATCATAAAAACCGCGCAAATGCCCTTCTTTATCAATCAAAGCAAAGTTTTGAGTATGAATAAAATCTTCTTCTCCCCCATCTCCCTCTTCTGCATTAAGTAAATAACTTTTTCTTGCCATCTCGTACAAATCTTTTTTTGAACCCGTTAAAAAAAGCCATTTTTCGTTATTTACGCCGTGTGCGGCCGCATAATTTGCCAATTGGGGTACAGAGTCGGTTTCCGGATCAACCGTATGAGATAAAATTAAAAAATCCGGCTCGTTTGCAAAGGTTTCATAAACCTTTTCCATGTTCCTGTTCATAATAGGGCAAATGGTTTTACAGGTAGTAAAAAAGAATTCGGTTACAAAAATCTTATCCTTTACAGTGGCGTTGTTGGTTGGCTTTCCGTATTGATTAATAAAATTAAACTCTCCTATACGATGATAATCTGTATCATTTTTCTTTATCGCTCTTTTGGGGCCATAATAAGGGAGCAGCCTTAAAGGAACATCGTCGTGCTGCAGGGCAAAAAACCAAACAACAAATGCCAGTGGAAGTAAAGCCAAGAGCCAAAGTACATTTTTTTTCATTTTTCAAAAGCTGTTGTAAAGTTACACAGAAAACACAAGTGTAAATGTAATTTTAGGCACACATTATCACCTTCAACCCCTTATACTGTTTCGCTTTACCAAGTACTTTGCACATCTTGTTAAAATATCTTAACACTCCCTTTGGCATCTTATTTGTATTAGTAAATTTGTTAACCTAAGTATAAACCATGAGATATTTTTTGTTTTCTGCACTCACCTTAACCGGAGTTAGCCTGTTTTCCCAAAAACCATTTTCCTTTACCATACAAGGTGAAATTTCAAAACCTCCTCGTCCCTACCTATACGTTCATCACAAGTGGGACGGAAAAGACATCAGCGATTCTATTAAAATAACTAACGGAAAATTCTCTTACAGTTCAAAAAGTCCTGAAACCAACATGTATTGGTTTACCACCGAGCCAAACATAAACTACCAGCCAAATTGCATATTTTTTGTTGATGCCGGAAAACTCACCGCCAAATTAAAAGGCGATTCTATTTTTGCCTCACAGGTAAGCGGTGGGCCAACTCAGAAAGATTACCAGGAATACAACAACATGATTTCCGGTTTTGTGGCAGAGCAGCAAAGCATAAACAACGAATATGTTCAGGCATCACAGGTTGGAAATTATGAGTTGATGAATAATCTTCAAACGCGTTTTCAAAAATTAAATCAAGATTATTTGGAAGGGCTTAAAAACTTTGTGAAAACACATCCTAAATCGGCTGTGTCGGGACTTATCATATACAGAGATTTAAACAACCCCAATATTCCCTTGGATATATCCATTGAACTTGCCGGTATGTTGGATCCCTCCTTCGAAAAAACAAAATTTGGCAAATTGGCACTAGAGCGAGTGAATGCCTACAAAGGCTCCATGGTAGGAAATATTGCTACCGATTTTACCCAAAATGATGTAAACGGAAATCCTATTACTTTGTCTAGTTTCAGAGGGAAATATGTTTTGGTTGATTTTTGGGCAAGTTGGTGTGGCCCCTGCCGCATGGAAAATCCTAACGTTGTTGCCGCCTATCATAAGTTTAAGGACAAAGGGTTTACCATTTTAGGGGTTTCTTACGACCAAGACAAATCTAAGTGGCTGGCAGCCATAGAAAAAGACAATCTTACGTGGACGCACGTAAGCGATTTAAAAGGCTGGGGCAATGAAACTGCCCGTCTGTTCAATATTACCGGAATACCTGCCAATTTACTACTCGATAAGGACGGCAGAATTATAGCCAAAAATTTGAGAGGTCCTGCCTTGGAAGAAAAATTGGCGGAAGTGCTCAAATAAAAGGAAATTTCGATTTAAATAATAAATTTGCAAACCATTTTTTAGTGCGTATGAAGAACATAGTGTATTTACCGGCTGCTTTATTAATCTCCTGCCTAAGTGTAAAATCTCAAACTCCTGTAGTAATGACCATAAACGATAAGGCTGTTACCAAAGCAGAGTTTGAAGCAGTTTTTAATAAAAATAACACCAAAGAATCAGCCAATTCTAAATCAGTAAGGGAATATGCAGACTTATATGCTCTCTTTAAAATGAAAGTGATAGAAGCTGAAAGTTTAGGGTTGGACACTCTTCAGTCATTTAAAAATGAACTAAGTGGTTATAGAAAACAATTAGCTGCACCCTATCTTACCGATAAAAACACTAATGAAAATCTTATTACTGAAGCTTACGAGCGTTTAAAAACCGAAGTAAGGGCCAGCCATATATTAGTTAGGGTTGACGGGGCAGCCTTGCCAAAAGATACCTTAGAGTGTTGGACGCGCATCAACTTAATTCGTAATGCCGTGCTGGGCAAGTTACCTACCAATGCTCAAATTGCCGAATATGACAAATTATTAAAAAATACTACCGAAACCATATCCCAATTTCGAAAAAAAGACAGCACCATTTACAAAATAAAGATAAACTCCATCAAAGGGCTGGCAACCATTTATGCCAAAGCTAATGATAAGTTTATGGAAATTGCCCCAAAAACCAGCGACGACCCATCAGTTACCGATAATAAGGGAGATTTAGGTTACTTCTCTGCCTTAGATATGGTGTACCCCTTTGAGTGCGCCGCCTATAACACCCCCGTTGGACAAGTAAGCCCTATTGTAAGAACTCGCTTTGGTTACCACATTTTAAAAGTGTATGATAAGCGCCCCAGCCGAGGAGAAATGCTGGCAGCACATATCATGGTAAAAATACCAAAAGACGCTTCCGAACAAGATAAAGCCAATGCCTCAACAAAAATTAAAGAAATTGAAGATAAATTGAAAGCCGGTGAAAGATTTGAAGAACTTGCCCGTAAATTCAGCGATGATAAGCAAACCAGTGATATGGGGGGTCAGCTACAACCCTTCAAAAGCGGACGCCTTCCAAAAGAATTTGATGAAGCAGCCTTTGCCTTAAAAAACAACGGAGATGTTAGCGGACCGGTTCTTACTCAATACGGCTGGCATTTGATAAAGCGTATAGACAAAAAAGAGTTGCCTCCTTTCGATGCTGTAAAAAATGAATTAAAAGCAAAAGTTAATCGCGACTCTCGCTCGCAAATGGGGCGAAGTGTGCTTCTTGAAAAAATAAAAAAAGAGTACAACTTTAAAGAAAACATAAAAGCCCGCGATGAATTTAAAAAAGTGGTAGATACCACTTACCTAAAGGCTACATGGACTGCCGACCGTGCAAAAGTTTTAGGAAACAAAGAAATGTTTAGTATAGGAACTAAAACGTATACTCAAAACGACTTTGCTAAATACATCGAAAGCCAAATGACTTTCCGTACACAAGACGACGCCTTTGAGGTAATTAAACCTATGTACACCAAATGGGTAGAAGATTGTTTGATTGATTACGAAGATTCACAACTCGAAAATAAATACGAAGATTTTAAAAATTTAGTGCGTGAATACCGAGAGGGCATTTTGCTTTTTGATTTAACCGACCAAAAGGTTTGGAGTAAAGCTGTTCGTGACACATCCGGACTAAAAGCATTTTATGAAAAAAATAAAAATAAATATCTGTGGGAAGACCGGGCCGATGTTACCACATACAAGTGCTTAAACGACAAAATTGCAAAAGAAGTACGCAAAATGCTGGCAGCCAAGAAAACGGAAAAAGAAATTTTGGAAGCGATTAATAAAACATCTCAACTTAATTTAAGCGTTGAAAACATGATGTTCCTTAAAGGGGAAAACAAACATGTTGATGCCAACTGGAAAGAAGGAGTTGTTCCAAAAGATATTAAGGATGAAAAAGAAAGTAAGGTGTTAGTAATAGTAATAAACAAAGTGCTTCCAAAACAACCTAAAACACTGGCAGAGGCAAGAGGTATGGTTACCGCAGATTACCAAAATTACCTTGAAGAAGAATGGTTAGCCTACCTGAAAAACAAATACAAGGTTAAAATAAACGAAGATATTTTAAAAACAATAAAGTAGCAATAAATTACTTTTTTCGTCTAATTTTTGGCCGGCTTTTTAGCCGGCCTTATTTTTTATAGTCAATAATAATTGTATTTTTGTAGCCCAAAATCGGGCTGTAGCACAGTTGGTAGTGTACCAGTATGGGGTGCTGGGGGTCGCCTGTTCGAGTCAGGTCAGCCCGACATTAAAAAACCATCATTAAACCATGATGGTTTTTTTTACAAAAACTGTCTCAACCAGTTTAAAGCTTCTTCCTCACTATTAAATATACGCGTTGGGCGCAGTGGTTTGTTAATACTTAAATACATATTACCCAAAATTTTAAGTCCCAAGCTGCCCATAACAAAAGCATCTGCCAGAGCAACCGCTTCGGGCTCTTTTCCCGACAAGTATTCTCTTACACCGGGCTCAAAGGTGTTGTACTTCCCGCAAATAACTAAAACAGGTCTTTTTTTACTAGGACTTAGTTTTTTAAACATTTCCGTAATGTTTATGGCATCTTCCAAAGTCCCATGATAGTCATCAGGATACCTCAATTCCAATATTCCGTCTTCTCTTAATCGTATGTTATATAATTCGCGTTTTTCCAAGAGTTTAATACGTTAATTCCGAAGCCAAGGTAGTAAAATCTATGCCGTCAAAATTACCGCTGCTCATCATCAGCAATACTGCATTTTTATAGTGGAGCGTTTTAAGAAACCTTTTTAGTTCTTGGCTATCAGTAAAAACATGAAGGTCTTTACGATGAAATGCCTTTATTATTTGGTTAACCGAAATATCTTCTAGCTTTTTATGTTGAATGGTATGAGGATTGAAATAAACCACCGCCGTATTTGCCGCATCCATGCTTCCTTTGTACTCATCTAAAAACTTCTGGTTTAAACTACTGAAGGTATGTAACTCCATGCAAGCTATCAGTTTTCGGTTAGGAAATTGTTCAAGTACAGATTCTGTGGTAGCCTTTAACTTAGAAGGAGAATGGGCAAAATCTTTATAAAAATTAAATTCGTTGGTTTTATATACTAACTCCAATCTTTTGGATGCTCCCTTAAAACTTTTTATGTAAGAATAAAAATCTTCTGTTTTTATGCCCACCGCTTTACAAGCCAGCATGGCAGCCTGAAGATTCATCAAATTATGTTTTCCAAAAATTTGCAGAGGATATTTTTGTTCATTGTATAAAACGGATGTGATACCATTTTCTATAACATGATGGGGAGCTGTGTAAGGCACCTTAAATATTTGTTTTCCTACATCTTCTCTTTCCGCCAGTGATTTCAATACTGCGTCGGTTTGGCAATATAGCAAAGTTCCTTTTGGTTCTATAAGATTGATAAAATCTTCAAATTGCTTTACATAATTTTCAAATGTTGGGAATACATTAATATGATCCCAGGCTATGCCGCTTATTACAGCAATATGCGGATGATACAAATGAAATTTGGGTCTCCTGTCTATGGGCGAAGCTAAATACTCATCACCCTCAAATACCGCCAAGGATGTTTTATCGCTTAGCTGCACCATGGTGTTAAAACCCTGTAACTGAGCTCCTACCATAAAATCACAAGCTATACCTGCTTCTTTTAGTGCGTGCAAGATCATGGCTGTAATAGTTGTTTTTCCATGGCTTCCACCCACAACAATTCGGGTTTTATTTTTGGTTGCTTCGTAAAGGTATTCAGGATAGGAATAAATTTTGAGATTAAGTTCTTTGGCTCTAATAAGTTCAGGATTATCCTCTCGAGCATGCATACCCAAAATAACAGCATCCAATTCATTCGCTATTTTTTCCGGGAACCAACCTATTTTTTCGGGTAATAGGCCCTTTGCTGCCAAACGACTTTTACTGGGTTCGTTTATTTCATCATCACTACCACTTACAGTATAACCCTTTTCATGTAAAGCCAAAGCTAAGTTGTGCATGGCACTGCCACCAATGGCAATTAAGTGTACTTTTTGCATAGTTTAGGCTAAAGTAATAATTGCCCTTGCAAAATCTGACCCAAATACGGAAGTGATTTTACACAAGCTTTTATTAATAAGTAAAAGGAAATTTACATTATTGCCCGGAATAAAAGGAATAAACAGCCGGATAAAACTACGGTAACCGGAAGTGTAAGTACCCACGCCAAAATAATACTTTGTACAGTTTTCTTCTGTAAGTTTTTCAATCCCTTTTTAGCAACCATAGAACCTGCAACACCGGAAGAAAGCATGTGGGTAGTACTTACCGGATAACCCTTCCAACTGGCTAATCCAATTCCAATAGAGGCAACTAACTCTGCACTAGCCCCTTGAGCATAACTCATGTGCTGCTTGCCTATTTTTTCGCCAACTGTTTTCACTACCCTCTTCCACCCTACCATGGTACCAAGCCCTAAAGAAAGAGAAATCATTAAAATTACCCAAGAAGGGGCATACTCAATCAGTTTTTTTGATGAATTAATTTCTGCTTTGAGTTCTCTGATTTGCTTTGGACTAAGTGTTAAATTTTCTCCCTTTATGAGTTTTTCTGCTCCTTTGGTAATTTTTACCATATCCTTTCGCAGAGAGAATCTCTTACTTGCTTCAATCTCGGAAGAACTGAAAAGCGAACCAACCAGCTCATCAAAATGAATATGAAATTTTTTAATATCTGCCACTAGTTTTTTTTCCTTTGCGGAAAGAACTGAAGTGTCTGCTTGCGAAATCAAATAATCTATTTTTTCAATATTTCCTTTAATAGCTTGTAAATTAACTTTACTGTCAACGGCAAAAAAGCCGGGAAGTATGGCAATTAACACCATCATAATCAAGCCAACACCCTTTTGCCCGTCATTTTGTCCATGAAAAAAGCTTACTAAACCACAGGTTAGCCACAAAAGCATACGTATCCAAATAGGAGGTTTTTTTCCGGGTATAGGTTCTTTGTAAATGGTTTCGTTTTTTATTAGTCGCTTAAATAAAAACATGATAATGATAGCCAAAGAAAACCCCATGAGAGGAGATAATAGAAGAGCAAGGCCAGTGTCCTTCGCTTTATCCCAGTTAACAGCACTATTTCCTATGTCACCGGGAAGAAAGTTAAAAGCTATACCTATTCCCAAAATAGCCCCAATTAATGTATGAGAACTGCTAGAGGGAATACCCATGTACCAAGTTCCAAAATTCCATATAATGGCGCTAATCAGCAAAGCTAAAATCATGGCTACACTATTGTACGGGTTAGCATCTACCAAGGCTTCCATTGGAAGCAGGTTAACTATTCCCATAGCAACGGTAATACCACCAAGCATCACGCCCGTAAAATTTAATATACCGCTATATACTACCGCAACGGTAGGTTTTAAAGAGTTCGTGTAAATAACTGTTGCTACTGCGTTAGCCGTATCATGAAAGCCATTGATAAATTCGAAGAAACAAGCCAGTAACAAACAAATAATCAGTAGGGCAAAAAGAGAAGAATCAATACCAAACATAAATTGAAATCTCAACAAATCTATCGGTAAAAGAATTTGCTCGTGTTAATAAATTGTTAAGCATTTAAAATAGCTATAACTAACTGTTAATCAAAACATAAACAACCATTACTCGTTTAATAAACCTTTTATTTACTAAAAATTAATCTGTGCCTGTAACCTAAGTAGACTTCCTTTTTGGAAATTATCCTTAATGGTATAGTCTTCAAAGCGTCTTTGAGACCATGTATACATTGCTACAATTTCAAACTGTTTTACGGGTTGCCATTCTATGCCAACTTCCAACTCCCTCACCCAATAACTTCTGGCATCCCTTTCATGTTTTTTACCTCCCTCATACATCTGTGCTCGAATAAATGGATGAATAATTTGTTTTTTTACTTTAATCATTGCATTTAATGTTGCATAACCGCCATGTAATTTTCTTACCTCAATAGAGTCAGATAGCTTATTAAACTCCGGTCCGTTCCCAACAGTGTACTCAGCCATTAGTCCCAAAGGCTTTGGATAAATTACAAAAGTTCCCGCAATGCGCTGGTCAAGGTAGTTTAAATCTTTATTTGTTTTTACTCCCCTACTGAGCTGATCAGGGGCCATTACCCACTTGCCTGTATATGCCTGAATGGATGGTTCAATAATTTGGCTTCCGATTACAAATGGATAAGTTAGCCTTGCTATCACATGTGGTTCGTTATTTAACTCTGGTCTGTTAGCCGTTTGCCCGTTATAAACTCCTAATCCAAATACACCATAATCCCCGCTACCTTTATATCCATCACTAACTAACATAGCAAACCTATCTCTTATTTTTTTGGGAGCCCAATAAAAAAACACGCCGATATCACGCTCATTTGATGCAGCACTATTAAGCGCATCATTTCGGTCAAGAGGCAAACGGTTTTGGCTAGATTGCATATTCTCAAAACCGTATGGAATCTTGCTTTGACCTATACGGAAGCGAAATTCATTCTTTTCATCTATGCCGATATCAAAATAACAGTCTCTTATCTGACCAAAATGCAGCCCGGTTGAACTCGCTGAACTGGCAAAATCGGGTTGAAGATAGAAATATACCTTTTTGCTGATTTGCCCGAAAAATATCACACGAACTCGCCTTAAAAAAAAACCTCCATTTTCTCCCCACGAACGATCACACTGTTCACACTTTAAATTGGGATTTGTTTCTAAAAGCCTGTTGTAACGCGCTTGAATATACCCTCTTATAGACCAAGTTTCCGACCAATTCTTCTTCTTTTGTGCTTGAGCTCTTATTAGTGAATCTAATTTTTCATCTAGTGATTTTTGAACTTTTATTTCCGTATTATTACCGAATAAATGTGATTTTTGCGTATACAAAGTATCTGATTGTGGGATTACTTTACAAGAAAAAAATAGACACAACAATAGTTTCGCAAGTTCATTTTCTTTCATGGGCAAATTTTACATTTAAAAAATGCAAACTAATAGTTAATAAATAAATAAATCATTTATTTAATGTTATGTAAATGTTAAGTATTAAGAATAGTGAATTTCGTTCAAATACCTACATTTGCCAAGCAAATAAAAATCTATGAGCGTAAAAAAAGTAAAGGTGGGCAATATCACCTGTGGTGAAGACGGACTGTTCCTTATATCCGGCCCTTGTGTTATTGAGGACGAAACTATTATGATGAAAACCGCCGAGAAACTGAAAGAAATCAGTAGCCGGCTTTCAATACCCATAATTTATAAATCATCTTTTCTCAAAGATAATCGAAGTAGTTTAAAATATTACGACGGACCCGGTATAAATAAAGGACTTAAAATACTTGCAAAAGTAAAAGAACAGTTTGGCTTTCCGGTTTTAACCGATATACACGAAAGCAGCCATGCTGCTCCGGCTGCCGAAGTATGCGATATACTTCAAATTCCGGCTTACCTTTGTATGCAAAGTTCATTACTGGTTGCTGCTGCCAAAACGGGAAAAGTGGTAAATATCAAGCATGGCCAGTTTCTGGCTCCCGAAAACATGAAACACCCTCTTCAAAAATGTGTTGATTCGGGTAATGATCAGGTTATTTTAACCGAACGCGGCTACACTTTTGGATATAACGATTTAATTGTTGACCCTCGCTCTTTTTATCATCTTAACCAACTGGGATATCCGGTAGTGCACGACATTACACACTGTGTTCGTAAATACGGCATTCCCAGCAGCGATGCCAAAGGAGGAGCACGCGAATTTTTGCCGGTTTTATCAAGAACCGGTGTTGCCTGCGGAGTAGACGGTATTTTTATTGAAACACATCCCGAACCCGAAAAGGCTCTCTGCGATGCCGCATCACAATTATGTGTTTATGACCTCGAAGAATTCCTAAAACCAATATTGGAAATTCATGCCGTGGTGAGAAGGTACGTTTAACGTAATACTCTTGTAAGTAGTTTATATGCTCACTGTAATTTCTGGAGTGTATACCTCTTCCGTTTTGTTTCCTTTCTGATCAAACATAAACATTCGGTACTTGAATTTTTTATGTTGCGAATCTCCGCGCCAGGTTACCATGTGTATCCGAATTTGCCCCTTTATGGGTTGGTTTTTAGACAAATCGCTGGGTCTTTCAAGAGTGGCTATTTTAGGAATATGCATTCGGGTAGTATCAACGGGGCTAACCGGTTCTAAAAACGGGACAAACTCACCTGCTGCATTTTTGTAGTAGTAATAGGCATAGAAATTAGGCTCCTTAGTTCCTTTCTCAACAAAAATATCACCGTCTCCATCAGAATAATTAATGGTAAGGTAAGCTTCATTCTCATTAACCACTTCAAAACTATAAAAACTTATTTTTGGGTAAGGATTTTTATTATCCCGTTTCACACAGGAAAAAACTAAAAGAAATATTAAAAAAACAAGCGCTTTATTTATCATATTCAACAAAAAATTTAAGCGTAAAATATTACCTAAATTTACGAAAAAAACGAGTATTAGGTTTGGTTGATATAGAAACGGAAATATTTAATGTAAATTGTGATACCGATTTTGAAAAACTGGCCGTAGAAATATTTAACTACCAATACGAACATAATACAGTATACCGGAATTGGGCTAAATCATTAAGTATAAACCCGGCCGGAGTTAAAAAAATAAATGAAATCCCTTTTTTACCCATACAATTTTTCAAAACCCAACAGGTTATTTCTTGCCCGGAGCAGGAAATTGAACTGGTTTTTCAAAGCAGCGGAACCGGAGGAGAAAGATCTAAACACTTTGTAAAATCTACAGCGCTTTATAAAAAATCGTTATCAAAAGCCTTTACGTTTTTTTACGGTAACCCTGAAGAATATTGTTTTTTGGCTCTTTTACCCGGTTATATAGAACGAGGAAACTCTTCACTGGTATATATGTGTAACGAGCTTATCAATATGAGCAAGCATCCTTTGAGCGGATTTTACCTAAACGAATGGGAAAAACTGGAAGATGTTTGTTCCCAACTAAAAAAACAACATCAAAAAACATGGCTCATTGGCGTTAGTTATGCCCTGCTTGATTTTGCCCAACGCGGCGTTTCACTTAATAATCTTTTTACCGTTGTTGAAACAGGCGGAATGAAAGGTACCAGAGCCGAACTACCAAAAGAAGAACTGCACAGCATTCTTAATAAAAGTTTTTCCTTGCAAGAAATACACAGTGAGTATGGAATGACAGAAATGCTGAGTCAGGCATACGCCAAGCAAAATGCCTTATTGGAGAGCCCGCCCTGGCTTCGTTTTTTGATAAGAGACACCAACGATCCTTTCTCTTACCGGCAAACAAATAAAACCGGCGGGGTAAATGTTATTGATTTAGCTAACCTTTACTCTTGCAGCTTTATTGCCACTCAGGATTTGGGAAAACTAAACGAAAACGGAAAATTAACTTTAGTAGGCCGCTTTGATTATAGCGATATACGAGGTTGCAACTTACTTCTTCAATAGTAATGGAAAAAAAATTACCGCCCGATTTTTTTGATATGGTATACCAGGTTGTTCGGTTAATACCCTCCGGAAGAGTTACTTCCTACGGAGCCATAGCCCGGTATTTGGGTGCACCAGGCGCCGCTCGTATTGTGGGGTATGCCATGAACGCCTCGCACAGCCAAAAAGAAAAGGTGCCTGCCCACCGTGTAGTTAACAGAAACGGAATACTGAGTGGAAAAATGCATTTTGAAACGCCTTTTCAAATGGAAGAACTCTTGAAAAAAGAGGGTATTTCCGTTAAAAATAATTGCATAGTAAACTTTGAACTGTTTTTTTGGGATCCTTTTACCGAGTTGGAAATTTAGACTATATTTATACACCTAAACAAAAAACATGAAGAAGATATTTATTGCAATAGTTGTGTTGGGAAATATTTTACTGGCCTGCCGTAAAGACAGAACTTGCTCTTGCGAAGAAACAAAAATAGGCGTTACCAAAACAACTGCGGCACTTACCTTTTCTACCCCGCTTGGAAATGTGCCAATTGTAGATACCACGGTAAGCGCACCGGTTAACGACTTTTTTAAATACGAGAAAAAAATAAAAAAATCCAGCCGCTCAGCAGCCAAAAAAAACTGTGTAAGCTACGAGCAGCCGTATAAGGAAAAAGTAGTTAACGATGTTTCTCCTCTATTGTTAGTTACCGAGCAGGAAGGTACGTTAAAAGTAAACTGTAGTCTCAAGTAATTGATTTACAATGTACTAATATCGTAAATTGATTTGATGGTACGTAAATATTTTACTACCTTTGCCATCCTTTAAAAAAGTACGTATGCCAAAAATGAAGACAAATTCCAGCGCTAAAAAGCGTTTTAGCGTAACTGGAACCGGTAAGATTAAAAGAAAAAAGGCTTACAAGCGCCATATTTTAACCAAAAAAGAAAAAGACCGCAAGCGCGCCTTAGGTAAAATGGCCTTAGTAAGTAAGGAAGATTTAAGCAACGCTAAATTCCTGCTTGCCATTGGCAAGTAATTTATTTTAATACTATCGAAAAACAGGTTAATTAATTAATGTAAAACCCGGTTATCAGTTTATAAGTGCCAAGCGCCGCTGATTGCCAAAAACAAAAACAACATGCCACGTTCAGTAAATCATGTAGCCAGCAGGGCTCGCAGAAAAAAAATCCTCCGCCTTACCAAAGGTTATTGGGGAGCCAGGGGAAATGTTTGGACAATTGCCAAAAACACCCTCGAAAAAGGTTTAACTTATGCCTACCGCGATCGCAAAAACAAAAAACGCAATATGCGTGCACTTTGGATTCAGCGTATTAACGCCGGTGTTCGCGAGCAGGGTTTAAGCTATTCGGAATTTATGGGGAAACTAAATGCCAAAGGACTCAAATTAAACAGAAAAGTTCTTGCTGATTTGGCCATGAACCATCCGGAAGCATTTAAAGCCGTTGTAAACCAGGTAAAATAAAATTTTAACAAATTAATAACGAAGCCTTTCCAGTCGGAAAGGCTTTTTTTTGTTTATCAATTAAGCAAATCATATATTTGACAACCATATATTTAAAAAATTTAGAACTACCAGTACTCATGGAACTTCGTACTCCTTTTGTTACCGCTAAATTAATTGGGGGCCGCATCATTGAGAATATTATTCACGAATATGCTGAATTAGACGTAAAAGAACTGGAAGAAATTAAGCAACTGAACATGAAAATTGTGCCGGAAGGGCCCTATACCGTGTTGGTGGACGCGGCTATTTCGGCTACTATCACTTCCGAAGGCCGGAAACTATCGGCAAGCAAAGAATACCAACGCAGAACCATCGCAAAAGCTCTTCTAATAAAAAGTCTGAGCCAGCGTATAGTGGCCAGGTTTTACTTGAAGTTCAACAAACCGGTTACCCCTACCGAAATTTTTGAAAACAGAGATAAGGCCATTGCTTGGCTCCAGGAGCAATTAAAAAAACACAACAGTTAAGATTTAAGGGTTATTCTTACCTTTGCTCCCTACTGCTGCATGTTTCATTTCTTTCTACGTACCATACCCAGGCCAATACTAATAAAGCTAAGCCTTATTTTTTCAAAAATTGCTCCTATACTTTACTATGGCAATCGTTACGAAGATCCCATCAGCGGAAAAACCTATCGTAAATTTTTGCCTTATGGCTATTCCGGTAAAGCAAAAAGAAAAAATGTTTTGTGCCCTGGGAGCCTTTCTCTGGAAAGGCATCGCCTACTTTGGCTTTATCTGAAACAAAAAACCGATTTTTTTACCAAACCTTACAAAATGCTGCATATAGCACCCGAACAATGCTTTTACAAACTTTTTAAAAAGCAAGCTCACCTTGATTACACCACAGGCGATTACAACAGTCCCATAGCCGACATCCATTTTGATTTACACAACGCTCCTTTTCCTGATAATAGTTTTGATGTTATTTTTTGTAATCATGTGCTTGAACACGTGGAGGATGCTAATCAGTGCATGCGCGAACTTTATCGTATAATGAAACCCGGAGGCTGGGGGATTTTTCAGGTTCCCTTAGACACAACCCGCCAAACTACCTTGGAAGATAAATCTATTGTAAGCGAGGAAGACCGCGAAAAATACTACTGGCAAAAAGATCATGTAAGGTTATTTGGTCTTGATTACAAAGATAAACTTGCCCAAGCGGGTTTTTTGGTTACGGTAGATGATTTTGTAAATACGCTCAGCCCCGAGCAAATAGACAGATACCGACTTCCGGCAGGCGAAATGATATACCTATGTAAAAAAGCATAAACAAACTAATCTTCGTTTAACTTATTTATAACCTTGGGTTTTTTGTTGTCGGGTTTATTTTTCTTCCTCCAGCTATCAATAAACTGAGCCCAAGCTATGGGGTTTAGCAATTGTATTTGCGGCTGCTGCCCCATGGTATATACCCTCGTATAATAATTTTGCTGAACGTTTTTATATGCCTCAGAACCGCTGATGGTCATATTTCTTTCTATGTAAGTAAGTGCCTGCTGGTTCATGTTTTTATCGGCACGGTCGTAATCAGTTTCATTTAAATCAAGCGCTAAAAACTGTCTTTTAAATTCTTCTTTGCTTGGCCATGGATATACTTCAACCGGTGCCAACTCAATGGTATCGCGAGTTAAAACCTGTATTACCGACATATACCTTGATGTGGTAGTATCGGCAATTTTATAAGAACGAGTTTTATGTGTAATAGCCAAGAATTTTATCTCATCACCCGGAGAAGCAATTACCGTAAAAAAACCGTAATAATCGCTTACCGTTCTTCCTCTATCATTTACCAAAATAGAAACAAAAGGGATGGGCAACATGCTATCTTGATCAAGCACTACCCCCGAAAACTGAATGTAAATTTCTTTTTTGGGCGCATTGGTTTTTTGAGAAAACAACGTTCCAAAACCTGCGAAAAACAAAAGCAACAATAAACTGTTTCTTAATCTCATACGCGCTTATAAAGGTATTAATTAATGCCATTTTTTGCCAATTATGAAGTTTCCATTAACATTTATTGGTTACCCAACGGTATGGCAAAAACAATTTAAAAGCTTTTTTGTAAATTTGAGTATGCGTGCTTGTTTTCTTATATGTTTTATTGGGTTGTTTGGAATTATACAGTCGCAAAATCTGGTAAAGCCCAAACCTAAAAAAGAATACTTCAAAAAAACGGATTTCGGATTGGGTGTTGGTATTACACGCAGCGTGGTTTTTTTAAGCCGTAACGTAAAAGAAAACAACGAAGCCACCGGATTTACCTTCAACGCCATTTACGGAGGCCATAATTTGGTGCGTTTGGCTTTTGATTACACTGATTACCGCATTATACACATTACTCCTACCTGGCTAAATATAAAAGCAAAAACCTACGAATTAAACGTTCAGTTTTTGGCTCGTTTTAAAGAGATGAAAGCCCTTATGTACCCCATTACCGGCATTAGCTATAATAGCTTTTACGCCCTTTTTACAGGGCAAGATGATTTTCAGGGACTGCGCGATTATTACAAAGCAAACACCTACGTACGCAATAATTGGCTTGGAGCCAATTTTGGTTTGGGGTATGAACAACAAATCAGTTTCTTAAAACTTTTTATCAACTATAAAATGCGCGTGGGTGCCGCCGACATCACTTCCCGAATTAACATCATGGATGTTTGCTACGGCATGGGCCTTCGTTATGACATGAAAGCCTACACACCACGCCACTTTTACAGAAGCATTTTCAGAAAGACTAGAAGTCGCTACGAGTTGGATTTAAAAAACTAGCGTCAAAAATTCAAAAGAAAAACACTTATTGTTTTTCCAGATACAACACTTGGTCGCTTCCTTTGGGCTTTACGACAAGTTGATTTCCGTTAAAACTGTAGGTGTATTCCATTGTCATACTTCCGTTTTCCCAAGTAAAGGTGGAATCGGTTTGGGTAGACTTTGCCTTGTTATCAAAGCCATCTTTTGAAAAAGTTAAACTTTCACTATCAAAAATATAGGAGGTTCCTACATTTGCTTCGGCCATCATGCCTTCTGCCTTGGTAATTACCCACTTACCGGATAGTTTGTTACCTCCTGCTGAATTACTGTTTGATTCTCCTTTAGAACCACAAGAACTTAACGCTACCATAATGATGGCAGCCATTAACGTTGTTTTTACTGGATTTTTCATTTTTACTTGTTTTAGTTTAATACCCACGCCTTCCCTTCGGAAAAAGCAAAAGTTTTGTTATACACCGGTTTAATTGCCAAAGTACCATCTTGAAATAAATAACCCATTTTACCTTCCACTGATTTAAAGGGAATTAATGCGCCATCTTTCTTTCCTAACAAATACTCTACGGGTATTTGTGTAAACAGTCTGCCCTTTGTATTCAAATATACTTTTGTGTTTTCATTTTCACAAACAAAGAAACCATCAGAAACAGCATTTCCGTATATGTTCTGATACTCAAAAGGCACCAACTTGTTTCCAAGTGTATCTATTACACCGTATTTACCGTTTAACTTAACAATCGCAAATCCGTTTTCAAAAGATTTTCCATCTTCATATACCGGTTGTATAACCCATTTGTTTTGTCTATTAAAATAGCCCACTCCTTTTCTCCCGGGTTTAGTGTAACTCATAGCTAAGCCATTCATAAAATGCTCCATATTATTAGATAACGCCGGTGTAAAAATCACTTCACCTTTTTTATTTATTAGTGAAGTTTTTCCGTTTATCTGTACTCTGCACTCGCCATTATAAAAATTAGAAAAGCCACCTTGTTTAAATTTAAAAGGAATTACTTGTTTACCGTTTTTGTCAAAAAAGCCATATAATTCAACATTTGCATCGGCCAAACACAAACACACTAAACCATCTGAGTATGCAGGACTACCGGTGTATTTGCAGGCAAGAACTTCTTTTCCTGTAGCATCAACGTATCCCATTTTTATATCATCGTATACGGCACACATTTCCTCCATAAAATTACCCACTTTGCTGTAGCTTCTTTGTGATATTACCTGCCCACTTTTATTAATTAATACAAAATCTCCACCAAACTCTTTTACCCAACAACAACCAAACTTAAAATCTTTTACCTTTTCATACTTAGGCTCAATAACCGTTTCCCCTGCTGAATTAATAAATCCCCAGCGCCACTGATTATTAAATAGTTTTTGAAAAGAGGCCAACCCGTCCGAAAATTCATTTACATATTCGGCATTGAAATTAAAAAGCGTATTTCCTTTCTCATTAATACAACTGTAATTCTTCTGAGAAAAAACATGAGTGATAAAAACAAAAAAAACAATGAGAATAAATAATAATCTACGCGTATATACCTTAAGCAAGCTCACTTATTTCTTATTTTACGTTCAATAAGTGTTATCTTTTAGTCATAAACTTGGCATGTATCCATGCACTTTGTATGGTTTCAAACTCGACAAAATATCTGTTTTTGTCAAAGGAATCTAATTTTACAACTTTTCCCTTGTAAAAATCTTTTCCCTGTCCGTTCCAGTTTACTGTTACCGCATCATTTATCTGAAATTTTTCATAAACAGGTTCCTTTGCCGATTCAGAATCGTTATCTCCGTTTCCAGACTGACTATTGCCCGAACTCTTGAACGGACTTTCTTCATCATCTGTTTTATACTTTACTTGTTGTAAAACTTCGGGTTCTCCCTCCTTATATGCAATAATTCTTACAAAGGGTGAATTTTTGTCATCTGCATCCTTAAACATTTTAACTCTGCGTACCTCTTTAATCTTTTCTGCATTACCAATTTCATCTACCTTTCGGGTATACACTACTTCTGTTTTACAACTTGCTGATTTAAGTGATTCCCATGTCCATTGGGGCTTATCAGCAACTTTAATGCTTTCGTGCTTTCCAATACGCTCGCCTGAGCCCATGAAATAGGTTTCTATATTATCTTCTACCAACTTTAATACCTCGGCATTGGTTGGATTTGGAATACCTTCATACCAGCTGTCTGAAAAATAACTACGGGTAAAAGTCCATTTACCCCCTTTAAAATCATATCTGTAATCTGAGCGACTCCAGGAAAAAATTCCTTTATAATCTGTTTTCCATTTGGCTTCTACCGTACGGAGATAATATTTTTCCGTTAATGTAGTATGTACAGTTCCTTTTTCGCTAAAAAATTTAACTGCCAAAGCGCCTTTGGCTACTAAATCTTGTTTTATTTGTTCGTCTGAAGGCTGAGCAATTGAGCCGAGAGCAATAAAAAACAGAATCGAGAGAAGGAAATTTTTTTTCATAAATTTAGCTTTAGTCAAATATAAACGGTAAAAACTGAATATCAAGATAAAACTATCAATAATTTCAAGGTTTATCCCATTATTTGCAATTAATTTGAATTTTACTGTCCTAAATTTAACAAATTAAGTACCCATATCCTCCAATAAACTGATGTACTACAGAGCATAATAAAAGTTATTTTTGCGTGTGTTTGGCACTTTTACTAAATACATTCTGATTGTTTTTTGTTTTTGGACACCTTTAATGAGTCAACATTTTTCCATTAGTGGCACCGTGTATGATGCCTCCAATGGAGAAAGTATTATCGGTGCAACAGTTTACCTAAAAGAAATACGCGTAGGAATGGGCACTAACCAATACGGATTTTTTTCTTTAAATGCACCCAAAGGAAACTACACCTTAATATGTCAGTTAACCGGCTACCAAACCTATACACAAAGCATAGCGCTTAATGCAAATCAAAAAATAATTATTAAACTGAAAAACGATGAAAAAGAGCTGGAAGAAGTTGAAGTAAGCACCACAAGAAAAGACGAAAATGTAAGCAGTTCACAAATGAGTGCCGTAAATCTGGATATGGCCGAAATAAAAAAAATACCTGCTTTTATGGGCGAAGTAGATGTGCTCAAAACCATACAACTTTTACCCGGCATAAAAAATGCGGGCGACGGCAATACCGGATTTTACGTGCGCGGTGGCGGACCCGATCAAAATCTTATTTTGCTTGATGAAGCCAATGTATACAACGCCTCGCACCTGATGGGATTTTTTTCGGTGTTTAACGGAGATGCCATAAAAAATGTAAACCTTATTAAAGGGGGTATGCCTGCGCAGTATGGCGGACGCTTATCGGCTGTACTTGATATTTCGATGAAAGAAGGAAACAACCAATATTTTCAGGTAGACGGCGGCATTGGTATAATTGCTTCGAGGCTTACCATTCAAGGACCGCTCATAAAAAACAAAGCATCTTTTATAGTAAGCGGCCGAAGAACGTATGTTGACATCATTGCCAAACCCTGGCTGGATAAATCAGATTTTAAAGGCACCAGCTATTACTTTTATGATTTTAATGCTAAATTCAATTATATCATTAACGATAAAAACAGAGTATTTTTTAGCACCTACAACGGCAGAGATATTTTCGACTTCAGCGACGGAGAATCAAACTTCCGTACCCGCATTCCCTGGGGAAACACCACCGCCAGCCTTCGGTGGAATCATATTTTTAATCCTAAATTGTTTGCCAACGCCACGGCCGTATACTCCAATTACGATTTTACTTTTGGCGCACTGCAAGATGACTTTGAGTTTAAAATTTTTTCTGGCATACGCGATTACAATCTTAAATACGACATAAACTACTACCCCAACTCGCGGCACCAGATAAAAACAGGAATAAACTATATTTTTCATCGCTTTACCCCCACCAACGTAAGCGCCAAACAAGGCGAAACTACTTTTGACTTAGGAGAAGTTGTGAGGCTTTACTCGCACGATGCCGCAATATATATTGGCGACGACTGGGAAATTAATCAGCAGATTAAATTAAATGCCGGTATGCGCTTTGGCCATTTTACTCAAATTGGTCCATTTACCCGCTACCGAAAAAACGAATTTGGCATTACCAACGATACCATCCGCTACAGGAAAAATGAAAAAGTAGTCAGCTATCAAGGGTTAGAGCCTAGGCTTTCCTTTCGTTATGCCTTAGGAAACAACAGCTCCATAAAAGCATCCTATACCCGTAATTTCCAATTCATCCATTTGGCAACCATTTCTTCTTTAAGCTTGCCTACCGATGTGTGGATGCCCTGCACCGAAGTAATTAAGCCGCAAGTAGGCAATCAATATGCTTTGGGATATTTCCAAAACTTTAACGACAATACTTTTGAAACCAGCGTAGAGGTATACTACAAAACCATGGAAAATCAAATTGAGTACAAAGAAGGAGCGCAACCCGGAGATAATGTTTTTGATAACCCCGATAATGCCTTTACCTTTGGCAGAGGCTGGGCCTACGGATCCGAATTTTTTATTAAAAAGAGCCGCGGAAAATTTACCGGATGGATTGGCTACACCCTTTCGTGGGCATGGAGATATTTTGAAAATATAAACTACGGCGAAAAGTTTTTAGCCAAATACGATCGCCGCCACGATGCTTCGCTGGTGCTTACTTATGATTTAAATAAACAATGGAACTTTGGCGCCGTATGGGTATACGCTACCGGTAACAGAGGCACCTTGCCCAACGGTTTCTTTTTATACGAAGGAAGCTTGAGCCACGATTATGGTTTAAGAAATTCGTATCAATTTATACCCTATCACCGTATGGATTTGAATGTAACCTTTACCCCTAACCGCGAAAAAAGATTAGAGAAAAAAAGAAATCGACTTATAGAAGAAGCCAAACAGAATAACGCCGACTCCACAAATATTGTTCCCTACAAAAAATGGGCAAAAAATTTTAGTAATAGTTTTACCCTAAGTGTATTTAATGTATACAACCGCTACAACCCCTACTTTATTTACTTTACTCGCGAAGGCGATTTTACGCAGGGAACATTAAAAGTAGGCGCCAAACAAGTTTCGCTGTTTCCCATACTACCCAGCTTAACCTGGAATTTTAGGTTTTAGTAATTAATTAACATTTAAAAACAGGTTGGTCATATCTCACAAAATCCTCTCCTATCTTAAAGGAGAACAAATATTTATACTGAATGGGGCAAACATCTAAACAAAAAAACAATGCGTATGTATATGTAAAATCTTTGTTTATCTGAATTTTTTTAAGTAAATTGCTTACAATAATAGTTTTATACAAGGCGTTAAATCATGAAAAAACTAATTTTTGCCGCACTATTAGGCTTAGGGGTTAAAGGCTTGCAAAGTCAATCTCTCCCTCCCAAACAAGCATACCCACTTGATGTAAAACAAATCCATAGCGGTCACAGTCTTACAGACCCTTTATTTGGACAACCCTGGCCCGGACAATATGTAAATCTAATAACTCAGCTAAGAGGTGTGTGGGCAGGTGACGACATTGGAAAATCTACCATTCCCGGCTCTCCTATATGGTGGCGTTGGCAAAACGAAGCATCGCATCCGGTTTCGCCAAAGGCAAGGCATGATATTAATAACTGGGAACTTTTAGTTATAACCGAAGGAATACCCATTCCTACAGACGGAGGAAACCCTCCCCAAATTACTCCTGCCAAACAGTACCTTTCCATGTATGTAAATAATGCTTGGACAAATGGTAATCAAGGCAATGGTGCACCAACTTTGCTTTGGACAACGTGGACTAACCTAAATGGCTCAGAAGGTCCTTGGCGTCAAACATTAAATACTTATGAAGCATACTGGGAAGAAATGCAGGATTATGCGAATGCCAACAAACCCACCGGAGCAACTCCGGTTTATCTGATTCCTGGACACAGGATGATGGCCAGAATTTACGATGATATTCAGCTTAACTTAGTTCCGGGAATTATGAATATCAATCAATTTTTTAGCGATAATATTCACACTAACTCTTTAGGCGATTATGCTATTGCCATGATCCATTATGCGTGTATTTTTAACCAAAGCCCTGTTGGACTGCCAAACAATTTGATGCCTAACACTCCGGGCTTTCAGGCGCCATCCCCGGCTCTTGCGTCTTATCTGCAAAATATTATTTGGCAAGTAGTAACTTCTTATCCAAGAACGGGTATCACAAACACTACAAGCGGCATTAATCAAAATACGACCGAAATAAATGAAATTATAGCTTACCCAAACCCAACTACGGATGTTCTTTTTATAAAGAATAAAAACGCCAATCTAAACTCAGAAAAAATACTACTTAATTCTATTGGCGATGTAGTTTATAAAGGCACTGATAATACTATAGATTTAAGTTCTTTAACAAGCGGTGTATACATTTTAAAAGCAGGCAATCAAAATATTAAGATTGTGAAAAACTAAAAAATCTTTGTATACATTCCCTTTTCCCTTTAAGTGCTTAATTCTGCGAAATAGTAAATTTTATTGTTTATCTAGTCCTCAAAACACTTTAAAGTACCTGCGGTAAAGGTCCATTCGGAGGTTTTTAAAATTTTACCTTTTGACTTATACCTCTTCTAACCGCAAAGAACGCAAAGTAGGCGCAAAGGGCGCAAAGAGGAAAAAGAATTAAGCCTGCCTTTTAAATTTTTACTTTATTGTTTAACCATCTTCTTGGTATCTATTACATTGCCATCAACAATTAGCGTGTACATCTACATGCCCTTGCTTAAATCACTTGCAAACACATTTACCTGGCCTCTTCCTTTTTTGGTTATATCTACCGTTTTAATGATTTTGCCATCAATGGTTTTAAATACCAACTGAGCAAAACCATATTTTTCGGGTACGTTGTAGGTAATGGTGGTTTGCTCGGCAAAAGGATTGGGCTCGTTTTGGTTTAGTACGATAAAATCTTCGTCGGAAAGATTGATATTATACTGCTGCAATACCTTGGGGTTATTACCCTGTATACCCGTTTCGCGGGCAGCAGAGTTAGAGCAGCAAGCGCTAATGTTTTGAGTTAATACTTGAATAATGCTGTCTTGTTGCTTATTCTGTTTTATTAACTCCTGCATTGCAGAAACCAAATAAGGTATCATTTCATTGTAGCTTATTGATTTTTGTCCCAAAGTATTTGTTTTAACTAATTGAGGGATTACCGTATCGACTTCCTGCGCTATAAACCCTGCATGGGTGCCGGCCATTCCGCTATCCAAAACTGTATTCCATTTGTACGTTACCGGTCTTAGATTTTTTATTTTATTGAGTGAATTAGGAAGTGTTACAACCGTATTCTTAAGAGTTACATCAGAAGGTTGATAGCCTCCCGCAGAAAAGGTAGTGCCATTTACATCCAATAAATATGTACCGAAGTTTGTAGGACTCGTTGGAGCATAGCCAATTTGAACCATACCACCGTTTTGAGGTACTATGATAGCATAATTTAATAATGAACCAAAACAATTTGGTGCGTTGGTAGATTCAAACCAACCTGCACATTTTACATCATTTAAATTGGGGCTGCTAACAATACTTTTTAAACCAATCACAGGTTCGGTGTTACAATTATTTTGGTCTGTATTTTCTACCAAAATACCTGTAGAGCCTACTAAAGAGCCTGAACTTTGCTGTACATGAAGTTTTGCCAGAGGCGTGCAGGTTACCCCAACTCCCACATTATTTACAGCGGTACCTGCTCCATTACCCCCAAACAAAAAATTTTGTCCGTTTAAAGGGATTTCCCATGAGGACGTTAATGGATTGGTATTGGTTCCGCAAATATTTCCTAAAGCACCTCCTCCGGCGACCGGCACATACACCACGTCTCCGTTGGCGTCTACGGAAAGTACTCCGGAACCGGGATTAGCTATAACGGGAGAAGCAGATGTTAGTTGACGAAAACGCAAACCGGAGGTATTGGCCAATGATGTATTAATTTCCAATTTGTTCTGCGGTCCGGGACTTGCTCCGCTTAAACCAATACCCACGTTTACTGCATTATTTCCCAGTATCATGTGGTCATCTGCTGTTACCTGTGCCCCTGCGCCTATGGCGGCGGCATTCGTAAAGGTACTGTTAGCTACATTGGCCCCTGTTCGGACACCAAGAAACGTGTTTTGAGAACCTCCCAGCATATTACTCCCCGATTCCAATCCCATATAAACATTTCCTGTGCCCGTAGTTTGTGCTAATGCACTCTGATAACCTACATAGGTATTGCTTGCACCACTTGCATTTGCAAGCGCTGCTTCTGCCCCTATTATGGTATTAAAACTACTACCTGAAGATGTTCCGTTTGAATTGTATCCTATAACCACGTTGCTGCTTCCCGATGTTGCTGCTTGCATGGCTTGATTACCCATAAGCACGTTTTTTGACCCCACACCGTTTATTCCTGCGTTGGTTCCTATAAATACATTGTCTTCTCCAACGGTATTTAAGCCGGCTCTTGCGCCAAAATAATTGTTTCTGCTAAAACCGGAATTATTCCCACCGGCTGCCAAACCCATTACCGTTACATCATTACAGTTATTCATAAACTGACCTGCTACATGACCAAAAACACTATTGCCACTACCGTTCACATGGTTTCTGGCAGCAAATGAACCATAAAAGGCATTATCGGCATCCTGATTCAAGAAACCGCACTCATAACCAACGCATACAATAAATCCGTTTGTGGGGTTATTATGACTAAAGCCTGCCCCCCAGCCAACATAGGTATTACCACTGGAAATTGTATTAAACCCGCTTTGATAACCAACCAGCACATTTCCTAAACTTGGTGAGAGTGGAATATTTCCGGGTGATGAAAACCCCGCCTGATAACCTAAAAAGGTGTTTTGACTTGGCACCAAAGGCGCATGATTTTGTCCTGCCTCAACTCCCACAAACAAACTGGTAATGTCCCCTTTGTGCCATAATATGTCTCTGTTATTGAGTTTATAGGAGTTGGTTATGGTTTGTACGTTGATGTTGCCGCCGTTAACATCAAGCAGATTAATAGGAGTTAAATAGTTTGCACCAATACCTATAAAACCAGCAGTAGGGCCGGTATTTGATTCTATATACAATCTCGTTATTGAATTGGTTTGCAATTGCATATTGCCATTGTTTTGGAAAACATTTAATAGCGCATTTGGGGTGCCGGCCGGAACAAAAAGCCGAAATTTTTCAGTTAATCCTGCTGCTGATAGCCCTGTGAATAATTGCCACTGGTTGTTTACGTTTTGGTTTCCATCGGTTCTGAACAAAAAACCATCCGTTGTTACATCCGGTGCTAATAAAAAATTACTGATGTGAAATTTTGACTGGACATTTCCATTGATAAAAAAATTACCAATCCCAATCTTTTGAATCGGCGGCGATGTCCTGCCATATTGACCTCCAGGACCTATATTCCATTGACCGCTCGCGCTTTCACCAATAACGCTTGTGAGTAAAATCAGATATATTTTTATTTTATTCATTTTTCTTATCTTAAATTTTAATTTTTTTATAATAATGAATTCCATTTCCTTTAATATGAACTATGTAAACTCCTTCTGAGAGTTCATCAAGCTTCAAATACTCTTCAGTTTCCTTAATCATGCTTTCTAAGCAATTACTTCCCGTTAAACTATTTACTGATAAATGAAGAATTTGATTTGACCAATTTCTGACTGCTAATTCTTTTGTTAGATTATTATAACTAACTTCAACGAGGTCATTTTTCTTATTAGTATATGGTATATTATTTAAAGGATCGCACCCCTGAACAGATATATTTGGATCATAAAAGTAACTTGCAGGAAAATTAGGCAAGCCTAAAGTAGAAAACTTGCCATTTAAGGCTAATTGTTTTGTTTGGAAATTGCATAATGATCCATAGAAATTAGGATTATCAATTATGCTAATGCTATCATTGTATTGAGATGCAATGTATATTTTTCCGTCTGGCGCATTTTGTAACTGCCCGAATGTGCTATTGTCGATATTAAATGCAATCAAGCTATTGGTACTACTTATTGAAGCTGAATCTTGAGCCGTGTTTAGGCAATATTGGTAAACATAACTTCCGCTCGACATAAAATAAAGCTTAGAGTTGTCTGGTGAAAAAGCCGCATCATAAGAACTTCCTGCCAAATACCCATCTGACAAATTGATAACATTAGTTACGGTACCGTTCGAAGAATTAAAATCAAATAACTGATCAATTTGATAAATAGTAGTATTAGTCATGGCAATTTTTTTTCCATTCGGTGAGAAGACGATTGAAACAATAAAATCATTTACCGGAAGTCCAATATTAGAGATAACAGGAGTTAAATCAAGACCAACCGAATCTAATTTAAATGCTACAAATTTATTATTACCAAATTCATGAGTTAGTAGCCAATAATCCTTTCCATTCGAGTGCTTAGTAGCCGCTAATGCTTCAACACTAGGTGAAAACACCAAATTATTCTTAGAAATTACAGCGCCCAGATTACCATTTAAATTCATATTTACAATTGAATACCTAAATCCGGAAGCTCCGGCGTTTTCAAAGCAATCAGTTGTGAAAATATAGAAAAGGCTGTCGTTTTTTGGTTTTGGTATAATAAGCGATCCATGTAAAGAACTCCCTCCAAAATTACCACAACCTAACAAACCCGTACCATTTGGCATTATAGTGCCGTTCTTTGTCCAAACAGTATCTCCATCAGTATAAAATATCAAATTACCTAATGTATCTGAAATGGAGGATGAACTCTCATATGAAAACAAATTTCCGTCATTATGCGCAATTATCCCGGATGATGAAAATTGAATCTTCACACCATTACCAAAATACCACCAACTTGACATCTTAGCGTCTTGTCCGTAAAACTTAGTAATAAAAAAAATAAATAATACGTTTAATTTAATGTTATTAACCACTGACATAAATCCTTAAAAATAAAACCTATAAAATTTTACAATTTATTATTGAGAGATCTGGCACAACTGCTACCAAACTGTATGGCGAAAATGATGTGAGTTGATACATATATATTCCCCAACATGCTGTTTTTGTTATTAACAGTAGCTAGTTTCATTAACTTGTATACTAAGGTATTACATTTTTTGTAAAAAGCAAATTTTAGGGCTTATAATATACATGTTGAAGGATTATTTTTTAAAAACTGCATTTTATTTAACCGTAAAGTGCGCAAATAAGGTGCAAAGCACGCGAAGAAGAAAAAGAATTAGCTGCACTTTTAAACTTTAAATTTTGACTTATACTTTTAACCGCAAAGAACGCAAAGTTTCACGCAAAGTCCGCAAAGGAGAACCGGTGTAGTTTTTCTTTCTTTTAACTTGAAAATTTTTACTTTTAACTTCTCCCTCTTAATCGCAAAGAACGAAAAGCAGGCGCAAAGGCCGCTGAGAAGAAAAAGAATTAAGCCTGCCCGTTTGAATTTTGAATTTTAACTTTGAAAAAATTCCGCTATGTAAAGCGGTTTTTTTTGAGTTTATTTTTTGAATCTTTCTTTGATACGTCCTCGAACTATCGCTTGAACTGACAGTTTAGCGCAGAATCCAGTGCGGGTAAATGCTCACGGGCAGACTACTCTTCAAAACATTTTAAAGTACCCGCCGTAAAAGTCCATTCGGGGGTTTTTAAAGTTTCGCCTTCCTGCAGGCTATACCAGGGCGAAAGTTTTTCGTTGTTAAAATTATTGAGTATATGAATACTTTGTGCAGGCATATAGCTTTGCGCCAGGCAAAATATTTTTTCTCCGGTGGTTTTATTTACCGCAACATCCATTACAATTACCGCATGACCTGGCGAGCCTCCCATGATAAATACATCACCTGGTTTTAGGTCGGCCACTTTTTTTGCTTTTAATTCTTTGGCTAAAGAAAGTGTTCCTGCATAAGAAAATACTTTTTCTAAATACGCCATAAAAGTTTCTCTGCTATCCGATGGAGCCGCACCCATGTACCAGGCACAAGTATTTCCGCTTATTTTTATACGATAGCCCTTTCTCCACTTAGAAAATTCGGCTTTAAATCCGTTGGTAAAATTAAAGCTGATTTTGTCGTACAAACCTGCCCGGTAAAAATATTCGGCACGCAAACGCATTACCGCATCGGCACATTGTTGCAAATCTTTTTTACCTACATCAATATCCAACACGGCAGCATGCACATCTTGTCTGTATTTTTTTTCTCCGGTATGCAAATAAACAGCCGCTTCGTGTTGCTGCAACTTAAAGGAACGTAAAAAAGCAGAAAAACTATTATCGGGGTATTTTTCTCTTTCAAAACCTTCCGGAAGCAGCAACCTGCTTTCCACGCTTGTACCTTTTGCATGAATAAGCGCCTGCCCATAGTGCAAAAGGCTAAAAAGAAAAAAAAGTAAAAAAAACTTAACTCTTTTGTTCATTCATAACTATACTGCCAGTTTTTTGTAACGCGGCCTTTTGGGTTCCACATTTCCCAGGCGTTTTTTTCGGTTTTCTTCGTATTCACTATAGCCTCCTTCAAACCAATACACGCTACTATCGCCTTCAAAAGCTAAAATATGCGTACAAACACGATCTAAAAACCAGCGGTCGTGGCTTATAATAACAGCGCAACCGGCAAAGTTTTCCAAACCTTCCTCAAGGGCTCGGAGTGTATTGACATCCAAATCATTGGTTGGTTCGTCGAGCAGCAATACGTTCCCCCCCTCTTTTAGCGCCAAAGCCAAATGCAGGCGGTTGCGTTCACCTCCTGAAAGCACCGAACATTTTTTTCCCTGATCGCTGCCACTGAAGTTAAATCTGGAAATATAAGCGCGAGCGTTTAGCGAACGTCCTTCTACCATAATATTATCCAATCCGCCGCTTATTACATCGTAAACGGTTTTATTAGGATCAATATCTTTATGAGTTTGGTCAACATAGCTGATTTTTACGGTGGGCCCTATTTTAAACTCTCCCGAATTTGGTTTTTCTTGCCCCAGTATCATTTTAAAGAGAGTTGTTTTACCGGCACCATTTGGACCTATGATGCCTACAATTCCGGCAGGCGGTAGTTTAAAATTCAGCTTTTCGTAAAGCAGGCGGTCGCCATAAGCTTTAGAAACATCAATGGCTTCAATCACATCATTGCCCAAACGGGGGCCGTTAGGAATAAAAATTTCCAGTTTTTCTTCTTTGGCTTTTACATCTTCATTCAGCATTTTTTCGTAATTAGCCAAACGCGCTTTTTGTTTTACTCCCCTTCCCTTTACGCCCTGACGAACCCACTCCAACTCACGAGCCAGCGTTTTTTGACGTTTACTTTCTGTTTTTTCTTCCTGCCTTAAGCGCTCACCTTTTTGCTCCAGCCAGCTGCTGTAATTACCTTTCCAGGGAATACCTTCTCCTCTGTCTAACTCCAGTATCCAACCGGCCACGTTATCTAAAAAGTAACGGTCGTGGGTAACGGCAATAATGGTTCCTTTGTATTGTTTTAAATGCTGTTCCAGCCAGTCTACACTCTCTGCATCCAAGTGGTTAGTAGGCTCGTCAAGCAATAAAATATCGGGTTCCTGCAAAAGCAAACGGCAAAGAGCCACACGCCTCCTCTCTCCTCCCGAAAGTACTTTAATGGGTGTGTCGCTTTCGGGGCAGCGCAGGGCATCCATCGCACGCTCCAGGCGGCTGTCCAGGTTCCACAAATCGTGTTGGTCAATTAATTCCTGTAACTGAGCCTGACGGGCAATAAGTTTATCCATTTTATCGGGGTCGTTCAATACTTCCTCATCTCCAAACTTATTATTCACTTCCTCAAACTCGTTTAGTATATCGGTAAATTGCTTTACGCCTTCTTTTACAACGTCCAAAACAGTTTTGTTTTCATCCAGTTTAGGTTCCTGCTCCAGCATACCCACGGAATATCCCGGAGAAAAATGCACTTCACCTATATAATCTTTATCCTGGCCTGCTATTATCCTTAACAAAGTTGATTTACCGGCCCCGTTTAAACCCAGTACGCCAATTTTAGCTCCGTAATAAAACGAGAGGTATATATCTTTTAAAACCTGTTTTTGCGGAGGATGAATCTTAGAAACATTCACCATACTGAAAATAATCTGCCTTCCTTCGGGTGTTGCTGACATATTTTATAAATTTTAGGACAGCTAAAATACGGATTTTAGCAGGATAAAGAAAGGGATAAAAAACTGAAACCTTACAGTTTGCTGAACTTTTGTTTGGAAATTACGGCGTTATCGGCGCTGCGAACCTCTATAAAATAAAGTCCGCCGGCAAGTTGTTCGATATCGAGTTCAATAGTAGTTAAGCCGGGTTTTATCTTTTTCTTTTCGCTGAACATAAGTTTTCCAAACTGGTCATACACCATAAAATCAACATCTTCAGTAGATCCGCCGTTTATGTTGATATTTAATTTATTGTTTGCCGGGTTAGGGAATAATCCGGCAATAAGCACTTTTTCTTCAATACTGAATATAGGATAAATAGAGGTTTGCACTCTTTGACCGGAAAAATGAAGGGCGGTAATACGGTAGTAATTAATAATTCCGGTAACGAAAGTATTGTCATCAAAAGCATGTTTAGAAGGAGTGTGGTTTGAGTTTACCCGCCCTATTTCTGAAAAAGTTTGCCCGTCGGTACTGCGCTCAACTAAAAATTCTTTAACGGCTACCTCATCAGTGGTTTCCCACCAAACCTTATTAATGCTTCCAAAATTTTGGCCATACAAATTACTAAAACCAATTGGCAAAGGAGTGGCACATAAGCTCTGGGCAGGGCAGCTGGAGGTAAAGCGATAAGCGGTGTTAGTCATCGTCCACTGCGTTGGAGAATTATGAGCTGTCATATTAACCGGAGGAACATAAACAGTACCGTTGTAATTATGTAAGCCTAATACAGCGCGGCCGTTGTTCCAACTAGTACAAAGGGGTTTATTTCCAATGTGTATTTCTATATCATTAGTAGTTTCAAAAAGTTTTATTTGCCCGGTAAAGAGCAAACTGCTACAAGAAAAAGAAAACATTGGGATATTCTCAAACGACACAACAAAACGCCGGTTTGGAGCTGTTCCCAAAACACCCATGCGTATTGTGCCACCAGACGAGGGATTTGTATCGTGCCAGGGGCCTAAAATAGCATTACGAGGGATAGAGGTTGAATTTACCGGTGCAGCTGCGGTTATATCCCAGCCTGTACCAACACCGGGAGCTGCATAAGTAGTTGTTAAAATATTGGGGAAACAAGGAACCGCATCAAAAACAAAAGATGAATTGGATGCTACATAGCCACCACTAAACTGCCCCCCCGAGAAACAAAACGGGAAAGTAAATAAAGAGATGCTGTTGTATAACACATCATCGGTTGTGGGTAACAAAGTGCCTACAAAGGTTTCAAAATTATAGGTAATGTTACTTGGCGAATAGGAACTCAGGTTGCAGGAAGGGCTGTAACCGGTAGCAGCAATGGCATCACTGGGACCTTGCGCAGCTCCGCAAATGGTAAGTCGTCGGTAAAAAGTTGTGGGACTCAGTGCCACCGAAATGGTAGGATTTGTAGCACCTGTTATATTGGTCCAAGGACCGGTAGCGCTAGGCCCTGACTGCCACTGGTAGGTAATACCGCATCCGGTTGAAGCATTAAGCACGTTTAAAGTAACCGAACCGCTTGGAGAACAAGGGAAAGAGGCGTTTGTTATGTTACCGCCATTGGGTGTTCCGGTACAGGATGGAACACAGGTTATAGTGGCTGACCAACCTGAATTAACAACCGAACCATCAGAGGTGAAACTAAAAGTCAAGGCTCCTCCACTGGATATTATTGTACCCGGAGATCCGGTACCTGCATAAACCCCGATAAGCGGACTAGCCGCGCTTGGGCCGTCAAAAATTCTCAATCTGTCGCAGCAACTTTCAGTTGAAAAAGAACCGAACTCAAACCTTAAACAAAAACCAGCCGGAGCCGTAAAAGTTTTTGTAAAGTTTTCATTATTGTTATAGTTACCACTTGGCCCTCCGCTATCATAAAACAAACTAAATGTAGGAGGACAGGTAAGCGTTACATTTGTACTGTTCATAAGATAATAAGCCGGAGGAGGCGGACAAGCAACGCAACTAACCACTGCCGCCCAACCCGAACCTACTACCGAAAAATCACTTGTAAATACAACCGTCATTGGACCACCGGTACTTGAAATACTAGGAGGTGTAGCGGCTCCGGAATAAGTCCCCAACAAGGGAGAAGCTGCATTTGGACCGTCGTATGCCCTAAAAAAATCGCAGCAACTCTCTGTTCCGAAGGCGCTAAAATTAATTTGTATACACTGCCCGGGAGTGGATGGATAGAAAGTTACTGTATAAGATTCGTTATTCATGTAGTTCCCGGCAGCCCCCCCTGAATCATAAAAATTAAAAGTCCCACTACAAGGAACAGTTTGAGTAGAATTACTCATATTAAAGTTTACAACCTGAGCTCTAACAGCAAAACCCACAGATAAAAAGAATAATATTAGAAAACAGTTTCTCATTTAAGTATTAAAAAATAATCCGCTTTAGTTGAATTTTCAATTTCATCAAAGGCCGCATCAATTTTAAAGTAGCATTTTGAGACATCATAGTACGTAGACATTCTTTTCAACAGATCGTAATACTGTACTAACACCCCTTGCTGTCCTGTAAATGTAACAAGCAGACATCCATGGCTCTGGCCAATATATTTTGCCGTTGCAATCTGAGAAAGCTGCTGAAATTCAGCCTTAATTCCATTTAATTGTTGCAAAGTGATCTCCGGTAAACCAATAACAACACGATGCCCTATCAAGTCGCGTTCGTTAGGTTCATTTTGCGCGACTAGGTAAGAGGTATAAAACGATAGAAATAAAATATAAACTAACCTCATAATCCTATATTAAAATTGAGTTAACATTAAATTAATAGTATAAATATAAAAAACTATCGCGAAAAAATCGAAACCTAATTCAAAAATTCGGCAAAAATACAAGTGTACTAAATGTAAACCATTTAATAGTCAGCCTAGATATAAAATCTAATTTTTTTAGTTGGCAGCCTTTATTTTATTATTCATTTCGGTTGCTTTGGCCTGGTCTCCGGTCATCATGTAGAGTTTACGGAGTGCTTGCATGGTGGGTTTATCTTCCGGTTTAATTTCCAGAGCTTTTTCTAGAAGAGGTATAGCTTTTTTATAATAGCCTTGTGCCTGAGCTTCCATTTCTTTTCCTTTTTTGGCTGCTTCAGCCAAGGTTAAATTAGAGGCTTTTGTTTGAATAAAGCCCCCGTAGTTATTGTACATAGCACCTAAGTTGTAGTACGCGCTGTGTAAATGGTCAACATTGGCGGGTTTTAATTCAATGGCTTTGGAATAATCGTTTTCTGCGTTTTTAAACAAGTTATCAAAATCGGCAGGCTTTTCCTTGTCTTTTCCTTTTTCATCTTTTGGATTAGCCATATTGTCGTATATGTTCCCTCTCACCAGATAAAATACGGCATTGTTAGGGTCTTTTTCTATTGATGCCGTTAAATTACCAAGAGCTTCCTGTTGTTTGCCTTTGGCTAAAAACATATTGGTTTCGGTGTTCAGCAAATCCATGTCATTAGGGAAAGCCGAGCGCCCTTTTTTTAGAATAGCCATGGCTGCCGAAGTATCTCCTTTAGTAAGATTTGCAGTGTACATGGAATTATAATTGTAGGGAGATGCTATTTTTAAGTCAATCATTTTTTTATTGTACTCCAAAATTTTAGTTGGATTCTTAGCTCTTGCAGCTGAAACACAAGCATTATAAAAATTCGCCGTATCTTTTTTCTTGGTTATAGTCATGTTCAAAAAGGCCAATTTGTAAAAGTAATCGGCGGCTTCGTCGTAATTTTTTGCTTTGTACTTTCCGTTGGCAATATTACCGGCTTCCATTTTCATTTGGGTAACGGCAAGGGTAAACTTCACATCGTCTTCGCTCAACTGCGATGTACCCTTTGTGAATCCATCCTGAATAACCTCCATGTATTTGGGATCTACTTCCTGAATTTTATCTACACACTCGTTGGCAATCTCAAACTCTTTGGTAGAAGTGTTACCGTAGGCCAGGCTGGCTCTTTCATTTTTATCAGGAACCGTTGCCTCCAACTTCTTCATTTCGTTGTACAAATTGTACATGTAGTAGTTGTACATAATTCTTGCTTTATAGGCATAAGTTTTACCTTGGTTTTTGGTATCATCATGGGTAAGTGCAGCCTCAATGGCATCTTTTGCTTTATCTAAATAAGCTACATCGGGCTTACCATTTTTAACCGTAGCTTCATAGTCGTTCAGTGCTCTCCAGGCAGTTTGAACTTTCATTTTTTGAGAAAAAGCTGCCAACGGAATGGACAGTACAAGTGCAATTTTCAGGATTTTCATAACTGTTTTATTATTCGTATTACATGCGCAATTTTCTCAAATTGCGTACCATAAAAAAATTTTTAACATCTTTTTTAATCTTGTGATTCGTTTGCCTCCGGACTTACCTCATCATGTGTTCCGCCATCTTCTCCGGAAGTGTCGTCTATTTTAGCGGCTTCTTCGTTATCGTCGTGGTCTACTCGCGTTACGGCGGCAATGTTATCGTTTTCGGAAATATTGATTAAGCGAACGCCTTGTGTGGCTCTTCCCATCACGCGGAGGTCGCTTACATTTATGCGTATAGCAATACCATTACGGGTAATAATCATCAAATCATCATTATTGGTAACACCCTTAATGGCTACCAAATTTCCTGTTTTTTCGGTGATGTTTATAGTTTTTACACCTTTACCTCCACGGTTGGTTATTCGGTACTCTTCCACATCGCTGCGTTTTCCGTAACCCTTTTCCGATACCACCAGTACATTGGTTTCCGGGTTGCTTATACATATCATCCCAACAACTTCATTACTGCCTCCCTCATCGTCTAAATCTACTCCAATTACGCCGCTGGCGTTTCTTCCCATAGGTCTTACTTTTTCTTCATTAAACCGGCATACTTTACCTTTAAGGGTAGCAATCATTATTTCGCTTTTGCCATTGGTAAGGGCTGCTTCCAGAAGAGAATCTCCTTCACGAATGGTAACAGCATTTATTCCGTTTACGCGCGGACGGGAGTAGGCTTCCAGCGTAGTTTTTTTAATGATACCATTTTTAGTACACAAAACAATGTAGTTGTTGTTAATATAATTCTCATCAGAAAGATTATCTACATTCACAAAGGCTTTCACTTTGTCGTCAGGGGGTATGCTTATCAAGTTTTGTATTGGTCTTCCCTTGCTTTGCTTATTTCCTTCGGGTATTTCGTACACTCTTAACCAATAACATTGTCCTTTTTCTGTAAACAAAAGCAGGTAATTGTGTGTAGAGGCAATAAACATGTGCTCAATAAAGTCTTCATCTCTGGTAGAAGACCCTTTGCTTCCTTTTCCTCCCCTACCCTGTGTACGATATTCGGTAAGATTTGTTCGTTTAATATAACCCATGTGCGATATGGTAATTACCACATCTTCATCGGCTATAATGTCTTCTACTTTTAAGTCATCGCCAACATAAACAATATCGGTTCGGCGCTCGTCGGCATATTTTTCTTTAATCTCCAGTAACTCTTCTTTAATAATTTTGTATCGCAAAGTTTCATTAGCAAGTACATCTTTGAGGTAGGCAATTGTTTTTTGTAATTCGTCGTATTCGGCTTTCAGTTTATCACGTTCTAAACCGGTTAAAGTTCGCAAACGCATATCTAATATAGCGCGTGCCTGTGCATCAGAAAGGCTATAGCCTGCCATTAGTTGCTCGCGGGCGCTATCCGGACTTTCGCTTTCGCGAATAATTTTAATAACCGCATCCAGGTTGTCAATAGCAATCAGTAATCCTTGTAAAATATGCGCTCTCTTTTCTGCCTGCGCTAAATCGTACTTAGTTCGGCGGACAACCACCTCGTGGCGATGCTCTACGAAATGGTGAATCATGTCTTTAAGGTTGAGCGTTTCCGGACGACCATTAACTAGTACTACATTATTAATAGAGAAAGAAGTTTGCAGGGCCGAGTACTTATACAAGTTATTGAGTACTACATTTGAAATAGCATCGGTTCTTAGTTCATACACAATCCGAATTCCCTCTCGATTACTTTCATCACGTATCTCACTTATTCCTTCAATCTTTTTTTCGTTGCATAACTCCCACTGTCTCTTAATCATTTCGGCCTTATTGATTTGATAAGGCACTTCAGTAACTACAATTCTTTCACGGTTTCCAACAGGTTCAATAATAGCTTTACCACGCAACACCACTCTTCCTTTTCCGGTAAGGTATGCTTCCTTAACACCTTCATAACCATAAATAGTTCCTCCGGTTGGAAAATCAGGAGCCTTAATTATTTTCATCAACTCCTCTATGCTCACCTCTTTATTATCTATATATGCCGTAATGGCATCTATGCACTCGCCCAAATTGTGCGGAGCCATATTGGTAGCCATACCAACGGCAATACCGGAAGCTCCGTTAACCAATAAATTCGGAATTCGAGATGGCAATACGGTAGGCTCGGTAAGCGAATCGTCAAAATTAGGTCTGAAATCAACCGTGTCTTTTTCGATGTCGCTGAGCATTTCTTCGGTAATTTTGCGTAAACGAGCTTCAGTGTAACGCATGGCTGCCGGAGGATCCCCGTCCATGGAACCGTAATTCCCTTGCCCATCTACCAACATATAACGTAAGCTCCAATCCTGTGCCATACGCACCATGGTATCGTATACAGAAGCATCTCCGTGCGGATGATATTTACCTAAAACCTCTCCTACGATACGAGCCGACTTTTTATAAGGTCTGTTATGAAGTACACCCAAATCTAACATACCATATAAAACCCTGCGATGAACAGGTTTTAAGCCATCACGTACATCGGGCAATGCACGCGATACAATAACCGACATAGAATAATCTATGTAGGCGGTTTTCATTTCCTCTTCAATGTTAATTGGGATTATTTTTTCTCCATCTGCCATAATCTGGTCTTTTTAGTTTCTTTTAAGTCTTAAATCCTGTTATTTTGCTGTATTTTTGTCAGTATAAATACAAACCCTGCTTATCTTTTTTTCGTACTACGAAATAAAGGTTGCAAGCTATGAAAGTACCGAAAAATAAGGAATTGCAGGCAAAACTTATCAACAAATTTTTTGTTAAAAATGAAATTTGTTGTTAAAACAAAAAGCATGTTTAAAGTAATATTTTTGAGAATGGCACAGTATATGTAATTTAACCACGTAAAAGAGAAATTTATGGAAGCAAAATTTTCGCCCCGAGTAAAAGACGTTATTACCTACAGCCGGGAAGAGGCTATGCGCCTGGGGCACGACTATATAGGAGTTGAACATTTAATGCTGGGAATGATACGCGACGGCGAAGGCGTTGGGATGCGCCTGCTGCGTTCGTTAGGTGTTGATTCCAACGAACTTCGCAAGATGATTGAAAGCGGGCTTGCTCCGGGTATTAGAAAATCAAACAATTTGGCCAACATTCCTTTGGTAAAACAAGCTGAAAAAGTGCTTAAACTTACCTATTTGGAAGCCAAAACCTTTAAATCGATACAAATTGGCACAGAACACTTGTTACTATGTATATTAAAAGATCAGGATAATTTGGTAACCAAAAACCTATTGCGATACGGCGTTGATTATGATGCCGTGAGAGCTGAACTGGAAGGTTTTACAGACAGCCCGGATAAAATTGAAAATTCCACCGCCGGGAATGATGATGATTCGGATGAGGAATCTTCTTTTGGCAGTACGGGACCTCAAAAGAAACCGGGAGACAGCAAAAGTAAAACACCGGTACTGGACAATTTCGGAAGGGACCTAACCAAAATGGCCGAAGAAGGAAAATTAGACCCGGTAGTAGGGCGTGAAAAAGAAATTGAACGTGTTTCGCAAATACTTTCCAGACGCAAAAAAAACAATCCTATTCTGATTGGAGAACCCGGTGTTGGAAAATCAAGTATTGCCGAGGGATTAGCGCTTAGAATTGTAGAAAGAAAAGTAAGCCGCGTTTTATATAATAAACGTGTAGTTACACTCGATTTAGCAAGTTTGGTAGCCGGAACTAAATATCGTGGGCAGTTTGAAGAGCGTATGAAAGCGGTGATGAATGAGTTAGAAAAAAGTCCCGATGTAATTCTTTTTATCGACGAGATTCATACTATTATCGGGGCCGGAGGAGCCAGTGGCAGTTTAGATGCCAGCAACATGTTTAAGCCGGCTTTGGCCAGAGGAGAAATTCAATGCATTGGGGCCACAACCTTAGATGAGTATCGTCAGTACATTGAAAAAGACGGGGCTTTGGAACGCCGTTTCCAAAAAGTAATTATTGAACCTGCCAGTGAAGACGAAACGCTGCAAATACTGAACAACATAAAAGCTAAATACGAAGATCATCATAATGTAACCTATACTCCGGAAGCATTAAAAGCCTGTGTTACCTTAACTGCAAGGTATATTACCGACAGACATCTACCGGACAAAGCCATTGATGCCCTGGATGAAGCAGGAAGCAGGGTTCATATAACCAATATAAACGTACCTCAAAACATATTGGATATAGAAAAGAAAATTGAAGATATCAAAGAACTAAAAAATCAGGTAGTTCGAAGCCAAAAGTATGAAGAAGCAGCCCGCCTTCGAGACACTGAAAAACAATTACAGGCCGAACTGGAAGTGGCTAAAAAAGCCTGGGAAGAACAAACCCGACAAAACAGGGTAACCGTTACCGAAGAAAATGTGGCCGAGGTAGTAAGCATGATGAGCGGAGTTCCCGTTCAGCGTGTAAATCAAAACGAAAGCGATAAGCTGGTTAAAATGGGCGAGTTACTTAAAGGAAAAGTAATTGGCCAAGATGCCGCCGTTGCCAAAGTGGTAAAAGCCATACAAAGAAATAGAGCCGGACTAAAAGACCCCAATAAGCCCATTGGCTCTTTTATCTTTTTAGGACCAACCGGTGTAGGAAAAACACAGCTCGCAAAAATATTGGCTAAATATCTTTTTGATAACGACGATGCGCTTATTCGCATTGATATGAGCGAGTATATGGAGAAATTTGCAGTAACTCGTCTTATTGGTGCGCCTCCCGGATATGTAGGGTACGAAGAAGGAGGCCAATTAACCGAAAAAGTACGTCGCAGACCCTACTCAGTTGTTTTGTTGGATGAAATTGAAAAAGCTCACCCGGATGTGTTTAACATGCTTTTACAAGTGTTGGACGACGGACAATTAACCGATAGCTTAGGAAGAAAAATTGATTTCAAAAACACCATTATTATCATGACCTCCAACATAGGTGCCCGACAGTTGAAAGATTTTGGACAAGGCGTAGGTTTTGGAACTTCCAGCAAATTAGAGAGTGCCGATGAACATGCCAAAGGAGTTATTGAAAATGCTCTTAAAAAAGCCTTTGCACCCGAATTTTTGAACAGAATAGATGACGTTATCATGTTCAATTCACTCAGTAAAGAAGATATACATAAGATTATTGATATTGAACTGGCTAACTTATTCGGACGCATCCAAAAACTCGGATACAGCATTCGAATTACTGATGCCGCTAAAGACTTTATTGTAGAAAAAGGATACGACCAAAATTACGGAGCCAGGCCACTAAAACGTGCCATACAAAAGTACCTGGAAGATCCTATGGCAGAAGAAATGATAAAAAACAATCTTACCGAAGGAGACGAAATTGAGATTGACTACAATAAAGAAAAGGGAGAAATTACCGTAAATACAACCAAACCAAAAGCAAAAAGAGGTAAAAAGGAAGATAAAAATTCCGGTTCTTAATGCCCATGATGCTTTTTTACAAATCCAATACTTTATTTCGGTTTGCTGCGTTAAAGGGCCTGTTTTTGTTATGAAAATTATTACGGTTATTGGAGCCAGGCCTCAGATAATTAAAGCAGCTGCATTAAGCAGGGCAATTAAAAATTATTTTAGCGATAAGCTCCAAGAGGTGATTGTGCACACAGGCCAGCACTACGATGAACGTATGAGCCGTGTGTTTTTTGATGAACTGGAAATTCCTGAGCCTCATTACAACCTGGCTGTAGGAAGCTCAAGTCACGGGAAACAAACAGCCGCAATGATAAGCGGACTTGAGGAAATTATTTTAAAAGAAGAACCCAGAGCCGTAATATTATATGGCGATACAAACTCCACACTGGCAGGCGCCATTGCAGCATCCAAACTAATGGTACCTATTGTGCATATTGAAGCGGGTTTGCGCTCATTTAATAAAAGTATGCCGGAAGAAGTTAATAGAATTATGTGCGACCATGTGAGCACCCTGCTTTTTTCTCCTACCGAAACCGGAATTAAAAATTTGCTGAAAGAAGGTTTTAAAGACAACAATAAGAGTCCCTACTCTGCCGATAACCCCAAAATATACCATTGCGGAGATGTGATGTACGATAACAGTATTTACTTCAGCGATATTGCCGATAAGAAAAGTAACGTACTTAAAAAACTGCAACTCACACCGGGTAATTTTATACTTAGTACTATCCACAGAAACAACAACACCGACGACGCCTCGAGGTTAAATTCCATCTTCAGCTCCCTACAGCAAATAAGTGAAAAAAACTCTATAAAAATAGTTTTGCCCATACACCCGCGTACCAATAAAATGGTAGATAGCTTACTCGAAAAAAAATTGCTGGAAACCATAAAAAACAATCAAAACTTTATTATTACTGAGCCGGCTTCTTTTTTAGACATGATTACATTGGAAAAAAACTGCTCCCTTGTTATTACCGACAGCGGAGGAGTTCAAAAAGAAGCCTTCTATTTTAAAAAGCACTGCATTATTTTAAGGCCGGAAACGGAATGGGTTGAACTAACAAACTGTGGCGCGGCTATTATAGCCGACGCTGATAAGGAAATTATTTTATCAGCTTATGATTCGCTCAGCAAAAAAACGTCTTTTAATTATCCCTCTTTTTACGGAAACGGAAAAGCAGCCGAATTTATTTGCGAAGAAATCATAAAACTTATTCAATAAAAAAACCGCCGTTTTTATGCAACAGCGGTTTTCTTAAAAATTAATATCAAACTTAAAACATCAATCCTACACTAAGCCTCACCGCTCTCGCCAAGTGATTCTGGCCTAAGTTAGAGAAGTCGATACTTCCGTCGGAAAAAACTTTGTTATCAACACCACGTGATAAATACTTAGAACTACTCCTCATTAAGTTGGTAAAAGAATGGAAATAATTTAAACTGGTATATAAAGAGGTAGACCCCGCTATTCGGTATTCTACACCAAAGCCCAAATTCATACCAAAACGCAAAGGAATGAGTGTTGCATCTTTGCCCACATTAATTCCCTTGATAGTTAATGCATCGCCGGTTAATTCTTTTGTGGTAACATTGGTTCCGTCTATCTCTGTTTTAAAGCCCTTGTGATAGGTATCATTTGCTTTTAATCCGGTTCTTATGCCGGCTTCTCCACCAAATAAAAATACGTAACGCAGACCGTTATACTCTTGGGTCATCATTTTTAACAGTAAGGGGATGGTAACATAAGTGGCCTTGTAACGACGGTCATTTAAAGTTAGTTGTTGGTGACCATTCTTTAAAATATAATCTTCCAGTTTGGTACCGTCTTTTGCTTCAATCATGTTATTTTCCTTATCCAGTACCATATTTACGGTAAAATCGTTACTCGGATTATTATTATCCTGAACGTATTTATACTTAATATAGCCCCCGTCAAAATCTCCTCCTATTCCGGTTGAAAAATGGATGATATCAGATAATCTGAAATCAAGTATTAAACCAAAACCAAATGCAGAAACTACCCCACCGCTTTTGGCCGATTCGTTTTTGCTCGATAACCAAGAAGCCTGAGGTGTTGCTCTTAAACCAAAGCGAAACTTTTTATCGAATTCTTTTTGCTTGTCATTTTGCGAGTCTTGAGCAAATCCCATGCCTGCAATACAGAAAGCAAGGGAAAATACAGCTAACTTTTTCATGTTATTGCTTTTACATTTAACTTTACAAATATAAAAAATTAATCATGCTTACAAAACCACATAAACTTATCCTTTTTATAACATTTGTTCTGTTAATGGGGGGGTGTGAAGACGATCGTTTGTACATAAATACCTCCGAAATAATAATACCGGAACTGCAATTCAAAAATTTGGCTGTAGACGTTTTTTCTATGAACCAACAAAATATCAGCGGTAAAACAGCCGAATTAAAGCGTTCTTACGGAAACTTTTTTGAAAAATACGTAAGCAGTTTTATTAACAGAGGTGGCACACGCGACAGTTTGTATCAGCGAAATATGCTGGACTTTATAAGTGACAAAGATATGAGAGAAACCTATTTGTATATCCGTAAAACATTTAACGAAACCGATTTCAAACAATTGGAATCAGAAATTACCGATGGAATTAAACGGTTTCATTACTTCTTCCCCTCTAAGCCACTGCCTAATAAAGTTGTTGCCGGGATGTTTGGCTATAATTACACTGTTGTTTATTCAGACAGTACCCTTGGTTACGGATTAGAGATGTATTTGGGAAAAGATGCTCCTTTTTACCGTATGCTTAACTACCCGCAGTACAAAACCAGGTTAATGAGTAAGGAATACATCAGTGCCGATTTAATGAGGGGATGGTTGTTAAATGAATTTGATAACACCGAAGCAAATAATACGCTTCTTTATCATACCATATTTTACGGTAAAATATATTACGCTACCGCTAATTTGGTATCCGAAAAACATGACAGTATCATCATAGGCTATACATCCCGACAACTGGAATACTGCAGAATGTATGAAAAAAACCTTTGGGGATATATGGCCGATAAAAACAGGCTCTATGAAAATAATTTACGGGGTATACAGGAATTAACCGGCGAAGGCCCCTTTACTGCAGCTATTAGCAAAGATTGCCCTCCGGGTATTGCCAAGTGGATAGGCTGGCAAATAGTAAAAAGTTATATGAAAAAAAATCCGGACGTAAGCATGGAACGGTTGATGAAAGAAGACGCACAAGCTATTTTAAACAAAAGCCGATACCGACCATAAAGAAAAAGTCCGACCCTTTGGGGCGGACTTTAATTATCATGCAAACTATCCTTAAAAAATTTACTTACTGGTAGATATTTTTACGTTGTAAAAGCCCTTATTACCTGCGTTGTAAACAGTTTCGTAGATAGAAATGTATAACATGCCGGAATTTTTTGCTGTTCCACTAAATTTAGCGCCTGCCTTTAATGCTTCGTAAGAATTATCTCCGATTCTGTAAACCACTTGTCCATAAGTTGGATAATTACCTCCGGATCCGGATGATGCGTCGTATTCATCTCCATACTCAGAGCCTGATGATTTAACAGCCCCGCTGGGTTTATAAACACCGTTGCTTAAACTGGCTAAGGTTATTTCTCCGGATGAAACAATAGAAAACTTCTGCCCTGACTTTAGTGTAATACCCGTTTTAAGCCATCCTCCGTTTTGGTTTCCGCTGATATGCTTGTTTGCCATCAGCTTAAACATCATATCCCCTTTTCCATCTCCTGATGAAACAAAAACATCAATACTTTTTATTTTTTCTTTAGGAATACTCAAATTCCCGTATTCCGTTTTAATATCCAGTTTGGTAAAATTATAGGCTCCTCCCATAGTATACATATTGTCTATGGTAATAATATCATCCGGGCTGCTCATATCTCCAATGTTATTGGCGCTTTTTATTTCTTCATAAGCGTTCTCAACAGTAAACTCGCTGGTTGATTCCGTTTCCGTCATATTTTTAGGGTCGTTCAAAAAGTCCTCAAAAGCGGCAATGGCCTTTACTCCCATTTTAAGCAATTCGTTATAGGCATTTTTGCGAACATCTTCGTTATTACTGGTATTTAAAATTTTTATTTGTGCCATAGCTTTTTCGGTGGCTGCTTTATCGCGTCCGTAACCAATTTTAATACCGCTAACCTTGGCAACCGGGATAAGCAGCTTACCATAAGGAGTGGTTAAATCTACGTCATTAAAGGCCGCGGTACCTTTTATGATGTTTCCGTCGTGAAGTTCCAGATTAACTTCAGCTTGTTTTTGAGCCTGCAATGAAAAAAAACTGCAGGCAACCCATAAAAAAAGAATTTTTCTCATACTTAATATTTTTGATATACATACCGGATGCATTCCGGTAATTAATTCCATAAAGTTACTTTACTTTTTTTGCAACTACAATCATTTCTTCGCCAATATTTAAAAAAGAGAGCAGATTGTATAACAGATTGTGGAAAAAGACAAAAATTTTAAGTTGCCAAAGTGGTTTAGCAGTAAATTTATTAAAATAGTGTTGACGTTCACTCTGTTTCAAACTGTAATTGGCTTCCAATTGGGTCATTTTCTTTTTGCTTTTAAAGCGCTTTATAAAGGGAAGCACCGTGTACATTATAAATAACTTTATTTCAAAAGAGGATTTCACACGAAGTATCTCATACCCGTAGTTTGACAGAAGCTTTGAAATAGTTTTGGGGCTGAAATAATTTACATGATCAAGCCCCATCATTTTCCAGTTTTCTTGATGTTTTTTAGCGATATAGCTATCTATTTGCGGAACCTGAATAACAAGAATGGATCCGGAATTTTGAAGTTGGGAGCATTTTTCAATAAATAAATCGGCTCTGTCAATGTGTTCTAAAACATCCCACATGGTAATGATATCGAATTTTTTGTCATTTGGCATGGAAAAAAAATCAATATGATCAACCGGAAGATTTAACTCATTTTTACAAAACAAATACGGTTGTTCAGCTATTTCAATACCATATACGTCATACCCCAATTCTTTACCTGCCAGCATAAAGTGCCCCCAGCCTGCTCCTAAATCAAACAAAGAACCTGTTTTTTTGTATTTTTTAATAAGTTTAAAGCGAAGCTTATGCCGTTGTATTTTAATCCAGTTATTTCCTGCTTTAATAGCCTCGTAAACATCTGAACCTTTGTATTGATGATAGGTTATTTTTTTGCGGTAATAAGGGGGTATAAAATTAAAACCGCACTCTTTGCACCGCAAAACGCTAAAATCTTTCCGTTTAAAAGCTATGTTGAAATGAGAAGAATTTTGATTGCCACAAACACAACAACGTGCATCCTGAACTATTTCATGGAACGATTCTTCCGGCATCTTTATTATTTAGTGGTCTCCTGCTCAAAGATGCTTTCGGTAATAGGAACATCATCTCTGAAATAGGAAATACCTCCCCAATTAAACATTTTTTTCTGATATACCCACACATCGCCATCTCTCACCAATACGCGTTGTACTATGGTTACATTGCTGGCGGTAATGGTTTCTTCTGTAACACCTGGTTTGTATTTAGCTAATAATTCTTTTTTACGCTGGTTAATCATTTGAGCGTTATCGGCATTAATTAATTTTTCGCACTCTACCATACGAATTTTGGCATAGGCATCGCCGTTTTTATGAACCAATGCTTCCTGGTAAAACTTTTTGGCATCCTTATATTTTTTATCACTGAAAAAAGCGTCGGCTTGTTTTATTGCTTCGTTGTACTTAGCCAGAGGATCGGAGGGGTTTGTCGTTTCAGTTTTCTTTCCTCCAAGAGTTGGCAGTATGGTACTATTGTTTTTATCTTTTATTTCTTTTTGTTTTGCTATCTCCTTTAGTATTTTATCAATTTCTGCAATTTTATCTTTTGGATATTTCTCTTCCGGCTTTATAGCTAGAGCTTGCTCATAATAGCCTTTGGCACTTTCATATTCTTTTTTGGCAAGAGTTTTATCGGCTGTACTTATCAGTAATTTATACTTCGCTTCCGATTCTGCCTTTGCTTTAGCAGCAGCCTCCTCGGCGGCCTTAGCTTTAGCGGCAGCCTCTTCTTCCGCTTTTTTCTTGGCAGCGGCTTCTTCGGCAGCTTTGGCCTTTGCCGCAGCCTCCTCTTCTGCCTTAGCTTTGGCGGCCGCCGCTTCAGCAGCTTTTTTATCCGAAAGCTCTTTTGCTATGGCTTCATCTATTTTTTTAAGTTGGTCTTTGGGATAGGTTTCCTTAGGCTTGTATACCAAGGCCTCTTTGTAAGCTGATTTCGCATTATCCCAGTTTTTAGCGACAAATCCTTCGTCGCCTTTCTTAACTGCCGCATTGTATTTTTCATTTAATTCATTTTCTTTAGCTTGCTTTGCTGCTTCTTCAGCGGCTTTTAATTTAGCAGCCTCCTCGGCGGCCTTTGCTTTGGCTGCTGCTTCCTCGGCAGCTTTTTTATCGGCAAGTTCTTTTGCCAGAGCAGCATCAATTTTTTTCAATTGTTCTTTTGGATAGGCTTCTGCGGGCTTTATGCTCAGTGCTTCGTTATACGCTGTTTTGGCATTGTCCCAATTTTTAGCAAAAAAAGCTTCGTCTCCTTTTTTAATGGCGGCATTGTACTTATCATTCTGTTCTTTTTCTTTAGCTGCAGCCTCCTCGGCGGCTTTTTTGTCAGCAGCTTCTTTAGCAAGAATATCTTCTATTTTTTTGAGTTGCTCTTTGGGATAGGTTTCTGCAGGTTTTAAACCCAATGCCTCGTTGTAGGCTGCTTTGGCATTGTCCCATTTTTTAGCGGTAAAAGCTTCATCGCCCTTTTTAATAGCAGCGTTATACTTGTCGTTCAGTTCTTTTTCCTTAGCGGCCTTAGCGGCAGCGGCATCCTCAGCCGCTTTTTTGTCGGCCAACTCTTTCGCAATTGCTTCGTCTATTTTCTTAAGCTGGTCTTTGGGGTAAGATTCGGTTGCCTTAAGTACAATAGCATCGTTATAAGCTATCTTAGCATTTTCCCAATTTTTTGCGGCAAAAGCATCGTCCCCTCTTTTTATGGCCGCGTTGTATTTATCGTTTAGCTCTTTCCGCTTAGCGGCTTCTTCTTCGGCTTTTTTACGAGCAGCCTCCTCCTCAGCTTTCTTTTTTGCAGCAGCTTCCGCTTCGGCTTTTGCCTTGGCTTCGGCTTCGGCTTTGGCTTTTGCATCTGCTTCGGCTATCAGCTTCTTGATATGTTCTATTTGTTCTTTCGGATAATTTTCTTCGGGCTTTATGGTTGATGCCTGTTCGTAAAAAGACAAAGCTCCTTGCCATTCTTTTTTCTGAAAGGACTTATCGGCATTCTTTATGGCGTTTTGGTAGTTGGCTTCTTTTTCTTTTTCTTTCTGAATAGCATCTCTCTCGAGCTGTTTAAGTTTTTCCAACTCACCCAACATTTGATTTACATAATTTTCGTCGTAATCAATATTTTTTATGGAAGGGCTGTAAGCTGCTTTTACCAACACCTGATTAAGCACAGAATAATCAATTCCTTTTTGTAATTCAAATAACGTAATACCGGCTATTTCAAAAGAATAATTAGAGCCGTCTGCCGGAACGCCAACAGTTGATATTTCCAGCTTTTTGGTGCAAAGCTGGGGCTTACCAATGGATATTTGATAATTGAAGCCCAGAGGTAAATCAACCTTAAGTTTACCATCGTCGTTTACTACAATGGTTTGAAATGGTTTTCCGTTTTGAGTAATTACGGCTGTGGCTCCTCCGCAGGGTTTTCCTCCCTTTTCTATTTTCGTAGTAAAGCGAACAGTTTTTTCCTGAGCGTTAAAAAATAAGGCCCAAAGTACTAACGCGGCTAAAAAGAAGCTCCGAATATTCCGCGCAATAAAATTGCTCATGAAGTGTTTATCTTCTAAATTTACGAAAATGTAACTTAAAATTTAATTGACCAAATGCCTAAAAACCAAACAAATGTTAAGCTTAGTTATTGGGAGCACCAAGAGTTTTTACGAAAATACGACCTGGTGGTTGCAGGCAGCGGAATTGTTGGGCTTTTCAGTGCTTTAAACTTCAAAAAAAAGCATAAAAAAGCGCGGGTTTTAGTGATAGAAAGAGGGGTGTTTCCGCTTGGAGCAAGCACTAAAAACGCCGGTTTTGCTTGCTTTGGGAGCATCAGTGAGTTATCAGCAGATTTATTAACAAGTGGGGAGCAGACCTGGGATACTGTTGATATGCGCTGGAGAGGACTACAGCTACTAAAGAAAACCCTCGGAGAAAAAGAAATGGACTTTCATAACTGGGGAGGCTATGAGTTGTTTCTAAATAAAGACGAATTAGAATTTTATGCCGACAAAATAAGTGAAATGAACGGACGAATTTCTACTATTACCGGTTTTAAAGATTGTTACTCATTCAAGAAAAATAAACATGAGAAGTTTGGTTTTAAAAAGGTGAAAGGAATGATTTTTAATCGTTTGGAAGGGCAACTTAATACCGGAAAAATGATGAGGAAACTACTCCAATTAGCCAGAATGCACGATATAGAAATTTTGAACGGACTGGAAATTTTGGCGATAAATGATTCTAAGAATGAGGTTTCTGTTTTCACTTCAGCCGGTACAATAAATGCTTCAAAAGTTATTTTAGCTACCAACGGATTTGCAAAAAAATTGCTTAAACTAAAAGAAGTGGTGGAGCCTGCCAGAGCTCAGGTTTTAGTTGCCAAGCCACAAAAAAAACCGCTCTTTAAGGGAACCTTCCATATAGAAGAGGGGTTTTATTACTTTCGGAACATTAATAATCTTATCTTATTGGGAGGAGGTAGAAACCTGGACTTTAAAAGGGAAAACACCACCGAAATTGCCATAACCCATAAAATTCAAAACAAACTGGAAGACCTGCTAAAAACCGTAATTATACCCGAGCAAAAATTTGAAATAACTCATCGCTGGGCAGGTATAATGGGGGTAGGTCCTGAAAAAAAACCAATCATAAAATATGTTAGTCCAAATGTAGTGGCTGCCGTAAGAATGGGTGGTATGGGAGTGGCTATTGGTAGCTTGGTAGGTAAAAAGGCAGCCGAGTTGCTGGACTGAGAAACTCCTGTTTTTACCATTTCAACTTTTGTATGAAAAAAAACTTTTCGGAAGAATAATAGTATAGAAGCAGATTGTTCAAGTCTTCCATAAAAATTCCGGGACTTTGTGAAAGTTTTAAATCCATAAGTTTTTTGTTTTCATAGTTTTTTTTTCCGGGAGCCAAATAAAAGTAAGCGCATGTTGAGTTTTTATAATCTGTTTTGCGTAGTACCCAAACCGGCTTATTTTCATCGTTAAGTTTGAAAGCAATTTTTGCCGGATTACTCGGGGGAGATGTATACAATAAATAATTACAAGCAGAGGTATCTTTAAGTATTTTTCCGTTTAAGTCTGTCAAATCCGTTCCCGGGTATAAGGAACTAATGAAAAACTGTTCATATATTTGTATTGACTTAGACGTTAGAGCACCCTCCAAATCAACTTTAAACAGTTCGGTATTGCGATACGTATAAGATAAATTATTCTCTATATAGAAATCCACCTCCAAACTAAGCATTCCGTCTTTACTCACTTTAGCATTTGAAAACCGGGTTAAGTATGGTTTAACAGCTTTATCCTTTGGGTTTGCGGGAATTATATTAAACGGGATTTCGATATAACCTATCTTTTCCATCAAAGAATCAAGTCGTTGTATATATATTTTATTAAACGGTTTGCACTGTGTATTTACCTGACCAATAATTAATAACTCCTTGCCGATGGTATCGATACAATATGCTCCAAATTTTAATTGCTCGTTTGCTTTCGATAAAACTTTACGACCTCTTATAAGTAAACCTGTTTGCGCATTAATTTTCAATACCCAAGATCCCATTCGCTCTCCTTTGTATATCTCCACAAAAGCAAAAATATGTTCTTCATCGGCATGGAATACATGCACCGAAGCAATATCCTTTTTTCCAAAGTCGAACTGCCATATAAACTTATATGATTGCCTATTTTTCACTTCGTCGTTTAACCTATACTTCGACAAATAATACATCTTTCCGGAAGTATCTGATACTGTTTTTACAACATAACAATATTTTTCACGGTAGATTTTTTGCAGGTTAAACTCCGAAAGAGGGTCGGAACTAGTTATGTCTGCATCCGTTATTTCAATTATAAGTTTAAGATGTTGATTAAAACACAATTTTATTCCCTTAGTTGAATTTTTTTTTTCGATAAAAAAATTAAGTTGCTGATGACTGGTATCACTTACCAAGAACAATTCATTAGCAGGTGGCATTTTTTTTAATTCGTATTCAACACTGTCTATAAGGCTTAGGTTTTTATTAAGCGCATATAGCTTAAAACTGTTTTTTTGAAATCCGCCAACAAAGTATTTATTTCCGATACTGATAAATGAAGCTTGCTCTAATGCAACAGTTAGTTGCTGTGCCTTAAAAGAAGCTGTGTAAAGCAAGAGTATTAGGTATAAAATACTACGCATCCAGTAAGTCGGCTGCCTCCCGTTTATTATAATCCAATATAAGCAAATAATACATTACCACCCCAAAGGTGTATAAAAGCGAAGTTATCAAAAAAATGCTGGCAAAATGGAAACCAAGATTAAACATCACGTTAACCATAAATCCGCTAAGTACCCAGCTTCCGCTCCATATAGCTGAAGTTAAAGCACTGGTAATTTCTCTGTTTGCTTTTCCGACGTAGTTTAACACCAATTCGGTTGTCATGGGGCCTGCCATATTCATTAGAGGTTGACGTAGCAAATAACAAACAACTGCAATCAAAACAGCAATGCCAAATTGGGCGTAGTACTCGGTAGTTGCCAGGGCTACTAACGAAACAACTGCCAAGGACTGTGTGCCGGGAATGGCAATTTTATATCCTATTTGTCTTTTTATTTGTGGAACCATCATGGCAGCATATGCAACTAATACCGAAGCTACTGCACTGATGGCGGAAAACTGTCCGGCATTAAAACCATGCACTTTTTCAAAAAACAAACTAATAAATGGTATTGTTAATCCCGCTCCCGTTGCAATAATAAGCGTAGGAAAAAGGGCTTTGATAATCAATTTCCAGTTGGTGGCATGAGGCCGAGCAGGTTCGTTTTCTTTTTCGCGAATGCGTTCGGTAAATTTATGCCGTATCAGGAAATATATCCCTAAAAAGCCCAATAGCGAAAAAATGATAAGGATATTTTGTTCATCAAAAAAAACAGGATTGAGATAATGAAGTATTGCTATAAGCACACCACTTACAATGCCCCCAAAACTCCAGGTGCTATAACTTAAAGATATAGCTGCTGTATGATTTAATTTATCGGAATTTCGTAAAATAAAAGGAGATACCGGAATTTGCATAAAGGTGAAGGATGCTCCCCATAGTAAAAGACAAACATACGTTAATAAAACTACTTTAAAGTAAATTGCCAGAACAATTCCCAAGCCAAACAAAGGAACTCCTATAGCCGACATAACAAAGAGCGGATACAGTTTTTTTCCTCTGATAAAACGCCCAATAGGAAGCGCTAATATAAAAACTCCCATAAAACGAAAAGTAATAAATAAAGCTATTTCTTCTTCTTTATACCCCATACGCGCCATGTACAAGGGTAGGATATTCATAAACGTGGCATTAATAAGCTGTATGAAAAACTCCGAGATGATTACGTTTAAAATTGGTTTCTCAATTTTTTTGTAATCATTCAAAAAAGAAAAAAAACGGCTCATACGATTTTCACCCTTCCACTAAAAATTATTTTGAATATCTTCAAAAATGAGTTTGCAATTAATCCATTCTTCATCAAATCGGGAAGGATATTTTTTATAAAATTCTATTGCAGGTTTATTCCAGTTCAAAACCTGCCACTCCATGCGTTTTACCCTTTTTTCTTTGGCTTCACGAGCCACCGCCTCAAACAACATTTTCCCGTATCCTTTTCCTCGCTCTTTTTCCGTTACAATAATATCTTCTAAAAACAAACATTTTCCTTTCCAGGTACTGTATTTATAGTAATAAAGAGCAATTCCCACTATTTTGCTATCTATTTCGGCTACAAAAAATTCGAAAACAGCGTCTTCTCCAAAACCCCATCTTTGCATTTGTTCAACCGTAACCTCCACCTCGCCGGGGGCTTTTTCGTAATGGGCTAATTCTTTTATTAAATCAAGTACAGAGGGTATGTCGTTAATTTTTCCTTTACGAACCATATTGCTTCTTATAATGTAACTGTATAATTACTTTTTGTAAAATTCTCTTTATAATTAACTCCGATAATACAGAGTAATATGCAGCATCTTTATATTTCAATAAATAGCTTTTTAGTTGCTTCTCGTCTATATCAATTCGGTATAATAACTGACTTATTTCGCTTCCGCAAGCTTCGCCACTCTTTAATGTTTGCATTATAGTTTCCTTTAAATCTTCATAGTTCATAGGTAAAGACTCTCGAAAATTGTTCGGAAAATTAGCAAAATCAAAGTCCTTTATTAACTGAGCTTTAAATGCCTCAAACACTTGTAAAGACTTTAGTATAGAAATATCGGAGGGTAAATGTTCCACTACTTTTTCAACAGCAAACGTTCAACTTTCTTTCCGTTCAATACATGTTGTTCAACAATGTCTTTCACATCATCCAAAGTTACTCCAACATAAAAAACTCCTTCGGGATATATGGCAACAGTTGGGCCATAATCACATATTCCTAAACATCCGCAACGATTAGCCCTGATTTTAAGTGACGTGTTTAGGTTAAGTAATCTTTTTTTGAACTCAGCTACCAATTCTAAGCCATGTTGTTCGCCGCAGCTCATTCGTTCGCCGCCCGATCTTTGATTAGTACATACAAAAATATGAATATCGTAAACCATGATTAAATTTAATTGTTGATATTAGTGCTTTATGGCAAAGATACTAATTAGCGGCGGAAGTGGTTTTGTTGGAAAATCGCTTGCTTTTTATTTAACCGAAGCGGGGCATGAAGTATCTATATTAACCAGAAATCCGCTAAAGGAAAAATTTTTTCACGCGGCATACGAGTGGGATATAACCAAGGGATATATAGATCCTAAGGCCGTAGAATTAACCGAACACATCATACATCTTGCCGGAGAAAATATAGCATCGTCACGGTGGACGAGTAAAAGAAAAGAAGAGATTAAAAATTCAAGAGTTTCCGGTTCAGAACTTCTGATAAAGTATATTAAAACGCTCAATCCTAATCTAAAAAGCTTTATAGGTGCTTCGGCTACGGGTTTCTACGGCACCAATCCTAACCCGAAAACTTTATTTAGCGAAGGGGATAAAGCCGGCGAGGATTTTTTAGCTACTGTTTGCAAACTATGGGAAAATTCATACGATGCCATAAAAAGTACTAATATCCCTCTCTTCATCATCAGAATAGGAATGGTATTGAATGCGAATGGCGGAGCTTTAAAAAAAATGATACCATTATTTAAATACGGACTTGGCTCTCAACTGGGAAACGGGAACCAATATATGAACTGGATTCACCAACAAGACCTGAATCGGGTTTTTGAAAGTATTATTGAGGGTAAAATAACAGCGGGAATATATAATGCGGTTAGCAATCCTGTAACCAATAAAGAATTTACAAAAGAGCTTGCCAAAGCATTGAAAAAAAATGTAATTATGCCCCCTGTTCCGTCTTTTGCTCTAAATTTGTTGTATGGAGAAATGGCTCAAATACTTTTAACAGGAAATAAAATCAGTAATCAAAAATTATTAAATTCAAAATTTGAGTTTAATTATCCAAGCATAACACAAGCTCTAAAAAATTTGCTGCATGATTGTTAGCCGTGCCAGTCAATGGCCTTATTGGTTTATATGCCTGAGTATAGTTTTTTCTCTAACCTTACCCACCTTAGTACAAGACGGTATGTTTATGGATGCTGTATTGTACTCCTCTGTTTCCCATAATTTAAGCTTAGGCGTTGGCAGCTTTTGGTTTCCTCAATTCAGCCTTCATAATCCGGCCGGTTTGCAGTCGTTTCACGAACAACCACCCCTAATATTTGGTATACAATCCTTATTTTTTAAAGTACTGGGAAGCAGCATGTATGTTGAACGGTTTTACACCCTAGTTTGTATATTATTCAACATTTGGTTAATTGCTTTATTCTGGAAAAAAGTTCACCAAACTTCATATGAAAGAATCACGGGTTGGCTTCCCGTTCTTTTTTGGATTATTATACCGGTTTGTTTTTGGTCGTATTCCTCCAATATGCATGAAAATACCCTAAGCATATTTGCGCTGGCGGCTTGTATATTCAGCTACCAGTCAATGGAACACGAAGATAGATATTGGTTGTGGTACTCTATTTTAGCAGCATTTTTTGTGGTGCTTGCTACTTTGAGCAAAGGTTTACCAGGTTTTTTTCCGTTGGTTTTACCCCTCATACACTTCGCTGTATATGGTGGTAAATCAACTCTCATAAAGTCATTAAAAAAGTTCTTGATTCCGATATTTGCTGTAGCTTTTTGCTATGTGGTTTTGTTTATAATTCCTCATAGCCGGGAAAGTCTTTCACTGTATTTTTTTAAGAGGGCTTTGTATAGAATAAACGAGGTCAATACGGTAAACAGTCATTTTTACATTGTTGGAAAAATGGCAATGGAGTTATTGGTTCCTTCATTACTATTACTACTTATATGGATTTTTACACATCTTATAAAAACAAAAAAAGTGTTGAAACCTGACCTCAACCATACTTTATTCTTCTTTCTTTTAGGAATATCAAGCTCTTTTCCACTCATGCTCACAAAAGTTCAAAAAGGTTTTTACCTTGTGCCCTCTTTCCCATACTTTGGATTGGCCTTTGCTTCAGTTGCCATTCCATATGTTTCTGGATTAAAAAACCAGTTGGAATATAAAGCCGGAAATAGCAGTATTTTAAAAGTAGTTTCTTTAGTTTTAATGTTAGGGAGTATTGTTTTTACCGCTTCTAAATTTGGTAAAACAAGCCGTAATGAAGAGATGATTCATGATGTACACAACATTGGAAAGACAGTTTCCAACGGAAATATTATATCTCTACCGGAAGAATTATGGAATTACTGGGATTTACAGTGTTATTTAATGCGTTATTATCAAATAAGCGTAGAACCAAATTCTGAAAGAACCTTTTTTTTAAGCGAAAAAAACAAGACAGAAGGCGTACCTAATTCTTATAAAAGAGTAGAATTGGATACCAAACAATTTGACCTGTTCATAAAAACAGTCGAATAATGTGCTACTAAGGAATTTTGCTATGTAGAGGGTTGGCTAAGTTATAAGCAGCGGTAATGTCCATTTTTACGCTTCCTATGATAATATCTGCCTGAACACGAAGGGGAATATGATTATCATCATCGCTAATCCACACATTTAAGTCTTCTTCTTTTTTAAACACGCGTCCTTTCTGAACTACCGGTCTAAACTTAAGCGCTTTAAACTTGCCTATATCGGTGCGTATTTCTTCTCGTTCAATAAATTTGATTTTGAGTGGCCAAATTTCCTTATCCACAAAGCTATTAATTGTATAGGTATCACCGGCCTTGGCATTGCTTAAATCAAGACTTCTGGCTGTATAAAAGGCACTTACCATATCTTGAATTCCGGCCGGAATATCAAACTTTTCACCATTTCCTACATCCACTTTCTTAGTATAATGATTGAATACATAATCTTGGCTAAACTTAAAACCACCTTCGTCCACTCTTCTTACAAAAAGCCAGGGTACCATGGCATCCTTATCCATGTATGTTTCATACCTGTCTCTTACCTTAAAAAACCAGTCGGCAGCTCCCTTTGTATAACCATTGGCAACAATATGATATACCTGTCTGGAGTTAATTTCCAATACTTCCGGCTTCACTTCCAAAACTGCCACCCCTGCGTTAAGTGCACCATAATGCAATCGGTATAAAAGAACCTCTCCTTCTTTGAAGGCTTTATTGGTAACTTTTGGAAGCTCAGCTTTATTGTCAAACGGCACAATTTGTTTGGCAATTGTTTCCGTTCTTAGACTTTTATATCCCATAGACTGGATTAAAAACAAGAAAACCAAAACCGAAAGAATGATTGCTATGTTTTTAACTGTTTTCATGAATTTTCGTTGCTTTTTCCTGTATTAGTCTATGCAAAGTAAGTGCCACGTAAAAAACTATTCTTTAACTTTTGTTAATTCGAAATAAAAGTCCACTATCTCTTTCCTCCTGAACATCATTTTATCTCTCAGTTCATCATTAAATAAAACTCTTCTCATTCCCTCCGTTTTTTTGATAAAAAAGTAAAAATCTTTGGCTATCCATGCACTTATCAATAAAAATAATACTCCGGCCATTGCCCAAGCTTTACTTAAGGTAATCAAGTAAAAAACGAAGTAGTAGAATATAAAATTAAATAAAAACAAAAAAGTTCCTATTCCAACGGCCATGGAAGCATAAAACTCCATGGTGTTTTTGATAAGTTTTCGAGTAATTTTTACGGTTAATCGATACGGTAAAATGCAGGAAAGGTAACCCGCAACAAAAAATGGTAAAATAAGCAGTATAAGAAAATACCTTAAGAATAATAAAAATTTATTTTTTCCGTACCTCGGATTAAGCAGCCAATCTCTAATACCGGCGGTGCGTAAGTCTTTAAAATAGGCTTGCGTTTTCGTTCTTAATTCAACTACTTTTTGAGGTGATTCAACATCAATTTTATTTACGGTTTCTGTTATTTCCCGGGTTACCAAAAACTCATCCTCTAAGCTCCCCTCCTTAAGCCCCATATTACTTAAATAATCTTTCATCAGCATTTCCTCAAGGTAAGGAACTAATTCATCATTATCCGGATTATTGATGTGGGTAACCAATTTGTGCATTTTTGTGTACAAATCCTTTAAAAAGATATTGTAGGCCTTTGCCGGATTTTCCCGATAGTGAATTTCCCAATCGCTAACCTTAATGGGCTCACCGATATTGTAAAAAATTTTACTCCTAAATTTGTCCGGTTTACTGTAATTAATCCCAACGGGAATAACCAACAAATTTTTATCACTTAAATGGTTATAGGCTCCAAAAACCATGCGAGCTACACCTTTTTTAAGGGGTCTCAAACGCCGTTCCTGAATGCATAGCCCCTCAGCAAAAATAATCACCTTCTTATTTTTACTAAGTAACTGATTAACAGTATCGTAAGATTCATCGTTTTTAATCAACCCATCTTTTCCCCCGTCTCTTAACCTAAAAATGGGTATTATTCCTATTGAACGCAGCAAAAAACTCGCTAAACCGGGTTTAAAAGCATCTCCCCTTGCCATATAATGAGACTTAAGGGGATAAGTAACCCAAGTAAAGCAAATGGGGTCCATAAAGGCATTGGGATGATTCATGGCTATAATTACGGGACCTTTTTGATGAACAAAATGGGCATTTTTAGCCTGAATTTTTCGGTAAAAAGCGGGTATCGAAAAAGTGAGAAGGTATCTGAGCAAATGCCAGAGCATAAGAGTAATTTAATGAAATTTTACGGTATTTTACGGTAAATATATTATTAATATTTTGTTAGTAAAACTACCCCCCAAAAAGCACCTGTAACCCGCAAAAAATCAGTATATTTAAAGGATATAACATTTTGAAAAAGAAGGATTTTATGACAGATACTACCGCACAAAAAACAAATTACGGAGCAGATAATATTCAGGTACTGGAAGGACTGGAAGCCGTTCGTAAGAGACCGGCCATGTACATTGGCGACATAAGCGTAAAAGGACTACACCATTTGGTTTACGAAGTGGTGGATAACAGCATTGACGAAGCACTTGCCGGATATTGTAAAAATATTCATGTAACCATAAATGAAGATAATTCCATTACCGTTAAAGACGATGGAAGGGGCATCCCCACCGATATTCATCCGAAATTAGGAGTAAGTGCATTAGAGGTTGTAATGACCGTTTTGCACGCCGGTGGAAAATTTGACAAAGATACGTACAAAGTTTCCGGAGGTTTGCACGGAGTTGGCGTAAGTTGCGTAAATGCCCTATCCACACACCTGAAGGCGGAAGTTCACCGGGACGGAAAACTTTTTGTACAAGAATACAGCATGGGTAAACCGCTTTATCCCGTAAAAGAAATTGGAACAACTAATTACCGTGGCACTATTGTAAGCTTTAAGCCCGATTTGAGTATTTTTACCGTTGGTGAGTATAATTATGCTACACTGGCAAATAGAATGAGGGAGCTTTCTTTCCTGAACAAAGGTGTTCGTATAACCCTCAGTGATATGCGTCATCTGGACGAAAATGGCCAACCCACACAAAGAGAAGAGTTTTATAGCGAAGGAGGGTTAAAAGAGTTTGTGAAGTATATAGACGGCGCTAAGGAAAAACTCATAGAGGATCCCATTCATATTGAAGGAGAAAAATCCGGTATTCCGGTAGAGGTAGCCATGCTTTACAATAACTCCTTTTCCGAAAGTATACAAAGTTATGTTAACAACATCAATACGCACGAAGGAGGTACGCATCTGGCTGGTTTTAGGAGAGGTTTAACACGAACACTTAAAAATTATGCCGAACGTAATGGTCTTTTAAGTAAGGTAAAATTTGAAATAAACGGAGATGATTTTCGCGAAGGGTTAACCGCTATTATTTCTGTTAAAGTTGCCGAACCTCAATTTGAAGGACAAACAAAAACCAAATTAGGTAATAACGAAGTGATGGGTGCTGTAGACCAGGCAATAAGCGAAGCATTGGCTAATTACCTGGAAGAACATCCCAAACAAGCCAGAGCCATTGTTGAAAAAGTTATTTTAGCGGCTACTGCTCGCCATGCGGCCAGAAAAGCCAGAGAGATGGTACAGCGAAAAAATGTAATGAGCGGAAGCGGTTTACCCGGAAAACTTGCCGATTGTGCCAGCGGCGATCCTGAAGCGTGTGAATTGTTTTTGGTTGAGGGCGATTCAGCCGGAGGAACTGCCAAACAAGGAAGAAACAGAGAGTTTCAAGCCATACTTCCATTAAGAGGAAAAATACTAAACGTAGAAAAAGCTCTGGAATATAAAATCTATGAAAACGAAGAGATAAAAAATATTTTTACTGCCCTCGGCGTTTTCAGAGGTACCAAGGAAGATGAACGGGCACTTAACTTGGAGAAACTGCGTTACCACAAAATTATTATCATGTGCGATGCCGATGTAGACGGCTCCCATATTACCACATTAATCCTTACCTTCTTCTTCCGGCACATGAAAGAATTAATTGAACGCGGACACGTTTACATTGCTGCTCCCCCACTTTATCTGGTAAAAAAAGGTAAAGATTCAAAGTACTGCTGGAACGACGAAGAACGAAATGCTGCAATAAAAGAGATGGGAGGCGACAAAGCCGACAGCGTAACTGTGCAACGCTATAAAGGTTTAGGAGAAATGAATGCCACCCAATTATGGGAAACTACCCTAAATCCCGAAACAAGAACATTACGTTTAGTAACTATCGATAGCGCTGCTGAGGCCGATAGAATTTTTAGCATGCTCATGGGCGACGAAGTTCCGCCGCGCCGTGAGTTTATTGAAAAAAACGCAAAATACGCCAAAATTGACGCGTAAAAGATTGGCAATGGAGTAAAAACCGCAAGGCATACCTTGCGGTTTTTTTTATATCTATTCAATCAGATGAATGTCTTTCTTTAGCACTTTTAACCATTATAAATTCAAGAATATTTTCCATATCCAACACTCCCAGTAACTGTCCTTTATCAAAAACAGCTATTAAAGAGGCTCCATTACTCTGCATTAGGGTAAAGGCCTTTTCAAGTTCTTCATGGGCATCTATACGAATTAAATCGCTATTCATAGCATCCTTTATGAGCATTTTATCAGATCCTGAAGCTAAGGCCTGCACCAGCTCATCTCTGCTTAGCGTTCCGACCGGTAATGATGAAGATGTTACCAAGAAGCTTTTATGTTGACTATTTAAAAGAATTTCTAAAGCATCAGATAAGGTATTCTTCACATCCAAACGAGCAAAATCTTTCATTACTAAATCTCTTACCAGTACATCTTTAAGCATATGAGCTGTTTTAACCATTTCTGCTTCTCCCTGAGCGCCTAGGATTATAAAAATGCCTATAAAAATTAAAAACGGGTTTGAGTTAATGCCAACGAAAATAAAACCAATAGCAAGAATTTGACCTACTCTTGCCGCAATTTTTGTTGCCAAATATCGTGGAAGTTTTATTGAAAGGAGCGCTCTTAAAATTCTACCTCCATCCATGGGAAATGCAGGAACCAGATTAAATATAGCCAACCAAATATTTACAACAAAAAATTGTATAAAAAAATTTGAAGCATTAACTCCACCCTGCAATATATCAGCCAACTGTTCCGGAGCCGGAAAGTTTATAAATAAACCCGTTATCACCGCTAATATGACATTTACTGCAGGTCCGGCAATTGCCACAACAAACTCTTCTTTTGGTTTTTCAGGAATTTTTTCTAACCGAGCCATACCGCCAATAGGTAAAATGGTTATATCCTTTGTTTTTACACCAAATTGCAAGGCTGCAAGCGCATGACCCAATTCGTGTAAAAACACTGTACCAAAAATGCTTAGTACAAAAACTACCGACCATAACATTTGTTCAGCTGTATGACCGGCCTTATAATTTTTATAAAGGATAAAAAGAATAATGAGAGTAAAGGTCCAGTGAATAAACACTCCAATACCCTTTATACTACCTAATTTTAACGAGCCTTTCATTGTTTAATATAAATTTTACTTCAACAAAACTGCTATTTTAGCAAGAACTATAAGCTCTGATTTATTTTTCTGAGCAAACGAAGCCGCAAGGGCATGTCCAGAACTCAAAATTACTGTTTTATAAGCAGGTGAACATAATATGGGTTGTCTTTCAATACATTCTTTAACAAGTTTTAATGCCGTTTCTATTTCAATATTTTTTTTAAAAAATTCTCTTACTTTTTCTAAAACCTGACAAGTTTCCTTGTTTGAAAAAGTAAAAGGATTACCCACTCTGGTAAAACCAAGTAATATACTTTTTAAGGTATCTGCTTCCTTTAATGCTATCTTTCCGTCAGCTAGCATAACAGCGTAATAAATAGCTGCTAAACAATAAACTAACTCACTTTTATCATTTTCACCTTGCGTAATCATTAAACCAAATCATTTGCCGATTTACTATGAACTTCCCATTCATTCAAATTCTGTAATGTAGCATCTGCTATCCCCTGGAGAGCTTCCTTAGTTAAAAATGCTTGGTGAGCAGTAAGTAAAACGTTATCCATTGCTCGAAGTTTGTCTAAGGTTATATCAGTCCAGTTTCTATTTCGCATATCGTTAAAATATATTCCTTTTTCAAACTCGTACACATCTAAGCACGCCCCGGCTAGTTTGCCTGATTCAAGCGCATGAATTAAGGCATCAGTATTTACCACAGAACCTCTGGCTGTATTAATGAGTATTGAACCCGATTTCATAATTGAAAACTCATGTTTATTCATTAAGTACTTCGTTTGTTTATTAAGAGGGCAGTGAAGAGAAACTACATCGCTGTTTTGAAGCAGTTCGGCAAGAGTACAGTAATTAATTTTATAATCTTCTGCTCTTGGATTACGAATAGGATCAAAAGCCAGAATCTTACAGCCAAAACCTTGCATAATAGAAGCAAATGCCATACCTATATTTCCTGTGCCAATAATACCCACCGTTTTGTTAAACAAATCAAAACCCATTAAATCATCTAATCTAAAATCACTTTGCTGAAAAAGTGCATGAGCCTTTATTAATTTTCTATTCAAGGCCATTAGCATGGCTACTGCATGCTCTGCGATAGCGTTCGGAGAATAAGATGGAACATTGGCAACCCTGATACCAAGTTTTGATGCCACCTCAAGGTCTACATGATCATATCCAACCGAACGAAGCGAAATAAATTTTACTCCTAAAGAATGCAAATCATTGATAACTTCTTCATCTGCCTTATCGGAAGAAAAGATACTAACAGCCCGAAAACCCTTTGATTTGATAACGTTTTTACAATCTAATGACTCCTCCGTAAAGGAAAATTCATGTCCTTGAGATTTTTTTTCAAATAAAGGCTTATCAAAACCTCGAATACTATAAAACAACACTTTCATAACCTGTTTTTTCTTAAAAACTCAAATGCGCCTATCCCTGCTATATCGGGAAGAAATTTATTACGTCTAACGAATAAGATTGGAGATAATACTCCTTATAAAAACTGATATTAATCAGTTGCTTTTAAATAAAAAATACCGGCTACACCAAAAAGCACGGGTTTCCTTTAATCAAATAACTCGTCTCCCTTTGTAACTAGGTTGTTGTTTTTAAACTCAAGCAAGCCTCCCTTACTTGTTTTAGAATTAGCCGGAATGTCCGTAACCTTTTTAGTTTTCATATTTATTACTTTAATACCGGAAAAATAAGCATAGCCGTTTCCTGCTTGTACGTGTGTATCATATAAAATATACTTATAGTCCTTATTAATAAAATACAGATAATTTTGATCTTGTCCCTCATTAGAAGCTCCGCCCTGACGGTGATAGTAAGAGTAATTAAACTTTTTCCAACTGGATTTATTTTTTTCAGGAAATTCAAGTTCAATTATACTATCAGTACCAAACCGGTATACCAAATAATTATTATTCTTATCTCTTGCCAAAACCATTTTTTTACCCTTTTCCGTTGTAAATGAATAAACTTCTTTTTCGTTTGGCAAAAGGTATTGTGCTTTATTCTTTTGACAGTACACGTAAAAAACAGAAAACAAAAAAACTATACTAATGCACCAATGTTTCATATTATTCATGCTTTTATAAATATCTACCGAGTGTAAGGTAGGAATTTAAACACATGTAACGAAGTGTAAACCCAAAACTTTGTACAACAAAAAAGCCCTCTTAACGAGGGCTTTTTGCGGACCGGACGGGACTCGAACCCGCGACCTCCGCCGTGACAGGGCGGCATTCTAACCAGCTGAACTACCGGTCCTAATTTATTTTCAATATTTCAAGTCACTTTTCTTAATCCACCGTGACAAGGCAAACCCTAATATTTGGGAATGCAAATGTAGAGATTTTATGAAAACTGACAAAAAATAATTATTCTATAAAGCTTTATCACTAAAAAATTTCTTCATAGGCTTAAAATAATGTTCTTTCCAGCCTTTTTTATACTTTTCAGCCTGACCCTTTTGTAAATTATAATGATACAGCTCTAATTTAGTTTTTCCGTTTTTCTCGGTAAAACACAGTTCTAATATTGAATCAGGCCAGTCTTCTTGAAACTCAACTGTTCTCCAACTTTGCTTAATATATTCTCCCTTTTTTAATTCTAAATTTTTTCCAAAAATATATCCGTCCCAAGCTGTAAAGGTAGCTCCCCTTGTTGATTTAATTGAGGCTTCTCCACCCGTAAACAAGGTGTGAATTCGGCTATTCAGCCACGCCGAATAAAGTTTGTCTGCATTCACCGGCAGTGTAATACTGAGTTTGATTTCCTCCATGCTTAATAATAAAATTTATTCTATATTAAACAAAAAATCCCGGCTAAGCCGGGACTTTTTTATTACCTTTTTAGTGATGTCCACCACCATCCACTTCTCCCTCTTCCAAGGGAACTGTTTGAGGAACAAAATCATCTTCTTTACCCGGCTTGCTGTAATCATAAGCCCAGCGATGAACAACCGGTAGGGCACCTGGCCAGTTGCCATGTATGTTTGCCATTGGTGTTGTCCATTCTAAGGTATTTGACTTCCAAGGGTTTTGAGGAGCCTTTTCTCCACGGAACATACTGTAGAAAAAGTTGAATAAGAAAATTCCCTGAGCCAGCGCACCAATGATAGCTGAAATAGTACATATTTCATTTATGTCTACTAGATTGTCAAACATAGGAAAATTGCTGTTGGTATAATAACGCCTCGGAACACCGGCTATTCCCAAAAAGTGCTGTGGGAAAAAAGTACCATAGGCACAAACAAGTGTAAGCCAAAAATGAACGTAGCCAAGTTTTTTATTCATCATTCTCAAAAACAACTTAGGGAACCAGTGATATACTCCGGCAAACATTCCGAATATAGCACTTAATCCCATTACAATATGAAAGTGAGCAACTACAAAATAAGTATCATGAACATTTATATCAAGGGTAGAGTCTGCAAGAATAATTCCTGTTACACCACCTGTTATAAAAGAAGATACAAGTCCTATGGAAAAGAGCATAGCAGGTGTGTATTGCAGGTTACCTTTCCATAAAGTAGTAATGTAATTAAACGCTTTTACCGCAGATGGTATGGCAATTAATAATGTAGTAAACACAAACACTGAACCAAGGAAAGGATTCATACCGGTCATGTACATGTGGTGGCCCCATACGATAAACGATAAAAAGCCAATAGCCAAGATAGAACCAATCATTGCTCTGTATCCGAAAATTGGCTTACGGGAGTTTGTTGATATGATCTCAGATGTGATACCAAGTGCCGGTAACAACACGATATACACTTCAGGATGCCCCAAGAACCAAAACAAGTGCTCGAATAAGATGGGGCTACCACCAATATTATCGAGAGGACGACCTCCGATATAAATATCAGACAGATAGAAAGAGGTTCCGAAGCTACGATCCATTATCAATAATAAAACGCAGGATACCAAAACCGGGAAAGATAAAACACCCAAAATAGCCGTAACCAAAAACGCCCATATGGTAAGAGGCATTCTGGTCATTGTCATTCCTTTGGTTCTTAGGTTAACAACGGTTATGATATAATTCAAACTACCAAGTAAAGAAGAAACAACAAATATTGTCATCGAAACCAGCCACAAGGTCATACCTAGTTTGGAACCGGGTATAGCTTCCGGAATAGCAGATAAGGGTGGATAGATAGTCCAACCTGCTGATGCAGGTCCATCATCAATGAAGCAAGATGCCAACATAATTGCACTGGAAGCAAAAAAGAACCAGTAAGAAAGCATATTCAAAAAACCGGATGCCATATCCCTTGCTCCAACCTGGTATGGAATAAGGAGGTTACTAAAAGTACCGCTTAATCCCCCCGTCAAAACAAAGAATACCATAATAGTTCCGTGTATGGTTACCAATGCCAGGTACATATTAGGGTCTAATATTCCGTCTTTTGCCCATTTATCGCCCAACAAAGCGTTTACAAACGCAAACTTTTCGCCTGGCCAAGCCAATTGCATACGGAAAATAACAGACATAGTCATGGCTACCACAGCCATAACAACCGCAGTAATCAAAAACTGCCTGGATATCATTTTATGATCCTGGCTGAATATGTATTTGCTTACAAAGCTTTCCTCATGATCGTCATGATGGTGAACATGATCATGGTGAACCAAGTGTTCATGTTCTAAAGTAGATTGTGTTTGAGTAGCCATTTTTATTTATTTTGTATTAATTAGTTCTTATTTTGAGCAACAGATTTAAATGATTTTTGTTTAGCGAGCCAAGCGTTATACTCTGCTTCTGTCTCCACAATAACCGTCATTTGCATATTGTAGTGCGAAGCTCCGCATATTTTATTACACAACAACACGTAGTCAAACTCAACTGGCTCTTCTCCGTTAATTTTTCTTTGGGCATTAATTCCGGCCATCAATTGTTTAACATATGGGTCGTTACGCATCTCGGCAGTCGTTTTAATGGGCTTAAATTTAAAGGTTGTAACCATTCCGGGTACACAGTTCATTTGTGTACGGAAATGCGGTAAATAAGCACTATGTATTACGTCGCGAGAACGCATCTCCAGTACTACCTCGCGTCCTACCGGTATGTGAAACTCGTTTTTAACCAAAATATCGTCATTACCCAGCACATCAGCCGTATCCATACCTACTGAATTACTTCCGGATATCTGACGATAATCGGTTGAACCTAACTTACCGTCTTTACCCGCGTAGCGGGCAGTCCAGTCAAATTGTTTGGCATAAAGTTCAATAAGTACTTTGTTGGGGTCTTCAGATTCGTTCATAATCTCATTCCAGTACTTTAAGCCGAAAATGATGATGAAGGCCAATGCAGAGGCGGGAATTATTGTCCAAGCCATCTCCAATTTATTATTGTGAGGATAGTACACTGCTTGCTGTGTGCCGTTTCCGCGGTACTTGTAGGCAAACCAAAAAAGAAAAAAATTAGTTACTAAAAACACAAATATTATAAGGTACATATTGGCATCCCAAAGAACATCTATGCTCAACCCATGCTCAGAAGCCGACCCAGGAAGGGCTCTGTCTTTCCAGCGGATTACTTGCCAAAAGAAGAACCCAAAAAAGAAAACCATGAAAATCACCATAGCTTTCCCCATACGATCGTTATCGCCTTTGGTTACTTCCCACTCGGTTGTTTTCTTTAAGCCGCGGCTAAGCTCTATAATTCGCAGCAATTGATGACCTGCAATAATCAGGAGTATGATGGCTAAGAGGACTAAAAGTTTCATATATTGAGTTTTATGTTACGTTTCTTATCTAATAACTATTTTACATTAAGTTGAGTGGTGCAAACTTTCCTGCAAGAAAGGATGGTTTTTTACCAATAACGGGGCCTTAGCCAAGTTATTCAGTACTACAAAGATAAACAATCCTAAGAAAAAGCAGAAAGTTCCCAACTCCATCCAACCCAAACCAGTCCAAGCATGACCTACAGTACCCGGCATAACAATCATAATTACGTCTAAATAATGGCCTATAAAAATGATGGCACCAACAAACATCAAGAAAGCAAAATTCCTCTTGCAATCACGGCTCATCAACATAACCATAGGAAAGGCAAAGTTAACAAACAACACCGTCCACATCAAGGCTTTGTAGCTCTCCCATCTTGTTTGGAAGTAAATAACCTCTTCCGGAATATCTGAATACCAGATGAGCATGAACTGAGAGAAATATAGGTAAGTCCATAGAAAAGAAATAGCAAACATCCATTTACCCATGTCGTGAATGGTGCTTTCAGTTACATATTCCAGATATCCCAACTTTTTAAGCCAAATTATGAAAACTGTAATGGCTACCATGGCACTAATCCACATACCGGAAAATATGTACCAGCCAAATAGGGTAGAAAACCAGTGAGTATCAATACTCATTACCCAGTCCCAAGCGGAAGTAGAAGACGTTACAGCAAAAAGCACCATAAACCATGCGCCTAATTTCACGTTTTTCCAATGGTAGCTGTTGTTTACGTCAATTTCCAATTTATCTGCCTCCAATGAATTTTTGCGAAGTTTCATGGTAAACCAAAGCCAACCAATCATATAGAGAATGGTACGTGTCCACCAAAACCAGCCAAAATAACCGCTTTTAGCCGCAATTACCTCATCATAATTAGGACTGCTTGGGTCGCTTATTCCGGGTGCCATCCAATGGTATATGTGGTGAATATGAAACTGTCCCAAAATAAACAACAACATCATAAAACTTAAGCCCCAAGGAAGATACAGAGCAACAGATTCAATAACGCGCTTAATGGTAGTGGCCCAGCCTGCTTCAGCTGCATACTGAAGTCCTAAAAAGAAAGCGGCTCCCAGTGAAAGCGCCATGAAGAAGAAAGCGCCCACAAATATATTTGACCAAGCTCGGGTGGCAGCATGGTAATGCTCGGCCTCATTGCCCTTATCGGCAATAAACATGGCCACTATGGATATAAGACCTATTCCCATCAGCACGAAAGAGGTCATCCGGGCTTTGGACGGAATTGTAAATTTTAAGTTATCAGTATTCATATATTATCTTCTTTCTGTTACACAATTTATTTTGCCGTAGAATCTGCAGGAGCCTGATTTTTGCCTTGTAATTTTTGAACATAATAAACCAGCTTCCATCTTTCCTCTACACTTAGCTGACTGGCGTGTGAGCCCATTGTTCCTTTGCCGTAAGTGATGGAATGGAATATTTTACCTTCCGGTAAATTTTTGAGCGCTCCATCGTAGGCAGGTGGAGGCCCGGGAAGTTTAGCTGCTACTTTTCCATCACCTCCTCCATTTGCACCATGGCAGTGTATACAAAACTTACCATAAAGTTCCTCTCCTTCTTTTTCATACTGTTCACGATTCGAAACACTCAAAGGGTTTTTGAGATTAAGCCCCGCAGCTTCGTATCCTTCAGCAGTATTTGGATAAACGTAAGGTTTATACCCTCTGGCAATAGTTCCCTTGGGGGGGAGCATGGAACTGGGTATAGTATCTCCATCCATTACATGCGTTCCATAATATTCCAAAGAGGGCGAGCGATACATATCGGGCATGAACTCCACACCCGGACTGTTAGGGTCTTTTTTGCCACAGGAGGTAAATCCCGCAAGCACCAGAAAGGCAAACCCTCCTGCTACCAACAATTTTATGCTATTTTGATTCATCTTCATAGAAATGCTTTAATACTTTGGTTCAATATGAATAGTTCCTTTGTAGTTAACTTCCTCTACTCCATTTTCACGGAGTATAGATTCTGCTTTTTTTGCTTGCTCATCATTTAACTCCAAATAAACCAAAAACTTATCATCGGTTGTTCTAGGATCTGGATTTTTTGCTCTTGCTCCCGGTACCAACCAGCAACGTAAAAGGTAGGTCAAAGCCATACCATGAGCTGCACAAAAAACAGTACTCTCAAAAGTAATAGGGATAAAAGCAGGAACATTCATGTAATAGGTCCAATTAGGTTTACCGCCTATATCGTTTGGCCAATCATGAATCATCATGTACCACATCATGAGCGTTGCCAACGAGGTACCGGTAATTCCGTATATGAAGGCACATATCGCCAAACGGGTACGAGGTACTCCGATAATTCCATCCAAACCGTGAACAGGCATGGGAGAAAAAACATCCTTAATACGAATTCCGGCAGCACGTAGTTTTTTACAGGCTTCCATCATAGGAACTTCATCGCCAAAAACTCCATGGATAATTTGTTTTGTAGTTGCCATATTTTAAAAAAATATCTTGTTTTAGTTATTTACTTTTTTAATGATGTACAGCGGCTGCGCCATGTGCGTGAGCAGCAGCATCCTTTTTCTGTTGTTCTCCGGAAGACTTCAATATGGTTTTAAGCTCTGCCTGAGCCAAAACCGGGAAGAAACGAGAAAACAACAAAAATAGAAAGCCAAACATTCCTATTGTTCCAACAAAAATACCTATATCAATAAACGAAGGAGTGTAAGTGTTCCATGTAGAGGGGAGGAACGTACGACATAAGGTAGGAACGATTATCACAAAACGTTCAAACCACATACCGATATTTACAACTATTGACAACAAGAAGGTAGCCAGAACAGAAGTTCTGATTTTCTTAATCCAAAACAATTGAGGTGATATCACGTTACAAGTCATCATAGCCCAGTAACTCCAGGCAAGTGGTCCTGTTGCACGATTTAAGAATGCGTACTGTTCCCACTCAACACCGCTGTACCAAGCTACAAAAAGCTCAGTAAGATAAGCAACACCTACTATTGAGCCGGTAACTATGATTACAATGTTCATATACTCTATATGCTTAATGGTAAGGTAGGCCTCCAGTTTATATATTTTTCTTACCACCAGCATAAGTGTTAACACCATGGCAAATCCTGAAAATACAGCTCCGGAAACGAAGTAAGGAGGGAAAATTGTTGTATGCCAACCCGGAACAACAGACGTGGCAAAGTCGAATGATACGATGGAGTGAACAGAAAACACCAGAGGAGTGGATAAACCTGCTAAAACAAGAGAAACCTCCTCAAAACGGCTCCAGTGACGAGCACTTCCACCCCAACCAAAAGACAATAGTCCATAAAACTTTTTTTGCCATGGTTTGATAACCCTGTCACGTATCATGGCAAAATCAGGTATTAAGCCTATGTACCAAAAAACAATAGATACGGTTGCGTAAGTTGATACAGCAAACACGTCCCACAGAAGCGGAGAGTTAAAGTTAGGCCACAAGCTTCCGAATTGATTAGGTAATGGGAACAACATATAATCCAACCAAGGCCTTCCTGTGTGAAGCGTAACAAATATAGCTGCACAAAGTACGGCAAATATGGTCATCGCTTCTGCAGAGCGGTTAATGGCCATACGCCACTTTTGACGAAACAGTAACAACACAGCAGATATAAGCGTTCCGGCGTGTCCTATACCAATCCACCAAACGAAGTTGGTAATATCCCAAGCCCAATCAACTCCATTGTTACTTCCCCAGGCACCGATACCAACTCCAATGGTATAGGCTAAACAACCTATACCCCAAAGGAAAGCAAGTCCGGTAAGGGTTAAGAGAATATACCAGCCTTTGGCTGCTTTCCCTTCAATAGGTGCAATGATGTCATCTGATATCTGGCGGTACGATTTATTACCGATTATCAGAGGTAGTCTTATTTCCGATTCTGCGTGCATAATATATGAGAATAAGTATTACGTTTATGTTTTATGAATGTTTTTCCTCTTTATGTTCTTCCTTTTTAGCATCACCATGGCCGTGTTCCTTAGAAGAAGAACCATGTCCTTCCGTAAAATAAGTTACACGTTCATCAACGTTTCTTACTTTTACAAAGTAGGAAACTGTAGGTCTAACACCAAGATCTTCGAGCAGGTAATAATTTCTGTCATCGCTCCTCCACTTGGTTACTTCAGACTTTTCATCGTTCAGGTCGCCAAAAATAATAGCGTTTGTAGGACAAGCCTGCTGGCAAGCGGTTTTAATAGAACCATCCGGAAGAGCTGTTCCTGCTTTCTTGGCAGCTAGCTTACCGGCCTGTAACCTTTGCTGACACATAGAACACTTTTCCATTACACCTCGAGAGCGCACTACTACATCCGGATTCAATACCATTCTTCCTAAATCCTGCTGAGCAGGATTAACATCGGCAAACATGGAATTTTCGTTATAGTTAAACCAGTTAAAACGACGAACTTTAAACGGACAGTTGTTAGCACAATAACGTGTGCCTATGCAACGGTTATAGGTCATCATGTTCAATCCCTCTCCACTGTGGCTGGTTGCCAGTACAGGGCACACCGTTTCACAAGGAGCATGATTACAATGCTGACACATCATCGGCTGGAATGTTACCGTAGGATTTGCTGAAGGATTTTCCAAATCTAAGTACATCTTACGGGTTGCCATTAATCCGCTGGCATCGGACGTATGTTTGTTGACATCCGAACTGTAGTACCTATCTATTCGAAGCCAAAACATGCCGCGTGTTTTAGAGACCTCTTCTTTACCAACTACAGCCACATTGTTTTCGGATGTACAGGCGACTACACAAGCGGAGCAACCTATACAAGTGTTCATATCTATAGTTAATCCCCACTTATGATTGAGGCGCTCGTGTTGGTTCCACAAGTCAATTTCGTTTACATGCTTCTTGCCTCCACCATGAACCGGTAAGGTTGTTTCCGGATTGTAATATTCTTTGTCTTTGGATTTATATTCGGTAAGAGAAGTTTCTCTCAACAAATACTTCTCACGACCCATTACGGTATGCTGAATTTGAGTTGCGGCAAACTTATGCGTTTCTGAAGTTTTATTGATTGTTGCAACTCCTGCATAATTTTGTATACTATCGTTGGTAATGCTCATGAATTGGAACGCATTTACTCCAACTCCATTGGCCACTTTTAGTGAAGCAGCGTCTCTTCCGTAACCCACTGCTAAACCAATGGTTCCTTCAGCTTGTCCGGGTTGAGGATATACCGGAACTTTCACCTTAACACCATTAACTGAAAGCTCAACAATGCTTCCAATAATATCCTGACGAAGCATTTCATTCAAGCCCATTTTTTTCACGTCAACCGGGTTCATAGTAACGTAATTATCCCATGTTACGCGACTTATGGGATCAGGCAACTCCATTAACCAAGGATTGTTGCTCTGATTTCCGTTTCCTAATCCTATTTTTTCATACACCACTAACTCCATTCCTCCACCCTTAACAGTAGTGGCCATTGATGCGGCTTTGTTATAATCGGGGGTTGGTAATTCTTCTACAACCGGCTTAGTGTTTTGTGCTTGAACAGGAGGAACTTCAATCTCGTTTCCGGCAGAGTCTAAAGCCATGGTAATTGCGGCTGCAACACCGGTTAGTAATGGCTTACCGCTGGTATCTTTTGCAACGGGCTCATTGGTGTTTACCGCTTTATGTACAGCAACCTTTACCACACCGTCATGCAAGGCGTTTGCCCAGAAACTGGCGAAGTCTAAAAATTTGCCCTGAGCAGGGAATATGCGATTGTTCCAAACACCCTGCATATACGTTAAGTAATCGGTTTTAATTCCTGACCATTTTAGGATTGTATCCTGAAACTGGCGAGTTCCCTCATAACGGGGTTGAGAGAAAATAGGATTTATGGCCGGCTGTTGTAAAGAGTAATGACCTCTCTTGGGGTTGGCATCATTCCATGACTCCAAATAATGATGATCGGGACAAACAATATCTGCCAATGCGGCTGTCTCATCTAAAACCTGCGCAAAAGAAATTTTGTTGGGAACCTTTTTGTACGCTTCCGTGAATTTTAATGCTGCGGGTGCGGTATAAACGGGGTTACAGTTGTATGTAAGTAACACATTAACCTTTCCGGAAGCCATTTCGGCAACTAAATTGGCAAAGTCCTGGTCATTTCCTTGCTTTAGGTTATAGTGCATTTCAACATCTATGGTTCTTCCGTAGTTATCCAGCATTTTATTAATGCCGTTAATAAGGGTTTGTATACCTTCATCGTTTACTCCGGATACTACGATAGATTTACCTTTATTTTCAACAAGCTCAGAAGCTATCTTTTTGATTGCTTTAGCAGCATCGGCATTTCCTATTTTCTCATCTCCGCTTGCCTTGGCATTTCCGGTAGCTCCGGCAACCTCATTAAATAAGGCCAGCGTTACCTTTCCAAGCTCGGAGGCCTTAACAGGAAAACGGTAATCGGCATTAGCACCGGTAAGAGACAAGTTTGATTCAAAATGATAATGGCGACTCATCTCGGGCTTATCCTTGGAAACTCTGCGAGTTGCCGCATATTGCTTTGAAAACTCAATAGGGTTTAACCAGTTACCTAAGAAATCGCAAGCAATACCAACAATTGTTTTTGCCTTAGAAAAATCGTAAGAAGAAACTACTGATTTACCAAATACGTTTTTGTTGGCTTTGTTTAGAGCGCTATAAGAAACAGCGTCATACACTACATGCTCAACGTTGGGATACTTGGCAGAAAATTCTGCTATAACCGCCTTTGTTGAAGGGCTTATGATAGTAGAGGTGAGAATTCTTATGGCACCACCTGATTTAAGCGCAGTAGCGGCTGCTTCGTCAGCGGCAGCCCATGTAACAGGATTTCCTTTCACCCAAGGTCCTTTGAGACGAGCACCGTCGTAAAGACCAAGAACGGAAGCCTGAACGCGGGCACTTGTTCCACCATGAGACACTTTGGAAAGTTCATTACCTTCTATCTTAATGGGACGTCCTTCTCTTGTTTTTACCAATATGGAGGCATAATCATGGCCATCATAAAAAGTAGAGGCATAAAAATTAGCCACACCGGGAGTTACCTCTTCCGGCTTCACCACATATGGAATAGAGCGATAAACCGGGGTCTCACAAGCGCTTAAGGCAACGGCGGCTGTTGAAAAGCCCATTAACTTAAGAAAATCGCGACGCGAAGTGCCCTTATTGTCATCACTTTTTTGGTTTAAAAACTCATCTATAGGAAGAGGTTCATTAAACTCGTTCTGGTGTTGTTGCTGAAACTCCGGACTGTTGTGTAGCTCCGGTAAGCCTCTCCAGTATTTTTTAGACATAGACATCAGGTTATTTCGTTCTTAGTATATTTTAATTGATAGTGTTAATAGTGACATTTACCGCATTCTAAACCGCCTATTTTGTCAACGGTGAATTTAACGCCGTACTGTCCTTTATATTTTTCTTTCAAAGCAGCATGTAATCTGTCGTAATAAGCATTTCCTTCCATGGCTACCTGAGTATTCCTGTGGCACTCAATACACCATTTCATAGTTAGGGGACTTTTTTGTTCGGCAACTGTCATTTCTTTCAAGTTTCCATGACAAGCTGTACATTCAATCTTACCAACTACCACGTGCTGAGAATGATTGAAGTAAACATGATCAGGCAGATTGTGCACTTTTATCCATTTTATCGGATTTTGTTTTGATACATCGTACTCACCCGTTTTAGGATCAAAACCAGCTGCTTCGTATATCTTGGCAATTTCCTTCTCTCCGTACTGAGGACCGTTTTGAATACCTTTATGACAGTTCATACAAATGTTTACCGAAGGTATACCGGCGTGACGGGATTTTTCTACAGAGCTGTGGCAATATTGACAGGCAATTTCATGATCGCCGGCATGTAATTTATGAGAGAAGCGAATTGGTTGTTCAGGCTTGTATCCTTTTTGGGTACGCCAGTCGTAATAAACACCTATTCGGTAACAAGCATCCCAGCAAGATTTCATACCGCCAAAAACCAAAATGATAACAAAAACACCAACTAAACGACGATGCCCACGCATCCATTCACGAGCTTCCTCAAAAAAGGTTTGTTCAGGAAGTTCCTCTTTACCCTCTGCTCTGTTTGCTGAATTTTGAAGTGAATAACGAACACTGCGCAAGGCGTAAAGAAGTATAACGAGCACCACTATGGCTCCTAAAACCAAATAAACAGGCTCAATACCGGGCTTAACTTCTTCTTTTCCGGCATCGGCAACAGCTCCTGACCCTCCCGCAGGAGCGCCCGGTGCAGCAGGAGCGGGCCCCTTCAGGAAATTAATGATGGCATCCACATCCTGATCAGAAAGTTGGCCTTCAAAAACGGTCATGGCGGCTTTTCCATAGTCGTTATAAATCTTAACGGCATAAGGATCGCCTGCTTTAATCATTTTTTCGTTGTTCAATATCCAACGCTTAACCCAGTCTCCCTTGGGAGCACGATCAAATAAGCCCTTTAAACCCGGACCGGTTAATTTTTGGTCAGTATGCGAAGAGTGGCATACGGCGCAATTTTGCTTGAATAGCTTTTCCCCGTCTTGGGCGGAAGTTTTGAACGTAAAAAGTAAAAGGAAAACGGTAGCATACAAGACGGACAGTGGATAACAACGCATGTAATTTTTCATATAATAGAATAAAAAAGGTCTTAAAATAACGCGCGGATTATGACAATTTAATGACACAAACCGGGGGCAAATTTAGCAGAAGATTGACAATAAAATAAGCCTTTTTTTATTTTTTTTAACAACGAAAAATATTTAAAATGATTCTAAATAAAGCGGGTTTTAAAATTTATTTCACATACTTGTTATTTTGTTTAACCCAATCAATAAACAAAGCAAAAGAGAATATGGAAGTACTACAAATAAAGTTGTTTTCAGCTTCTTTTAATGAAGTTTAAATTTCTCTTCAGTCCTTTGTATTTAGTACGTTTCACGGCACTTTTGCCAAATATGACTTTAAATGTCTGCTCGGTAATTTCATGCCACTCTTTTTCTGTCATGCTCAACAATCCTCGATTATCATTAAACAAAGGTTCTTGGTGTGGCTTACTGAATCTATTCCATGGGCATACATCTTGACAAACATCGCAGCCAAAAACCCAATTATCCATTTTGCCTTGAAAACTCGAAGGAATATTTTCCTTGAGCTCAATAGTAAGGTAGCTAATACACTTGCTTCCGTCAACAACATAAGGTTCCACAATGGCTTGAGTAGGGCAAGCATCTATACAGCGCGTACAACTCCCGCAATAGTCTTTTATTGGCAAGTCCGGTTCTAAGTCCAAATCAACAATAAGTTCTGCCAAAAAGAAAAATGAGCCCTGTTGCTTGTTGATGAGATTAGTATTTTTTCCAATCCAACCTAAGCCACTTTTGGCAGCCCAAGTTTTTTCCAATACAGGAGCCGAGTCTACAAAAGCCCTTCCGGTTATATCTCCCAATGTTTCTTTCATGTTTTTTAATAGGCCTTTCAGCTTTTCTCTGATCACTTCGTGATAATCATTTCCGTATGCATACTTGCTTATTTTAGGTGCTTCTGCACGCTGCTCCTGTTCCGGAAAATAATTATAGAGCAGAGAAATAATCGATCTGGCTCCGGGAACCAGCAAAGCGGGATTAAGACGCATATCAAAATAGTTTTCCATGTACTTCATCTCTCCATGCATGGAATTTTTAAGCCACCTTTCTAATCTGGGAGCTTCCTCTTCTAAAAATTCTACTTTACTGATGCCACAGAAAGAAAATCCATGCTTTTTAGAAAGACTTTTAACAAATAGAGTATTGTTTTTCTTGTCCACTTTAATGCGTCAAATGTATAACATTGTGAATGCACTAATTAAACAATTTTTAGCCAAGAAATAACAAATATACTAAATCGATAAAACGTTAAAAACCAATTTTTTAACATTAATTTAATCGACAAACCTTTTATTTTAACCGATTAAATTAGTATCTTTGCGCATGTTTTTAGAATATTAACATAACATTCTGTTTTACAAAATGTTACGTGAAAATACTGGAAAACAAAACATATAAATAACAATAAATTGACAAACAAAATGAAAACAAACAACCCCATTCTCGATTCTATGCTGGAAGCTCAGGCCAATGTTTTAAATAATTGGATGGATTCAGCAAAAAAAATGCAGACATCTTTTACCAGCGGTAACATGATGCATGAAACACAAACAATAGCCCGTGAATGGTTTGAAAAACAAGCTGAGATTTTAAAAGGTTTCCAGCAAAATTCAAATAACTTCTTTTTTAACAACAACGGAAACAATAGTGCCCCCGAGTTCTTGAAAAACTGGATGAATACCCAAATGCAATATGCCAAGCAAATGGCCGACTTTAACCAAAGCATTTACAACAGCTTCAATAATTTCGGAAGGCCTGCAAACGATTATGCAAATAACTTTATGAATGCCAGCAATGCATGGAACAATATTTTTAATTCTTTCATGCACACCCTCAATGCTTCTTATGACAGTTTGTATAAAAACATGAGCAACTCATTTAGTAAAGATATCTTCTCAAATTTTGTACAGGGAAATCAAGTATATACCAAGATGCTTGAATTCTTCCAGCCCATGTTAAATGCCATGCAAAAGGGGCAGTTTAATTTTGAAGAATTCAAAAACTACTTTAAGCCTGAACATTACGCACAACTAAGCAAGCAAATTTTTGGTGACTTTTACCAAGGAGGGCCTCTTAAAGAGTTTTATGACAACAGCATGAAACAACTTCACAGCTTCTTTGTAAACCAAAACAATTTAAGCAAAGAATACTACACCCAGATTCAGAATATAAGCAATGAGTTTCCTCGCCTGTTTGGTGATAACTATGAGAAAGTAAAAGAATCGTATGCACACTTGAACAACATTTTTGCCAAAACATTTGAACCTGTTTTAAAATTGGCTACACCCGGTAAAGAAAAGGAAAATGTTGAAGCAACTATTGCTTTAATGGATAAAGTAACTGAATACGCTCTGAAGCAAAGCGAACTTCAATTCCAACTTCAAAACACATTCCGTAAGAGTGTTGAAGAAGTTGCCAAAAAATATGCCGAAAAGTTTGAAAAGCCGGAAACATATACCAAAATGCCGGAAGCAAAGGAACTTTACGAAGAATGGACAAAAACCAACGAAAAGTTATTCAACGATCTTTTCAGCAGCGATGAGTTTAGCACATTAAAATCAGAAACATTGAATCTTACCATGGATGTTAAAAAACATTTCGAAAAACAATTCGAAAATATGTATGCTAACTTTCCTGTTGTTCTTAAAAGTGAAGTAGAAGAACTGCAACACACTGTGTACAACCTCAAAAAACAAATAAAAGAACTTCAGACCAAGCTTAATATCTCCGCTGCCGGAGAGTTGGCCGATGAAGAAAAAAACAGCAAAAAAGGGAAGAAATAGCCTTTATAGCTGATGTTAGTTAGAAAGCCGCCTTTTTTGTGTTTGGGGCGGCTTTTTTTTTAAATCTAAAATAATAACTTCGTATTACAATATTTATTTGTCTTATGGAAAACAACATTGTAAATGAAATTACCCAAGTTGGTCAAAAAATTGTAAAGAGCTACGAAACCCTGAAAAAAATTAAAGATATAGACATTGCTACAACCCCCAAAACTGCTGTTTACACAGAAGATAAACTTACTCTTTATCGTTACGACCGTAAAGAGCCGGCCACCATTAAAACACCTGTTTTAATTGTTTATGCTTTGGTAAATACCTACAAAATGTTGGACTTACAGCCCGACAGAAGCTATATAAAAAATTTACTCGACAACGGATTGGATGTTTACCTGATTGACTGGGGATTCCCCTCTCGTGGCGACCGCTATCTGAGTATGGACGATTATGTAAATGGCTATATTAATAATTGTGTAGACTTTATCCGAAAAAAACATCGCATTGAAAAAATAAACATCTTGAGTATTTGTCAGGGTGGCACCTTAAGTATTATATACGCCTGCTTATACCCCGATAAAGTAAAAAATTTAGTCACCCACGTTACGCCTGTTGATTTTAGTACCAACGATGGGCTCTTATTCCGCTGGAGTAAGAGTATGGATTTTGACAAGTTGGTAGAAGGCTTTGATGGACTTATACCCGGATACTTTTTAAATCAAGGCTTTGACATGCTAAAGCCCATGATGAAATTACAAAAACAACAAGCACTGGCCGGAAGTTTGGATGATGAGGATAAGCTTATGAACTTTCTGCGTATGGAAAAGTGGATTAGTGAAAGTCCGGCTCAAGCGGGAGAATGTTTCAGACAATTCATGAAAGAGCTTTATCAGGAAAACAAACTCATAAAAGGAGAGTTGGAAGTAGGCGGAAGAAAAGTGAACCTGAAAAATCTTACCATGCCACTGCTTAACATTTATGCTACAGAAGACCACTTAGTTCCGCCGGCAGCAACCATTCCTTTGAATGACCATGTTGGCAGTAAAGACAAAGAATTATACAGTTTTAAGGGCGGGCATATTGGCGTATTTGTTGGAGGAAAATCTCAAAAAGAATTGGCACCGGCTGTAATTAATTGGCTCAAAAAAAGAGATAAATAACCCGTCTCCATAGCTACGCCAATGAAATACCCAAAAGAGGATTATTTTGCCGTTATATTTATTTCGGAGAAGAGCAACGATTTAACCGGTTATGAGGAAATGGATGAACTAACCATAAATTTGGCTCAGCAACAACCGGGTTTTATCGGTTACGAAAGTGTAACAAATAATCAAAATAAAGGAATATTTATCTCCTATTGGGAAAGCATGGATGCCATTGAGAATTGGAGAAAAAACTCTATACACCTTGCTGCCAAAAACCAAGCAAAGAAATGGTACAAAAGCTATATCAGCCAAATATGCAAAGTGCAAAAAAACCACGAATTTGAGAATTCATAACATATTTTCTGCTTCTCTTTTATTAGTATTAGCGAACATCCAATAAAAAAGTTTCTGCTGCCAATTACAATAATTTACTATACCCGAATATAACCGGGAGAACCACCGACTTTATATCAAAAAAAAGAGGCTGCTTTTTCAGCAACCTCTTCTTGGTAGCGGGAGATGGTCCCGATAGCTATCGGGAGAACCACCGACTTTATGTCTCAAAAAAAAAGAGGCTGCTTTTTCAACAACCTCTTGTTGGTAGCGGGAGATGGTCCCGATAGCTATCGGGAGAACCACCGACTTTATGTCTCAAAAAAAAAGAGGCTGCTTTTTCAACAACCTCTTGTTGGTAGCGGGAGATGGTCCCGATAGCTATCGGGAGAACCACCGACTTTATGTCTCAAAAAAAAAGAGGCTGCTTTTTCAACAACCTCTTGTTGGTAGCGGGAGATGGTCCCGATAGCTATCGGGAGAACCACCGACTTTATGTCTCAAAAAAAAAGAGGCTGCTTTTTCAACAACCTCTTGTTGGTAGCGGGAGATGGATTCGAACCACCGACCTTTGGGTTATGAGCCCAACGAGCTACCCCTGCTCTATCCCGCACTATATTTTAAGTATTATGCCTTCCTAAATTGCGGTGCAAAGATATAATTACTTTCTTTGTATCACAAATTAATCTTATTAACATTTCCTAATGTCCTTTAAATCAGGCTTTGTAAACATTATAGGCTGTCCAAATGTAGGAAAATCAACTCTTATGAATGCCTTAGTGGGCGAAAGGTTAAGTATTATTACCGCTAAAGCACAAACTACCCGGCATCGTATTATGGGCATTGTGAACGGCAAAAATTACCAAATTGTATTTAGCGATACTCCCGGTATACTCAAACCTTCATACAAACTCCAGGAAAAAATGATGCAGTTCGTTATTAATGCCCTAACAGACGCTGATTTATTTTTACTGATAACCGATGTCTTTGAAGACATTGCCCTGGATGAGCACTACATAAACAAACTTAGGAAAACTAAAACACCCATTATTGTTCTTATTAACAAGATAGATGTTGCTAAACCCGAAAAATTGGAAGAAAAGACTGAAAAGTGGAAAAGGCTTTTACCGGATGCTGAAATCATTCCCGTATCGGCATTAAAAAATATTCATCTAGACTTGGTTATGAGCAGGATACTGGATATACTACCCGCCGGCAACCCATATTACGAAACGGATGCTCTTACCGATAAAAGCGAACGCTTTTTTGTGAGTGAAATTATTCGCGAAAAAATTTTGCTGAACTATAAAAAAGAAATTCCTTATAGTGTAGAAATAAATGTAAACTCATTTAAAGAAGAAGAAAAAATCATACGGATACAAGCCGATATACTCGTAGAACGAGATAGTCAAAAAGGCATTATCATTGGGCATAAAGGCCAAGCATTAAAAAAAACAGGCGAAGAAGCCAGAAAAGAATGTGAAGCTTTTTTCGGAAAAAAAATTTACTTAGAACTCTTTGTTAAGGTGGATAAAGACTGGCGAAACAACGAAAACAAGCTTAAACGAATGGGATATTAAAAACTTGATTACTTATATCCAGTGTGCTTTTCTAGTAAAAACCCTTACTGGATAAAGAGCAGCAAAAAAACCTATAAACATTATTAGGCCGCATACCCAAACCAAATCTTTTGCTTCAACCTCAATTGGATAATAGGGCATAATATAGCCCTCTCCAAATTTTACAAGGTGAAATTTAATTTGCAACCAGCAAATACACAATCCGATTAACACACCTGAAACCGCACCCAAACCTGTAATTAAAAATCCCTGACGCATAAAAATATTCCTAACCGAATTTATATCTGCCCCAAGGCAATAAAATGTTTTTATATCTTTTTGTTTTTCAATAATAAGCATGGTAAGCGCTCCTATAATATTAAACGTGGCTATTATTAATATAAACGCCAGTATGGCAAAGGTTACCAGTTTTTCTGTTTCCAGTGTTTTAAATAATACATCGTTTAGCTGAAGTCGGTTTTTAACTATAAATTTTTCCCCCAGTAAAGCAGCGATTTTATCTTGAACCTTCTCTACTTCTCCGTCACATTTTATTTCAAGGGCTGTTACCCTCTTTTCTTCTTCAAATAATTCTCTGGCTGTTTCAAGGTTAACAAACACATATTGAAAATCAAATTCATCATTCAGCGAATATATTCCATGGGGTGTAACAAATACCTGCTTAAAATTTTCGTCCGGATTTAACCCTTTACTTTTGCCTTTTACCGGACTCAATAAGCTCAACTCAGAACCATAGGTATTCAAATTTATTTGCAAATTATTGGCTATTCCCCTTCCCGGTAAAATACTGTTCCGGTAATCATATAAGCCGTTAGTTCCATCTGCTATCGCCGAATCTATCTGAGTTACACGCATAAAATTTTTATCTACCCCCTTTACGGTTACAAGAGTTTGTTTTTCGCTGTTTTTCAGCAAGGCTTTATCGGAAAGAGTTTGCGATATCAACGAAACACCCTCAATAGATTTTAAGTTACGTAACAAGCTATCCGTAGCTTCAAAGTGTTTGCCGGCAGCAACCGTTATTTTTAAATCAGGCTCTAAACTATTATATAAGTCGGCCACGGCACCAGTTAAACCATTCATAGCCGATAATATTATTACCAATGCTGCAGTGGTTACCGAAATGGCAACAATACTAATCCATGTGATAATATTAATGGCATTGTTTGATTTTTTAGAAATCAGGTAACGCTTAGCTATAAAAAAAGAAAAATTCAAGTTTATTTTTTTAAGAGCTCGTCTATACGAAGTGCGTAATCCAGCGAATCGTCCAGATAAAAATGAAGTTCGGGAATAACTCTTATTTGCTTGCCTATAACAAGTCCCAATTTTTTTCTAATAACAGTTGCCTGCTCCTTTACCAACTCAAAAATACGCTCCCTGCCTTCCGGATTCATAATGCTGATATATACTTTGGCTACTCCTAAATCCGGACTAACCCGAACCACGGTAACAGATATAAAAGCACCTTCAAATAGCAACTTAGAGTTACCTCGGAATATTTCCGCCAATTCTTTTTGAATCAATTTATTCACTTTTTGCTGTCTTACACTATCCATAACACAAATTTAGTGCTTACGGGGCGTTTTATGAAATATTTTAAATAGAGCCTCGTTATTAAACACTCCAATATTTGTATATTCGTAGGGTATGCGAAAGCTTTTTCTGGCCCTTAAATACACTAAAAATTACAAAGGTTATACGGTATTAAATATTCTTTTTAATATTTTGTTCGCCATTTTTTCGGCAAGCACCTTAGCGCTTATTGCACCTTTCTTAGATTTACTCTTCAAATACCAGCTCACCGATATTTTGCTTATCATAGCAAAAGGCGTTCCGGATTTTGAGCTTTCATCCTCTTGGTTTAAAACTGCATCAAACTTTTATATGGCAGGCTTAGTTTTAATGAACGGAAAAGCCGGTACATTGGTTATAATTTGTTTATTGGTTTTTTTACTAACCTTGTTTAAAAATGCTTGCCGGTATTTAGCTCTGTATTTTATTGCGCCCATTCGTAATGGCGTGGTGCGCGACCTAAGAAATAAAATGCACACCAAGGCACTACAACTGCCCTTAAGTTACTACAGCGACGAAAAAAAGGGCGACCTAATCAGTCGAATTACCACCGACGTTATGGAAATTGAATGGAGCATTATGCAAACTCTGGAAATGATTTTCAGAGAACCCATTACCGTAATCATTATTTTTTCACTGATGCTGATGATAAGCTTTAAGCTTACCTTGTATATACTTATCCTGCTTCCCATAGCTGCTCTTTTCATTGCGTTTATATCCCGAAGCATTAAAAACATTTCAAAAAAAGCAAAGGAAACACTGGGGCAACTCATCAGCCTTGTAGAAGAAACTTTAGGAAGTATTAAAGTTATCAAGGCGTTTCAGGCAGAAGAAAAACTCAAAGTAAAATTTGAAAAAACAAACGAAGAATTTTATAAACAATCACTAAAAGTATACCGTAAAACCGATCTCAGTTCACCCCTCAGCGAATCCATTGTAATGGGTATCCTTATGCTCATACTGTTTATTGGCGGAAGCATGGTATTTAATAGTGAGCTGGAAGCCTCTTTTTTTATCACGTATTTTGGACTTGCCTCTCAGCTAATTCCACCCATTAAACAGCTTACCGTATCTTACAACAATATCCAAAAAGGTATTGCCAGCGAGGAACGTATAAACAAAATACTCAACGCCACCCAAGAACATGAACTATGGCAAGGAAACGAAATAATGCCCGCCTTTACAAAAGAAATTACCTTTAATAATTTATCCTTTAAGTACCGGAAAGGCGACGAAGGCTACATTCTTAAAAATATAAACTTAACCATTAAAAAAGGCGAAACTGTTGCCCTGGTAGGACAAAGCGGAAGTGGTAAAACAACCTTGGCAGATATGCTTCCCGGATATTATTTTCCGGATGAAGGAGAAGTTTTAATTGATGGAAATTCCATAAAGAAATATACGCTTTCGTCTATCCGAAAACATTTGGCTGTAGTAACCCAGGAAAGTATTTTGTTTAACGATACCATATACAACAACATTGTTTTTGGTTTGGAAGATAAAACAGAGCAAGAAGTAATAGAAGCGGCTAAAATTGCTAATGCACATGAGTTTATTTCTCAATTTCCGCAAGGTTACGAAACAAATATAGGCGACCGAGGAAATAAACTAAGCGGCGGACAAAAACAACGAATCAGTATTGCCCGGGCTGTATTAAAAAACCCGGATATATTAATTCTCGATGAAGCCACGTCCGCCCTTGATACAGAAAGTGAAAAACTGGTACAAGAAGCATTGCAAAAATTAATGAAAAACAGAACCAGTATAGTCATAGCACATCGCTTATCTACCATACAGCACGCCAACGAAATAGTAGTATTACAAAAGGGAGAAATTGTGGAACGCGGAAATCACGAGCAACTAATTACCCTAAATGGCGTGTACAAAAAACTGTGCGATATGCAAAATCTTAAATAACTTTTTCAAAACTTAACCTCGCATCCGGGTAGCAAAGCCCTGAGTTTTTCTATTTCTTCCTGCGGTATGGGATTCCCTCTTAAATCAAGTAGTGAAAGCTCAGAAAGTTCAGAAATAGTTTCCGGAATATTGGTAAGCTTATTATTTCTGAGAGAAATAAAACGAAGCTTCTTTGCATGGTATATTTCAAAAGGTATTTTTTCTATCGGATTATTTTCTATAATGAGTACTTCCAAATTGGGAATACGCTCAAAGTGCTTGCTCAAATAATGCGTATTGGTATTAGAGAGATATAAAAAATTAAGATTGGGGATACGAAAAATTTCCTTAGGCATACTATCCAATATCACGTTTTCAAAAAATAATTCTTTTAGTGATTTCATATAACGCAGGGTTGGCGGTATCAATAAGGTATCATCCGTGTTACCTACCTTTAATGTTTTTAATCTTCGCAAATAAGCAATTTGTGATGGAATACTATCTATTTTGGTGTTTTGTAGTTCCAAGTATTCTAAACCGGTATATGAGGCAATTTGCGGCGGAAAAGAAGTAAGCGGATTGGCGTAAGAGGCAAAATAATTTAAAAAACTAAGTTGATGAAAATTCTCGGGATACTGGCTCAGGTTATTGGCTCTTAGTTTAAGCGCCATTAAATCCTTCAAATTACCCAATTTAGCATACAACTTGGGGTCAATAGCCTGATAGCTCAAATCCATTTTATATACCTTCTCCTTTGTTTTAAGCGCTTCCTTCAAATCTTTCCAAACCATACAACCCATTGGGCCATAGTTATCAAACTCTTTTTGTGCACTCAGCGTACCAAAAAACAAGGCGGTTATAATTACTATATACTTTTTCACTTACTTTGCCTTAACTCCGTTTATAAACATTACAACAAAACCCTGATAGCCCTTTTCTTTCAATGCTTCCATGTGTTTTAAAGCCTCCTCTTTGGTTAAAAAACTTCCGGAAAGCACTTTGTACATTCCATTTTCCTCATACACGCTTACCTTACCCGCTTTAGCGTATTTGCCCATATCCGGACGAGTGGCCAAAGAAGCTATTTGTACTTTATACTCCTTCTTTTCAATATTTAAAACTTCATTATCCTTCTCGGATTTTTTTTCAGGTTCCTTTAAGGTAACAGGAACCGTATTAGATGAACTAACCGTATTCTGCACAACCGGCTCGGGAGTAAACGTGCCGGCAGGAGTACTTTGAGAAGAATTTTGCAAATTTACGGTACCGGCTTTGGCAATATTTACCGTTTTTGTTTGAGCGGGCTTTTCCGGCTCTTTAGGCAGTTCTCTTGTTTTAGCCTCAGTAATTTTTACCCGAATCTCATCATCCGATATTTCCTTACGTAAATTATTTTCCACATAATAAAAACGATGCTCAAACGAAATTTCTCCGGACAAAAAACCTATATACAACCTCATGGTAAAGGTAAATACGGGCTGCTTAGGACATTCAACCCAAACTATTTTGGCACGCTTTTTCTCAAAACTGAAATGGCCATCCAGGCTATTACCCTCGGTAACAGTTACATAATCCGGAACTTCCAGTTGGTATTTAGAGAAACTAACCAAATCTCCTTTTTTAATACTCACCTCCAAGGTATAAAAACTATTGGCCGGCAAACTTTCCGGCAAATTATGCTCAAGTGTGTTTTGACAGTAAGAAAAGACCCAAAAAAAGCTCATAATCATTAGCAAGGCTATTTTATTGAACTTCATGAGCATACCCGCAATAAATATACAATAATTTGACCAAAATGTGTCCGCTGCGTGTCAGCTTGTCATTTTTAACTGACATTAGCATTTTGAGACAGGCGCCAATATGGAAAATTTGTCGCTTTTAATTGTAGATTATACCCTTGGCACAAATTATGCTGACTTGGGGCGACTAATTTTAACCAAAAACTAACTATTATGGCAAAGATAAGCGTAAAACCATTAGCAGACAGAGTGCTGGTAGAACCGGCAGCAGCAGAAACCAAAACAGCAGGCGGAATTATTATTCCCGATACCGCTAAAGAAAAACCTCAACGCGGTAAAGTAGTGGCGGTTGGAAACGGTAAACCCGATGAACCCATGACTGTTAAAGTAGGAGACGTGGTATTGTATGGAAAATACGCAGGAACCGAAATCCAAATTGAAGGCAAAGACTACTTGATTATGCGTGAAAGCGACATTTTTGCAGTAATATAACTCATCCCTTAAAAACAATTTTTTTATTCTTTAACCCCAAAACAAAAAATATATGGCAAAAGAAATCACCTTTAATATAGAAGCCCGTGACGCACTAAAACGCGGAGTTGACCAATTAGCCAATGCTGTTAAAGTAACCCTTGGCCCAAAAGGTAGAAATGTTATCATTGACAAAAAATTCGGATCACCGGCTATTACCAAAGACGGTGTTACCGTTGCTAAAGAAATTGAGTTATCTAACCCGGTTGAAAACATGGGCGCTCAATTACTTAAAGAAGTAGCCTCCAAAACAGCCGATGTTGCAGGAGACGGTACTACTACCGCCACTGTTCTTGCTCAGGCTATTGTAAACAACGGACTAAAAAACGTAGCTGCAGGCGCTAACCCAATGGACTTAAAGCGCGGTATTGATAAGGCTGTTGCTGCTGTTATTGAAAATCTAAAAAAACAATCTACCGCTATCGGAAACGACAATAAAAAAATTGAACAAGTAGCCACCATCTCGGCAAACAACGATAATGCCATCGGAAAACTGATTGCTGAAGCCATGCAAAAAGTTAAAAAGGAAGGCGTTATTACCGTAGAGGAGGCCAAAGGAACCGAAACTACTGTTGAAGTGGTGGAAGGAATGGAGTTTGACCGCGGTTATATATCTCCATATTTTATTACCAACGTAGATAAAATGGAGGCCGTTCTCGACAATCCTTACATTTTAATTTATGAGAAAAAAATAAGCAGCATGAAAGAATTGCTGCCTATCCTGGAAAAAGCCGTTCAAACCGGAAAACCACTCCTAATTATTGCCGAAGATTTAGACGGCGAAGCTCTGCAAACACTGGTAGTAAACCGTTTGCGTGCCAACTTGAAAATTTGTGCCGTAAAAGCTCCCGGATTCGGAGATCGTCGCAAGGCTATGTTAGAAGATATTGCCATTCTTACCGGCGGAACATTTATAAGCGAAGAACGCGGATTTAAACTAGAAAACGCTGAGTTGGATATGCTGGGCCGTGCCGAAAAAATAACCGTTGACAAAGATAATACCACCATTGTAAACGGCGCCGGCAAAAAAGCTGATATTACAGCCCGTGTAAATGCCATTAAAGCACAAATTGAAACTACTACTTCTGATTACGATCGCGAAAAACTACAAGAGCGTCTTGCTAAACTAGCCGGAGGAGTAGCCGTATTATACGTTGGTGCCGCATCTGAAGTAGAAATGAAAGAGAAAAAAGACCGTGTGGATGATGCCTTAGCCGCTACCCGCGCCGCCGTTGAAGAAGGCATTGTACCCGGCGGAGGCGTAGCCTACATACGCGCCATTGCCGCTCTTGATAAAATGAAAGGAGCCAACGACGACGAAACCACCGGTATACAAATTGTAAAACGCGCGCTCGAAGAGCCTTTACGCCAAATTTGTGCCAACAGCGGATTAGAAGGTTCCGTAGTGGTTCAAAAGGTAAAAGAAGGAAAAGAGGATTTTGGTTTTAACGCACGTACCGAAACATTCGAAAACCTGTTGAAAGCCGGTGTAATTGACCCCACCAAAGTGAGCCGAGTTGCCCTGGAAAACGCCGCTTCGGTAGCTGCCATGCTCTTAACTACCGATTGTGTTTTGGCCGAAAAACCCGAAGAAAAGCCTGCCGACCATGGCCATGCCCACGGCGGAGGAATGGGTGGAATGATGTAATAAAACAAAAACCTTTAATAATAAAAGCTGCTTCTTTTGGGGCAGCTTTTTTGTTGTTCATTATTCCCTATTTTTATACAGTTTTGAAAAAAATTCTGCATACAATTATTCGTGCTCTTCAGAAACATAAAATAAAAAGCTTATGCTTTTTTGTACTGCTCATTTTATACTGGATATGGCTTCCGTCTAAACTATTCAATAAGCCCTACGCTACCATCCTAACCGATGCAAACAATGATTTGCTCGCAGCTAAAATAGCCTCGGACGGACAATGGAGATTTCCCGAAACCAAGTACGTTCCCCACAAAATCGAACAATGCCTTATTTATTTTGAAGACGAATATTTTTACTATCATCCGGGCGTAAATCCTGCTTCACTAATTAATTCTTTTGCCCGAAATATTAAATCGGGAAAAATAAAAAGCGGAGGCAGCACCTTAACCATGCAGGTTGCCCGCATGATGAGAGGAAACAAAGAGCGTAATTATTTTCAAAAATTTGTAGAGGTTTTACTGGCCATCCGAATTGAATTGTCTTATAAAAAAAGCAGCATCCTTAAATTATATTGCAGTCATGCTCCGTTTGGAAGTAATATAGTGGGAATTGAAGCTGCTTCCTGGCGTTATTTCGGACGAAAACCCTCCCAGCTGAGCTGGGCGGAAAGTGCGCTATTGGCTGTGCTTCCCAACGCCCCCTCACTCATTTATCCCGGAAAAAATCAAGCTGTTTTACTGCAAAAAAGAAATCGCCTACTGAAAAAACTACATCAAAAAAAAGTAATTGATGCTGCCACCTATAAACTGGCTTTGGCCGAAGGCATTCCGCAAAAAGCTTTTCCCCTGCCTCAATTGGCTTTTCATTTAATGGAACATTGCATCAACCAAAACGGAGCCGAGGCAAACTACCAAACATCGCTGCAAAAGAACCTGCAAATACAGGCCCAGGATATTTTAAACAAACATGTAGAAAGTCTGCTTCCCAACCAAATTCACAACGCTTGTGCCCTAATAGCCGAAACCCAAAGCGGAAAAATATTAGCCTACATAGGTAATAGCCAATCAAACACAAATGAGTTTCAAAATTTTGTTGATTTAATTCAGGCTCCTCGAAGTACCGGCAGTATTTTAAAACCTTTTTTATACGCATTTATGCTGAACGAAGAAAAAATACTGCCTGCTTCGCTTATTGAAGATGTTCCCATTCAAATCGGGTCTTACGGCCCAAAAAATTTTCATTTGAATTACGACGGATTGGTTCCGGCCAATCAGGCTATTGCCCGTTCGCTAAATGTACCTGCCGTTAAAATGCTGATGGAATATGGCAGCGAGCGTTTTTTATACAGACTCAAACAACTTGGTTTCAGCACGTTCACCAAACCTCCAAAACACTACGGTTTATCACTCATTCTTGGGGGAGGCGAGGCAACTCTTTTTGAAATTGCCTCGGCTTATGCTTCGTTGGGAAGAAGTTTGCATAATTACAATAATAAATATAACTACACTGCTAAGGCTTATCATCCTCTGTTTTATCTAAACAATGCATCTAACAAACTAGACTCCTACAAAGGTGAAAAAGAAGGTTTACTAAGCGCCTCTGCAATATGGTTTACATTTAATGCTATGACGGAATTGATAAGACCTCAGGATTTTGTAGGCTGGGCACAATTTTTAAACCGACACAAAATTGCCTGGAAAACCGGAACCAGCTTCGGTTTTAGAGATGCTTGGGCCGTTGGTTTAGATGATAAATATACCGTTGCCGTATGGGTGGGTAATGCCACCGGCGAGGGTAGGCCCGAACTTACCGGAAGCGCAGTAGCTGCTCCGCTTATGTTTAAGCTGTTTAACCTGCTTCCTCAAAAAAAGTGGTTTCAAAAACCTTCTAATGATATTAAAGAAATAGCTGTTTGTAGAGAGAGTGGTTTTAAAGCAAGCGCCATTTGTCCGAATAAAAAACAACAAATACCAAAAAACTCAAACAAAACACCGGTATGTACTTTCCATAAAAGCATTCATTTGACTGAAGATGATAAGTACAGGGTAAACAGTAATTGCTATCCGGTGAGTAAGATGAAAGAAGTTTCATGGTTTGTATTAACACCCGTACAGGAATATTTTTATAAACAGCACCATCCTTTTTATAAAGAACTGCCTCCATGGAAAGCCGAATGTGTAGGAGAAGGATTAAGTGCGCAACTGGATATTGTGTATCCGCGAGATAATTTTAAACTGTATATACCGGTGGATGAAAGCGGACAAAAAAGCCTTTGCGTATTTAAAGCCACTCACAAAAAAGAAGATGCCACAGTGTTTTGGCACCTAGACGGAACGTATATAGGAAGTACCTATAAGTTCCATCAAGTGGCGCTAAACCCCAAACCCGGAAAACACCATTTGCTGATAACCGATACCGAAGGAGAAAAAAAAGAATGCCGCTTTGAGGTGTTAGAGAAGTAGAATTTGGTATGTACAAGTAGCAAACAGGCTTTCATTGCCTCATTTGCAAGCTACTTTTTAGTTACAAATTTTCTTCCTTTTTAATCCCGGATCTGTTTTGGCTCAGTAGCTTATTGCTTCAGCCCTCCTTTACAGCTCATCTCTGCACATATATCTCTAAAACGACAAAAACTACAACCAAATGGCAAACAAACCATGCTTTCTTATGCCGGTAATAAATAAATGATTAAACTCTTACATCTGTTTCGTACTGTAATTTCAAACATTAAAAAAGTGCCGTTAAGCCAAAATGTATTTTTCCGTTTCGGGCATCAAAACCCTGTTTAAACTGATTCCCAATAGCGTACATCAGCGTTAAAATTCCTGCCCTTGTTTCTAAATTCATTCCGGCACCAAAACTTAAAGGAGTATCTTTTACATAGGTGCCCAAACTGTTGTTTTCGTACCAAGCTCCCTCTGCAAAGGCTAACAAGCAGGAATTTTCTGAGAAAACAAATCGATACTCTATGGTGGGTATTATGTAGGCAGATGCAAAAATACTTTCCTCATCAAAACCACGAAGTGTTTTTAATCCACCAATACGAATAAGTTCGTTTCTGAATAGTTGAGCACTGCCAAACACCGATGCACTTTGCAAGCCCATTTTTAAAATACTGTTTCCTCGAAGAGGTAAATAGGCATTTAAGTGAAAATCATACATATATTGTGTACTGTTCAAATCCAGGTTTGCATAAGCGGCATCGTTTATGCGCGGATTTTTCCTTATTCGACGATTACCAGCCGAGGCGTTGGCTTGTATGCTCAATCCTTTTCTCGGATTAAATCGATAGTCCAGATTTTCATAAAAAACACCAAAGCCGTTCAGGCTGCTGCTTATGTCGGCATATGAGGGTAGATTTGTTACATTTTCTAAACCTGCCGTAGAAAGCAAATTGCTTTGCCGCAAGCGGGTATGAACTTTGAGGTAATTTAACGCCGAAAAATAAAATTGAACGCCTCCGTCGTTGTTTATATCAACAAAGGTGGTATCGCGTCTGTATATTTTAAGGCTATAATCGGCACCAAACGGGCTGCCAAACAAGTACGGATATATTACCCGCCCTTTAAAATCCTGTGTTTGAAACTGCAAACGCCTCCACTCCAAATCAAAGGTTTCGGCATTTTTAAATATACCGTTTACTAACTTAATTTTAATATCGCCGGTTACCACCGTTTTACCGGTAATATTATCGGGTTGTATGCCAACAATACCATCAAACTGCGAGGCATTTTTTTTATTCAAAAACAATAAAAATTTATTATGCTTTTCGCTCAAGCGCATTTCGGCTGCCTTACTTTGTACAACAAAAGGCAACTGCCTCAGTTTATTTCCACTTGCCCTGAGCATACTTTCGTTATAGGGCTTGCCGGGTAATAAACTCAAGTAACGCTGCAAAAAACCGATGTTTACTTTTGCGCTCCCTATTACCTGAATAGAATCTAATTTTACAAAACGGTCTTTTTCTACATGCAATACTGCCCGAATCTCCTCCTCATTGATATCCACACTATCCAATTTTATCCAGGCAAAGGGATAGCCGTTATTTTCATAATACGTGAGTATTTTTTCGCGTAATTTGCCTAAGCTTTGACCGTCAAATTTTTTTCCCGTAAACTGTTTTTCCGAAAAACCTGCTTTTTGGGCAAGAACCGGGTTTAAATTACCTTGCTTAAGATGTGCCCATTTAAATACTTTTCCCGGGTTTATAACAGCTTTTATAAACTGAGCAGAAGATTGCGTATCGGCATCGGCTAAAAAGTAGCCTTGTTCGTGCAGTTGCGTAAGTATTTTTCTAAGTTCGGTTATGGCCTCGCTTTGGGAAGCATGAATAGGTTTGTGTGAAGGGAGCGTTCCAGTATAATCAGGCGATTTGGTTATAGTGAGTGTATAGTTTTGCGCGTACAAAAAGAGTAGCGGTTCCAGTATTAACAAAAAAAATATGATGTGTTTGTTCATCATGTATACGAATATACAAACGAAATTTTTAGTAGTTTGTTATGCCGGAATTCAAAGAAAACTTTTCCTTTCTAAATGCCCTACTCCTCCTCGTCAATATCTATAAGCGGAGCTTTCATCAGCTCTTTGTTTTGCTTTTTGTTGGCTATGGAAAGCAAAATAGCCGGTAGTAAAATAAGATTGGTTATAAGTGACATTAGCAAGGTTAAAGAAATAAGTACGCCCAAAGCAGCGGTGCCACCAAAACTGGAAACCGAAAAAATAGAGAACCCGAAAAACAATATTACCGAAGTGTATATCATGCTTAAACCTGTATCTTTTATTGCTGTTGAAATAGCTTGAACAGCCTTTCCTCCGTTTTTCTTGAGTTCTTGGCGGTACTTAGTAAGAAGGTATATGGTTCCGTCGGAAGAAATACCAAAGGCAATACTAAAAATTAATATGGTAGAGGGCTTAAAGCGAATGTCTAAAAACCCCATTACGCCGGCGGTAATAACTAATGGAATTAAACAAGGTAATTTAGAAAGAATGATGATGCTTACAGAACGAAACAGGGCAATACCCACCAAAGCAATGAGAATAATCTCAATAATTAAACTTTCCATCAAATTGTAAAGCAAATAATCATTACTCTTCAAAAACACCAGGCTAAATCCGGTAAGTCCTACTTCGTATTCTTTAGCCGGGAATATAGAGTCTATACGCGGTTTTATTTCTGTAAGTAATTCTTTTATTTTTTGAGAACCTACGTCGGCTACCTGATAGCTAATCCGAGTAACGCTTTTTGCGCTGTCTATAAATAGTTTAAGCTTACTGTTTTGTCCGCTTAAAGAGCCTGAATACTCCGAAAGTGTTTTTAAATCAGTAATGGTGGGCACCCTATAAAACTTAGGATTACCGCCTTTATAACTTTGATAAGAAAATTTAATGGCCTCTACAATGGAAACCGGCTTGGAAAATTCCGGGTACTCGGCAAACATGGCCTGCAGGGTTTTCATTTTGTATAGCGCTTTGGCGTTTTCGGCAAAAAGACCATTATCTTTTTTAGTGTCTATAGAAATCTCGAAAGGTAAAACGCCTTTAAACTCTTTTTCAAAAAAATGTAAATCGGTATACACAGGGTCTTTTGTGGGCAAATCGTCCACCACATATCCTACCAAGCTTATTTTAAACATACCCGCAATGCCAATAAGGGTAATTACCAAAGTACCTAAATAAATCAACTTTCTGTGATGCTGCACCAAATCATCTACCATGAGCAACATTTTATTGATACGTTTGCCCTGAAGGTGTTTGGTATGTTTGGCCTTGGGTGGAGGAAGCAAAAATAAAGCTACCGGGGTTAAAATAAGCGTAATAAAATAGGTAACCATTACGCTGATAGAAGCTACCACACCAAACTCTACCAGCATAGAGCTTTTGGTAAAATACAAAACGCCAAAACCAATTGCCGTGGTAATATTTGCCAAAAATAAAGTAACTCCGATGGTTTCTATCATACGCGACAAAGCCTTGATTTTGTTTTTGTGTAGTAAATACTCGGCCTGATATTTATTAATTAAAAAAACACAATTCGGAATACCAATTACCATCATCAATGGGGCAATAAGACCGGATAGTACGGTTATTTTATAACCAAACAGTTGTAAAATTCCAACCGACCATAAAACACCCATGGTAACAATTACCAAAGAAAAAAACACATTAGGGCCGGAACGGAAAAAAAGCCAGAGAATAATACCAGTAATAATAATGGCCAACGTAAGGAACAAACCCATTTCGTGCGAAATTTTTTCCATCATTTGGGTTCGTATATAGGGCATACCCGAATAATGCATGGCTACCTGGTGTTTTGCCGCAAAACTTTCAGTAAGTACTTTAATTTCCTTTACAATATCCAATCTGCGCTTGGAGTTTAGCGACTCTTTATTAAAGGTAATGGCCATTAAGGTTGCTCCCGACTCAGCATTATAAATAATTCCATCGTAAAATTTAAGATTAAGAAACACCTCTCGAATACTGTCTACATCCTTTTGTGTACGAGGAATTTTTGTAATAAGCGGTAAAAACTCAAACTTAGAGAGGCTGTCGTTTCTCAGTAAATTATAAGAAACCGGAACAGAGATAACCTCTTTAATACCCGGAATTATTTTAATGGTTTTGCTAAGATGGTACCAATCATTAAACTTTGCCAAACTAAAAAATCCGGTATCCTTAAAACCAAGTACCATTACGTTGCCGTCTTCTCCAAACTTTTTCTTGAACTCCTGATATTCAATAAACGTAGGATCGTCAGACGGAAGAATTTTGGCAAATTCATAAGACAGCTCCATTTTAGAAGCCTCATAACCCATATAAATGGTAGAAAGAATAACGGCTAACGTAAAAATCAGCTTATTCCTAAGTAAAATACCCGAAAACCATCTCCACATGATTACAGCCCTGTCTTTTTAGTTTTTTAATAATTCTTTCTATATACGATTTGGTGCTAAAGATACTGGATTTTTAAGGCTCACGGTAACCTATATCGGATTTTTTTTGTACACAATAATAGCTAACTTGCGCCTAAGGTGCATGTTCCGCAGTTAATAACCGATTTAAGCATTATTCTGGCTGTAGCCGCCTTAACAGGTTTGCTCTTTAAGCGCTTAAAACAACCTGTGGTGTTAGGCTATATACTGGCCGGTATACTGGTAGGACCCAATTTTAAACATTTTTACACCATACTGGAGTATAACAGCATTAAAGTATGGGCCGAAATTGGCGTAATTTTTCTACTGTTTAATCTGGGACTCGAATTTAGTTTCCGTAAACTCTTTAAGGAAGGAAGCCGAATCATCATTATTGCGCTTTTTGGTGTGCTTTTTACCATGTTATTCGGCTATCTGCTTGGAAAAATATTGCATTGGAAAAATACCGACAGTTTATTTTTTGGCGGCATTTTAAGCATTGCCTCTACCACTATCATCATCAGGGCCTTTGACGAACTGGGGGTTAAAACTAAAAAGTTTACCAATATTGTTACCGGCGTGCTTATTGTAGAAGATTTGGCTGCCGTTATTTTAATGGTAATTCTTTCTACTGTGTCGGTAAGTAAAAATTTTGAAGGAACTGATTTAATTTTTTCGGTAAGTAAACTCCTGTTGTTTTTAATTCTCTGGTTTTTATCGGGCATCTTTTTTTTGCCGGGAATTTTAAAGTTACTGCGCGCTTTTTTAAACGAAGAAATATTGCTCATTTTTTCGTTAGCGCTTTGTTTTGTTATGGTCAACCTGGCTTTAAAAGCCGGATTTTCTCCTGCATTTGGTGCCTTTATGATGGGTTCTTTATTGGCCGAAACAACCAAAGCCGAAAAAATAGAACACTTAATTGCACCTCTTAAAAATTTATTCGGTGCTATCTTCTTTGTTTCGGTTGGTATGCTATTTGACCCCGATTTAATTGCCAAATACTGGTTCCCCATTTTGGCCTCCGTTATTATTTTGTTAGTTGGTAAACCTTTTTTTATCGTATGCGGCTCATTACTTACCGGACAAGCCCTTAAAATATCCGTACAAACGGGCATGAGCCTCTCTCAAATAGGTGAATTTTCCTTCATCATTGCCTCACTGGGGTTAAGCTTAGGAGTAACCAGCGGTTTTTTATATCCCATAGCAGTAGCGGTATCAGTTATTACCACGTTTACCACGCCTTACATGATGCGCTTTTCGGATCCGGTTTATGCACTGCTCGATAAAAAACTGCCGGAACGATGGAAACAACTAATTACACAATATGCCGCAGGTACTCAAAAAATAAACGAAACCAGTTACTGGAAAAAACTCATAAGAGGTAATTTAATTAATGTAACCATTTTTTCGGCTATTATCATAGGAGTCATCGTTTTTGCAACCAGAGTAATACAACCCTACTTTTGGAATTTTACCTACAGCCGAATGATTACGGCCGGAGTCTCTATTCTTATTTTACTCCCCTTCTTTTGGGCATTGGCATTCAGACGCGGAGACAGAGAGGCATACAGCAAACTATGGGTAGATTCCAGACAACGGGGGCCCATTGTAATGCTTCAACTGGCCAAAATTGCGCTAGCCTTGTTTTATTTGGGTTTTTTATTTGATCGGCTTTTTTCTCCCAAAATTGCGCTTATTGGCGTTTCGCTTACCTGTTTGCTGCTTATTTTATTTTCCAAAAAAATACAACGTTTTTACGGCCGTATTGAAGGACGCTTTTTAGAGAACTACAACGAACGGCAATACAACGAAATACGAAAATCAAAAATATTACCCAGTTGGGATACCCATATTTCCATATTTAAGCTCAACTCCCACTCGCCCTTTATCGGAAAAAGCCTTATTGAATCTAAAATACGTGAACGCTTTGGTGTAAATATAGCCGCCATAGAAAGAGATGATTTTATCATCAACGTTCCGGACAGGCACCAGGTGTTATATCCGGGAGATATTATTTCGGTTATTGGAACCGATGAACAATTGAAAAATTTTCAGGAGTTTCTTAAAAAGAACGAAAGTGTTCCCGAATACCTGAAACAAAAAAACGAGGTACGCCTGCTGCATTTTGTAATAAAGGAAAACTCAGCCCTGGCCGGAAAAAGTATCAAAGAATCTAACATACGGGAATTAACCAAGGGCTTGGTGGTGGGCATAGAGCGGGGTGAAGAACGTATATTAAATCCGGAATCAACGCTGATATTTAAAGCCGGAGATATTGTTTGGATTGTAGGTAACGAAAAACGAATACGCGTACTATCAGGAGAAACAGCCTCGGGTTAGTAATTTCGAGTTGATATATTGCATAGCGCAGGAAACTGTTTCAAACTGAGTATGCTTTAAACAAAAAGGCCAGAGGCATACACCCAAAACAAAAAGGCTATCTTTCAGTGATAGCCTCCTCTTTCGTCAAATCAAGTAATCTTACTTAACCGCTATGATGCTGTTGCTGTTAGATTTTTTCAACGCTTCTATTGCCTGAGCCTGCTTATTCAAAGCAACTGCTTCTTTTTCCTCGGCATTCATCAATGTTCCCAATTTTCCGCTGTTGCTGGGCATGGCATAAGCCTCTTGACGCATTTCTTTGGCAAGTTTAAAATTCTGCTCCGCCTCCAAACTCAGCTCTTCAGAAACCGCAAAGGCATAGTGCGTGCCGTTATACGATTGTAACACCAATTCGTATACCTCTTTATTAAATTCAAAGGTTTCCAAATTAATCCGGCCGTTTATTTCACTGGCTTGAATTTGTACATGCTCTATCTGACGAGCCAAGCCATTTGCCACTTCTATTAACTTGTTTTTTTCTGTTCCGCAAAGCTGACTTGCTTTTTTTCTGATTTGTTGTTCTATACCTTTCATCTCTTCTGCCTGCTCCAAAAGCTCTTTTACATCTTTTACGGAACCCTTTATTTGTAAACTTTTGTTGTACCCGGATAAGGGAGACGTTTTGATTTGGACAGTTTGCTCGGTTGATTCCTCCCCGGATTTGAAAGAAAATTCTTTATAACTAACAGTGGCGCTTTGTGTTTTTGGATTAAAAGTTCCGATTACCGGACGAACTTTTAAGGTATTAGCCTGGTTCGCGGGGGTTTGGCCGTATACCATTGCCTGAACAGTAATGGCCAAAGCGGTTAGTAAATACATTTGCGTTTTCATAACGAATAAGTTTTAGGTTGGTTAATTTTTTCATTGGATTAGTTTTAATTTTTGTTTTTGAAGTTTATGTAGTTGTTTTTTTGACCAGCCCCTCTTTTGCTGAACAATCAGGGGTTTCGGGTATTAAAGGTTTTTGTGTTTAGATTATTGTACGCCGCTTTTTAAAAAAGGTTATATTTTTTTTGACGTTTAATATAAACCCTAAGCTGTTAACAAGCAGTCGGTATTTCTTTAAATAGATTTAGGGCAGGCATTATCTGGATTTAATTCCTTATTTTTAGTAGGTGATTTTTTTTGAAAAAGATATTATTGCAGCGGTTGCAACGCCTCAGGGGAGCTCAGCCATTGGGGTTATTCGCCTAAGCGGAGAGGGTTGTATTACATTATGCGAACAATTTTTCTTCAAAAGAAACCTAACACCCTACACGCTTCAGGACAAAAAAACACACACCATACATTTTGGTTTGCTGGTAGTTGATGGAGTAATATTGGATGAAGTTCTTATTTCTATCTTCAAAAAACCTCATTCATATACCGGTGAAGAATCGGCAGAGATTAGCTGCCATGGTAGTCCATACATACTACAGCAATGCCTGCAATTATTCCTTAAAAGTGGGGCGCGTAGCGCAAACCCGGGAGAATTTACCCAACGGGCATTTTTAAATGGGAAGATGGATTTAAGTCAGGCCGAGGCGGTTGCCGATTTAATAGCCAGTAATTCTGCCGTTTCTCACCAAGTTGCCATGCAGCAAATGCGCGGGGGATACAGCAACAAAATAAAGAAACTACGCGAAAATCTGATTCAATTTGCCTCTTTAATAGAATTAGAACTTGATTTTAGCGAAGAAGACGTGGAATTTGCCAACCGCGACGAATTAAAATCACTTATAAGCCAAATACTCACAATTATTCGTCAACTTCATAAAAGTTTCGAACTGGGTAACGTAATCAAAAACGGTATCCCGGTAGCCATAGTGGGTAAACCAAATGCAGGAAAATCCACTTTGTTAAATTCGTTATTGAATGATGAAAAAGCCATTGTAAGTGACATACCGGGAACCACACGTGACATAATTGAAGATGAAATAGTGATTGATGGCATTCTTTTTCGTTTTATTGACACAGCAGGTTTACGAACAACCAACGATATTATTGAAAAAATTGGCGTTGACAAAGCTTATGAGGTTATTAAAAAATCAGCCATTATCATCTATCTCTTCGATGCACACGAATTAGGCTACGGAGATTTAAAAACCGAACTGGAGCTAATCAAAAAACACCTGCAAAATGCCCAACTCATAGTTGTTGCAAATAAGATTGATGTAGAGAATGAAAACGAACTGAAGAAAGAATACAATGGACTTGGCGAAATAGTGTACATCTCTGCTAAAGAACAAAAAAATATAGATGTATTGCGAAAAAAGTTGGTAGAACTATTTGATATGCGCGCCGTTCAGAGCACCGAAACTGTTGTTACCAACGCTCGCCACGCGGCATCACTTGACAAGGCGGCGCTTGCCCTGGAACGAGTGGTAAGTGGCCTGGAAAACAAAGTTCCCGGAGATTTACTTGCGTTAGATATACGTTATGCACTGGATGAACTTGGAAGCATTACCGGGCAGGTAGGTCCGGAGGACTTACTGTCTGAGATATTTAGCCGATTTTGTATCGGCAAATAAAAAACGGCAAAAAATAAAGCTTATTTTTTGCCGTTAAAGTATACAAGCTAATTAACCTTATAATCTAGGCTAGCACTTGTCTTGAAATAACTATACGCTGAACCTCACTGGTTCCTTCGTATATCTGAGTAATTTTTGCGTCACGCATCAAGCGCTCCACGTGGTATTCTTTTACATATCCGTATCCACCGTGTATTTGCACTGCCTCGGTAGTTACCCACATAGCTGTTTCGCTGGCATACACCTTAGCCATGGCACTTTCTTTGTCAAAGGGCAAACCTTGGTCTTTTAACCACGCCGAACGGTAAACCAACAAGCGGGCAGCTTCAATACGGGTGGCCATGTCGGCCAGTTTAAACTGAATAGCCTGATGCTTACTGATTTCCTTACCAAAGGCTTTACGTTCTTTACTGTACTGCAGCGCCAACTCATAGGCCCCTGCCGCTATACCCAGCGCCTGGGAGGCAATTCCAATTCGTCCGCCACTCAGCACTTTCATAGCAAACTTAAAACCAAAGCCATCCTCTCCTATTCTGTTGGCTTTTGGCACCTTTACATTTTCGAACATAAGAGAATGTGTATCACTGGCTCTTATACCCATTTTGTTTTCTTTAGGACCAACCGTAAAGCCCGGCATACCCTTTTCTACTATAAGACAATTAATACCCCTATGCCCGGCTTCTTTGTTGGTTTGAACCATTACCAGGTAAACAGAGGCGCTATTTCCGTTAGTTATCCAGTTTTTGGTTCCGTTTACCAAATAATGGTCACCCATATCTATACCGGTAGTTTTTTGCGAGGTTGCATCGCTGCCTGCCTCCGGCTCGCTTAAGCAAAAAGCACCAATAATTTCACCCTTTGCCAAGGGAACCAGATACTTTTGTTTTTGTTCTTCGGTACCAAATTTTTCAAGGCCCCAACATACCAGTGAGTTGTTCACGCTCATAATAACACTGCAACTGGCATCTACTTTACTTATCTCTTCCATGGCCAATACGTAAGACAGTGTGTCCATTCCCCCTCCTCCATATTTGGGGTCAACCATCATACCCAAAAACCCAAGCTCGGCCATTTTTTTAACCTGCTCGGCCGGAAATTTCTGTAGTTCGTCCCTTTCAATAACACCCGGTTTTAGCTCATTCTGGGCAAACTCACGAGCCGCCGTTTGTATCATTAAATGTTCTTCCGATAATTCAAAATGCATGGTATATAATTTTAAAGATTAATAGTATTTTTACCTGTGTGCAAATATAAGCGCTTAAGCCGATTTTACAACCAAATGTAGAGGCAAAATATCTGAAAAAAACCGACAAAATACCCATATTTATTGGCTTAATGAGTGGTACCTCACTGGATGGGCTTGATATAGCCGCTTGCAAATTCAGAAAAAGTGGTAGCATGTACAATTTTGAACTTATTGCCGCAACAACCATTAAATACAACAAATACTGGAAAAAAAAGTTGAGCAAAATTTATTACGAAAGTGCCGATACTTTTTTCAAGATAAACGCGGAATACGGTTATTTTTTAGGAAAACAGGTAAAAAAGTTTGCAGAAAGGTACGGAATAAAACACGCTATAGTTTGCTCTCACGGACACACTGTATTTCACCGGCCAAAAGATTTTTATACCACACAAATTGGTTCGGGTGCACATATCGCCGCCGCATCCGGCCTTCATGTAATTTGCGACTTCCGTTCAAGCGATGTAGCTAAAAAAGGGCAAGGGGCGCCCTTGGTTCCTATCGGAGATAAATTGCTTTTTAATGCTTATGGAGCCTGCTTAAATTTAGGCGGCATTGCCAACATTTCTTTCGATAACCAAAAAGGATTACGAAAGGCATACGACATTTGTATATGCAATATGGCCTTGAATCATATCAGCAAAAAAGCCGGTAAAGAATTGGATTTTAACGGACAAATGGCCGCATCCGGAAAAGTTATTGCTGAGCTTTTGAACGATTTGAATAAATTATTTTATCGTAAAAAAATTACCGAATCACTTGGTTTTGAATTTTTTGAAAGTAAAGTAATGCCTATTTTAAATAACTACAGAAGCAAGCAAAAAATAGATATTTTAGCAACATTAAGCGAACATATAGCCGAACAAATTGCAGTATCCATAAAAAAATCAGGAGCTGAAAACTGTTTAATTAGCGGAGGGGGAGCCTTTAATAAACACCTTGTATCGTTAATTAAACAAAAATCGGGAGTCCCTATTATTATACCTAAAGCCGAAATTATTAACTTTAAAGAGGCCATGATTTTTTCATTTCTAGGATATCTGCGCTGGAATAATGAAACCAATATTTGGGCTTCCGTTACCGGAGCTTCCTCAAACTCATCGGGAGGTGCCATTTATTTATAACAAATGAAATTCCAACTAAAAAAATACTGCTTCAGTCTACTATCTGTAATACTTTTTTTAAACTGCCTTTCGCAATACGAATACAAAAAAAAGGGAGATAAGTGGTATTGCCTTAAAAACGGTAAAGAAATCATCCCTCCTTTATACGATACTATTTTACCGTTTGAGCCTGTTAAGGGAATTTGTATGGCCTGCGTAAAATCACAGAAAGGCAGTAACAACAAATTCATTAAAACAAATAACATGGTGTTTATGTGTAAATATCTGAACGAAGAAAACACAGCCTTGGTAATAAATATCGGGAAAGACACCACTGCCTTTTTTCAATACGGAAAAACTTGTTATGATTCCTATAAAAATCATCCGCAATATTTCAGCGTAACAAAAAATGATAAAAAATACCTGATTGATAAATCGTTTAAGCAGATAACCAAAAAGGGCTACGATGATGTTTACCCGGCAGAGATACCAAGTTATTTATATATCAAAAAAATGACCACGGGAATGTCCTATCTGGAAGGGGTGATAAATTTGAACGAAGAGGTAATTATTGAACCGGAGTATACCTCCGTAAAATCTAATCCGTTCGACTCCTTATTTTTTGGTTGTACTGCCCAGTTAAAACTCATGGGAGAAGACGATATTTTTGATATAAACGGAAAAAAATTAAAGTCTGTATCGCGACACATTGAATACGCCACCAAACACTTCATAATTCACAAAGTATTTGAACCCAGAGAGTATTACATTGTTTATAACCCAACAAACAAAAAAGAAAAAAGCTTTTTTGCTGATAATATTTCATACTTAGGTAATGAAATGGTTGAAATCAAAATAAAAAAACAAATTCATCGCTGTAATTTATTTCAACTTGATGAATATAAATTCTTAAACTATGAGTAAAATACGCGTTGCCATTAACGGCTTTGGACGAATAGGCCGCTTGTACTGTAAAATTGCGCTACAAAACAAACACATTGAATTAGTAGCCATTAATGATTTAACCAATGCCAAAACACTGGCACACCTCTTAAAATACGACTCTGTTCACGGATCATACCGGGGTACCGTAATATCAGAAAATGAAAATTTGATAATTAACGGGATAAAAATTCCTGTATATGCCAAAAAAGACCCGGCCGAGCTACCCTGGAAAGGGCTGAATATTGATGTGGTTATAGAATGCACCGGTTTGTTTTTAGACAGGAAGGGAGCTGAAAAACACCTGGAGAGTGGTGCCAAGAAAGTTATTCTTTCCGCCCCTGCCAAAGATGAAGATATTAAATCTGTGGTATTGGGAGTTAATGACCATGTAATTGAAAAAAACGATACCATTATTTCAAATGCCAGCTGCACAACCAACTGTGCTGCACCCATGCTTAAGGTATTGGAACCCTTTGGTATTGAAGATGCGTTTATTACAACCGTACACTCATACACAAACGACCAACGCATACACGACGCTCCTCATAAAGACCTACGAAGAGCCAGAGCCGCGGCTTTAAGTATTATTCCCACGTCTACCGGTGCCGCCAAGGCCATAACCCGTATATTTCCTGATTTAGTAGGAAAAATAGGAGGTTGCGGCATGCGTGTTCCCGTACCAAACGGTTCTCTTACAGACATTACCTGTGTTCTTAAAAAAACACCAAGCCCTTCTCAAATTAATAAAGCATATAAAGAAGCAGCAGAATCTTCGTTAAAAGGTATTCTTCAATATACCGAAGACCCCATTGTTGGAATTGATGTTGTTGGCAATCCGCATAGTGTACTGTTTGACGCAGAATTTACCTCGGTGGTAAACAATTTAGTAAAAGTGATAGGTTGGTATGATAATGAATTTGGTTACAGCACCCGATTGGTAGAATTGACTACAAGATTATTCTAAAATTATTACTTACTGTATACCAAACCTATCTTAAAACCGGCTTGCCTTAAATATGTTGGCTTGTAACTGTATGATGTGCCAAAGATGTCTCTATAATCTACTCTATAGGGAAATGGAACTATGTCATTAATTCCGATAAAGTAGTAAGGAGATAATGATAACCAATAGTTTTCGTTTATTTTAAATTTAAAACCCGTACTTACATAAATTCCGTAATTAAAAAATCGTGTGGCAAAATCTCCGCTACCCTTAAAGTTTGATGTATAATAACCATATTCCGGGTCGTCTTCTACCAAAATAAATGCGTTAGGCAATGAGGTAGTATAGTAACCAACTGTAGACATGGTTCCGTTTCTGATAATTTTCGACAAAAAAACACAGTTCGCTTTCATTCCCACATCAAAAATAAAATAAGCGTACTCTTTTTCAATCGGTATATTTATTTTCAGCAGTAACGGAATATCCAAAGCATATATTTTTCTTGCTTCGGTGTAGTTGGCATGCACACCCGGATAATAAGAGTTAAAATCCTTATCAAAAACCGTTCGTTTAGCCCTAAACGCTCCTCTGTATTCTGTAGTTGTTTTAAAGGTCGAAAATTCTATACCGGTTTCAAATCCAATTACCCCCTTATAAAATCGAGCATAATTTATACCGGCATTCACTACATAGTTTCCTGAAGAGAGGCCGTAGATATCGCTATGCACATTCTTATTGTACACCTCTGAGTGTGCTGCAGAAAAGAATAATAAAAACTGCTGCTTTTGTTGATGTTTAATAGAATCCGTACTTTCTACGTACGTATCGGCAATCTGTTGGTTTTTCGTTTGACAATTTATTGTTAAACAACCATTAGAAACAACTAAACCAAATACTATTTTTTTGATTATATCTTTTATGGTTTCTCGGTTTTTAATAGCTTAATATCCTTAGCTAACTGCAGTACCTGAAGCTCATCCGTTCCATCATATAACCCTCTTATTCTTCCTTTCGTATCAATAAGTAAAAAAACTTCACTGTGCAAAAAACCTTCCGGAGTTCCATCATCTTCCAAAGCATTCACCAAATAGTCTTTTTTTGCCAGCGAGTATATATCCGATTTTTTTCCGGTTAATAAATGCCATTTTCCTTTAATGGCTCCATACGATTCGGCATATTTTCTAAGCACTTCTACCGTATCATGAAGAGGATTTACAGAATGCGAAAGAATAAGCAGACTATCATCATTTTCAAACATTTTCTGCAACCCGGTTAAATTAGTGCTCATGCGGGGGCAGATACTCTGACAGGTGGTAAAAAAGAAATCGGCTACATAAATTTTTCCTTTCACGGTTTCTCCAGTTATTTTCTCTCCGTATTGGTTAAACAGTTCAAAATTTCCCACGGTATGATAAACGGTGTCGTTATTTACTACTTTTTTTGGCCCTATTACCGGAAGAAGTGAGCCATTTGTTTTTGACGACTGACAGGCTGTGAAAACAAAGAGGCTTAAAGAAAAAACACTAACTATTTGTTTTAATTTCATTTTCACGGAGCATATTTTGTTTTTCTTCCTTAATACGAAGGTGACGATATTCTTCTATTAACCTTTTAATTTCAGCTGCATACCTCCCGTCGTAATAACCGCGTATTCTTCTCTTTTTATCCATCAGTACAAAAAAACTATAATCAACATAAACAGGTTTAGAAACGAAATACTCTTTATTTATTGCGTCAAAATAGTTTTTATCAGCGCCGCAAAAGAATAGGTTATCGCTTTTTCCGGCCATTTGAGAAAGTTCACCATACACTAAAGATTTATTGTTGCTGTCCTTTTCACAAACAAACACAAAGGGAATTTCCTTCAGTTTATCGGTTTTATAGTTTACGTATTCCCAAAAACCGCTTATTCTGTATGCTTCCGATTTGTAAGTATCTTTCACAAACATAACCACCACTACCGGAAAACTAAGCGTATCAATTTGTACAATTCCGGGCTCTCCATTTAAACGGCTAAATACCAATTCTCTGGAATAATAAACGGTATCTTTTCCATTCCAAGTTCTAGGGCCATAAAAAGGGAGTTTTTTGGAGTTGATGGTACTTGTTTCTAATATTACCCAAAAAAGAGAAGGAAAAATTACAATGAGCAGTACTATCCACTTTTTATTCTTAAACATAGCTTACAAAGGCCCTGCAAAGTTAGTACAGTAAACACAATAAAAAAAGCAGATTAGTCTACTTTATTAGAGTGTCTTAATAAATTAACGGGAAATCACCAAACGACGATATCCCGACTTGGAATTTTTATCGGCTCTTACCAAATACACTCCGGGCTGTAGGCCTTCTATATTTAATTCATCTACATTTGTTGTTTCCAGCATTACTTTCCCAAACATGTCCAGCAAGGTAATTTTTTCAGGAATATCAGCATCAGAATAAAGAAAGTAAATTTTGCTGTTTGCCGGATTGGGGAAAAAAGAAAATGGAACAGGTTGTTTGTATTGCTCTGCCAAACCAACCACCAGCAATTCCTTGTTTGCGGTTGCCTGTGTGGTAATGGTTGTTTGGTTGCTGAAAGTAGATACGGAGCGTGTAACCGTAAAAAGCGGAAATTTAGAAGCCGCATGGTAATATTGATAAGTATACTGGCGTATATTGGCTACCGGTATAATAAAGGCGGTGGCTGTAGTTGTTTGAACGGTTCTAACTCTTAAAACATTATTAAATACATTTCCATAAGGTAATACAAGAGTGCCCCTGCCATCAGCGTTATAGCTTATATTTCCAACTACCGTTAAACTTCCTCCAACTGTTCCGGAAAAATTATCACTCAGCGAACTTCCGTACGAAACAGGATATCGAGCTATAACACCCGTATTAGTAAAGGTAACGTTAATGGTAGAAAAAGTTACTCCCAAAAGTTCTGTTTGTGTAGTAGGTGTAATGGCAGATTTTAAATATGTATTTCCTCCTCCTTGCCTCTGCACCAAATTACAACCGGATGGTACCGAAACGGTAAGTGTTGTGGGGTCCACATAGGCCTGCGTTACAATAGTCTCCGTATGAACCAGTCCTGATAAATCCCAGGTTACTCCATCGCCACCGGCATTAATTGGGAGTCCGGCAAAATAATAAGTAGTATCCATAATATATGCCCTGCTAGTATCTCCAACAGCAGGCTCATAAGCACTCTGAGTTAATACCAGATTTTGACTTTTGGCCATTGATATAAATAGTATAAAAACGATTAATAGATTTTTTTTCATGGGCAGTATTTTATGTTCAAATATAGTTAAATATTCCTGTTCTTTTACCTCACCGTTTTAAAACCAAAACGTACATTTGGAAGAAAAAATTATGAAACAACTTTTTCTTTTATCGGCAGTATTATTGTTTTTAAGCGGATGTATTAACATACATCGAACTACCAGAGAACCTAACACACTGGTAGAATTGGAAAAGAAAGACTTTACCTTTAGTCCGCAGGTTACCGGACAATCAAGAGTGGTACAAATTTTCGGAATAGATTTTCAGCGACTGTTTATGAAAAAAACGCAAAGCGTAAATAAGGATGGCTTTGGTGGTGGTGTTTTAGGAGTTAATCTTGCTTCAATACCCGTTGTAGGCAATGTGTTTATGAATAAACCGGCTGCCTACGCACTTTACGATATGATGGAAAAAAATCCGGGATATGACGTGGTTTTTTATCCGCAATACGAAACAGTGTTCAGAAGACCACTTGGACTTGGCTTGTTTTATAGAATTACTGAGGTAAAAGTTACCGCCAGATTAGCTAAGCTAAACTAAAGCTATACCAACATTAAGGGTACGCTAATTTTGTGTCTTACGCTTTCAATAGTAGTACCAAAAAGCAAGTCTTTTATGGTGTTATGTCCGTGTTTTCCCATTACTAATACGTCGCAAGGATTGGTTTGAAGTAATTCCGGAATAACTGTTTTTGGACTACCAAATCCCAGCACTATATGTACAGTATATCCGAGCGAATCGAGTTTTTTTCTGTACTCTTGCAGGTATAAATAATCTTGTTCCCTCTCCATATCAAAAGCTTCACTTCCGTATACTACAGCATTGGTACTCTCTAAAACGTGAAACAAAAAGTACTCGGCCTTTTTACCCCCTAAAGATAGAGCCTTATTTATTGCTTTTAAGTCGCTTTTAGTAAAGTCAACCGTTACGGCTACTTTGGTGTAAGGTGTGGGAGTTGAGATTTCAATTTCTTTAATTGGCCCATGAAATATATTGTTTTTCGTTAATATTTTGCGTCCAAAAAAGGGAACTATCCATACATATAGAAGAATAAGAAAACAAAAAATACACAACGGAATAACCGTAAAGCTCACCAATAAGGGATGAGTTGAGTTAGTGATTAATTCTTTTAAATACTCAATAACCAACATAATATTTAGTGCCACAATTATGGTTGCGGCAATCCAGGAAAATATTTTTTGCCAAATGGGTATAACAAAATTTGCCATTTTTCTTTTGTCGCTTACAAAATGTATAAGCGGAATTACCGCAAAGCCCAGTTGCATACTTAAGACTACCTGACTGAGTATGAGTAAATCACCGGTACCTTTTTCTCCTACCAAAATAATGGTAACAAAAGCTGGTATTATGGCCAATAAACGGGTAATTAAACGCCTGATCCATGGCTGAATTCTAAGATTTAAATACCCCTCCATTACTACCTGACCTGCTAAAGTGCTGGTTATGGTGGAACTTTGTCCGGCTGCAATTAATGCGATTGCAAAAAGTAAGGGGGCCAGTTTGCTTCCCAACATGGGTTCCAATAATTTATGCGCATCCTGTATTTCGGTTACTTCATGAAAACCCTGCTTATAAAAAGATGCCGCAGCTAATATGAGAATTGCTGCATTTACAAATAAAGCCAGGTTCAAAGCAACTGCACTATCAATGATGTTAAACCGGAGAGCTTTTTGAATCTCATTTGGATTTCTTCTAAACTTTCGTGTTTGTACCAAAGAACTATGCAAATATAAATTGTGAGGCATAACCGTTGCTCCAATAATACCGATAGCAATGTACAGAGCTTCTTTGTTTTCTATTGCCGGCACTAAACCCCTGGCAACTTCCGATAATTCAGGCTTAGCAATTATCAGTTGAATTAAAAAAGATACCCCTATCAGAGCAACCAACGAAATAATGAAGGCCTCCAGCTTTCGTATACCTTTATTAAGTAAGAGAAGTAACAAAAAACTGTCCAGTACGGTAATGCCTACCCCCCATAAAATAGATACAGAAGGAAAAAGCAAGTTAATCCCTATGGCCATTCCCAGCACTTCAGCCAGGTCGCAGGCAATAATGGCTATTTCGGCCAATAAATAAAGAAAAAAGTTAACAAACGGAGGATACGTTTCTCTGCTTGCTTGGGCCAAATCTTTCCCTGCCACAATTCCCAATCGGGCACAATGGCTTTGCAGCAATAAAGCAATAAGATTACTCATTACCAGTACCCACAACAAGCTGTAGCCGAAACGGCTGCCACCGGCTATGTCTGTAGCCCAATTTCCGGGATCCATGTACCCAACACTAATCATGTAAGCCGGTCCTAAAAAAGCCAGCAATCTTCTCCACTTACCTGATCGGGTGGTATCTACCGAGGCATTTATCTCTTCCAGCGATTTGTTCATATCAATTGTATCAAAATCTGAGAAGTTGTTTTTTGTCCCAAATAGCAGGATTTGGAAGAACCCTCAAATTTAATCTCGGCCAAACCATCAAATGCATTAACTTGTATTACCTCAAACTTACATCCTAGTTTAAAACCAACAGAGGTAAGATGTTGTAAAAACTGTGGTGAATGACTTTTTACTCCCGAAAAAATAACCCTATCTCCGGCAACACACAAACTCAATTCTTTTTGCTTCAATTCATGGAATTTCCCTCCCGCATCAGGGATTGGGTCTCCGTGAGGGTCCTGTGAGGGAAACCCCAGAAACTTATCCAGTCGTTCCACTAATATATCACTCTTTATGTGTTCCAGTTGTTCCGCAATATCATGAACCTCATCCCAACTAAAGTGAAGCTTATCAACTAAAAAAACCTCCCATAAACGATGTTTTCGAACAATTTGAATTGCTAATTTTAATCCTTTACTGCTTAACTTAACGCCCTTATATTTTTTATAGTTAATTAATTTTTTATCCGCCAGGCGTTGTAGCATATCGGTTATGCTGGCAGCCTTAACAGTTAGTTTTTCGGCTATTAAGTTTGTTCCTGTGTATTCTACCCCTGAATCGTATGTTAAGGAATAAATAGCCTTCAAATAGTTTTCTTCGGCAACTGAATGAATCATGTACAAAGATAAAAATTATTACATTCCTAAACAAATATTTAGGTTTACCTAAATTTTTAAATAAACAAAAAAACAGTACATTTACTTTCATGTATAGAAGAACTTTTACACACAAAGTACTTTTATTATTGCTCTACCTATTTCCTCTCAAGGTAATTCCTCAGCTTGGCGATGTAAAAATTGTACTACCCAAAGAAATTGGCTACAGCTATTATGATTTTGTAGAATTTTTTCAGAATGAAAAGTATTTTGCTCTCTGCGGACAGGCTCTTTCCATATATAACACGGAAACAGGAGAAATAATTGATGAATTTGAACTTGGCTACGGAGCAAGAAATTTAAGCGTACATCCCTCCGGAAAGAAAATTCTAATCAGCCTGAATAATGAAATATTACTTTTCGATTTTTCAAAACAAAAACTTGTTTTAGAGAAAAGAACTTCAACCGTCGAGCTCCTAAAAAATATACCTATGGCAGAGTATTATAGCTCTTTACATGTAAGTGCTTGCAGGTTTATCACCGGAGGTAATCAAATTTATGTTGCCATAGGCGCTTTTAGTCTGATTTTTAATTATGAAAATAACCAAGTACTGAGTAACCATTCCTTTGATATAAGTAACTACATCACACACGGTGTTTATTTTAGAAAAAAAGAATCAGCAGTTCTTTCTGTTTCAAACGGAAGTATTACTACAATTATGACACAACCCATAAACAAACTTTCAAACACCGAGAATATTCTTACACTGAAAGGGAGTATTTATAAAATTAAACTAAAAGACTCCCTTCTTTTTTGTTTTGCAAATGACAAATATTTTACCATCGATATCGAAAACAAAAAAATAATACATGAGGTTCGTATGCCAAAAATTAAAAAGAATAACCTGGTTGACATAGATAAAAATTATTTAGCACAATTAAATAAACGAACCTCTATAACAAAACCCGATACCATTAACTTCCTCCCTGATGAATATGTGTATGACATGGATTATATATCCGGAACCAATAAATTGGTTTTTGCTACTTCAAAAGAAATCAAAACATTAAATCTCTCGTTGCGAAAAGTGAGTAGTCGAGAGAAATTGTACGCGAATAATATACAAGTATCCGAAAAAGGAAAGCGGATGGTAGCGAATGTTTATACACAGCATAAAGCGCTCCGAATATATGAACCGGAAAAATTAAAACTGATAGCAGAGAGGCAATTACTTTGTAACTCAATATACTCCTCCGATATAAGCAACAATAATCGCTGGATGATAACAAAAGGCGGAAGCTCCGCTTTTTTGTGGGATATGCGAAGTTTTTCGAAATATGCCGAAATACGTGATATATCCAATAGCGACTCCTCTTTTATTAATTCCATATTTTTTATAAACGATACTACCTTAGCCGTAAACTCAGGAACATCCATTAACAAACTGAATTTATCGCTTTACAGCATTCCTGCCAAAAAGCATATTAAAACCATAAAAAAAGAAGCCTTTGCTTTCATTTCCGGCTTTTTAAATAAGGAATTTTATTATTGTGATTATAAAAGTATTCACATAATAAATCTCCAAACTTTTTCCGAAGAAGTTTACGATGGTAATTTTGCCTTGGCTGCCTCTTCGATGTATAAAATCATAAATTTTACCAACAACCTGATTTTTATAACGGAAGGAGGTAAATACCGAGTATTAAATCGGAAAAACCGCCGGGTGTTATATGAGGGAGAGTCTTGGGGAGTTACAAATAGTATGTTTAGTCCGGACGAAAAATTTATGTATACCACAGCCATGGTTAAAATTAACAAAACAATAGGAGGGAGTTCCATTGAGGTACCAACCAATGCCGTAGTAAAAATAGATTTACAAAACGGAAAAATAGTTCAACAATATGCTGAAACAAATTTTCCATATGATTTTCGTTTGCTTAACAATAATGAAATACTGGGTATTTGGTACGTAAAATACGATATGGAAAATTACGATGCTTTAAAAAATGAGGTAATGTACAGAGAATACCAAACTGAAACAGGTAAAATAGTATATGAAAAAAGCATCACAACAACATCTGTAATCATTTCCGGACATTATACCAGTGCCGACGGCCGGTATTTTGCACTAGATAACTTCACAGGAGGTTATTTAAGAGTTTATAACAAAGAAGGAAAGGAAATTGCCAATTTGGACAAACTAAACTACACTATGCCCAAGCTTTATTTTGATACTCCTAAAAAAAGACTCATTATTACCAGTCCGGTTAACTCCATGGCTTCTTTTGTCAGTTTAGAAAACGGCGAATTAATTGGCCAATTAGCCAACGCCCCTGACGATCAATACTTTTTAGTGACAAAGGATTTGCACTACATGGGATCTAAAGACTTTATTAAGCACATACGCTTTAAATACCATGAAGAAGTGTTTAGCTTTGAACAGTACGACATATACCTCAACCAACCACACCGGGTTTTAAAGGCTTTTTTGTGTGAGGATTCCTCCTTAATAAAAGGATATGAGAACGCCTATGCTAAAAGATTAAAACTAATGGGATTTAAGGGAGATACCAAAATAAGTTTTAGCGCAAATCCAACCTTTCAATATATAAACATGAAAGAAGAAAATGGGGAAAAAGTAAGATTCAGTATTTCTGTAAACAAGGGAAACAACAAACTAAGCAGATTAAAAGTTTTCAACAACGGAAGTTTGGTGCATGATCAAAATATCCCTTTAGAAAATAGTAATAAATTCGAAGCAGAATTAATTTTTGAAACAAGTTCCGGTATTAACCGCTTTGAATTCATTGCCGCCGATGAGTTAGGTGTAGAAAGCCAACGTATTAGCCGATTTTATAACAACATTTCCTCTCCTAAACCAAAACTTTTTTTAGCTGTATTAGCCAGTGAAAAATTTAAAAACAGTAAGTATGATTTATCCTATGCACAAAAAGACGCCAATGATATGGCTGAAACTTTAATTAACTCCGGTTCATTTGAAAAGGTTAATATTAAAAAAATGTTTAACCTCAGCTTTTCACCCGACTCTATTAAAGAATTAAAAAAATACTTTTCTCAAGCAGGAACAAACGACGTGGCTATGATTTTTTTCGCCGGACACGGTTATTTAGATGAGGATTTAAACTATTATTTTCCAACTTATTATACAGATTTTTCAGACCCCAAAACACTAGCCGTTCCCTACAAAAATTTTGAAATACTTTTCAGAGAAATGAAGCCGATTAGAAAATTAATGTTTATAGATGCCTGTTTCAGCGGAGAAGTAGATGAAGAACTATTTATGGAAGAAGGCAGTGAAAAAGAAAAAAATGAACGCTCTGTAAGGGGAAGCCTGTTCTCCAAAGCAAGCGCACTGGAAATGTCAAAAGCCGTATTTTCCGATTTGAGACAAAACAGTGGCGCTACGGTTATCTCATCAGCCGGAGGAACCGAAGCTGCCTATGAAAGCGAAAAGTGGAAAAACGGTTTGTTCACTTATTGTCTGTTACAAGGAATTAAGAGTATGAAAGCCGACTATAATTTGGATGGTAAAATTATGCTGAGTGAACTCCAAAAATATGTAGCAGAGGAAGTTTATCGCATATCAAACGGAAAGCAGTCTCCTACCTATCGAACAGAAAATACTATTTTAGACTACGAACTTTGGAAAAACTAGCAGTTTACCTGAGTTCAGCTCCAAATTTCTCCTTGTATGTTTTAAGTAGTTTTTCCATAACGGATTCTACCTGCTTATCCGTTAAGGTAGCTTCACTGCTTTGTAATATAAAACTGAGTGCGTATGATTTTTTTCCGGCCAGTTTATCGCCTTCGTATACATCAAACAAGCTCACCTCTTTCAAAATTTTTCTTTCGGCCTGAAAAGCGGCCTCTTCTAACTCCCTGTAGGTTACCGATTTTTCGAGCACAAGAGCTAAATCTCTTCTCACGGATGGATACAAGGGCAACTCTTTAAACAACACCTTTGTTGAGGAATAAATTTCTTCGAGTAAAGAAAAATTAAAATCAGCATAAAAAACTGCCTGCTTTATATCTAACTTACGTAGCACAGATGCTGAAACAGAACCAAAAGAAACCAATTCTTTATTATTCCAAATATATTTTACAGCGTAATCAAACTCATTACTGGCAGTAACTTCTACCGACTTACAAGCTTCCCCAAATGCTTTAACAAGCTCATCCACTACCGCTTTCAGAAAATAAAAATCTACTTGCTTATTAAGTCCGTAGTAATTTTCCGGATACATACTGCCGGTAAGGAAGATGGAAATGTGTTTTTGCTCGTGATAACTATTATCTTGATTTATATTTTTCGCATAAGTTTTGCCCGTTTCAAAAAACTTTAAATTTAATCTACGTCTGTTTATGTTGTATAAAATAGTTTCCAAACCACCATACAACATACTTTTCCTCATCACATTTAACTCCGAGCTTAATGGGTTTTGAACGTATACTAAATTTTCTTTATCATCGTAATAAGCATCCTTTGTTAAGGATAAACACATAATTTCAGAAAAGCCCTGAGAAATTAACAAAGAAGATACTTTCTTTAAAACTTGTTCGGAGATATTTTTAAACGAGTTTAAAGCAGAGAAAGTTATTTTTCCGGAAGGTTCAATATGATTAAAGCCATAAATTCGAATAACTTCTTCGGCAACATCTGCGGCTCTGGTTACGTCTGTTTTGTATCTCGGAACCAAAAGAAGAAGCCCGTCATTTCCTTCACTCTCGATAGCAATTCCCAACTCAAGTAGTATTTTTTTCACCAACTGTTTATCTAAAACTTTTCCGGCCATTTCATTCAGGTAGGTATAGGAAAAGGCTACCTTAAACGGCTCCAAAGGAACCGGATAAATATCCTCTATATCCATAGCCGGCTTTCCTCCTGCTATATCTATTATTAAGTGGGCTGCGCGCTTTAAAGCGGGTATAGTCATCTCCGGATCGGTTCCTCTTTCAAAGCGGAAAGAAGCATCTGTTTTTAATCCATGATGGGCAGCCGTTCTCCTTATGTATGTCGGATTAAAAAATGCGCTTTCCAAAAAAACATTCTTGGTTTCGTTACTAACTCCGCTCTCTTCTCCGCCAAAAACACCGGCAATGCACATAGGCTCTTCAGCATTGCATATCATTAAATCTTTAGCTCCCAATTTCCTTTCTACGCCATCCAGGGTTTTAAAAATAGTGCCCGCTGCACGGGTTTCTACCACTACTTTCGCTCCTTTAATTTTATCAAAATCAAAAGCATGCATGGGCTGACCGGTTTCATGCAGTACAAAATTGGTTATATCCACCACATTATTTATTGGCCTTACACCAATGGCATTCAGTCTGTTTTTAAGCCAATCAGGACTTTCGCCTACCTTAACTCCGGAAATAACAAGACCACTATAGCGAGAACAGCCTTCTTTGTCTCTCACAATAATTTGTACTTTCTTATCATTTTCCGACTTTGGTAAATCCTTAACACCGGGTATTTGGGCTGCAATTTTAACTTCCGGCTTTTTTACGTTTAATATGGCTGCAAGCTCTCTTGCAACACCGTAATGGGAAGCTGCATCGCTTCTGTTTGGTGTTAATCCTATTTCTAAAACAACATCCTGTTCTATGCCAAAATATTGAGCTGCGGGCATTCCAACAGGTACATCACCCGAAAGAACCATTATTCCATCGTGCGATTTGCCCAAACCTATTTCGTCTTCCGCACAAATCATTCCTTCGCTAAGCGCTCCTCTTATTTTAGATTTTTTAATCTCCAATACACCTCCATCTGCGGTATGTAACACCGAACCCACAGTTGCCACAACAACTTTTTGACCAATCGCTACATTAGGAGCTCCGCAAACTATTTGGAGAGGATTTTGGGTACCCACGTCAACTGTTGTTAATTTCAACCTATCCGCATCAGGATGTTTTTCGCAGGTAAGTACTTTTCCTATTACAACTCCTTTTAGGCCTCCTTTTACAGACTGATACTCCTCTATTCCCTCTACCTCCAATCCGCACTCAGTTAGCAAATCTGCTATTTCTTTGGGACTTAATTCAGTTTGTACTAATGTTTTGAGCCAGTTATACGATATCTTCATTATATACTATATTAGATAAAACTGAGCAAAGATAACCATTAGAAGCAAGGAAACGATGTACATACCTTATTCCAAACATATTTTATACACCTTTTTTGCACCATCTGAAAACAGTAAGCTTATAAAATAAATACCGGATTGGTAATTACTTGTATGGAGGGTGTATTCAGTAAAAAAAAGTTCTTTATCTTGTTTCAACATCTTTCCTAGGGAATTATACAGTTCTACGCACCGAACAGGCGAATCAGATGTTATATTAACTCTTTCTGAAGCAGGATTGGGAAAAATTTGTACAACATGGTCTACGTGGCTCCACTCAGTTAAAGAAACTAATCCGGTAATGCGAATATCATCAAGATAAAAGTTATTGCCTGATCCGGTAGGGTCGGGTGTGAATTCAAACTTAAAATATACTTGCTGTTTTCCCTGAAGCGTAGATATATCAACCAGCTCGTTTTTCCATTCGGTGGAAGCGGGATTATTAAACGCCACCGAAGGCATCAAAGAAGTTGTTGATAATGCACTACCCGAAGAATTGTATACCGGCAACCAGGTGTCTCCGCAATCATCGCTGGCATATATCCTAAACATATCGTTGTTGTTGTTTCCCTTAAGGGCGTAGGCATAATCAAAAACCAGCTTGGCATTTGTAACCGAAGATAAGTTAAAGGGAGGTGTGAATAAACTAACCGGTTCACTAGGATTATCGGTATAATTATTTATATATAAACTGTGACTGCTATTCTTTCCTGCGTTATTTCTAAGCACAAAACCTGAACCGTATTTTGGAATAGAAACAATCCACCTATTATCCGGCAAAGAGATACTTTCAAAATCCTGAACCTGATTTACATTCTGAGGTTGTATAGAAAGAACCGTTATGAAATTGTTTTTTGTTACTGAATCAACCCCAAAGTTATTGGACGTTTTAAGTTTAACAGGTATCAAACCCGAGGCTGAAAAAGTTAACACACCATTTTGCAGAGTACTGTTACTAATGGCCATAGGCGAAGACCAGAGCCAAGCAGAGGGCTGAGCATTGTAACTTCTATCAATAAAGCTGTGAGCTTTATTTACACAGGTAATATTACTTAAAGTACTGAAATCGGGCTTTGGAGGGCAGTTATAATTAGGCATTAAAACACCTGTTGCCAATAAATTTGAGGAACTGTGTAAATTATTTCGACCGGATATATTACTGGCAAGTATGGCATTCATTTTAGCAGCTTGACCAATAGTAAACATTCTGCTGCAATACGAATAGTCCATGTAATTCTGAACATTTTCAGTAATAGCCGGATTACAAACGGCTGCATTTCCTAGATTGCACCAGGAAAAACCCTTTGTTATCGGCGTATCCGTTACTCCATCATCTCCACATGCTACTCCTACGCTATTGGAACTTCCCCAGGTATGTGCCAAACCAAGCCAATGCCCAACCTCGTGCGTAAGCACCCTGGAAACACCCGGATTAGAAGTTCCAATACTTCCAACGTATTGGTGCCCAGTAACTACGGCATCCATATAAAAAGAAACCGTTCCCGGTAAATAGGTATAAGCGGCAATACCCGGAGGCATGTTTCTAACTACATAAATATTCAGATACTGTGAAGGAGGCCAGGTGTATTCGTAGTAATCCATTTCAATCTTCCAATCCGATTTGGTGGTGAAGTGACGGGTTATTCCATTCGTACATTTTCCGTCGGGGTCTTTAGAAGCCAAAACAAATTCAATATTACAATCTGCCGCTAAGTTCTTAAAGGAAGGAACAATATCGGTTGTGTCGGCATTTAGTTTTCTGAAATCTTTATTCAATATGCTTACGGCATCCTGAATCTGAGTATCAGATATGTTTTCAGTTCCGTCTAAATGTAATACATGGAATACCACAGGAATGGTTAAGGAAGTTACTGATATTTTGCTGTTGTTTGACGGAAAATGACCTATATGTTTTTCATTAACATCATAGTTTAAAAACCACTGTCTTGCCTTTTCCCGAGCTACATTAAAACCACACTGTTGTGCAGGAATTTCCTGAGAAACAGCAAACTTAACAAGCAATATCAAGCAAAATATTTTCCCAAAAAATCTCATTGTATAAAGATACTCAATTGTTTTATTTTTACGTACTTTGCAGCATTTAAGATGATAGCCGAAAAAACTATACAGGATTTATCTATTGGCATTTTGGGAGGTGGCCAATTAGGAAAAATGCTCATTCAATGCGGTATTAATTATAATTTGAATATTTCCGTTTTAGACCCCGATAAAAATGCTCCCTGCAAACATCTCGTGAATAAATTCGTAAACGGAAACCTGACTGATTTTGAAACGGTTTATAAATTCGGGAAAGATAAGGATTTGGTTACCATAGAAATTGAAAATGTAAATACCGAAGCGCTCAAAAAACTGGAAAGCGAAGGCGTTCAGGTTTATCCACAACCTCATATCATAGAAATGATTCAGGATAAGGGTATGCAAAAAATGTTCTATCAACGAAACAATATTCCCAGCCCGGATTTCTTTCTTACCGAAAACAAAGAACAAATAGCCAAGTATGCCTCCTTTTTTCCGTTTTTTCAAAAACTTCGTAAAGGAGGGTATGACGGCAAAGGTGTAATAAAATTGGTTTCTCCCCACCATTTGGAAAAAGCTTTTGATAATCCCAGCGTATTGGAAAGACTGGTAGATTTTGAAAAAGAAATTTCAGTAATTGTTGCTCGGAATAAAAACGGGGAAATAAAATGCTTTCCGGTGGTGGAGTGCGAATTTAACCCGCAAGCAAATCTGGTAGAATTTTTGTTTAGTCCGGCAAATATTAAAAAACAAACAGAAAGAGAAGCCATTGCTATAGCTACAGAGCTGATAGAGAAACTAAATATGGTTGGACTTTTAGCAGTTGAAATGTTTCTTACTAAAGATGGTAAAGTATTGGTTAACGAAATAGCTCCCAGAGTTCATAACAGCGGCCACCATACCATTGAAGCAAATATAACTTCGCAGTTTGAACAGTTTTGGAGAGCTATTTTAAATTTACCTTTAGGAGATACCGCTATTGTAAAACCCGGTGTTATGATAAATTTATTGGGAGATTTTGGCTATGAGGGAAAAGCAAAATACGATGGGTTGGAAGATGCGCTGAAGTTCAGCGGTGTATATATCCACTTGTATGGAAAGCTTATAACCAAGCCTTTCAGAAAAATGGGACATATTACCATTACTGATAACGATATAACTAAAGCCGTACAAAAAGCAAAAACGGTAAAAAAACTGATAAAAGTTATTAGTTAATAATTTATTCCCGTTTTAAAAATTTTTTATGAATGGATGTAATGGCACTTCGTGTATAGAACAAATACCATTCTAAATTTTTTTATTTTTTGAAATAATTTTACCCGACTTAAACAAATAATGTTATATTAGCTTGTTTTTAAGGTTAGGGAAATGAAAAAAATATATACCCTCGTTTTTGCTTTACTGGTCTTTTTAGGATACAGCCAGCAGCCAACTCAAACCATTAAGGGGAAAGTGCTTGATAAAGCAACCGGAATACCTTTACCCGGTGTTGTTGTTAGGGTTAAAAGTTCTACAGAAAACAACTTAGGAAGCAGTACAGATGCCAATGGCTTCTATAAAGTTAGTGGAGTTCCGGTGGGGCGGGCCACGCTGATTTTTACCATCATAGGCTATAAACCACAGATTGTAAGTGACCAAATGGTAAGTTCCGGAAAAGAGGTAATTCTTGATGTAGAGATGGATGAAAGTACCGAAACACTTTCTGAAGTGGAAGTTAGTGCAGATAAAAACGATGATGTACTAACTATGCAATCTATCAACGTGAAATCATTTAATTTGGAAGAAACCGAACGTTATCCCGGTTCCAGGCAGGACCCCGCCAGAGCTGCTCAAAATTTTGCGGGGGTGCAGGGAAATAATGATTCCAGAAACGATATTGTAGTGAGAGGAAACAGCCCATCAGGGCTTTTATGGCGCTTGGAAGAAGTGGATATTCCCAATCCAAACCATTTTGCCGTTGCCGGATCGGCCGGAGGCCCTCAGAGCCTTATCAATAATAAATATCTGGCAAACAGTGATTTTTACACCGGTGCCTTTCCGGCTAATTACGGGAATGCACTGGGAGGTGTTTTTGATTTAAAAATGCGTAACGGCAACAACGAAAAACATGAGCGCACCTTTCAATTTGGTTTTTTGGGAACTGAGCTTGCTCTGGAAGGCCCGCTTAGTAAAAAAACCGGTGCCAGCTATTTAGTTGCCTACCGATACTCTACCCTACTCCTTTTCTCGGAAATAAACTTTAGACTGGGAACAAGTGCCGTTCCGGCCTACCAAGATATAGGCTTTCGTTTTAATTTTCCCACTAAAAAAGCCGGGGTATTCAGCATTAGCGGCATCGGAGGCATGAGTTCTATTGATATTGTATTAAGTAAAGATACCGTAAGGCCGCGTGAACTGTACGGAGATTTAAACCGAGACCAATATTTCAGAACCAACATGGGGGTTGGTATAATAAGCCACGTTTATTCTTTTAATAACAAAACACTAATGAAAACAAGTGTGGCTTACTCGGGACAGCAAATTTTTTCTAATCATTTTCAAGTGCTTCGCTACCCTAATTTTAAACCAAAAGATACGCTTCCAAAAATTCTTGATTACCGATTTGATGAATACAGAGCTACCCTTTCTTGGTTCATAAAACATAAAATAAATGCCAAGAACAGTATTAAAACAGGTTTTTTTGCTAATCAAATAAGTATCAATTTCAGAGACAAAATAAAAATCAACTCTCTGTTTGACACTATTCCTACGACAATAGATAACAAACCTTTCAAAGAACGCGTTAAGACAAACGAAAGTTTTTATTTAATACAACCTTACTTTTGTTACATCCACAAGTTTAATGATAAAACTACCCTAAATGCAGGTTTATTTAGTCAATACCTGACCCTTTCGGGAAGTTATGCCGTTGAACCCAGAGCTAGTATCAAATACGATTTTAAAGAAAATCAGTCTATTAGTTTAGCATACGGACTCCACAGCCAAATGCAACCCACCTACATTTATTTTGCAATACCCGACAGCATTGTGGTAAACGGAGGATTAATTCCTAACACCGAAAGAAAAGAAACCGGTAGAAATTTAGATTTTTCGAGAAGCCAACATATCGTTTTAGGATATGATTATTTTCCAAAAAAATATTTACGATTTAAAACAGAATTATACTATCAGTACTTGTGGAACATTCCTGTTTACCAAGTTCCATCCAGCGTATCATTAGTAAACCGAGGAGCCACTTTTACGAGATTCTTCCCGCTATACAGTATGATTAATATTGGAACCGGCTATAATTACGGTGTAGAGTTTACAGTGGAAAGGCTTTTTCACAAACATTACTTTGTTCTGTATAATGTTAGTTTATTTGAAAGCAAGTATCGTGGCAGTAACGGAATACTGCATAATACCGATTTTAATGGAAACTACATCATGAATTTACTTACAGGACTTGAATACAACATCGGAAAAGAAAAGAAAAACGCCATTACCGCAGGGATAAAATTTACCTATGGTGGCGGCAGACGATATTCCCCTGTTAATATTGCAGCCAGCAATGCTGTAATGGATGTTGTTCCTCAGGATGACAAAATTAACACCCTTCGCTTTCCTCCTTACAACCGATTAGATTTACGTGTTACATATAAAATAAACGGTAAAAAAGTAGGAACGGAACTGGCTCTTGATTTGTTAAACATTATGAACGTGAAAAACGTACTGGCTCTAAGCTATGCACCGGACCCGGCCGACTTAAATAAAAATCCCCTGATTGAAAATTATCAACTGGGCTTTTTACCCTTGTTTTATGTAAAAGTTGATTTTTAAAGGTGTTTTTAAAAAAACAAAACTTTATAAAAGTCTATTCCCAATAAAATTTCTGGATGATGAAGGTTCCGTTTTTCCAATCCAGTACAACTCTATTTCCCTGAAAATATTTGGAGAAATTTTTCTCGGTAACTTCTTCGTCCAGCTTAGCCTTTATAGATAATCCTGTTCTGGGCAATTCAAACAAAACAACTTCCTCTATCTCTTGCTTGCTTAAAGCCTTTTTAGCTGTTGTTTTGTCTCCTTTAATAAAATCTTCAAATTTCAAACTCACTATTTTATTTTTCTGCCCCGCTTTAAACGATTTGCCGTCAAATTCATAAAAATCAAATCGATTAATCTGACATTTAGGACCGCAAGCTTCCTCATAAATACCAACGAGTTTAATATTCTTTTCTTTATTCCAATAGCACATTTCAAAATGTCCTTCAAAAGCACCCGTCATTTTTAAATAACCGTTTTTTGGATCATTTACAGAAAGCTTGTATAAAGAATGCTGACCCTTCACAATTTTTTCTCGCTCTTTGCGAGATAAATTCATCACGGCGCTATCGGGCAAACCCAAAAAGAGCTCAGTAAGTTGTTGGGCTTTTCCGATTGAAATAAAAAGCATAAAAAAAAGAACAAGCCGCAATAGCAAATTGCAGCCTGTTGTTTTTTGCTTGTTTCGTTCAAAGAATATCATTACCTATGAGATAGGGGGAGGCGGAGGAACTGCTGCAAATAAGGGAGCCAACTCAGGCTGAGCCTCGGCTGATGCCCAATTGGCCATTCCGGCTTTCCAAACCATAGTTTGTTTGGTTATTTGACCGGAAGAAATCATTGTAGCCAGTTGCTCTAAATTAAAAGGGCCTGCCTGTGCGTTGTTAAGCACCACATGAAACTGCACAATGGGCGGTGGTGGCGGAACAGCACCTCCCTGATTCATACCGGTTTGAACCTGATTCATCATATTCGTCATCATATTTCCCATACCAAATCCAACCCCCATTCCAACACCTGCTCCCCCTAAGCCCTGATTTTTTGCAGCATCGCCGATGGCGTTGGCTGTATTAAACTGGGCCAATTTTTGCATATCTAAAGCATGAAGACGAGAATAGTTGAATATTTCCTTTTTAAGTTCTTCGGGCATAGATACATTCTCAACCAAAAATTTGGTAATGGTTAAACCAAAATCTTGAAAGTCGGCATTCAATTTGTCCTGCCCCAACTTCGATAATTCTTCCAAATTGGCTGCAAATTTTTCAACGGGAATATTGCCTTCTCCAACAGCATCGGTAAATTTGGTAATAATTAAACTGCGCAGTTGTTCATTAACTGATTCCGTAGAAAAATTTTCATTGGTTCCGGCTACTTCTTTTATAAACTTTGCAGCATCGGTTACACGAAATGCAAAGTTTCCGAATGCTCTAATTTCGATAAACCCAAAGCGAGGGTCACTCAGAGTAATAGGGTTTTTGGTGCCCCATTTTTGATCAATAAACTGTTTGGTACTAACATAAAACACATCTGCCTTAAAAGGGCTGTTAAATCCGTATTTCCAGCCTTTAAGCGTAGTAAGAATAGGCATGTTTTGCGTTTGAAGGGTATACATTCCGGGCTGAAAAACATCCGCTATTTGACCTTCATTCATAAAAACGGCAGCTTGACTTTCCCTTACGGTAAGCTTGGCGCCCATTTTTATTTCATTCTGATAACGAGGGAATTTCCATACAATAGTGTCGTTGGTATTGTCAATCCACTCAATAATATCTATAAACTCGTTTTTGATTTTATTAAATAATCCCATAACCGTTAATTTTTTACATCATAAATGTATTAAAAAGCCCCGAACAACACAACAAAAATTATTTGCACCATTTCACATGTACTAGATTCCAAGATAAAAAAACGTTTGGTTTACATTTAATTCATCTATTACAAATAGTTCGATATTCACAGTATTCACAATTTTTTAATTCATCGGTTTGTACAAAATCTTCTTCCTTATTCAGAATTTTACCGGCAAACAAAGAAAGGTTTTCTTCAAAAGAGATTAACAATTCATCCGTAAATATAAGAGGTTCTCCGTTTCTCTTGTCTTCAGTAACCGGAAATAACCCGGATTCAAATTGTTTAAATGGAATTATTACCGGCATCATTTCACCCGGTTTAAACATCTTGTTTTTCCACAAAAGCCATACATACAGCCATAACTGAAATTGTTTGGAGTAACCTTTTTCAGCAAACAATTCACTAACACCCCTAAATTTAAACTGATCTTCCTGTTTTACTGAGTTTTTGTAGTCAATTATTCTAACAAACTCTCCGTATTTATCTATTCTGTCTATTTTACCAACCACTGATGCTTTTTGATATTCTCCATCAATAAAAACAGGTAAATCTGTCTGCAAAGAGCATTCTAAAGCAATTACTGTAAGTCTTTTGTTTTGCTTATTCAGTTCAGCAATTTCATCAATATCTCTCTGTAATTGTTTCTTTACGTATATTGTAATTACTTCAATTTGAAGATAGTTTTTACCGGTTTTCCACAGAAGGCCTTTAAACTTTTTCTGAAAAGCATCTTGTACAATGCTTTCGCAGCTCTCCATTGATTTCCTCAAATCCTTTTCTGTTAAATCTTTACCTATGAATGGTTTATATATATTTTCCAACGCTTCATGCAAAATACTTCCAAAGGTACCCGCTTCGGCATTCTCTTCCAGCTCCTTTAATTCAGATATTCTTGCTCCGTATCGAAAGTAAAAACGCAAACTACACTCCTTAAACACATTAAAAGCAGAGGCTGATAAACCATTTTCCTTGCCTCCAAAAAATATCTTTTGCTTAATCGGCAAAAGGCTTTGTTCATTCTTTTTTATTTTAACCTCCTGTGTAACCCCTGCTGTTGCTGTTAATACTGCATTCAATTCCTCTATTTCTGCTGATTGATTATAGGAGGGATATTCAAAAAGCAACTGCGTCACGAAACGACTCCTCTCGCCTTTGCCCAAATCATCGGTTTGGTTATCGTACACAATGCTTATACTAGAGGCCCGTTGTAAAAGACGATAAAAGTGGTAGGCGTATATGGCGTCTTTTTCAAAGTGCAGAGGTAAACCAAATACTCTTTTAAGATCGTTGGGCAGAAATGAATTCTGAGACTTGCCGGAAGGCAATATTCCTTCATTCGCACCTAAGATAATCACATGTTTAAAATCGAGCGTTCTGGTTTCCAAAACACCCATTATTTGCAGGCCACTCAATGGCTCCCCTATAAATGGCACACTACAGGTACTTAATGTTTGGTACACCAGTTGACGGTAAGATTTTACCTCGTTAAAAAAAGGATAAGTTTCTATGACCTCCTCCATTCTGGAAAATTCAGGCAATATAACCTGAATGCTTTGCGCTTCCAATAAAGCAAACCCATAGTTTTGATCGTGCATATAAGCCTCGTAACAATTTTTTAAAACTCCGGAAAGTAAAAGGTTTCCTTCCTTACAATCTTTCCAAGGGACAAATAAATCCAGAAAGTACGGGTTGTTTATGAAGTACTCGGCCAGCGTTTTATGACTAAGGTAAACCATGTTACTCTCAACAACTTGGTTTATAATACCTTGAGCATCTATATTGGCAGCATAAAATCGATTTAATACATTAAATAACGGGTGCTCGAGAATGTATATAAAGTCCTTATAATATACAGCAGCTACTGATTTTACAGGGTTAACAAAAGCATATTGTATGTCTAATATTTTTTCAATAAACCCATATACCTGAGCCAATTTAACCGGATATTCCATGGTGATATTAAACTCTTTTATGCGGCTCGGCAAAAACTTAAGTAGAGGCCATAGCAGTTTTTCATTAGCTAAAACAATAGCTATATCACTAGGTTCTACGCCATTATCCAAAAGTTCTTCCAGTTCATTTACAGCAACCCTGCACTGGCCTATTTGTCCGGAAACCGATACAGACTTAATTTTTTTATACTGCTTAAAAAAATCACTCAGAAAAATCCTGCTGTTTGCTTTGTAGGTTTCTATATGTTGTCTTAAAAAATAACCGGCCTCCTGATGGGTATTTTGGAGATAGTAAACGTCGGCATCCCATAAAAAAGTTGCTTTTCCTTTTTTAATCAATGCGTTGGCTATTCGTTTTTCCGCTTCATTTAGGGCATTAAAACCACAAAATACTACCTGTTCGTAATTTTCTGTATAGGTATTTATTTTGATATTCTCAACAGCTTTTTTATATATGAGACCTTGATATGCCCAACCTTTGTCAATCAACGCGCTAGTATAGTGCTCGTATATACTGCCTATGCTATCCATAAAGGAGAGATAACTTTGTTGGGCAGCAGTAAGCTCTTCTTGGGCCAAACTCCAGTTTTCAATTTCTTTTATATTCTTTAAATTCTTGTATATGTGTTGGGCCGGAGCTAAGTACCTATCTAACTCATTAAAGTCTGACAACATTAAATGTCCCCAACGTGCAAACTTATCAAAGGGTTCTGCTTTATCGGCGTTACAGGCTTTATAACTGATATACAATAAGGCTAACAAATCCGTTTCAGATGCTTTGTTCAATCCGCTTAATTTTTCAACAAACTCCTCGGCACTCTGAATAGTCGGAACCCATATTGCTCGACCATATACTTCATACAAATGTTTTTTAAAAAACAAGGCAGCTCGCTTATTGGGCATAACCAAACAAACGCTTTCTGCCTTATCTTTGTAATGTTGTTGTATATACTCAGCTACCTGACGTAAGAATGTTTGCATGCAAAGCAATGAAGATATAAAATTTCCGCTTTATCGTAAATCAACTAACGGAAAGCGATATTACAAAATAGTAAACAAAAGGGAATTTGAAGAGATTCAGGTTGTTGGAAATAAACACTTTAAAAATCTGATAATTGCCAAACAGTTTCCGGAAATACAATATATACAATCGCTCATTAACTGTGAGCATGGTTTTACTGAACCGTGCAAGGAGAGTGAGTTTACTTTGGTTTGTTCCAAAGTTTTGCCGTCTTAGCTTTATTTAACGGTAACCAATGAAGTTTTATGTATTATATTTAAGCATCTTACAAAGAATTAAATACTCATTTTTTTCTATCTGTTTTCTAAGCTCCGTAGTAACTGTATTTTCCCAAAATATTACCATAAAGGGGAAAGCACATCTTTCACATGCCGGTAAAATAATCTGTGCCTACGCCTATCAGGATTATATAACCAAGCTAAAAATGAAAATGGCAGTAGATACCATCGATTCAGACGGATATTTTGAATTAAAAATGTATTCCAAATACACAAAACCTTTAATGATTCAAATTAATAACTATGTAGGGCAAATACACGTAAAACCCGATTACGTATATGGCATACTTTTTCCTGAGATTGACGAGAGCTTTAAACATATAGAAAACGCAGAACTTCCCGTTAATATAAGTATCATTGGCCACGACACTACCGAACTGAATATGCTTATTTTAGACTATGAACGATTATATAACTACATTTTTACACCAAAAAACAACGAATTTTTAACCCATCGTAAATTATTTAAACGAGCAGATACATTAAAAGTTGTGTGCGACCAGCGTTTTGCGGGCATAAAAGATAAGTATTTCATTAACTACTATAACTATAAAATAGCATCCATTAATGCCAGTTTATCCAGAGGAGAAAAATTTTTAATAAGCAATTTTATTTCTAACAAACCCATTTTGTATAATAATTATGAGTACATGACTTTCTTTAGCGCCTGTTTTTCTAATTATCTCAACAGCCTGGGATCATCTAAAAAAGGATTAAGTCTCTACAAAATAATTAATGTAAATGCCAGCTTGCAGCAACTGCATGAATTCTGTAAAGAAGACCCCTTCTTACAAAACGATAGTTTAAGAGAACTAGTCATCATACAAAATCTATGGAATTTGTATTATAACCCGGAATTTAGTAAAGAAGCTATCAAATCTCTGGTTTCACAAATTAACATCAGTACCAAAAACGAAGAACACAAGGCATTAACCGATTATATGCTGGCAAGTTTCTACCATATGCAAGCCGGTAAAGCCGCCCCTTTCTTTCTTGCCAGAAATAGAGCGGGCAATATAGAATCTCTTGAAAAGTTTAAAGGAAAGTGGATATACCTCAACTTTTTTTCAACTAAAAATCCGGAAAGTATGAAAGAAATGGGTAAGATTGACTTATTGAGAAAAAAATATGGCGATAAAGTAGTTTTTGTAAGCGTCAACTTAGATGATAGTATAGGGATATATCAAAAATACCTGAAAGACAATCCGAAATATAATTGGCCAATATGGTACAACCAAGTAGGCGGATTAAAACAAACAGCCCGGGAACTATATAGTGTTGTAGGTACGGAAGCCTATTTTTTGATTGATTCATATGGTACGTTGGCTTTATCTCCGGCAGACTCTCCCAGTAAAGGAATTGAATATAAACTGAACGATATTTTTAAACCGGCACGAAAAAAAACCAAAACCGGAATACGCTAACTTGAACATTCAACCAAATAACACTACCGTTTATCCGGAACAAATTGTTTATGAAGACAATCATTTGATGGTTATAAATAAACTTCCATCCGAAATTGTTCAGGCCGATAAAACAGAAGATATTCCTCTTACTGAAAAAGTAAAAAACTTTATCAAAATAAGAGACAAAAAACCCGGAAATGTTTTTTGCGGCTTGGTACACAGACTCGACAGACCGGTAAGCGGACTTATTATTATGGCAAAAACAAGTAAAGCATTAAGCCGGTTAAACGAACAATTAAGAAATAAGCAAATAAAAAAATACTATCTGGCTGTTGTTAAAAATAAACCAACAAAAACATCCGATACGCTTAAACACTTTTTAGTAAAAAATGAAAAAAACAATCTCAGTAAAGCCTACAGCAAACCTGTAAAAAACTCCCTTGAGGCTGTTCTGGAATATCAACTCCTTTTCTCATCCGACCGATATCATTTACTACTCATTAATCTTCATACCGGAAGGCATCACCAAATAAGAAGTCAACTAAGCGCCATCGGAAGCCCAATAAAAGGCGATTTAAAATACGGTTTCGAAAGAAGCAACAAAGGTGGGTTTATTCATCTGCACAGTTATAAATTAGAATTTACTCACCCGGTAAAAAAAGAAACAATTACTATAGAGGCAATGCCATTAATAACAGATCCTATCTGGGATTTTTTCAGGAAAGAAGCTTTTTTCGATAAAAAAAATTAAATCAAAAACGACGCTTTTAAGGCAACATTATAAATTGTATTTTTACCCATTATTCCAACTATGGGCAATTTAATCTTTCTGGTTCTCGTTTTGGCTTCCTTCTTCGGGCTATCTAAATTGTTTGAAAAAGCAGGTACTCCTGCCTGGAAGGCATGGATTCCTGTGTATAACTTTTTCGAACTAAGCAAACTCTTAAAAAAACCTTGGTGGTGGTGCCTCATCATGGTAGTTCCGGGTGTTAACATTTTGATGTACGGTGTTTACGGATTTAATACAGCAAGAGCCTTTAATAAGCCATCCAATAACGATTTGTGGTTTGCCAGCCTGTTACCTTATGTATTTTTCGTTAAACTGGGATTAGACCCAACGGCAAAGTTTATCGGTTTAGACAAGTTTAAAAAAGAACCCAGCAAAATTATCAAGAACTGGGTTGATCCCATCGTCTTCGCAGTAATAGCTGCCTCTATTATCCGTGGATACTTTATCGAAGCTTTTACCATACCTACCTCCTCATTAGAAAAATCATTAATGGTGGGCGACTTTTTATTCGTAAATAAATTTGCCTACGGCCCTAAAATACCACAAACACCACTCTCCTTCCCTTTTGCACACCACACTATGCCGGTATTCAATACAAAATCATATTTAGAGTGGATAAAGTTGCCATATTTTAGGTTGCCCGGATTTGGGAAAGTGGAAAACAACGATATTGTAGTTTTTAACTACCCGGATGGAGATACCGTTTTGCTGAATATGCAAGACATTAGTTACTACAACGCCGTACGAATTGTTGCATACAACATAGAGCGTACTGAAAAAGAAAGAGGTGAACCTCCTAAAGATCGAAACTATTACCTGGATGCCGCCTGGCGCTATATGCAAAACCCTAACAACACCAATCCGCTTAATCGAGGAAAAGTTGGCCCTATTGTTGGAAGACCGGTAGACAAGCGAGAACACTACGTTAAACGATGCGTGGCTATTGCCGGTGATAAATTTGAAATAAAAGACGGGGAAATTTATATAAATGACAAGTTACAACCCATGCCCGAAAATGCCCAGCACTTTTATTACGTTAAAAGTATAAACAGGGTATTTGGAGATGAAACCATTAATCCCAAAAATGGTAGAGTTGTTTTGTCTAACCTGAAATTACTTGATAAATTTGATATTTATGCAACCGAGGCCCGAGTTGCCGCAATTTCTAAAGACACCATTGTGTATGAACTCAACATGACACGCAAAGTAGCCGAAGAAGTTGCTAAACTGGAAGGGGTAGTATCTGTTGAAAGAAAAATTGATAAAGCCGGAGAGGGTGAAATAACTATTTTCCCGCATCACCCTTCTTATCCCTGGAATAACGATAATTTTGGACCCCTGCTTATTCCCAAAGCGGGATTAACTATTCCTATAGATACTCACAACATTTGTTTGTACGAAAAGATACTAAACACCTACGATAATGGCATACATCAAGTTGGTGTAAAAGGAAATCAGGTTTTGTATGATGGAGTACCCATCACATCATACACCTTCAAACAAGATTATTATTTCATGATGGGAGATAATCGACACAATAGTGCTGATAGCCGAAGCTGGGGCATGGTTCCTTTTGATCACGTTGTTGGCTCTCCTTTTTTTGTTTGGCTTAGTGTAAAATACGAAGACAATAACCCGGTAAGCGGCGCTTCTTTTCTAAAAAGTTTTTTCAAAAATAGTAAGGAAGGAAAATATCGTTGGAATCGCTTTCTTTGCTATGTAGATGATGGGAATCTTATTTCCATTAAAATTCCTTTCCTATCTGCCGTATTTATTATATGGGCTTTAACCCGCTGGAACCGAAAACGAAAAGAAAAAACAGCTAAAGCAACATCATAGAATCTATCAGGCAATATATTAAAGATTTTTCCTGGTTTCTATATGGAACAATTGCCTTGCTTTTACTTTTTATTGTCAAAACTTTTATAGTCGAAATTACCCAGATTAACAGTCACGACATGAGTGGCACTTTTCATGCAGGTGATATCGTGCTTATAAAAAAATTTTGGAACAGAATAAACAGAAATGACATTATCAAATTTTCAAATCCCTATCAAGAAAAGGAGGATAATCGAAGCTATTTTGTCCAGCGGTGCATAGCTATTCCGGGAGATTGTGTATTAATAGAAAACAAAAAAGTATTTATAAGCAAACAGGAATTAAAGCCCACTTGGGAGCAACGACACAATTATATCATTCACGCTGATTCCGGATTCGCCATAGAACATTTTTTTGATACACTACACATCTCAGATGCCGTTCAAATCTCGCGAAACAATAAGTATTCTTGTTCTTTATCTGAAAAAGAATTTCAAATACTTAAAACTAAAAAGGGGATCCTAAAAATTGATTTACGCATAGAAAAAAAGGATGTGTTTGACCCTCGTATATTTCCCCAATATGACTTTTATGAGTGGAATGCCGATAATTATGGCCCAATTTATATTCCAAAAAAAGACGACATAATCAAATTAGACACTAATTCTGCCAAATTATATGAAAGCATAATAAGCCGGCACGAAAATAATTTGCTGGAAATAAAAAATGGGAGCGTGTATATTAATAGTAAAAAAGACTCCATATACACCATTAAGCAAAATTACTACTTCGTGCTAGGAGATAACCGTGACAATGCCATTGACAGCAGGTACTGGGGCCTGCTTCCCGAAAAAAAAATAAAGGGGGTTGTTTGGTTTAATATAAAAAAGAAAAAAATTGATACTAACTAGTGCATACTGGCCTAACCTGCATTATTTTTTTTACCTGCTCAATACAGAAAAAGTTATAATATGGAGCGGAGAACGTTTTATCAAACAAAGTTACAGAAACAGAACCCACATACTAAGCGCAAATGGAGTAATTAAACTAAGCATACCGCTTAAACATTACGGAAATTACGACAAAACTAGTGAGATAAGAATTTCTTATTCAGAAAGATGGCAACAAAACCATTGGCGTGCCATTAAAAGCGCCTACGGAAAAGCTCCTTATTTTGAATTTTTTGAGGACGAACTCAGTACATTTTATCAGATGAAAGAAGATTCGTTAGTGCAGTATAACCTTAAACAACTTCATTGGGTTTACAGGGTGTTAAAAAAAGAAATAAACTTTGATTTAAGTACAGAAAATGAACCTATTACTCCGTCAAATTTGCAGCTAATTCAAAATTTACATCCCAAGAAAGAAATTATACACGAATCGATAAAAAAATGTCTTACTAAGACCTACTATCAATCATTTCCGGGAAAATTTCCGTTTATACCTAATTTAAGCATTTTAGATTTACTGCTAAACAAAGGATTGGAAAGCGCAACATATTTAAATAAGGCAAAAGATGCTATAATATAATTTTTGAAACTAAAAAGCTCTGTTAATGCCTATCATCCAACGAAACTGAATATAATCTTTCTCGGCATAAGGAAGTCTGTTTATGAAAAATGGCATATCTAGCCTTATCACCAAAGGTTTTATTCCACTCAACTGCCCCCAGCGAAAAATATTTAAGGCAATTCCTGCTCCGGCATCCATTAGTAAGCTGCTCATTACTAGAGGCGTTCCCGGTCTGTTGGTATTTATAACACCTGCATCTGCAAATAAATAAGGTTCAAAACGCATAGTTCTTTTCACAGCGGCAGGACTCATAAAACCAAACAATTTTCCAAATTCCAGCTCGGCGCTGAACGATCCTCCGGTAGTGCCTTTGTAGTTATATGAATAAGTTCCGTCAGGGTTTAACTCGGGCAACAGGTATCCGGAATAACCGCGCAAGTTAAGCCCCCCGCCTGCAGTAAAATGTCCCGTTACGTCTCCATAATTTCCCCAATGCCTGGGAACAAAACCGTATGAGCGAGTATATTTATTATCCATCAACTCCTCATTATTAGCTCCGGATACAAAAAGCATGCTTTCCGATGGCAATCTGGTTCCAAAACCGAGTTGAGCAAACAGCCGAGTATTTACGTTTATTTTACCCAATCGATTATGATTTACACAAGAAAAAGAAGCAGCAGAAAAATCATAATCATTTGTAAGTGCCGATGAGCGAATATTAAAATTAATTGCTCCATCTCCCCTTCGATATAGATAATTATGATCAAATCCTGCATGCATGGCATTGTTCCATTTTCTGTAGCTCCATTCGTTGTTGTGTATAAGATATACCATATCCTGAGGCATATCTCTATACATCATTTTAAAATGAGTATAAAAACGTGTTTTGTTATGGTTACTTCTTTTTTCAAAGCCTACGGTAGCCCCGTCTAATCCATCCAGTGATTTTAACTGAGCATAAACAGCCGACTTACGAATGAAGCGATTAGTTGATGTTTTGTAATTAAACACAACGGACAAAGGATTAAAACGGTTAATCCTGTCATTACTGTTTATATACGATTGCAAAAAACCTGTGCTAAACCAAGCCGTAAGGTCAAATACGTGTTTTGTTTGAAGATAATCTCCACTTAATGCAGCTCCCACCTTTAAACCATCGTAGCCGTTGTACCATAGTGCGGGTCTTAAGCGCATATCGTACTGTTTCCAGTTAGGCGGATTATACACTTTGGAATCGAATCTTATTTTAACTCTACCATGTTTAAGGTTGTTTGTCATGTCAATATCGGCCAGACGCTTGCTGGGATCAATAATTACATTTTTAATTTTTGAATTTATCTGAACAGTGGCTGTGTAAGTTGTTTTTAATTTTGGTCCCCATCCTATCCATCTGGGTAAAACCGTGGCCGATGTTGGTTTTTCAAACCAAGTGTTGGGTATGTAATAGTGTCTGGCTGAGTCATTGGCATCAATTACGGCAAAATCAATGGGCATTTGCATCTCCCCCTTTCGTTTAAAAGTAATGTGATACAATCCATTACCTTTATTTTTAATTCGTGAAATTTTATAATCTATCGTTTTAGTTGTTTCCAACCATTGGTCAAAAAACCAATTTAAATCTACTCCGGTATATTCCACAATGGCCTGTCTAAAATCCTCCGGATAAGGATGACAAAATTTCCATTTATTAAAATAATATTGCATAGCCTCATCAAACAAAGCCCTACCCAAAACATACTCCATGTTTTTTAGCATGGTAGCTGTTTTAAAGTATACCTGGCTATAGCCTCCCCCATGCCTTATTCCCCCGTTAAAATCATCGCTATGAGTATTTAATTGCACAGGTTCATCACGAATAACGTTGTATATGTAATACGGATTATACACTTCTGCATCCAAAATCTTAACAGGTGCAGTATATTCGTCTACATACCTATTCATTAATCCTTTTTTGCCAGCTGTTTCTTTAATATCAAAAGGACCCTCGATAAACTGATAGGTATCGGCAGTATAAAATTGGGTAAATCCTTCGTCTAAAAATGCTCTGTAGGTTTCATTACTTCCTACCATACCAAAAAACCAATTATGCGTAAGCTCATGAATAAAAAGCCCGCGATAATTTGGATCCCATCCCCCGTTTAAAGTAATCATGGGGTATTCCATACCGTCGCGTGCGTCGGCACTTATCATTTTAGGATAATGATAGGGGCCTATGTTATGACTGTTTACTTCAATAATTTTTGTGAGATAATCTGCCGCATTATGCCAACCTGCTGCATGAGGTTCCTGAACCAAGGCAATACAACGAATACCGTTAATCTTAGCTTCTCCTATTCGATAATTCGGATCGGCGGTATAGGCTACATCGTGCACATTTATAGAACTGAATTTCCATGTTTTTTTACTTCCATCTTTTGCAATAATCGTACTTGGGGGTGAATTAAAAGGCTTAGTGAGGAAATTAGAAATATCCAGTTTTTTTCGCAAATCAGGCGGAAGCATTTCTGCCTCATTCACCATTACCCCTGTTCCATCAATAATATAATTATTCGGAAGAGTAAACTCGACATAATAAGAACCAAAATTTCCGTAAAATTCATGGTCCATGTGCTGATCGGTGCACCAACCAAATTTTCTATCAAAAACGGCTAAGCGCGGATACCAATGAACAATATCATAATGTTTGCTTCCAAACGAGTTAAACATTTTCATTCGATTTCGAATGGCTTCATTATCAAAATAGGTTTTAAAATTAATCTTAAGTACAACCGAGTCTCCCGGTAGCAAAGGCTTGCTGAGCCATACTTTCAAAATAGTATTGTCCAATTCGGTTTTAAGGGGAATCTCGTTTTCCACTACAGATTCTACCGTCGTACCCAAGTCTTTTTCGCGGTATTTACCGTATTTTAACTTATAGCCATTGTTTTTATAAAGGTCAGATAGATAAGAATTTTTGCATTGTGCATTACTATAAAGGTGAAAAAAAACAAAATCCAATTTTTTAGGTGAGTTATTCCAGTATATAAGCTCTTCTTCTCCGGTAATAATATCTTTCTCGTCATCTAAACTAACTTTAAGATTATAGTGCACATCTTGCTGCCAATATCCTTCAAATGGTTTTCTATTTTTCCAGTATAGGGTGTTTTCCGACGAACGATATTGCAAATACTCCTGCTGGGCATTACCAATTAATACGATTAAAACAAACAGAAAAATCAACTTTTTACACATATGCTTTTTGGGGTTTAACCAGTAAATATGCTCAAAAAATGAGCATTTACAAAAGAAAATTATCATCAAAAAACAGGCAGAACTCATAAAATAGAGTATCGAAAATTCCTATCTTTGCACCCTATGAACAAAAAAGTACGAGTACGCTTTGCTCCCAGCCCAACAGGGGGCTTGCATATGGGAGGTGTGCGTACAGCCTTATTCAATTATTTATTTGCCAAGAGACATGGCGGAGATTTTATTTTGCGAATTGAAGATACCGACCAAACACGATTTGTAGAAGGTGCTGAAGAGTATATTATTGAAGCGTTAAAATGGTGCGGAATTGCCCCGAATGAGGGAGTTGGTTTTGGAGACGGCCCCCACAAGCCATACCGCCAAAGCGAACGCAAAGCAAGCGGAATATACAAAAAATATGCCGATAAACTCATTGAAAGCGGATATGCCTACTATGCGTTTGATACTGCTGAAGAACTGGAAGAAATGCGTAAAAGGCTGGAAGCTGCCAAAGTAGTTGCCCCACAGTACAATGCCGTTACGAGGCAAAATATGAGGAACAGCCTCACACTTAGCGCAGAAGAAGTAACTCGACTGATAGAAGCCGGAACTCCTTATGTAGTTCGCCTCAAAGTTCCCAGAAATGAAGAAATTCGTTTTCACGACATCGTTAGAGGTTGGGTGGTTGTTAATAGCTCTCAAATAGATGATAAAGTTTTATTAAAAAGCGACGGGATGCCTACCTATCATCTAGCTCATATAGTAGATGACATAGAAATGAAAATAAGTCATGCCGTTAGAGGAGAGGAATGGCTTCCAAGTGCTCCCTCACATGTGCTCATATACCGATATCTTGGTTTAGAAAATGAAATGCCTAAGTTAGCTCATCTTCCTTTGATATTAAACCCGGATGGTAACGGTAAAATATCCAAAAGAGAATCCAGATTCCCCGTTTTCCCATTAAGCTGGAAAGACCCAAGAGAAGCAGAACCTTTTATCGGATATCGCGAAGCAGGTTATTATCCGGAGGCTTTCGTAAATATTTTAGCTTTGCTGGGATGGAATCCGGGTAACAACCAGGAAATTTTCAGCCTGGAAGAAATGGCTGCCATATTTGATTTTGAACGTGTAGGGAAAAGTGGAGCCAAATTCGACCCGGAAAAAGCAAAGTGGTTTAATCAACAATACCTGCGAAAGAAATCAGATAAAGAGCTGGCTGCAGCATTTAAACCCATCCTTAAAGAAAAAGGCTACGAGGCACCCGATGCTTTTTTGGAGGAATATTGCAGACTGGTTAAAGAAAAAGCAAGATTTGTACATGAATTTTGGGAACATGGTTCTTTCCTTTTTCAAGAACCTGAACAGTACGACGAAAAAGTACTTCAAAAAAAATGGAGCGCTGCTTCCCGTTCTATCCTCACCTCATTCGTAGAAAAAATAAAATCTTTAAACGAATGGAATGCTCAAAGCTTGCAGGAAGCATTTCAATCATTACAACCTGTTGATAATAGCAAACCCGATATGCAATTGCTTCGTGTGTTAACAACCGGTTTAGCGGGTGGTCCTCAGCTTTTTGATGTATTGGCCCTACTTGGAAAAGAAAAAACTATTAAGCGTATTGAAAAAGCACTGCTGCAAATAGCTTGAAAATTGTTGGCATATATTTATTGTTATTTTCTTTTGTGTTTCAACTGGGAAACAGGATATATGTAATACTTAACTTTCAAGTAAACAGAGAATATATTGCCGAAAATCTTTGCGAAAAAAAAGAAATTGAAGATAACTGCTGTAAAGGTTCCTGCCATCTGGAAAAAGAACTCGTTAAAATTGAAAAAGAAGACAATAACAGTCCGGCAAACAAACAAGAACCTATCAAAGAAAAATCGGAAAATGATTCGTTTTTCATATCTGTACTTCACAAAAACCCCTTGCTTAACGGTATAGCCTTGGCATATATCCCATACAAAGCAAAATCAGACCTTTCGGGTTATTATTCGGATATTTTTCATCCTCCAAGCTCATAATCTACCCTTTTCAAAATTTGTATTAAACTAAAAAAGTGGTATTCAATGATATTGATATACACACCACTGCATTGCTTTTAAATTAATCGTATTAAAAACAAAAAAATTAAACAACATGAAAACAATAAAACCATTTATCTTTTCTATCATATTAACAGCCGCTATATTCGGTAGCTGTAAAAAAGAGCCCAAAGGGCCCGCTCCTGCTCCCACAAATCCTGCTCCCACAACAGGAACCATAAAAGTAGAATTTGAAGCCGTAGCAGGAACAAACAGCCTTAGTATTGGCACACAAACATATACAAATGCCAACAGCGACACGTTTAATGTTTCTATTTTCCGCTATTATATAAGTAATGTTAAGCTTACTAAAACAGATAATAGCGTGTATACCGTGCCTAACAGCTACTATAAAATAGACCATAATACTGCGGGTAAAAACAAAATCAGCATCAGCGGTGTTCCTATTGCCAATTACAAAGCCATCAGCTTTATAATTGGAGTAGACTCAACAAGGAACGTTTCCGGAGCACAGGATGGAGACCTAGCGCCTTCTGATATGTTTTGGAGCTGGAGTACCGGATACATTATGGCCAAATTGGAAGGAAACTCACCTCAATCTACCGCTACCAATAAAAAAATTATGTATCACATAGGTGGTTTTTCGGGAACAAATAATGTGCTTAAAAATGTTACTATTGGCTTTGGTTCAGAAACAGCTAATGTAACCGCTTCTGCAAGTCCTGAAGTACACTTGAAATCGGATGTGTTAAAGTGGTTTACAGGCACGCATACCATAAGTATTGCAAGCCTTAATGTTATTCATATGCCCGGTGCCAACGCTAAGAAAATAGCAGATAACTACGCACAAATGTTTAGCTTTGATCACGTACACAACTAGCTTTCTTTAAATTAAAAAAGTAGTCGGATTTAATCGTAATCCGGCTACTTTTTCTACTCGAACAAAAATGAAAAATTACTACACTATAGCCCTGCTATGGCTTGGCTTAAGTTGTTATGCCTGCGATGTATGTGGTTGTTTTATGGGTATAGTACCTTACGATAACCAAAGCAGCGTTGGTATTATACATAGATATCGCGCCTTCAACGGGTATCGAAACTATCAGCGCTATTCAAAAATGTTTGTCCCCGGAGCATACAAAATGCAGCATGGAGAACATGAGCACGGAAATGATTCTATTCCAAGAACCTACAGCAGCAGAGATTATGAAACATTTAAAGTACTTGAATTGCGTTTAAAATACTTCATTCATAAGCGAATTGAGTTAAATGCCTTCTTAGGATTTAGTCAAAATAAAAGTAAAGAAGATAGTTTGCTGATTAACCACACCGGATTTAACGACCCCAGTTTTTTCATTGGTTATCATCTCTTTCAACCGTCATCCGAAAAAAAATGGAAGCAACGTTTAATTGCGGGAGCAGGATTTAAAATACCTTCAGGCAATTACTATGCAGCCGATAAAAACGGAAAGCGTTTACCTTTTTTAATGCAACCCGGAACAGGTTCAGTTGATTATTTTGTTTATACCACCTGGTTATTAGGGCTGAAAAAATGGGGAGCTATGTGTAATATGGCTTATAAAATTAATGGTCAAAATTACTATAAAGAAAAACTTGGCAACAGTTTTACTTTAAATCACTCTTTGTTTTATAAAATAAATATAGAAAAAATGAGCATAATACCAAACATCAACGGATATTATGAGTATACAAGCGGACTTTATGTAATGAATAAAAAGATGAAAGGCACCGGAATGAATGAGTATATGATGGGACTGGGAACAGATTTGTTTTTTGGAAACTTAGCCATTAATCTTACTTTTCAGCGAACGATATTTCAAAAAACCGAAAGCGGAAATTTGCGATCGGCTGGTAGAATGGTTGCCGGATTAACATGGAACTTTAATCAACGCAGATACTTAATTAATAAAAGGGTTAAAGAGAGTACTGCTTTATCTTTGTATAAACTCAATATCTTTTAGAAGATGTCTGAATTCGGGCTTCAAAAGGTTTACCCTTCCGGCGGCTACACCTATGGTAATTTGTTTTTTCAAATGATGGGGCCTTTTATGAATTTTAAAATTCTTCGGCGAAAAACTAAATCCAAAGTTAACCTTAAATACATCATACATATTTTCGTTAGTATTTCTGGTAAGTAAACTGTTTTCTGCTGTTTGAAAAAGAGTTAGCTCGGTTACGTGATTGTTTACAATACCATTAAAAAATATTTTACCATACAGTTTATACGTCTTGGCATTATTATTACTCAACATCTGAAACTCACTTTTATTAAAATGTGCAATAAAATAAAGAATGGTTCCTTCCAAATCATCCAACCAATCGTCTATGGTATCTTTTCCGGAAGTTACGCGAGAAAAATCCAGTTTTAACACCAATTCTTCTTGATTCTCGTCGTAAAACAAATATGCATTATTATTAACAGAAAAACAGTTTGTTTTTTGGATACAGGTTTGGATATAAGCGCCTGAGGAAATAAGGTTTTGCGAAAAAAGGTGAGTAACCAAGTTTAACAACAATATAGTAAAAGAAAGTTTTTTCATGCTTGTTTATTTTATAACAACTCTTCCAAGTAGTTTGTTTACCCTGATTTTTCCCTTTTCAAGATCTATAATTTTTTTCTGAACTTCAATAAGCTCGTTTTCACTTATAACCTTCAAAGAATTTTTATACTCCGCTAAAGTTATGCTCAGATACTTTTCTTTTAAACTGAGCAATAAGTGAGAAACGGCTTTTTTAATTTCCGTTTTTTCATCGCCTACGTATACACCAAACTTTTCCCATTTTGGACTAAGTTCGTAATTAAGCCGAGAATTGTTCAATGCAAAAGTGCTTATAGCGGGATTATGATGATTAATGAAATAAGAAATTAAAGGTAATTCGCCCTTGTCTAATTCGGCAATAAACTCGTCGAGTATCATTTGGTGTACCGGATCTTTAAATTCTACTTCATCTCTCCAAAGTTCAAATATTACATACTCGCAAACGGTTAATTCAAGAGCTTGCTGTTGATTCTCTCCCGGTTCGGCATCGACCGAAATTATAATATTTCCGTAACTCATCATCAATTTAAGGAGTTCCTCTTCCTCAAACCAATAATCCTGCGTGTTATGCTGCTGTTTGTCCGGTTCATCAACTGCTATATCGGTATGTTCTTCTTTTGCCTCTGTAATATCTTGTATTTTACCCTTCAGAGTGTTTTTTCTGTGCAACTTATTTACTTCGGTTTGCAAAACCTGCTCAGCCATTTCCATGGAATCGGCACATTGCTTAATATACACGCTTCGGGTTATGGCATCTGGAATTAATGAAATGAGCTGCACCATTTCTTTTACCAATTCCGCTTTTTTTATTGGATCACGCTTTCCCTCATCGCCGGCATAATTGGCCTTGTACAACAAAAAATCCTGTGCGTTATTGTTTAGATATAACAAAAACTCATCCGGACTCACCAATCTGCTGTAAGAGTCAGGGTCGTGATTATCCGGAAATTGAAGTAGTTTTACGTTTAAGCCCTCTTCCAACAATAAAGGAATGGCTCTGCTGCTGGCTTTTTGTCCGGCATCATCTCCATCGTATAATATAACCACATTGGAAGCAAAACGATGGATGGCCTTAACTTGTTCCACGGTTAATGAAGTACCACTGGATGCCACCACATTTTCAATACCTGCTTGGTGCATGGCTATTACGTCCATGTACCCTTCAACAAGGTAACAAAGGTTATTTTGCTGAATGGCTTTTTTACCTTGCCACAAGCCGTACAAAATTTTACTTTTATGATAAATTTCCGTTTCGGGGCTATTAATGTATTTGGCAATTTTTTTATCGGTAGATAATGTTCTTCCCCCAAAAGCCACCACCCTACCCCCGGAATCGTGAATGGGGAACATAACCCTTTCGGTATAACGGTCAAATAAGTCATTTTCCGTAATAGAATTTCCTTCTACGTACCTGTTACTGAGAATGCACATACCCGTTTTTACCAAATATTCAGGTAAGTAACCGGCTTTTATGGCCTGACGGGTAAAGGCAGAACGTTCTTCTCCGCTATAACCTAGTTGAAACTTAGCAATAATATCATTAGTTAAACCACGCTCTTTAAAGTATCCAAGCCCAATAGATTTTCCTTCGTCAGTTTGATGCATATAATCCTCAAAATAGCGGGCGGCAAACTTCATTACAATGAATAAACTTTCACGTTCGTTGAGTTTTTGTTTCTCTTCGTCGCTAACCTCCTTTTCCTGAACTTCAATACCATATTTTGCGGCCAACCATTTTAAAGCCTCCGGATAGCTTAGGCTAAGGTGGTCCATTACAAAGTTTACGCTGCTTCCTGCCTTTCCGCAGCCAAAACACTTGTAAATTCCTTTAACCGGCGAAACCGTAAAAGAGGGTGTCTTTTCGCCATGAAAAGGACACAAACCGAGATAATTTGCTCCGCGTTTTTTTAGGGTAATAAACTCTCCTATTACCTCTTCAACCCGAGCCGAATCTATTATTTTATCAACTGTTTCGCGTGGTATCAAAATGTAAAAAATAGGATTTTAAAGTTAATGAATACTCCGGCAAAAATGAGTGTTTATAAAGTAATTGTGAATAAAAAACCCGTTGCATTTTTTAGCAACGGGTAAAGGGGCATATTGTATAAAACTTTACTTAGGATTCAGAGGAGGCAGAATTTTCTGAAGGTATATTCCCTGATTCTGAGCCATTGTTATTAAATTCTCTCTTTCCTTTTGCTTCGGCTACCACAATAGAACGCTCAAAATGAGAAGTTCCGTTTAGGGCATTTATTGCCGCACGGGCTTCATCATCATTGGCCATTTCTACAAATCCATAGCCTTTACTTCTTCTGGTTTCCTTGTCCTTTATTATCCTAACATTGGTTACCTGGCCATAAGCCGAGAAAAGTTCAGCAAGGGCGGGCTCCCGCACCTTAAAACTGATGTTGCTGACAAAAATGTTCATTGTTTTATTCAGTTAATTTAGTAGAGTAAAATTAATAAATAAAACAATAAAACAAACAGTTCGTAAAAAAAAAACGGCCTTTGGTCGAAATCTAAATTATTTAAAACAATTTAGCAACCAAGCTTATTTCCACATTGGCATCTTTAGGAAGTCGCGCTGCCTGAATGGTTGCCCGGGTAGGAAAATCTCCCTTAAAATAGCTGGCATAAACCTCGTTTACATGCACAAAATTGTTCATGTCGTTTAAGAAGATACTGGTTTTTACCACATTATCGAACGTACATCCGGCGGCCTTCAGTATGGCACCCAGATAATCCATAACTATTTTTGTTTCTTCTTTAATGGGAGCCTTAATTAGTTGCTTGCTCTGCAAGTCCATAGCAATGGTACCGCTTATATAAACGGTATCGCCTACTATAACGGCCTGATTATATGGTCCAATAGGAGCCGGCGCGTCGGGGGTATTAATAATTTTTTTCATAGCGCTTAAAATTTATGTTACTCTTCTGTTTTGGCCGGAATAAAAGTAATAATATATTTTTGAAATAAACTCCACCGGCGGTTAAAATAACTTTTGGGAAACAAAATAAAGCAATTTTTTAAACTTACCTTCATGCCATTGCATGAAGTGGCATTTGTTAAAAGAAAGCATCCGCTTTGCTTGGGAGGCTCTGTCGGGTAATAAGCTACGCTCGTTTCTGAGCTTGCTGGGTATCACTATAGGAATATTTGCTATCATTCTGGTATTTACTATTGTGGATAGTCTGGAGCTAAACATTCGTAAATCGGTACAGGCACTCGGAAACAATGTAATATACATTCAAAAATGGCCCTGGTCGTTTGCTGAAGATTATCCCTGGTGGAGATACATTAACCGCCCATTGCCTCAATACCAAGAAATGCAGGAACTTCTTAAACGGAGCAAAACTACCGAAGCCATTGCATTTAGAATGGGTACGCGAAAAGTCGTTAAACAAGGATCTAATAGTGTAGAAAATGTTATCATTTCGGGAATATCTCACGAGTACTATAAAATCCAAAATTTTGAGATAGAAGCCGGTCGTTATTTTACACAAACAGAAGCCGATGCCGGATACCAGGTTGCCATTATAGGGAATAAAGTAAAAGAAGGATTATTTGGCGAGCAAGATGCTGTTGGAAAAGGGATAAAAATAGCCGGTTACAGAACAGTAGTTGTAGGGTGCATGAAAAAAGAGGGAGAAAGTGTGGTGGGAGCGAGTATGGACAATCAAGTACTCATTCCTTTTAATTTCGGGCGTAAATTTATGGATACCCGTTCAGAAATGGCCGATCCCTTTATACTGGCTAAGGCCAAAGACGGAATATCCAACCTGGAAATGGCTGATGAACTGATGGGAATTATGCGCAGCATAAGAAGGTTAAAACCTAAAAGCGAAGAAAATTTTGCTCTTAATGAGATAAGTCTTTTAAGCCAGGGTCTTGATATGATGTTTGATATCATCAGCAAAGCGGGTTGGATTATTGGGGGCTTCTCTATTTTAGTTGGAGGTTTTGGTATTGCCAATATTATGTTTGTGTCGGTAAGAGAAAGAACCAACATCATCGGCATCCAAAAAAGTCTCGGAGCAAAAAACTATTCTATTTTGATACAATTTTTAACAGAAAGCATTCTCCTGAGTGTTACCGGCGGAGTTATTGGGCTTTTACTCATTTATCTGATAACCTTTGGGGCCAGCGATGTTTTGGATATGGAAATAACCTTAACGGCAACTAATGTAGTACTGGGTGTTACTATATCGGTACTGATTGGTATCATCAGCGGTTTTATTCCTTCCTACAACGCATCGCAACTAGATCCTGTTGAAGCCATTCGGAGCAATTAAAAATGAAAAGACCAAAAATAATTAATTGGATTTGTATAATAGGTTTTATCCTGGTTGTACTTTCGTTTGTTAATGTGTTTTCTCCGGCCATAAAAAAAATTGGAATGGCCGTGCCGGCAGTTTACGGAACCATTATTGCCATGCAATTTATGGCTTTGGTTGGAGCATGGCACATGAAACAATGGGGTGCTTTGCTCTTTTTGGCTTCTTTCTTTTTTAGAGTATGTTTTCTTATTCTTATTAACGATACCGGAGGAGTCTCTTTTTATCTTTATTTGCTGTACGGAATTATTTCCTCCTTTTTTTTGGCTCGCATTTATCCAAACATGAATCCCAATTTCTGACTTTTTAATCGTCTTGCTTTTTTGCCAAATCATCTAAAAAATCAATAAATCAATATAATTATTTTGTTTTATTCGATTTTTTTTGTATAACTTTATAGGGAAAAGGATATAATTTACTCATTAATAACACTAATTTAATCAATAAGAATAATGATTGCCGAAGTAGAAACCAGTGACCTCGTAGAATCGCTCAAAAGTTTTTTTGGCTTTGACAAGTTTAAAGGGAACCAGGAAAAAATAGTAAAAAGCATTTTAAACGGGAAGGATACCTTTGTGATTATGCCCACCGGCGGGGGGAAAAGTTTGTGCTATCAGCTTCCTGCCATTATGAGCGAAGGAACGGCAATTGTAGTTTCTCCCTTAATTGCCCTGATGAAAAATCAGGTAGACGCCATACGTGGATTTAGTGACCAAGACGGAATAGCTCACTTTTTAAACTCGTCACTTAATAAAGCAGATACCTTAAAGGTAAAAAAGGATGTAACCGACGGAAAGACCAAACTATTGTACGTTGCCCCTGAAACACTTACTAAAGAAGAAAATCTTGCTTTTTTTAAAGATTTTAAGATTTCGTTTTTTGCCATTGATGAGGCACACTGCATTTCGGAGTGGGGTCATGATTTCAGACCTGAATACCGTCGCCTGCGCCCGCTCATAGATTCAGTAGGAAAAAATATCCCGGTAATGGCGCTGACCGCCACCGCCACTCCAAAAGTACAACAGGATATTCAAAAAAACTTGGGGATGCAGAACGCACAAGTGTTCAAATCTTCTTTTAACAGGGCGAACCTTTATTACGAAGTGCGCCCCAAACAAAATGTAATTAAAGAAATTATTAAATACGCCAAGCAAAACGTTGGAAAAAGCGGTATCGTTTACTGTCTGAGCAGAAAAAAGGTGGAAGAAGTAGCTCAGCTTCTCCAAGTAAATGGAATAAAAGCAGCTCCCTACCACGCCGGCCTGGATGCTAAGGAGCGTGCAAAAACTCAAGATAAATTCTTGATGGAAGAATTGGACGTAATTGTGGCAACTATTGCCTTTGGTATGGGTATTGATAAACCGGATGTACGCTATGTAATCCATCACGACATTCCAAAATCTCTGGAGGGTTATTATCAAGAAACAGGGAGAGCCGGGCGTGATGGCGGAGAAGGAAACTGCATTACCTTTTATAGCTACGATGATATCGTAAAACTTGAAAAATTTATGAAAGACAAACCTATTTCCGAACAGGAAATAGGTAAACAAATGCTAGCCGAAACTTCTTCATTTGCAGAAACCAGCAGCTGCCGCAGAAAATTTCTGCTTCATTACTTTGGCGAGGAGTTTGAAGAAAAAAAATGCGGTGAAATGTGCGATAATTGCCGACACCCAAAACAAAAGTTTGAAGCAAAAGAAGACTTGGAGTTTGTAATTGAATGCGTGTTGGAAATGAAAGAAAAACACAAGCTGCGCGATGTAATTAATGTGCTCATGGGTACGCTTACCGCCACCGCCAAATCTTACAAACATAACCAACTTGAAAGTTGGGGCAAGGGAATAGAAGATGAAAAAGACGAGAAGTTTTGGCAGGCTATTATCAGACAGGCCTTGGTGAACGGCTTTTTAACTAAAGATATTGAAAACTACGGCCTTATTAAAGTAAGCGATAAAGGCAAAGCGTTTTTGAAAAAACCACACAGTATAAAATTTACGAAAGACCGTGATTTTAGCGGGACCGACAAAGACGAAGATGATGTAATCATGGCGGGAAAAGGTGCCGGAGCTGCCGACGAAACGCTGTATAACATGTTGAAAGACTTAGTTAAAAAAACGGCTAAGGCCAAAGGTTTACCGCCCTATGTTATTTTTCAGGAAACATCGCTGGAAGAAATGGCCATTCAATACCCCATCACTATCCAGGAACTAACCAAAATAAGCGGTGTGGGTTCCGGCAAAGCCACTAAATACGGAAAACCATTTGTTGATTTGATAAAAAAATATGTTGAGGAAAATGAAATTGAGCGACCCAGCGATATGGTTATCAAATCTGTGGTAAACAAAAGCGGACTCAAAGTATACATTATTCAAAACATAGATAGAAAAGTTAGTTTGAGAGACATGGCCCGCAGTAAAAATATAAGTATTGAAGAACTCTTAGACGAAATTGAAAGCATTGTTGCCTCGGGTACTAAAGTAAACATCAACTATTATATCGACGAAATAATGGATGAAGAAAAACAAGAGGAAGTGATGGAGTACTTTAAAACCAGTAAAACCGACAGTATTGACGAAGCTTTAAAAGAACTTGGAGGAGCAGACTACAGCGAAGAAGAAATCCGGGTAATGCGTATTAAGTTTTATTCCGAATACGGGAATTAATCACTTATCTGAACAGTCTTTAAGCCCAACATACATTTTGGTACATACCAATCGTTTACGTATTGTTTCCTGTTTATTACTGTTTTTCCGTCGCAGGCAAGGTAGTTTCCTTTTTCGTCAAACAGCATATAGTAACCATTTCCGTCTAATATATGTTGTATAACCAAGTTTTTCAATTCTTTGTAATTAAGTTTTCTGTTTTCGCGCCCCAACCTTATACCAATATCGTTGTTCAGTAAATCCATCACCGAGCTCATACTATCGGGCAATATTTCACCACTGCCTCTTCCTTTCATGTATTGCAAATAATTTGTTTTTTCATGAGCAATACCCAGTTTACGTACTTTAGATGGCTTTACTTTTTGTGCAAAAGCTGCCATGTAATAAATATGCCTAAAGGCATCCAACTTGCCATCTACCGAAAAGGTATCTAACTTATATTTCAATTCCCACATATTTATCAAATGAAATTTGGCTCTTTTATAAATCCGCTTCACTTTAATCGCAGCAATAGGATGCCTCATAGCCCAATGTTTCTCATACTTTGAAGTGCTAACCTGAGCAGCACAAAAATCTATCTTGCAGAAAAATAATCCGCAAAAAAACAACAGCAATATAATTCGATTCATTAGCCCAAATATACAATTAACATAAATTTGTTAGAAACATCCACTACACCTTAATTAACGTGGAATACTGTAAACTAAATTTGTACCATGGGCAAGGCCACAGATTTTTTAAATAAAATCTTCATAAAATCTTCGCAATCTTTTTCGGTTAGCATAAATGACCTGAGAGATAAAGAATATAGCGGAAATAAACTAACTGCCGAAGAGCGCTTTGCATTAGCTAATTTTGATAAGTATCGCATTAAAACCCTTAATGCACAGGAAAATGAGGAGGCTTTTCATGAGGCTTACCGAAAATTACAGGTAATAGCCAATTTGGGTGATTGGAAAGAATTTTTAAAAGAAGAGTATCATTCTTAAATTTCCACCTAAAACTTTATTTTTTTTTTTGCCCCCATCGGGTTACATTTGATTACCTATAATTTTTTACTATGAACGTTAAAACTCTCGGTCAGTTTATTATCGAAAAACAAGCAGATTTCCCCTATGCAAAAGGAGAGCTTTCCAGATTGCTGCGCGATATTGGTATTGCTGCCAAAATTGTGAACAGAGAAGTAAATAAAGCCGGCATTGCCGATATTTTAGGCGAAACCGGAAATACCAATGTACAGGGAGAGAGCGTTAAAAAATTAGATGTTTTTGCTAATGAGCAGTTTATTGCTGCCTTTAAAGCCGGAGGCGAGGTTTGCGCCATCGCCAGCGAAGAAAATGAAGAGATTATTCCCATTCATTCCGAAATTTCAAAAAACGCCAAGTATGTAGTTGCGATAGACCCTTTGGATGGGTCATCAAATATTGATGTGAACGTATCTGTTGGTACCATCTTCTCTATTTACCGCCGTAAAAGTCTTTCCGGTCCCGGCACTATGGAAGATTTTATGCAAAAGGGAACCGAGCAGGTTGCAGCAGGCTATGTAATTTACGGAAGCAGCTGCATGCTTTTATACACTACCGGAAAAGGGGTTAACGGATTTACACTAGACCCCAGTATTGGGGAGTTTTGTCTTTCTCACCCCAACTTACAAACGCCAAAAAATGGAACCATCTACTCCATCAATGAGGGTAATTATCTCCATTTTCCCGAAGGTGTAAAGAAGTATATCAAATACTGCCAAGAAGAAGATAAAGCCAGCAACAGACCCTATACCTCTCGCTACATCGGTTCGGGAGTAGCCGATATTCACCGTAACCTTATTAAAGGTGGTATATACATATACCCCACTACTACCAAATCTCCAAAAGGGAAACTACGCCTTTTATATGAGTGTAATCCTCTGGCTTTTTTAGTTGAACAAGCAGGTGGCTTAGCTACGGATGGAAAAAAAAGGATTCTGGAACTGGATATTCACGAATTGCACCAACGCACTCCCCTATTCCTTGGTAGTGCAGGAATGGTGGAAAAAGCTATGGAGTACATGAAACAGTACGAAGAGCAAAGGGCATAAAATAATCATTAAACTAATTGCTTACTTATTTGTTTCAATAAAAAACAAAAACATGAAAACAATTCTCATCATCGCTTCACTTGCATTAGGAATTTTATTGATTGCAAGCTGGAAAAATTTTGCAAAGCCAGCCATATACTACCCCCCCACCAATAACATATATAGCTTTAAGCTAAAAACATTAAGCGGAGAAGAAACTACGCTCGAAAAATTTAAAGGAAAAAAAATGCTCCTGGTTAATGTAGCCAGTAAATGCGGGTATACCCCTCAGTATAAAAATTTACAGGCACTGTATGATAAATATAAAGATAAGCTGGTAGTAATTGGTTTTCCGGCAAACAACTTCGGATGGCAAGAACCAGGCAACTCGGAAGAAATAAAAGAGTTTTGTACAAAAAACTATGGAGTTACTTTTCCTATGATGGAAAAAATAAGTGTAAAGGGGAAAGACATGCATCCCCTTTACCAATGGTTAAGTAATAAGGAACAAAACGGAGTTACAGACGAGGCTCCAGGCTGGAACTTTTGTAAGTACCTAATTGACGAGAAAGGAAAAATAATCAAATTTTTCCCAAGCAAAGTAGATCCTTTAAGCGAAGAAATTATCTCACTTTTATAGAAAAGGTGTTATTTGCCCGGTACAAATAGCCCAATAACTTCGTTCCCGTTTTCCAAACTTAGTTTGGTATCTTCAACTTTTTTTATAACCCAGGTATTACTCCCTCCGGTAACCACAACCAACGCATTGTTTGCTTGGTCGTAACTCCAGCGCCCTTTGGTTTCAATGCCGTTCCAGTTGTGAACGTAATCCCCGTTTTCACTAAACATTACGTAATCAGTTCCTTTGTGGCCTACCTTTACCTTATTTTTAGTATGGTGACCAACCTGCAGTTTTTTACCGTACAAATGCGTAATGGGAACTTGACTTTGCTGTAATAAAAAACTGCTGTTTTTCGCCGAATTATCGGCAACTGCAAATTCAAGCGCCGAAAAAAACAATCCGGCTGCCATAAACGTAATAATTTTGTTTTTCATGTTTGTTATTTTAAAACTAAAACGAATATACCAAATTTGATGCAAAAATGGTAGTGCTAAAGAAAAATAACCCTTTTAACATTAAACCCTCCTACAAATAAGAACTTGAATACAAAAAAACTAATTGTTGCTATCTGTATCCGCCGGTAGAATGGAATCTGAAACTGAGCCCTATTTGCATTATAGGGCCGCCTATTCCTCCTTCCACATGCAGTGCCAGGTTTTTATTTAAAAAAAAGCGCCCACCCACAGAGGCTCTTACGGCAACCGGTATTATTTCATTTACAAAATTGTTTGTTGTTAAGTAATGGTCTCTGCTGCTGTAGGTAAACTGTTTGTAACCAAAGCCCGCAGTAGCAAATGCATCTAAACGGTCGCTGATGTTAAAATGATAACCCATTTTTGCCAAAAACCGAATCTTCGTTGCCTTGGCACCATATAAACTATCATACTGCATGGTATAAGTTCCGTTATACACCGAGTAGGTTCTAAAATAATCAAACTCCATAGAGGCGTATGTAAACTCTAAACCCACACTTACTTCACTGTTTAACTGATAATCCAGTCGAGCACATAAATGGTTGGTATTTCTTGCTACTTTTCCGGCACGGGTATTATTTATTAAGCCAACACCAAACATTCTGGCTTCTTGCAGGGGAGAGAAGGGATATCCGTAGGAAACTTCAATCAAATAATCATCTTTTTCCAACGGAGAGCCTTCTGCGTCTTCATATTTTTTCTTCTTCATAATTTTTGGAACCCCATTTACATAAACTGTATCCTGAGCAAAAATATTTAATGAAAAAGAAAGGCATAGCCCCATTACAAGTAGAAAACGAATTACCATACCGTAAGTTTTATACGAATATACAACAAAAAAAGCCACCTTTTTGGTAGCTTTTATTTTGTGGCTGAAAGTTTACAGTGTATCTATTCCCCAGTTACCTTAGTAAAATAGGTTCTGTTAAAGAAACCGAATCTAATTCCGTAATCTACAGTGGCTACTCTTTTTATGCCACCATTTTTAGCCGCTGTGGCAATACTTACATCAACATCTTTGGCTATTCCAAACCAAACTCTTTTTGAAGCAATGCCCGTTTTTACGGAAGATGCTTGAGTAACCATACCCGGATAAACACGGGTAACACACGAAGTTGATATAAAAGCAACTGCTGCAATGATTAAAATAAATATCTTTTTCATATTTCTATTATTATTTAATTTATTCTCCGGTCACAATTAATTCGCGTTTAACAAAAAATACGTAGTTGGTTAGCTTATGATCAACCGTAGCAACACCGCCTTTAATTCCGCCGTTATGAGCAGCTTCGGCCACACTCCAGTTTTTGTTAAAATGAATCCCTAAAAAAACTACGGTTGATGAGGTTCCAACCTTGTTACCAATTGGCGCATGCGAAACAGCCAAAGGCGTGGTAACAGAACACGATGCAAAAATTGCCAATGCGGCAATTAAACTTGCTTGTTTAAATATTTTTTTCATACTCATAATTTTTATTCACCCGTTACTCTTATTGAAAATAATCCGGAGGCATATACTTTAATATCTACCGTGGCAATTTTAGTAATATTACCCCTTTTAGCTGCAGCTCCTATACCCATGTCTTGATCTAATACAATTACCCTCGACTTTATAAAACCTTCTTTTGTACCAACCGGATTACCAGTTGTATAATGGCGGGAGTATATCACACATGAGCCTAAAAGCAAAGGAAGTGCAAATAATCCCAACCACTTGGCTAATTTCATTCTTTTCATAATTTATTTTTTTATAATATTCACAATGTTAAACATAATTTTTAGCATACAAAACTTTAAAAATAAACAGGCCGACTGTAATTGAGAAGTTTCAATCCGCTTTTTCGTAAACACTTACAGATTTTAACAGTACGCATTTAACAAATTCGAAAAAGGCATTTTTATATTACTACAAAAAATAGTATATTTACGCTATAAATTATAGCAATGAGTAAAATCGCCAATAACATTCGTTTTTTACGTCAGCTAAAGGGCCTTTCTCAAGAACAGCTGGCCGACGAACTTAAAGTTACAAGAAGCCGTATTGGAGGCTACGAAGAGGGCAGAAATGAACCTCCTATAGACATTCTTATCAGGCTTTCGGAGTTTTTTCATATAGCCATTGATGCCCTGGTAAAAGGAGACCTCCGAAAAACGAACCTGGATGGATTAATGAAGGTTGGAAAAAATCGCATTCTATTTCCTATCCTGCTGGATCAAGAAGGGAATGATATGATTGAGCTCATCCCTTTAAAAGCCAGTGCCGGTTACCTGAAGGGTTATGCCGACCCGGAGTATGTAGAACAGTTACCAAAAATGAAATTGCCTTTTTTACCAACCGGAAAACATCGTGCATTCCCAATTCGCGGAGATAGTATGCCTCCTCTAAAAGATGGCTCTTTTGTGATTGGAAAATATGTTGAGCGATTGGATGATATAAAAAACGGAAACACCTATATTGTTGTTACCAAAGAGGACGGACTTTCGTACAAGCGCCTTTATAATGTAAATAAAAAAGAAGGAACTGTTGAATTACACTCAGATAACAAAACCTACCCACCCTATAAGGTAAAACTTTTTGACATTCTCGAATTATGGGAGTACACCTGTTCTATAAATATGAGTCAGTACAAGGAAGATGAATTAAATTTAGACAGCATTATGAATATGCTGAAAAGTTTGCATGTAGAAATTGAACAGATAAAGAAAAAGTAGTTCATAAATGTTAATTTCTATATGAATAAAATATGGCGGTTAACAAATTACTATGTCCCTTCATTCGTAACTTTATTTTGTGAAAAAATTTATAGGGTATTTTATACAGGGTCTTATTCTGTTTATTCCGCTGGCCATTACCATTGCCATTGTACTGTGGTTATTTGATTTTTTTTCAGGTCTCTTTTCCTTTTTTGGAATTGCCGGAAATCCCCTTTTAAACACGGTTTTCGGACTTTTAATAACCATTGGTTTAATTACCGCTTTAGGAATTTTAGCCTCCTCCTATATTTTCAGTAATTTTTTCAGCTTTATTGAAGACAAGTTGGAGCATGCGCCTTTTATCCGCCATATCTATTCGCCTATTAAAGACTTTACCAATGCCTTTATGGGAAATAAAAAAAAATTTAATCAACCGGTACTGGTAACCATCAATCAGGAAGCCAATATAGAAGAAATAGGTTTTTTAACTGCCGACGATTTAAACCATTTGGAATTAAAAGACAAAGTGGCTGTGTATATGCCCTACTCTTACTCGCTCTCGGGCCGTTTATTAATTGTTCCAAAAAACAAAATTAAACCGCTAAATGCCGATGCGGCCGAGGTAATGAAATTTATTGTAAGCGGTGGCGTGAGCGATGTGGACTGATATAACCGCTTATACTATTTTTAGGCTTTATCCTGTTAATCTTTAGTAACTTTGGAGAATGTCGTCTATTCTAAGTATTCAAAACGTCAGTAAAAATTACGCCAAGCATCAGGCACTTAAAAATGTGAGTATGGAAATACCGTCCAACTCCGTTTTTGGTTTGCTTGGACCAAACGGTGCCGGTAAAACTTCTTTAATACGTATCATCAATCAAATCACCGGACCTGATAGCGGAAATCTTTTTTTCAAAGGAGAAACACTTTCCGGCAAGCACATTGAACAAATTGGCTACCTACCCGAAGAACGAGGTTTGTATAAAAAAATGACCGTAGGAGAACAGGCTATGTATCTTGGCCGTTTAAAGGGCTTAACCAAGGCCGAGGCAAAAAAGCGGCTGCAATACTGGTTTCAAAAGTTTGAAATGCAAAGCTGGTGGAATAAAAAAATTGAAGAACTGAGTAAGGGTATGCAGCAAAAAGTACAATTTATTGTTACGGTTTTGCACGAACCGGAACTGCTGATACTTGACGAACCGTTTAGCGGATTTGATCCCATTAATGCACAACTTATAAAAAATGAGATTTTGGAATTAAAAAACAAAGGAGCTACCATTATTTTTTCAACTCACAACATGGGTAGCGTAGAAGAGTTGTGTGATAACATTGCTCTTATCCATCAATCCGAAAAAATTCTGGAGGGTCGTGTTAAGGATATTAAAAAAGACTACCGTACCAACACCTATAAAATTGCGTTTAAAGGAAATGTTATGGGATTTACCAACGCATTATGGGCCGGCGCTGAAGTATTAAAAAAAGAAACTGATGAAGATGTAAATATTTTTACGATAAAATTATTGAACAATTTAAAGGTAAACGATATGCTAAAAGCTGTTTTACCAACCTGTGAAATAGTATCGTTGCAAGAAATAATACCCAGCATGAACGATATTTTTATACTAAAGGTGGGGAAAGAATCTGATAATGTATTAAACAAAACGTACGATACCGAATAAAGCCAACTTTGTATGAATAAACTCTTTTTAATTATCGGGCGAGAGATTAAAAGCAAAATTACCAACAAAACCTTTATTATTATGACCTTGTTGGCACCTTTGCTAATTACCGGTTTTATGGCCTTTGTCATAAAAATGTCTCAAGCAGAAAAAACCGAACAAAAGGTACTGGTAATTGACGAAACCCACTTATTTGAAGGAAAATTAGCCGGAAATGACTTCGTAAGTCTCACCTTTAGTAACCAAAAGTTGGAAACCATGTTAGACAAGTTTAACCAAGAGGGATATACCTGTTTGCTATGGATTTCTCCCAATTTTATTGAAGGAGGAGACGGTGCCACCAAGGTGTTTTATAAAAAATCTCCGGGTTTTGCCTTTCAAACATACATCAAGGGGCAAATGGAGAAAATTGTATACGAAGAAAAACTAAAAGCCAATAATATCGATCCTATTGTTATTTCTAATGCCCGGCAAAAGGTAAGACTTATCATGGAAAAAGTGGATGAAAAAGGGCAACCCAAAGAACAATCCAGCTTTCAATTATTCGGTTTTTTTACGGGAGCTTTTATGATGATTTTTATTTTAATGTATGGTATGATGGTATTCAGAAGCGTGATGGAGGAAAAAACAAACCGAATAGTTGAAGTTATCATCTCTTCGGTAAAGCCCTTTCAATTAATGATGGGAAAAATTATAGGTGTAGCTATTTTAGGAACTATACAATTCATCGTAATGGGACTTACCACACTTATTTTATCCTCCTTATTGTCAACAATATTTTTGAAAGATATTAAAGCCGAAATGGAAAAATTTGACTCCCAGCAAGAACTGGTAAAAAAACAAGGCATAACCGTAAACTTTAACGAACTCGAAAAATTTGATGACAAACTGGAAGTCTTTGACGTGCTGAAAAAAATAGAGCGAATCAACTTTTCGGAAGTTTTTATATACTTTATACTATACTTCATTGGGGGGTACTTATTCTACAGCTCATTACTGGCAGCCATTGGCAGTGTAGTAGACTCCGAAACCGACTCGCAGCAGTTTATGACCCCTATTATGCTCCCTTTGCTGGCAGGCTATTTCATTTCAACTAAAACCATCCTCGATCCCGACTCATCTTTGGTTTTTTGGGGTTCCATCATCCCCTTCACCTCACCTATTGTTATGATGTCTAGAATAACGAGTGGTGTGCCATTAACAGAAGTGCTTATTTCACTAACACTACTGTACGCTTCATTTATCGGCACTGTTTGGCTTTCGGCAAAAATATACCGAACCGGTATTCTTATGTACGGAAAAAAAACAAGCTGGAAAGAATTAATCAAATGGATGAGGTATTAATTGACACCTATTTCGGAGCGATATAATTTTTTCAGATTAGAGGCAGATAAATTCTAGGATAAGAAATAAAATCCCTAACAGATATTCTTTTGTAAGAAAAAATTTGCTCAACCAAATAATTGCATATATATTTGCAACCAAATAGTAGCATAAAATAAAAATGAAAGCCAGACGAGATGTTTTTCAAGCCATTGCAGACCCTACCAGACGAGCTATTATAATGTTATTGACTGTAGGAGCAATGACACCCAACGCCCTTGCTGAACACTTTAACAGTAGCAGACAAGCCATTTCTAAACACCTGCAAATTCTTTCTGAATGTGAAGTAGTTGTTCAACAACAGCAAGGTAGAGAAATATATTATCACCTGAACACAAAAAAGATGAATGAAATAGAAAAATGGTTAAATCAGTTTAAAAATTTAATGTATAAACGCTTTAACCAATTAGATAATGTTTTAGAAAAATTAAAAAACAATAAAAAATGAATAAAACCATATTATTCAACTTCACGGTTGACAAAAACAACAAGCAAATTAAAGTAGAAAGGTCATTTAATGCTCCATTAAAATTGGTATGGGCTGCATGGACAGAAGCAGAAATATTAGACCAGTGGTGGGGACCATCACCTTGGAAAGCTGAAACCAAATACATGGATTTTAGAGAAGGGGGATATTGGCTCTATGCTATGGTTGGACCAAACAATGAAAAACATTGGTCAAGGGCAGATTATTTAAAAATAATTCCAAAAAAATATTTTGCGGCTATAGATGGCTTTGCCGATGAGACAGGAAACCCCAACACCTCACTTCCAAGAAATAAATGGGAAAATGATTTTATAGACCTAGGAGAGCAGACGCAAGTGAATATTCTATTAACCTTCAACAGTCTTGCCGACCTTGAAACCATTATTCAAATGGGCTTTAAAGAAGGATTCACTGCCGGACTTGAAAACCTCGACCAATATATTGAAGCACAATTTAAACTTCGTAAACAAAATAAAACCAATAATATGGCAAGAGTATCCACTTATCTCAATTTCCCTGGTAATACCGAAGAAGCTTTTACATTTTACAAAAAGATTTTTAAATCAGAATTTATTAATGGCATTCAACGGTTTGGAGATTTGCCGACAGCCCCTAATCATCCGCCCATGGCAGAAGAAGTAAAAAAAATGGTATTGCATATAGAACTACCCATTTTAGGTGGGCACATTTTAATGGGAACGGACGCCCCAAAAGAAATGGGCTTCACCGTATCAAAAGGTAATAACATACACATTCAAATAGAACCTGAAAGCAGAGAAGAAGCTAAAAGATTGTTTGATGAACTTTCAGCAGGTGGTATTATAGAACACCCTATTCAAGATATGTTTTGGGGGGCATATTACGGAAGTTTTCAGGATAAATTTGGTATTAATTGGATGATTAATTATCAAAAAGTATAAAAAATCTTTCCCGGATTTAATATTTCGTTTGGATCAAAAGACTTTTTAATACTTCTCATTAACTCAAGTTGAACCTCCGGAAACATCAAGGGCATATATCTTTGCTGAACTAAACCTATACCATGCTCTCCACTAATTGTTCCACCTAACTTTTTACATAATTCAAAAATTTCTGTTATACCCTTTGGCAATTCTTCGTTCCATATTTTTTCATCTAAATCGCCTTTAATAATATTTACATGTAAATTCCCGTCGCCTGCATGCCCGTAACAAACCGAATGAAATCCGTATTTCTTCCCAATTGCCTTAACCCCACTCAACAAATGCGGTAATTCAGCTCTGGGAACTACTGTATCTTCCTCTTTATACACCGAATTACTTTTCACCGCTTCGCCCACCCTTCTTCTTATTTTCCAAAGGGCCGTCTTTTGCTCTGCACTATCCGCAAACAAAATTTCCTCGGAGGTAAACTCTTTCATTAACTCCGCTATTTTTTCGCATTCGCCGAGCAATATATCTACATTGTTTCCATCTAACTCTACCAATAATAAAGCCTGCCAATTATCTTTTATTTCAAAACTAAGTTCTCCACAAAAACGGGCACTCCAGGCAATAGCGTCTCGCTCCATAAACTCCATAGCACTTGGAATAATACCTTTTTTAAATACCGAATTTACTGCTTCACAAGCCTTAACAGCCGATTCAAATGGGATAAGCATCAACAAATCATGAATAGGAAGCGGTATAAGTTTTAAAACTATTTTCGTTACAATACCCAAAGTACCTTCACTACCTACCATTAAATGTGTTAGGTTATAGCCTGTGGAGTACTTCAGAGTATTGGCTCCGGTCCAAATTACTTCACCATTGGCTAGCACCACTTCCAAATTTAAAACATAATCACGTGTGGTTCCGTATTTAACAGCCTTTGGTCCTCCGCTGCTATGCGCAATATTTCCACCTATGCTGCACGAACCCCAACTGGCCGGGTCGGGGGGATAAAATAGCCCCATTTTTTTTACTTCTTCCTGTAACACGTAATTAATAACACCGGGCTCAAGAGTAACTTGAAAGTTTTTTTCATCGATATGAAGAATTTTATTAAACCTTTCCATGCTCATTAAAACCCCTCCCAAAATAGGTAGGGCTCCTCCGCTCAAACCTGTTCCGGCCCCTCTTACAGTTAGTGGTATTTTATGTTCATTACAATGTTTAGCAATAACTGATACCTGCTCAACCGTGCTTGGTTTTATTACCACTTCGGGATAATACACTAAATTTTCTGTTTCGTCGGAAGCATACCATTCCATTTCATCCCGTGAAACAACACAAGCCGTTTCGCCCAGCAAACTTTTAAAAAAATCCAAGGTTATTGACGTTACTTTGTTATAATTTACTCCCATTTACCTCTTTTTAAACACCTAAAGTTACTAATATTGAGGGCTTAGCCCTCTAAATTAAATTAACCGCCTATTGTTTATTAATATACATACTCATTCACAAATTTATGATGCCCAACTGGAATTGGTTAATTTATTTGTTGAAAGAGCCGACCGAACAAATTATTATTCGTATGGAATACACCCCTGGTATATTGATGAATACTATAAAGAAAATCTAACTCGTTTACAAAGCATCAGTCAGGAGAAAAGGTGTTTGGCAATAGGGGAATGTGGATTAGATAAACTCAGTAAAACGCCAATGCCCTTACAAATAGAAATTTTTAATGAACATATTTTACTTGCCAATAAGCTTAAAAAACCCATTATTGTACATTGTGTAAAAGCATTTAATGAACTTATTAATTGTTTAAACTTAAACAATAACGAAATGCCGGTTATTATTCACGGATATAACAATAACGAAAATATCGCCCGGATTTTACTGGATTTTGGCTGCTATTTTTCCTTTGGCAAGGCATTACTAGGCTTTGACAGTAACGCATCAAAAGCTATAAAAATTGTAGGGCGTAAACGTTTCTTTTTGGAAACGGACGACAGTGATATTACGATAAAATACATCTATAAAAAAGCTGCAGAATTACTAGGTGTTGATATGGAATTTGTAAAAAAACAAACACTCGAAAATTTTATAGATGTTTTTAACTTTAACCCTTCCGAAAAAGGAAAAAAAGCATGAATACCCAATGGATGGAACGCACCCGTTTGCTGGTTCGTGAAAAAGGAATTGAAAAACTAATAAACTCACACGTGGTGGTGGTAGGCCTAGGAGGAGTTGGCGGTTATGCTGCCGAAGCCATTTGCCGGGCAGGTGTTGGTAAAATGACTATTATTGATGGGGATACGGTTGACCCAACCAACAGAAACCGCCAAATACAAGCATTGGCTACCACGCATGGCCAAAATAAAGCCGATTTAATGTATAAAAGACTAAAAGAAATAAATCCGGAGTGTGAAATTAATGCCATTAATCAGTTTCAAACACCCGATGATATGAAACTGTTTCTGAAACAAAAATATAGTTACATCATTGATGCAATAGACAGTATTTCTCCAAAACTGTATCTTTTGCAAGGAGCATACTATAATAATCAAAAAATAATTTCCAGTATGGGAGCCGGCGGCAAAATGGACCCCACCAAATTACAAGTTGTAGATATAAAAGACACACATACCTGTCCCATGGCTCAGTATGTTAGAAAACGCCTGCGCTACATGAACATATACAAGGGTATAAAATGTGTATTCAGCACCGAAATACCTGCTAAGTTTTCTATTATGCATACCGACGGAAGTAAGTTCAAAAAATCTGCTTACGGAACCATATCATACTTGCCGGCAGTATTTGGCTTAACCTGTGCATCCGTTGTAATTCGAGATTTAACCGGTTGGAAAGAGTTAAAGCAGTAATATTTTTACTCTTTTTCTTTAAGCATTTTTTCGAGAGCATACATCTCATCGCGCAAGCGAGCTGCTTCCATAAAATCAAGATTTTTAGCGGCTCTAACCATCGCTGTTTTAATAATTGAAATTTGTTTTTTTAATTCCTCAGCACTCATGTATTGCACCACCGGATCTGCCGCCACATTTACACTATCGTTATCGTTGTTATATGCTCTTATAAGTTTTCCATCAACACTTACCTCTACTCCACTCATTTGTGGATTTAATAGTTGTTTCTTTCCGGCTTGTTTTGGCTTAATATTATGTTGGTAATTATATGCTATCTGTTTTTTTCTCCTTCGCTCAGTTTCATCAATAGTAACCTGCATACTATCGGTTATTTTGTCGGCATACATAATCACCCTCCCATTAACATTTCTCGCTGCTCTGCCAACCGTTTGAACCAAACTTTTCACATTCCTTAAAAAACCTTCTTTATCTGCATCCAAAATTGCAACCAAAGAAACTTCCGGTAAATCAAGCCCTTCACGCAATAAATTAATTCCTACCAACACATCAAACATCCCCGCACGCAATTGTCTTAAAATTTCTATTCGCTCCAAGGTATCCACATCGGAGTGAATGTACCTACATCGAATATCTAATTTAATAAGGTATTTACTCAACTCTTCCGCCATACGTTTAGTTAACGTAGTTACTAATACACGTTCATCTTTGCTCACTACCTTGTGTATCTCATCCAATAAATCATCAACCTGATTAGCGCATGGCCTCACTTCTATTTGTGGATCAAGAATACCGGTTGGCCTTATTAATTGCTCAACTACTACTCCGCCACTAAGCTCCAACTCGTAATCGGCCGGCGTGGCGCTCACATACACCACCTGATTTTGCAAACTGCAAAACTCTTCAAACTTAAGCGGACGATTATCCAATGCTGAGGGCAACCTGAAACCATACTCAACTAAATTAATTTTTCTACTGAAATCTCCTCCATACATGGCGCGAATTTGCGGCACGGTAACATGACTTTCATCAATTACCATTAAAAAATCTTTCGGGAAGTAATCTAACAAACAAAAAGGTCTGCTACCCGGCGGTCTGCCATCAAAATACCTTGAGTAATTTTCAATTCCACTACAATAACCCAACTCGCGTAACATTTCTAAATCATAATTTACACGCTCTTCCAGTCTCTTTGCTTCCAGTTTTTTTCCTTCTTTGTTTAAAAAATCAACTTGTTTTTCCAAATCTTCCTGAATTTGAAAAATAGCCTTTTGCAGAGTGTCAGGAGCCGTTACAAACAAATTAGCCGGATAAATAGAAAAATTGTTGAATTTATTTAATATGGTATTACTGGATGCGTCAAAGGTTTCAATGGTTTCTATTTCATCGCCGAAAAAACTGATTCGTACACAATAATCAGCATAAGGCAAATTAATATCCACCGTATCTCCTTTTACCCTAAAATTGCCTCTTAAAAAATCGCCCGTTGTGCGGGAATACAAAGCATTTACCAACGTATACAAAAATTTATTTCTAGAAATAACCTGACCTGTTTTAATATGCGTAATATTTTTACTGAAATCGGCAGGATTACCAATCCCATATATACAGCTAACAGAACTTACTACAATGACATCTCTCCTTCCGGATAGTAAAGACGAAGTAGCACTCAAACGGAGTTTTTCAATTTCTTCGTTAATTGATAAATCTTTTTCAATATATGTACCGGTGGTAGGTAAATATGCTTCGGGTTGATAATAATCGTAGTAGCTTACAAAATATTCTACTGCGTTATTCGGGAAAAATTGTTTAAACTCACTATAGAGTTGTGCCGCCAGTGTTTTATTGTGCGAAAGAACCAGTGTTGGGCGATGAACCTGTTCTATTACATTAGCTACCGTAAAAGTTTTTCCGGAACCGGTAACTCCAAGCAAAACCTGATGTTTAATGCCTTGCGCTATTCCGTCTGCAAGTTGCTGAATAGCTTCCGGTTGATCGCCGGTAGGAGTAAATTCGGAAATAAGCTTAAAATCCACTTTTCAAAAGTAGTAAAAACAACGGCTATACCACATAAGTTAAAACTATTTTCATGCTCTCTTTCCGATAAAAAACCGCAAATTTCCCGACATATCATACAACAATTCCTGCTCAGAGAAAATATTTTTCTCCTTAGCATAGCGGTATACCTCATCTGCAGTAAACGGATTTAACTCAAAAAAAAGCCAACCTCTACTATTTAAACTTATTACGGAAAAATCAATAATACAACGATAAAATAAAATAGAGTCGTTTCCACTCACAAAAAGTGCCTTGTGAGGCTCAAAATCAACAACCGATTTATTCAAACTGCTTTTTTCTGAATCGAGTATATAAGGAGGATTGCTGACAATCACATCATACTTAGCGCTTGTATTCCCCGGATTTAAAATATCGAGTTTAAAAAAATTTACATCAGCCTTATTTTGCCGGGCATTTTTTTCTGCCATTAATAAAGCATCTTCGCTTACATCACAGGCAAATACAGTGGTTTTGTTGTTCCATTCCATTTTAAGTGAAACGGCAATGCAACCGCTTCCGGTTCCAATATCTAAAACTGCTAGGGGTTCGGGAATACATTTCTTAACCACTAAATCAACCAACTCTTCGGTTTCGGGCCTGGGGATAAGCACATGCTTATTTACTTTAAAAATTCCTTTATAAAAATAAACTTCACCCAACACATATTGAAGGGGCTCACCTTCTGCAATACGTTTTGCCGCATCATAAATCAATAATAATTCACTTTCGTTGAGTCTTTTTCTAAAATTTATATCTGTACGGGATGGAGTACGAAAAAAGTGTTGAAATAAGCGAAAGGCAATTTCTTCTATTTCTGAATTACTATACTGATTTTTGAGGATTTCCGACAAAAACTCAAAAAAATCCTGAACAGAGTTACCGGCTACTTGCATTAATCACAAATGAGTTTAACTGAATATGCCTTATCCTTACTCTGAACCCTCATCAACAACAGCCCCTTATAGTTTCCAATTTTACCCTTGGAAAAATAATACTCGTTATTGTTACAAACCTCCGATAAAAGCAGCCTGCCGCTGCTATCGTAAAGCTCAATTACACTTGGCTTACCCCCGGGAATTTCAATCGTTATATTTTCCGAAAATGGATTGGGATATGCACGTAGGTTATCTCCTAAGCTTAATTTCGGTATTCCGGTGAAAATTGTACACAACATGGCTGCTTTACCATCCAGCTTTCCATACCCATAGGCATGGTTGGGTACAGAGCCCGTGAAACCGTCGGTATAGGTACAGTTTTTAATGGCATCGCGAACATTTTTGTTGGTTGCGGCAGGATAAGCCTGTAGGTATAAGGCTGCCAAACCGGCAACAACCGGCGAAGCGGCTGAAGTACCACCGCCTTGTACATGAAAACTGCCTTGAGCAACAACTTGCGGAAAATTAGTTACCAAATTACTTTGCATACCCAAAGCCATAGCCGCAAAAACATTGGCACCGGTAGCACATACCTCGGGCTTGGTACGGTTATCTCTGGTGGGGCCACAACTGCTGTTTTCTTTAATTTTTCCGGGTGTTTCGCCTGTATTTTGCAAGTTATTGTTTACATCAAAATATGTACTCAAATTAATATAATTACCTACTGTAATTACATCATCGCTACACTGAAAACTTGTTACAATAGTTGATAAGGTGTCTGGCATCACATAGTATGCCATGTTGCTGTACTGAGTTATTGTTGGTAAACCGGTGCTCACCAAATCAAAATTCCAAACGTCATGTAATCCATTTCCGGTAGATTCCATTCGCCAATTGTAATTCAAAGAATCGGGTGTAATTCTGTAATAACGTTCATAAACTCCCGAAGTATTTATGCTTCCTGATGTTCTTATTATGCCTATTCGCTTATTATTGTATTTAAGAGTATCGATTTTTATACCGCTTAAACCATAATTGTAATTATGAAAAGGTATCCTGCCTAAATCATCAAAATTAGGCCGATTTACACCAATACTCATGTGTACATTTTTTAGCTGTGCCGTATCGGCATACACAAACAGATGAATAATTCCCGAAGGCCTTTTAACCCAGGTAAAAAGTGTGTCAGTGCCATTAATTGCTGTTTTTACATGATATTTAATATTCCCGGCATTTCCTGCGGCAGCTACCATGGCTCTTCCCGGCTGAGCCTGCAACATATTGCTTATTAATTTAGCCTGTAGATCGGTTCCGTCATGACTGCCTATATACGTTCCTACACTGGCATTAATAACGCAGGGCTTACCCAAAGACTGCGCTTTGCTGAGAATGTAATTAACCGCATCGGAATAAATAGGATTAGGACTGTTAAACTGCATAGCCACTACAATTAAATCGGCTTCAGAAGCAACACCCTCATGAGTTCCGGTAGCTAGTCCGTTTCCTGCAGCAATTCCGGAAACATGAGTGCCATGGCCACTATAAGGCAAATCGCTGTGTGTACATAAACTGGCGTTTATTTGTGCGGCTGTCCACTCTACTCCGTAACCGTATGGCAAGGGTGTAGCCGAACCATTAGGGGCAGCCTGATCCCAAATATATAAAACACGCGTATTGCCATTGCTTAACTTAAAGTCAGGATGATTAAAATCAATGCCACTGTCCATTATACCTACAATAACGCCATTTCCATTATACGGTTGAGCAATTGGAGGAATTCCGTTTTTTACATCTTTTATTCGATTTTTAACCAACATAGTATCATTTAGTAAACTAACTTCATTCAGCTGATATTCGAGATAAGTCACAAATTTCCTCTCCAGTAAGGCAGATACCTTATCTTTAGGAATAACTATAGATGCTATATTGCCCGCAGAATACTTAATAAGCAAGCCCAATTCCTGGGAGCTCTCTTCAAGCTTGGATATATTTCCCTGAATAAGAAGATGTAACTTATCAGGCAGTTCATTGCTTTCAGCTGCCATTTGGTAAAAAGCATTTACCTTGTTCTGGGAATAGGCCAGTACGAATATGAAGGACAGGAAAAAAACAAGTGTTTTTCGCATAAGTTTTTTCTAAATTTACAAAAAACTGTGCATTGTTTTACAGGCTCGTTATAAAAATATTCATTTACATCTTATTCTCGGGTGTATCAAAAGCACAAACTGATAGTGTTTTAGTTCCTTTCGGACAAAGTTTTGCTGACGGTGTTTATATTACCCACAAAGACTTTAGAAAAAACCTGCCTATAACAAAAAACGATATTCATACCGACTTGAATAAAGAACAGATAGAGTTTTACAGTAAATTGTTAGCATCTGACAAACTGTTATATAAAAAGAACGGAAGTTTAACCAGCATAAATTCCAATGCTGTATGGGGATTCGTACAAAACGGAACACTGTTTTTAAACTACGGTGGTAATTTTTATCGGGTGCCGGTATTTGGTACTATATGCTATTTTGCAGGAGTGGTGGAAGTAGTGGGATATTACAATGGCATATACGACCCCATGTTTGGCATGGGTGGCCCCAGAGTTACTAAAACTAAAGAAGTACACGAGTTTTTGATGGATTATTACGATGGTAACGTAGTGTTATTTTCTGTTTCTACACTCGAAAAAATGTTGTATAAAGACCAGGAAATTTACCATCAATATAAAAAATTAAGCAAACGAAACCGGCGTAAACAGGTTTCCCGTTATATCAGAATGTATAACGAGAAACATCCGATGTATTATCTTATTTCAAATTAATATTCTCTGCGAATCAATATTCTTTTAAAACTCTCTAATCTATCACGACTATTTTTTTAAAAAAGGCTGTTAATAAGAAAACAAAAAAACTCCGAACACTTTAAAAAGCCAATGTAAATTAGCACTACATGAATAAAGCTGCTTTTGTTTTACTACTGCTATTCTTTACAATAAGTGATTATGCTGCACAGCAGGACAAAAGCATGTTTAAAGAAAAAAGAGAAAGAAGGCGTGTTTGGCGAAAATGGCGAAGTGACAAAGATGCATATAATCCCTATTTAAAGAAAAAAGGTAAAGACAAACCCAGCGCCAAAATGGCCAGTAGCAATAAGAAAGAACTCCGAAAGCAAAAAAGAGAAGAAAAAAGACAAATCCGAAAAAATAAACGGGCTATTCGTAAACACGCAAAAATCCGTTCTTAAAACTATTCAAAACGTAAACTTTCTATAGGGTCGAGCTTAGCCGCTTTACGTGCCGGTGCGTAACCGCTTACTAAACCAACAATAACACAAATAATGTAGCCACCCATCATCCAAAACCATGGGATGAAAAAACCGGTTTCAAGCGACATGCTAATTATATTTCCAATAGCAATACCAAGCAGTATACCCAAACTACCTCCTATAATACATATAACCACGCTTTCTATTAAGAATTGATATTGAATGGTTTTTGGCGTGGCACCCATAGCCTTTCGTATGCCAATTTCTCTTGTTCTTTCCGTTACCGAAACCAATAAAATATTCATTAGGCCTATAGATGCACCCAGCAATGTTATTATGCCTATAACCGTTGCACCTGCCGTAACCTTCCTTAAATCATCAATAAGCATATTCGCCAAACTATCTGATTTAACAATATCAAAATCATCATCTTCCCACAAATTAAGTTTCCTTATTTTCCTGAATACCCCCCTTGCTTCGCTGATAAAAGCATCCAGTTGATCGTTTTTGGTAACAAGTACATTAATGGTAAACGTCATTTTTTTACCCGAAGAAAAATACTGTCTGGCGTTAGTTAAAGGAATAATACAAATTTTATCGCCACCAAACCCCGAACTACTTCCCTTTGTTTTGAGCACGCCTATAACCTTATACTTTCGAGCACCAACAGATATTTCCTTATCAAGTGCATTCGTTTTTGGGAATAGTAAGGCCTCAATATCTTTGCCTATAATGATGTAATTTTTTCCACTCAATATTTCGGGGTAGGTAAAGTTTCTACCTTTTTCTATCTCGTAGCCTGCTGTTGACAAATAGTTTTCATCGCTTCCCAATACCTGAATGTTCGGATTTGTTTTTTTATCACCATATTTCAAACGCGCACTTGTACTTGCAAAGGTAGATACCGACACCAAAGCGGGTAAATCAAATTTTTGTTTAAAACGAAGTGCTTCCTGATACGTAATGGCATCAAATCGCTTGGCTTTTTTTCCTCTCCTTCCAATTCTAACACCAATATCACCGTTTCGAATGGTAAAGGTGTTGGCTCCCATACTGGTGAAGTTGTTATTTATACCATTTTTTATAGCGTCTATGGCCGAAAAAATCCCCACCAAAGCGGTAATACCTATGCTTATTATCAGCATAGTAATAATGGCACGAAGCTTGTTCGCCTTAATCGAATCAATAGCAATGAAAATATTATCTCTTAAATGCAAATTCACCGGAAACAAAAATGGGAAATAACGAGCAAACTATTTTACCGCTTATCAAAAAAAGCTATATAAGCATTCCCGCTATGGTTGCCGAAAGATAGGAAGCCAACGTTCCGCTGATAAGAGCGCGCATACCCAATTTTGCCAAATCGGCTCTGCGCTCGGGTACCAGAGCGCCAATACCGCCTATTTGCATACCAACACTGCTGAAATTGGCAAAACCACAAATGGCAAAGCTGGCAATGATTAAGCCCTTTTCACTTAACGGAACAGAGAGCTTATGTGTAAGTGTATCAAAAGCATAAAATTCGTTTATTGTAATTTTTTGACCCATCAAGGCTGCTACCTGCTCAATATCCTGAGTAGGAACTCCCATGGCCCAGGCAAAAGGATAAAAAAGTTTCGAAAAAATATAATCTAAAGTCAAACCCGGACTAATATACCCCAATAAAAAATTAATCATGGCTATTAATGCTATAAAACCTATAAGCATGGCAATTACGTTGATAGATATTTTCATTCCGTCTGATGCGCCGTGAGATATGGCATCAATTAAATTCGTATGCTGTTTTTTCACTTCGAGCTTTACCCTACCCAAAGTTTCAGGAGTTCCGGTTTCCGGAAAAATAATTTTTGAAATAACAATTGCTGCCGGTGCTGCCATTAAACTTGCTGTTATTAAGTATTCCGCTCTAGCGCCCATATTCACATATACAATTAAAATACCACCCGCTATACAAGCCATACTACCGGCCATGGAAGTGAGTAGTTCACTCATCGTCATTCCGGGCAAATAGGGCCTTATCATTACCTGAGCTTCTACCTGTCCCACAAAAGCACTGGCTACATTACTCAACGCTTCTGCTCCGCTTGCCCGCATAACAAAGTTCATTACCCTGGCAATTAATGAAACTACACGCTGCATAATTCCTACGTGATACAAAATAGCAACCAACACGCAAACAAATATGATGGTAGCTGATATGGAAAAGGCAAATACAAACGTATGAGGCGCACCAAATCCTTTCGACTCACCCAAGGGGGTTGACACTAAAATATTTCCATATACGAATGCAGCACCTTGAGTGGCAAATTGCTCTATTTTACCCATTACCCTGCCCAAAAAAGCAAAAAAAGAGGTGATAACAGGAACCTTTAACACCAGCAAGGCAATGGCAATCTGCAACAAAAAACCGCTTATAACCAAACGATAATTAATCGCCTTTTTGTTGTTAGACATTAAAAAGGCAATTCCGAAAATCAACAAAATACCTATTACACCGTGAAATCTTTCCATCTCAATCAGGCAGCAATTTAATGATATTTTGCGGCTCGTTTTTTAAAAAGATGAAAAAATACTGTATCTAATTCTAAACTTTTGTATTAAAAAAGAAAAAGGATGTTTTATGAAATATCTCGTTTCCATACTTGCTCTTTTGGCATTTTATTCGTTCAGGTATAGCCACACCAAACAGCTAATTGGTCTTCAGGAAGCATTAAATAAAAAATGGATAAGCCTAAAAGCTACCAGCATAGGAGGGTATCAAGGAGAAACTGTTTTTATCGAAGTTAAAAACCTAACGGGTAAAGAGCTAAATCTGGAAATTGAACCCGGTATGAGATTAAAGGCAGGGGAAGATAAGTATCAAGACCTTCTGGTAGTAAAATCGGAAGAACTCATCGTTAACGCTGGCCAAACAAGCACCAAAAAAATTCACGCTTACTGCTGCGAGAGCAGCGATTTAAGTCCAAAAAGCAACCTCATTTATAAACCCGGTACAAATACTGAACCGGGACTTACCGAAATTGCTAAATACATCAGCAACAACTTCGGCGAATTAAATAAGTCTGCCGTTCAGCAGGCTATATGGGCTATCAGCAACAAACACCCCTCGGCAGCCATATCGGTTGTGGGCGAAAAAGAAATGACGTTGAAAAAACTGGTTTGTTCCATAAAAAACGAACCTATTCCCTGGTACATGATTAAACAAAAAATATATCAATTACCTAATGGTATTATTCAAACCTGCAATGATAGTCTTTTGGGAAGTTTTTCTTACAACAATACGGCCTGGCGTTATACCTATCTAAATATCTACAATGAAAAAGATAAAGCTGTATACATGAGTATTGGTTCTTGGCTTCCGCCCGGGAACAATATTAACTACGCAGTAAATCTTCCTATAAAAAATTTACCTCCCGGAAAATATTATCTGCGACTGGAAAATGAGTTTGAAATATTGAGCAATAAACCCGTTGAAATCTAATGTTTATTTTTTAAACTGATTATCAAATACTTACATAAAATTCCCAAGTAGCATTATTTAAATATTTTAATTTTCTAAATCCGAAAAAAATTTTTTCTTTTGCAAAAAATATTTGGAGGAGATTTATGTATTGGACACTAGAACTTGCAAGTTGGTTAGAAGATGCTCCCTGGCCGGCCACAAAAGACGAATTGATAGATTACGCTATGCGCACAGGTGCTCCTATGGAGGTAATTGAAAACCTTCAGGAAATGGAAGACGAAGGCGAAACCTATGAAACCATTGAGGACATATGGCCGGATTATCCAACCAAGGATGATTTCTTCTTTAACGAGGATGAATTTTAATGAATGATTTCAAAAAGCCCGCTTAAAGCGGGCTTTTTTATTTGCCTAACTTTAATCGATAGACTTCTTGTTGAATATCAAATAACCAAAATGCACAAAAACAGAAACGGGGTTAATATTTTTATCATAGTAATTTACCCCGACAGCCAGGGGCCCCAATGGGGTGGTATATACCGCCGTGGCCATTCCCACTACGTGCCGGTATAAAAAAGGCAGGCTGTATTTGGCATTTCCGCTGGCGTCTTCCAGTATGGAATTAAACGGTTGCATTAAGTAAGCCTCAAACCTGAAATCTAGGTTTTTTACCGGTGTGGTTATCGCTTTTACACCCACTGCTGCATAATTATGAGCCCTGTATTGCTCAATAAAAAAAGTTTGACTCTCAGGAATGGGATTAAAAGCCGGGGCCGACAATATAGAGCTATAATAATTACTAAAGAAGCTTTGCGAGGAGCTTACCAATTCTCCAAAAAAACCTATTCTGAACGCTTTAAAGGTTTTAAGATAGCCATCAAACGTAACTTTAAACTGTACCCATGGATTGGTATACTTATTTCTGAATGCAACAGAATCTACACTGGTATTTCCCGGAACATAACTTTCATTACCCTGCAAATAGCGGGCTCTGGCATTAAAATAAACACCCTGAGTTGCGTACATTTTTCTGTTCAGAGTATTTATGCTGTAATTAATTTGACCATAAGCGTAATCAAAATAGGTTTTATCGGTAGTGTCTAGTTTAGTAAAATCATCTCTTTGATAGTATGAATTAGCCCATTCAGAAACACCTGCTGAGACATCAAGCACAGAAAGATTCCATAAGGGAATTCCCACCTTACACTCTGCAAAACGGTCTTCTTGAATTAAGTATGCCGGCTTTAATAAATCATAAAAAAGAACACTGCTGTTAAAATAATCCCATTTAGAATAGGTTGCATTAAGTTCGGCAAAAAAGGGTACTTTTCCCGGAAAGTCAAATCTGGCCTTTACATGGCTTCCCGATGTTAATTTTCCGATATAACCATTGGCATAAGCCGAAAAACCAATGCGTCCAATGTAATTATACTGTAAGGCCAAAAACGCGGCACTAATCGGCCTGTTCGAAATAATGGCCCCCGCATCAATAAAAAAAGGTTTTTCAATTCTGGAATCAATCTTCAAAACATATTTTTTACTCAAACTGTCATACTCCAGTTCAGGAAATATGGTTTTTATTCTCTCGTCGGCTGCTAAACGAAAATATCTTTTTTTAAGTTGGCTGAGATGAAATTCTTTCTCTTTGTAAAAAAGATTTTTCCGAATGTACTTATCCTGTTTTTCGTTTAGCCCCCTGATGGTAATGTCACCTATTGTTATCTTATTATTTTGATATTTTTGTAAAAAAACAGCTCTCCTATTATCAAGATAGGTCTGACTCACTCTTCGTTTAACATTCTCCAATATTTGCGGCATTGCTCTTATGGTTGCGGCATATCCACTGTCAATAAGCTTTTTGGCTTTTTCAAAGTTAAACATAGGTACGTCGCTCCACGGTTCTATAATCAGAGAGTTGGAAGAATCAAGGCCTTCTTTGCTCTCGCTCATCATTAAATTACGGAGCTGTAGGTACAAATCATCCTCTTCCGGAGCCTTATACTTATCGGCAACATTACATCCAATCAAATAATCAGGCTTAAACTCTTTTTTCATCACATTTGCCGGAAAATTATTATAAAGTCCTCCGTCAAACAAAAGTTTCCCGTTTACTTTAATAGGCCTTAAATAAAACGGATAACTCATACTTGCCCTAACGGCAGTAGAAAGATTTCCATTGCTAAATACCACGCTTTCTTTCAACTCAACATCCGATGCCAAACAACGGAATGGTACAAAAAGACTGTCGAAGTTCCCCTTTGCTGATGTTGAGGCAGCAGAAAAACTTTCCATTAAAAAATAATCAATAGGTATTGAATTTATAATGTTGGTGGGTAAATTTTTAATTACCTGCTCCTTGGGATCTACCCGAAAAGTAACCCAGGAACCATAGGTATTTCGCTGCTTAAAATAGTATCCATACTGATAGTTTAAGTCTCCTTTTGCAGCATTTTGAAAAAATTTACTGCATACTATGTTCTCAATTTCTTTTGGACTAAGACCTATGGAATAGTATGCTCCAATAAGGGCTCCACTGGATGTTCCAACGATATAATCGATAGGAATATTGTTTTCTTCCAATGCTTTTAAAACGCCAATATGCGCAAAACCCGCCGAGCCACCCCCACTTAATACCAAACCCGTTTTTTGTGCCTTTGCTAGCAAAAAGGTGATAAAAGTAAGCACGACTAAGTATTTTATTCTCAAAAACAAAGAAAAAACAGAAACTTATAGCCACAAAAGTAATCTTTATCTAAAAACCCCTGTTAAAGCTGCTTATAATTCTTTATATTCGCTCGTTAAAAATTGCGATTTGTTAAAATTCGTATTACGTAAAATAGTTTATGGCATAGTGGTGTTATGGGGGGTAATAACTGCCATATTCTTCCTTTTTAACGTATTGCCGGGAGACCCTGCTACCATTATGTTGGGGCAACGCGCAAATAAAGAATCGGTAGAGGCCATACACCGCGATTTGGGAACAGACAGGCCAATTACCACACAGTATCTACATTATCTGAACGACTTATCTCCTATATCAGTACACAATTATCAAAATCATATCAGCCTTTGGTACCTCAACCCTTCCAAATACTCCTGGATGCCGCTTTTTACGGTAGGAAAAAATAAAGTTGTAGTCTTTAAAATTCCCTATTTACGCAGAAGTTACATTACCAAAAGGGATGTTTCGGAAATTATAATGGATACCCTTCCCGAAACCGCTGTATTAGCTTTTTCGGCCATTTTTATAGCCTCCTGCATTGGTATCTTTTTCGGCATTGTGGCAGCCATCAAAAAAAACAGTTTTTTTGATAGAATTACCTTTGTTTTAGCTACCGTATTTGGAATGAGCGCTCCCTCTTACTTGGTAGGCCTCATCATGGCTTGGTTATTTGGCTACCTGCTGGCCGAATATACCGGCTTATCGGCAGTTGGCAGCTTGTATGAATACGACGAATGGGACGGTCAAAAGCTGCAACTCAAAAACTTAATTCTTCCCGCTATTACTCTAGGAGTAAGGCCGCTTAGTATTGTTATACAACTTACCCGGAGCTCTATGCTGGATGTACTTTCTCAGGATTATATCCGAACGGCTAAAGCAAAAGGCTTAAGCTTGTACAAAATAATTACCAAACACGCGTTAAAAAATGCCCTGAACCCCGTTGTAACAGCCATATCAGGCTGGTTTGCCGGACTCATGGCCGGAGCAGTATTTGTAGAAAAAGTATTTAACTGGAAAGGTATAGGATACGAAGTGGTTGAGGCACTTAGTAAAAACGACTTACCGGTGGTAATGGGTGCCACACTAATTTTTGCTACCATCTTCGTAATCATTAATGTTTTTGTAGATATCGCATACGGAATATTGGATCCACGCGTACGTGTAAAATAAACATGAATAGCCGAAAAAAGATTGTTGCCGGAAATTGGAAAATGAACACACTGCTTCCTGAAGCAGTTAAGCTTGCTTCCGATATCACCAACAGTATTTTATCAGACTCTTCTATTGAGGTAATACTATGCCCTCCATACCCTTTTGTTCAGGCTGTTGGCGAGTTACTAAAAGAAAATAAACATATTAAACTTGGAGCACAAAATTGCAGCTATGAAGAAAAAGGCGCTTATACAGGCGAGGTTTCCGCTGCCATGCTTCGCTCATGCGGCTGCAAATACGTTATTGTAGGCCATAGCGAAAGAAGAAATTATTTCAATGAAAATAATTTAGTAATTAATAAAAAAATAAGGAGGTGCCTGGAAAATGAGCTAAAAGCCATTTTGTGTATAGGCGAAAGTAAAGAAGAAAGAGAGAATCAAACTCACTTTAACGTCTGTTCTGAGCAGTTAACAGGTGCCTTAACGAATGTAAAAGAAGAAGAACTATCCGACATGATAATAGCTTACGAGCCCGTATGGGCTATTGGAACAGGACTAACCGCTTCTAAAGAACAAGCTCAAGAAATGCACCAATTTATAAGAGAAGAAATTCAAAAATTATACGGCGAAAAAGCTGCGAACAATATTCCTATTTTATACGGAGGCAGCTGTAACGCAGAAAACGCAAAATCCTTATTTGCCTGTAAGGATGTTGACGGTGGATTGATTGGAGGAGCCAGCTTAAAGGCCAATGAATTCATCCAAATAACCCAATCGTTTTAATGGCAGTTTACGTAGAATATATTTTTACGGTTGTTCCCCCCCAACCGGGAAGCGACATACTGATGAGTGATTTGGCGGATTTAGGTTTTGAGTCATTCACCGAAAACGAAAATGGTTTTAGTGCTTATATAACCGAAGAAAATAACAGAGGCCTTGATGTAGGTAAAATTTACTATTCTGATTTCACTTTCTCTTATTCGGTTAAGCCTATCGAAGAAAAAAACTGGAATGAAGTTTGGGAAAAAAATTTTGAACCTATATATGTAGATGATAAGTTACTTGTTCGTGCGCCTTTCCATAAGGCTGATACAACCATTCCAAAAGAAATTATCATAAGCCCTAAAATGAGCTTTGGAACCGGTCATCACGATACCACCTGGCTCATGTGCAAACACATGCTAAACATAAACTTCACTAAAAAAAAGGTGTTAGATATGGGTTGTGGAACGGGTATACTGGCTATTTTGGCAAAAAAAACAGGGGCTGAAAGTACGACTGCCATTGATAACGATTTGTGGTGTGTTGAAAACAGTAAAGAAAACTGTGAAATAAATAATTGTAGTGATATCAAAATTATACATGGCGGTGGTGAAGTAATTCCCACCGACATCAAGTTTGATATTATTTTGGCCAATATTAATAAAAACGTGCTTAAGCAACTCATGCCAATTTTTTCCGAAGCGTTATCCGAAAAAGGAAAATTATTACTTAGCGGCTTTTTCAGTACCGATGTTGAGGAACTTCAATTAGTCATCGAAAAAAATCAACTAAAATTCTGCACATACTTATCCAAAAACAACTGGGCACTTATTGAAGCTGAAAAGTAGTTTTACTTAATGACCGGATATTCCTGCCTCAAAAAGTAATTCATGAATACCACTAACCTGATATTGGTTTATATTTCCTGAAATAATTAAATAAAGTCCTTTATAGGGATAATAACATATATAATCATTCATGGAAGGGTGGAAGGAATAAAAAGCATCTTTTTTACTTTCGTTTCGTATATTCCAGGAAACCGTGACCAATAACGAATCGTTTATTTGATAGCTTTTTTCTACTGCATCCTTAGTTAAAAAAAGATGATGTTGTAAAGCGTACAAAAACTTTTTCATATCCACTAGGCAAGAAATTAATTTGCCTTTATTGTTAAAGGAACTGAAGGTCATACCCGCCGGATACATAATTTTTTCTTTTGCATAATGAAACCATTGTTTCTTGGTAATTTTAGCAATTATGTCGGAAAGTAATACCTCGTTTAGCTCGGCGTATTCATACTTGGTTCCGGGCATTTCCGAAATTTCGTTTAATTGATTCAGTAACACATTAATTTCTCCGGAATACACTTTCATACTATCATTTTTTGGAACTCTTCCATCTTTTAAACCCGATGAGTGGGTTAGCAAATGCCTGATTGTAATTTTTGATGCCGTATGTTTATTTTTACATCCCGGATAAAACTTAAGTAAATTATCATCCAGTTTAATTTTATTTGACTCAAGCAAAATTAAAACGGAGTAATGTCGTAAAAGATTTTCCAGCGATGGTGCCGGTACTTTTGAATAATCATCAAAAAATGTTTCTTTATCAGAATTTAGTCCAATATGTTTGTAATAAATAATTTCATCTCCCTGCTGAATATGTATGCTTAGCGGTTTATTTTGGTTTTTTTCTTGTGTGAGCAGCATAGTTAATTTATTGCTAAAATCGGGGTATGCGCTTTGGGCATTAATAAGAGAAAAGGAAAACAAGAAGATAGCTAAAGTTATTAATTTATGGTTTCTCATTCGATTAAAGCCCCGTTTAATTACAGCCTGTTTTTTTCTTCCAATACTCTACAATCTTTTCTCTTTCTTGTTCTTCCACGTACATTTTGTGCTTTCCATGTTCTTTCACCTCACTTATTATAAGGCCCTTTCCGTTTTCTTCACCTAAAAAATATTTATTTACATCTTGAGTTTCCCCCACATAAACTTTTGGTCCGGCAAAACTTACTTTTTTATAGTAAATATGACTTAATACTAAGTGGGCCATTATAATTTTATCTTTATCATCAAGTGCTTTAATTAATTTACAGGAAGCTTTTGTGCCTTTTTCAATCAGCTTCTTAGCTTCCTTGCTTTCCATTCTAAAAGTTCCTTTGTGATCATGGTCTATTAAAAACTGCGTATTGTTTAAACCTTTAATGAGCTTATCAATGCTTTGAAATTGTGCCTGAGCGTTGCTTAATAAAAAAAACAAAGTATATAAAAAAACTATTCTCATAATAGTATAATCGCCGGCAATAATCAAGCCAAAATAAATTTAATATAATTTTGGTTAAAATTATATGAATTTACATTTGCGACTGGCAAATAAGCACATTCTCAGTAAAATTAAACCATGCTTGAACCGAGAAATATTTGTGCTTCCGTATGTTCTCTCTCGGTATCGTATTGGTACTTCCACTATTTTGAGGTTAAGTTTATGAGCGCCAAAAAGCAAATCAAAATCACCAAATGGGTCAAATTCTCCAAAATACTTACGATTTTTTATAAGTTTCAAATAATCTTTCCTAAACATCACTTTAGTACCGCAAAGTGTATCCTTAAAACGCTGTTCCAGCAACCAGGTAAATGCCCAACTGAAAAAGTGATTTCCAAGATAATTGAGAAAGCGCATGGCTTCTTTTTCCATAGGATAAACCAAACGAGTTCCATTTATGAAATCTCCTTTTCCACTGGCAATGGCATTATAAAATTTAGGAAGATCTTCAGGCGGAACGGTTAAATCAGCATCTAAAATCATTAAAATATCTCCGCCTGCTATCTTATAGCCTTCCCTAACGGCATCTGCTTTTCCTTTACCCGGTTGTTTTCCTATTTTAATATCATGTGTGGCAGCATACTTCTTCTGAATTTCTACAATTTTATCCCAGGTATCATCGGTGCTGTTTCCCTCTATAAAAATAATTTCTACATGTTTTCCAAACTTAGGAAGACGCAAAATGGCATTTTCTATATTTCCGCTTTCATTTCGAGCCGGTATAACTACCGTTGTAGAATAGGCATTAGCATATACCTGAGGATTTATTTCCGGTAGAGGTTTGGCAAAACTATATATGTTTAAACTAAAAAAGCGAAAAAACGGAAACTTAGCTAAATACTTGTTTAAAATAAAAGACAAAACCGGAACATAAAGAGGAAAAATCATTCGTTTTGCGTTTCTATAAACGTCATAGCCGGATACAAAAAGGAGGTTATTTATATCTGAAGTACTTAACCAGTTTTGAAGAGGTGTTTTTTGCTTAAGACCTATCCACTCTGCCAGTTTTATAAGAGGCTCCCAAAAGGAATTATAATACTGTACGATTAATTTAGTATTAGGATGACAGCATTTTTTAACCTGCTCAAATACGTTTTGTATATCATCTACAAATCCTATGAGGTTGCTTATAATAATTAAATCATATTGTTTATCAAGCTTAATTTCATTGGCATCCATTAACAGAAATTCTATTTCTTTTCCGCCATGTTGCTCTTTTGCCCATTTAATATATTCTTCACTAAAATCTATTCCAGTTTTATTTTTCCCCTCAATAGAAGCCAATAAATCGCCGTTACCGCAACCTATCTCCAAAACAGAGGAATCTTCGTGAGAAAAATAGCCGATATAGTCACTTATTTCTTTCCAGTAATAGCGATTAATAAGTCTTTTTCTGCGTTTGGCAGCCAGATTATTAAAATATGAAACTTTTGAGTTTATCAAAACAGCAGGCAAAATTAATAAAAAGGAAGGAAAACCTTTAATTTACAATGGATTCGTTGTTATTTAATTCATTTTTTCAGCGCTTCTTGCGAAAGTTGATATTGCCGAAAAAGTCGAGCACCTTTTTAAAAATATCAAAATAAAGCGTAATCATTAACGTAATGCTCATAAGCCAAATTACGGCTATATTAAACCAGTAGGTTGGTATTAACTGACCGAAAAGATTTTTTCTGGGAGCAAAAAAGTGCGCTCTTCCTATTTTAGAATCGGTTGGGTCTAAAAATATAGGGTCTTTTTGCTGAATAAGTCTTCCGTCTTTTTCCAGGCAAACTTCACCGGTGATGTCGTTGGCATTTTTAACTAAATTACTCAAACTAATGTTTTCATAATCTTCTTTCATTTTTATAAACGCTTTTCTCTCTTCATCGGTTTTTTGCATGCTAAGGGCAAGTTGATCTTCCTTTCCTCTGGCAATATTTTCCACGTTTATATAGTAATCTTTGAGTTTTGATAAGTGTTTTCTTATCTCGTTGGCCAAGGATTCGTTATAGTTTTCAGGAACAATTTTTCCTTTCAATTCATATTTTACCTTGGTAGAGATGAGTGATTCCTTATACAACTCATCCGATATCATTTTAATATCAGCAGCAAGGTCAGACGGGGTTTTGCCGTTTTTAATTTCGTTGTCTATTTTAACGAGTTTATTTTCAATTTTTTGCTTCCAATAGTTATTCTTGTACTGAGCTATGCTGATACTTTTATGGAATTTATAAAAATTCTTTTCGAATTTGTTTTCCTTAAACTGATTAACTGCCAGTGCTTCAAAGGCCCAACGGCTTGCCATAATTTCTCCGGCAATGGGAACTCCGCCCTGTTTTGCCAAAACCGGGTTAAGTTTATCAAATTTAACTACTACACCCGCCAATAAAAGCTGTGGTATTATAAGAAAAGGAATGAGAATATAAATAGTAACGGCACTATTAAAAGCCGATGAAATATTAAGTCCCAGCATATTGGCAAAACAGGAAGTAGTAAACAAAACCATCCAATAATCGGTATACATTCCCTTAATACCTAAAGTAAAATTACCGACTACTACAAACGTAAGAGTTTGAAAAGCAGACAAAACAAACATGATGATAATTTTGCTCCACAAATAAGATGCCTTGCTGAGATTGAGGAAAGACTCGCGTTTTCTAATTTTTCTGTCTCGAATAATTTCTTCGGCACTTACGGTTAGCCCTATAAAAAGAGCTACCACTACGGCCATAAACATATACGCAGGAATATTTTCGTTATCGCTAAAAATGTATCCTTTTGTATTGTTTTCATCAGTATTAAAAAACCTCACCAAATAAGCCAGTATAAATGCCAGTAAGGGAGCCTCTAAAAAGTTAATTAACAGGTATTGGGTATTCGTGAGCTTACTTTTAACGTCGCGGGTAATAAAAACTTTAAATTGCTTTAATACATTGGGTATTTTAAAAATACTTTCCGGAATAACCGTATGGGTTCTTTCCGAGTGTATATTGCTTTCAATAAGCTCTTTGTAATGGGTATTCCAGCCGGCAGGACTTACTTTTCTAAGATGAGTTAAATTTCCGTACTCGTCCAACACCTTACTTTCAATAATATTGAATATTTGCTCCGGATTTACATTACCGCAATTCCAACACTCAGCCTCGTCGGCATTTACGTGATTCACTAAACGCTTAAAGTAGCTCACCGCATCTACCGGGTTGCCGTAATAAATAGGGTATCCTCCAACGTCCAGTATAATCATCTTATCAAACATTTTGTATATGTCGGAAGATGGTTGATGGATTACCACAAATATTAACTTACCCTTTAACGCAAGCTCTTTGAGTAAGTCCATGATATTCTCAGAGTCTCTGGAGGATAAGCCGGATGTTGGCTCATCAACAAACAGAACCGATGGCTCACGAATAAGTTCTAGGGCAATATTCAAACGCTTACGCTGCCCACCGGAAATAGTTTTTTCGAGTGGCGATCCTACTTTCAAATTAACGGTTTCACTCAAACCCAAATCAGCCAGCAAAGCAGAGCAACGTTCGGTAATTTCTGTATCACTTAAATTACCAAAGCACAATTTTGCATTATAAAATAAATTTTGGAATACGGTAAGCTCTTCAATGAGTAAATCGTCCTGACTTACATGCCCTATAACACCCTCAATTTTCTTTCGCTCGGTATGAATATTTATCCCGTTAATGTTAACAGAGCCGGCACTGGGAGTTTCGTTACCGTTTAGCACATTAAGTAAGGTTGACTTACCGGCACCCGAACCGCCCATAATACCGATAAGCTTACCACTTTCCTCACTAATATTGATATCACGTAAACCAAGCTTACCGCCTTTAAATTTGTATTCGAGATTTTTTGCTTCGAAGGTAATTTTTGCCTGCGACTCATCGCTAAGAAAACGACTGATGATATCACTGTAATAAATAGGCTTGATACGCGAAGAACGAATGGAAGAACCCGGTGTAAGAATATGAACTCGTTCTCTGGATACAATTTGCCCGTTTAACTGAATCTCATACTTGCCATAAATTCGCATGGCATACATGCCCACACTGGCAATTTGAATTATCCTGATATCGTCGGCTATATTTTCACAAAAAATATGCTTAGAGTTATTTTGGTAGCCTTTTTCCTTATTATTAATTACCAGTATACTTGGGGTATTGGGTACCACCTCAAGTTTATCTTCTACAAAAGCCTTAAGCCCCATGAATTCTTCGTTGGGGATATTAAAGGTTTCGGCAACAGTGGTTACAAACTCAAACTCCTGTTCGCTTATTTCGTTACTGGAATAAATAAACTCGAGTAGCCGGATAAGCACAATCACTTTTTGCGTTTGAACCAGCTCTTCGTTTATTTGAGTACAAATTTTTAATACCTTAACGGAATTTAAAGAAGTTCGTTTTGCCGTACCGTCTTTCTTCTTACTGGCTGCCTGGTGAGTTTCTAAGTATTCATCGAATATCTTTATATATTTCTCAACCTGCTCCTGACTTAGCTGCTGCTTTAAAAAGGATTCTACGATTGTTCGGCCGGTATTATTAATGCCATCTACCTTCGCTATTATCGCGAACATCTGCATCAACGCCCTCAGTATTCGTTCACTCATTTATTTAATTTTTTGAGTTTGACACATTAATAGTTTGATAAAAACAAGCTGCCACTTTTTTAATCTCTTTTACATCGTTTTTATTAAACTTAGAAGACTTACTACTAAAAATTATTTCAGTAACACCGTCTTCTTTCAAGGTATTAATATAGTTTTTAAAAACTTCAAAAACAAAAAAAGAAGTAAACTTGTTTTTTTGGTATTGTTTTACGCCTCTTTGGAGCATGCTCTTTTTACCGGACACAATTTCCAAATCGCCTACTTTGTCGAAGTATAAATTTTCTTTTTGCTCAATAAGAAGAAAATATCGGTTAGCTACCTTGAACAATTTAAGCTGAGAACCATTACTTAACACAGGAGTAATAAGGGCATCGGCAGGTTTAAATTCGGACGTAGTCTCTATATACAAAGTATCGGTTACAAAGCCCATCTCACAGGTATTTTGGCCCATAAGCCCAACACCCCGGATAATTAGAAACAACGATACAATAACGAATCTCAAATTATCTATATTATTATTAACAAAAAAAGGATAAAGTTGCTGCTTTATCCTTCCTCCTTTTCAAATCACTTTTATTTTTGTTTAAAGCCTATTAGAATAACCGCACATCCTGATCCCGGATTTCGGTTGGCATCTAACTGTGCTTCAATAATGGTTTCCAGGGTTGACTTTACTTTGAAATCCCAATAAGGAGCGTTTTTTTGATTTCGGTTACTAAACAGCAAATGACGGTCTTGGTCGTAGATATTAAATATCAAATTACCATCGGTAACTCCGCTGCAAGCAGCTATTCTGTAAGTGGTCTCTCCAAAAAAGGTGGTATGAAACTCCGCTGTTTCTTCCGAATTTAATAGGAGAGAGCGATACTGCTGACCATCAGAAATATAACTTGAAGTAATGTGTTTTACGCAAATGTTAGCAATGGTATCGCACTGCGCCAAAGCAGGGTCAAGCAAAGAGCCAAATGCGATAAGAGAAAATATCAAAAAAACTCTTTTCATACGTTATGATTGGGTGGTGTTAACTATTTTATTCCTTATTTCAGTAATCTTAGCACTTATTTTGGCAATATCTTCATCACTAACAATAACCTCAGTAGTACTGTTTATGTAGGTTAATTTTCGCTCAGGCTCATGAGTAGGTTCTACGTAACTATACTTGAACTGAACGTTTTCATACACCTTAGCCAGTTCATTAAGCTGAATGGCAAGTGCTTTTACTTCCTCTCCCTCGTATGCAGAAAGTATTTTAATCAGACTACTAAGAGCCTGTTTTTGCTCGGCAATACGATACTTAATTTCATTGCTGGGTTTTTGCTTGTATGCCGTAACACAAAAATTCATACTCTCAATCCAGCCTCCGGTCAAAATCAAACTGCTAACATCATTACGCTGATTGTTTTTCAAAAAAGCATCTGAACTTCTGTAAGCAATACCAACCAGCACAAGCATACTATCCTTGTTGGTAATATTTGACTCAATACGTTTCATGGTAGAAGCATCGAAGGCAGAAGAAACACCCAATTTATCAGCCAATTGTTTGAGAGAAAGAAGATAGCCTGTTGCATCTTGAGTTTGATTATACAAGGAAACATAACCCAAATCAGCGCCATAAATTCCCAGATTAAGTGCTCTCAAAAAGTCTGTTCCATAGGTGTTTACTTTATTGCTGGCGTGTAAAACACTCTTGTCATAGGAGATACCGCTTTTTTGAATCAAAAGTGCGGTTTGTATGGGAGAAGGAACAGAAAACAACTCACCTCCAACATTCACTACAGCAGCCTTAATGGTGTCGGGAACTTCCACTAAATCGTCTTTCCCTTCTTTTTTTTCATCGCCACCGCAAGCGGCGAAAACAAATGCTGCCCCCAAGCCGAGAAGCAAAATTTTATTAGGCAATAATTTTTTAACGTTCATCGTTCAAAAAATAAAGTTGATATGCAAAATGGTGGTGCAAGTAAATAAAAATTAATGATATGGCAAAATTAAAGTGAGGGTATTATTTAAAAGGTTAAAATATTGGTTTTCAGTATATTAATACAATGTTTTTCGAATTCGTTGATAAGATAAAAATCTTTTCAAAGTTACGTTTTAACTAATCGAATACTACGCGAAAGCCTCGAATAAAATTCTATTGTAAATAGCCTTGCTTACATTACTTTTTGAAGCGAAATAAGAGGCTAAATCAACTGATATACGATAAGCTACAGATTGTTGGGTATATGTTTTTACGGCCGAAACTAATTGCTCAGAACTGATAACCGGAATAGCCGCATCAATTTTTACCAACTCTTCGGCTTCAACATAACGATGATATTCATTACCATAAAACAGTATTGGAATTCCGTATACAGCGGCCTCCAAACAGTTATGCAAACCATCATTAAATCCTCCACCGATATAGGCAGCGGTTGCATAAGCATATACAGAAGACAGCATACCCATGGTATCCAGTACTAAAATGTCTGATTCCGCCGTGATACCTTTACTGTAAAAACTATAACTAAAGCCGGATTCTTCAAGCTGTTTACATAGCTTTTGTATTGCCTGCTCATTTAATTCATGCGGAGCCAGCAGTAATTTAAAATCAACTTGTTTTAAAAAGTGGTAGGCATCAAGCAGTAAATTCACATCTCCGGGCCAGGTGCTTCCGGCTACCAAGAGCTTTTTTGTTGACTTAAATTCGGCTATGGGTTTGTATTCTTTTCGTTTATTCTTAATTTCTATTACTCTGTCAAATCTGGTATCTCCCATTACCTCTACGTTTGTAAATCCTTTTGACTCTATACGCTCAGCAGATGCCTTATCCTGAACAAACAAAATATGAAAAGCCTTTAGTGAATCAATAAAAATACCACCATACCACTTAAAAAAGGGATGATGCGGCTTAAATACAGCCGACACCAAGTACGCTTTTCTGTTTTGTTTTTTTAATATTCTGAGATAATTAAGCCAAAACTCGTACTTTACAAAAATAGTGAGCGTGGGATTGAGCGCATTGATGAAATGCTTGGCATTATGTAGCGTATCCGGCGGCAGGTAAAAAACTACATCAGCCTTTGAATAATTTTTTTGTATTTCAAATCCGCTTGGTGAAAAAAAGGTGAGAACAATACAAGAGTCCGGATGATTTTCTTTAAATAAATCTATCAAAGGCCTTCCCTGCTCAAACTCACCTAAAGAGGCACAGTGTATCCATATTTTTTTTTTATCGGAAAAAGGTTGCAGTTTCAACTTAAGTTGCTCTTTCCATTTTTTACGTCCTTCTACCCATAGCTTTGCTTTTGGATTATATACAGAAGCTAAATAAATAGCCCAAGTATAAAAGCGAATTACTATGGAATAAAGAAGCATTTTAGAAATAATAAAACTCTCTTGGCGATTTTTTGTATAAGGGCAGTATCCAACCAAGCCTAAGTCCTGAAAGTATGTCTAATCTTTTTTGGGTATCGGGCATTCCTGTGTCATAATTAAACTTTCTTACACTTTTAGTAAATCCCTGATAAAACTCCACACCGGCATAAAAATTCATGAAACGATTATTACTAAAATACATGTAACCTAAAAACTGACTCAACGCTATGCCGTTGGAGAGCCTGTCAAAACCATCTCTAATATCTCCATTATACGCTGCAATCATTTGCTGTGCGTCTACAATATGTATTTTGTGTTGCATATATCCCGCACCTACATTTACAAAAAAACCGGAGTTTGCATTGGGTTTTAAAAAGGGTAATATTTTTCCGGCCGATAGGTGTAAATTAAACACACGCTGAGATATTCTGATATCTGCAGGAAAGCCCAAATTATCTATAATAAAATTTTGATCGGTTTTAAGTTGACGGGTTATGTCATCTTTAATATTCCGACCAAACATGAAGTTAAAATCGATATTAAACAGGTAATTTTTACTTGTTTTATATCCGAATAAAACGCCCGTATTCAGGTTTGGCCCATATCGTTTTGCCATATCGGCAGCCGGAATATCTCCTCCAAAATGAACGCCCACAAAGGGAAACGAAAATGCGGGAATAGAATCTGTTTGTGACTTGACAAACGTTACGAATAAACAAAACGTAACTAAAGATAAAAACCTTGTCATTTGGGCAAAGATACATAAAAACTCATTGAAAGTTTTTGTTATGATTATTCCTTGCGCTCCTTTTTTCTGTGAATATAGGTTGTTACCTGGCCGTTTGGCTCGTCTCGCTCCACGAGGCCATCTCTTAATCGAACAATCCGATGTGCGTGTAAGGCAATATCTTCTTCATGCGTAACTAATATGATAGTGTTGCCCTTCTTATGTATTTCTTCCAGCAATCCCATAATCTCAATAGATGTTTTACTATCCAAGTTACCGGTAGGCTCGTCTGCCAAAATAATAGACGGATTATTAACCAAGGCTCTGGCTATGGCTACACGTTGGCGTTGGCCACCACTTAACTCGTTTGGTTTATGATGTATTCTGTTTCCCAAACCTACCTGCTCAAGAACCTCTAAAGCTCTTTGCAAACGATTTACTTTCGAAACACCGGCATAAACAAGAGGTAAAGCAACGTTTTCTAATGTACTTGCACGAGGCAACAGATTAAACGTTTGAAAAACAAAACCTATTTCTTTGTTTCTTATTTCGGCCAACTGATTGTCGTTCATTTCGGCAACCGAGTTTCCGTTTAATATATACGAGCCGCCGGTTGGCGTATCTAAACAACCTAATATATTCATAAGCGTTGATTTTCCGCTTCCGGAGGGGCCCATAAGAGCCACATATTCATTTGGCTGTACTTGCAAACTAACATCGCGCAAGGCATAAATTACTTCCTTACCAATGGTGTATACCTTACTTATATTTTTTATGGAAATCACAGGTTGCATGAGGCACTCTCCCGTCTAAAATTACAGGATAATGCGTTAAGTACTCATACCGTTCATGTAAAAAACTTTTTAATTTATCTCTTTATTCAAGCCCATGCCAAATAGAGCAAAGTCGTACTTAACGGGGTCGTTTGTATCAAAAGTTTTCAGTACATCGGTTAATTCTTCCACCGATTTCCAGTCGTTTTGCTTTCTTTTTAATAATCCAATTGCTCTGGCAACTTTTCCGGTATGAACATCTAAAGGAAGGCATAAATCTGAAGGATTTAAGCAATTCCATATTCCAAAATCTACTCCATTTTTATCCTTACGAACCATCCAACGTAAAAACATACACAGGCGCTTTGCACTGGAACCTGCTTCCGGATTAGAGATATGCTTTTCGCTTCTCTTTAAGTGATTACTTCTGAGAAATTCCTTTCTAAAAGTAACAATAGCCTCATAACACCTATTACCTGAATTATTTTTTCGAACAGTAAAACAATTTTCTAATCCACCCTTTGATATATAAATCCGTTTTAACGAATTCATGAAAAACATGCAATCATGTCCATTAAAAGTGCGATGTACAAATTTTTCAAACTTTTTTAAATCATTTTTACTGCAGTTCATCACAAAATCATAAGGCGAATTATCCATTAGGTTCAACCATTTTGATGCGCTATTAATTATTGCTTTTCTGTTTCCCCAGGCAAGCGTAGCAGAAATAAAACCGGCAATTTCAATGTCCTCTTTTAAAGAAAATCGGTGAGGTATACATACGGGATCATTCTCTATAAATTCCTTTGAGGCATACTGTTTGTATTTTAATTCCAGTAATTCTTTTATTTGTTCTCTTTCGTGCATTTACACCTCTGTTAAATCAAGTTCTTTTAGTTTAGGATTCCATTTATGAACTCCCAATACTACCAACATCGTCATGGCTCCACCAAAAATTATAGATGGAATAAGCCCAAAAAGTTTTGCTGTTAAGCCACTTTCAAAAGCACCTATTTCATTACTGGAACCGATAAATATGCTATTTACCGCACTTACTCTTCCTCGCATATTATCCGGAGTTAGTAATTGCAATATACTATGTCTCACTACTACACTGATGTTATCAAAGGCTCCGGTTAAAAAGAGCATAAAAAAAGCCATCCAATAGTTGGTACACAAAGCAAATAAAATGGTAAAAAAACCAAAAGCAGCAACAGATAAAAGAAGGGCTCTTCCGGCATTTTTACCGGGCGGTTTTACGGCAAGTATAACCGCCATGGCCACAGCGCCAATAGCCGGAGCAGTTCTGAGCAAGCCGTATGCCTCCGGACCCAGTTTTAAAACTTTGTCGGTAAAGGCAGGAATTAACGCAATTGCTCCTCCAAACAAAACAGCAAATAAATCCAAAGAAAGTGCACTTAAGAGTGTTTTGTTGGTATACACAAAAAGCAATCCTCCTTTCATGCTTTCCCAAAATGTTTCTCTTTTAGCCCTCTCAAACTGCTCTTTATAAGAAATTGCCCAAATAAAAATGATAGACAAGGAGTAAAGAAACACAACCAGTAAATAGCACCAATCGGCACGCATGGCATTTTTATAGCCAAACAGCAAACCTGCCAATACCGGCCCTAAAATGGCGCCAATATGCCAGGCAGAACTATTCCACGTGGCACTTTGCGTATACAAAGTTCTGGGAATTAATGCCGCCATCATGGGCTGCAAACTGGCTGCCAAAAAAGCTCTAATGCATCCAAAAAAAATAACCATCACAAAAAGAGCTGCAAAACCAAAAGATTTAATTACCGTAAGTATAGGCAATGCATTAACGTAAAGAAGCAGCGCCGATAATAATAAAGCTGCAATACCTACTAAAGAAATTTTTTTACGATTGTAAATATCTGCATAGTAGCCGCTGAAAAAAGAAGTAATGATGAAAGGAACTGCTTCGGCTAAACCCACTAAACCCAACACAAATTCTTCTTTAGTATACAAATAATACACCTGCAAACTGATGGCACTCATTTGCAGCTGAATTCCCATCACCAAAAAAAAACGGGCATATAAAAAGTACCGAAAATTGCGGTAGCGTAAAATTTCAGGAGCCAAAGCAAGAAAACTGCTCATAAATTGAAGCGTAAATTTACGTATATATTGTATATATTAGCCTTGATGCAGAATTTGCCCAAACGCATTACGATTAAATCTCTGGCAGAGGATGACAGGCCAAGAGAAAAACTTATTCAGCAAGGGCGTCAGTTTATGAGCGATGCCGAGTTACTGGCAATTGTATTAGGTTCGGGAAATAGCAACGAAACTGCCATACAACTGGCACAACGAATTTTACATGAAAATGACAACAGTATAAACAAGCTTGCCCAACTATCGCTTGCTGAACTGATGAAGTACAAGGGTGTAGGGCCCGCTAAAGCAGTAAATATTGCCGCCGCCTTTGAACTGGGAAAAAGAAGAAACGATAGGTCGGAGGAAACCTTTCCGTCTGTCAGTTCCAGCAAAGATGCACACAATCTGCTATATGCTAAATTAAGCGACTTGCCACACGAGGAGTTTTGGGTACTGTTGCTTAACAGGGCTAATCGTGTAATAAAAACAACTTTTCTCAGCAAAGGCGGGATTAGCGGTACGATTGTGGATGTTCGTCTTATTGCTCGAAGTGCCATAGAACAAAACGCAAGTGGGGTAATATTAGCTCACAACCACCCAAGCGGCAATTTAAAACCCAGCTCCGCAGATATTGACATTACCCGTAAAGTTAAAGATGGTTTGAAATTATTTGACATCCATTTATTGGACCATCTGATTATAAGTAATAATAACTACCTGAGCTTTGCTGATGAAGGCCTGCTATAATTACATCCCATGAAAGAACGTATCACAAAAGATAACCCCAAAATAATTCGCGCCTGGACGTTTTACGACTGGGCAAACTCTGTTTTTCCACTCGTTATCACATCTGCCATATTCCCAAACTATTACGAATACCAAACCAGCCATGTAAACGGAGAGTATGTAGGGGATACGGTTAGTCTTTTTGGTATAGAATTTCATAATCAAGACATTTACTCATACGTATATTCTTTTGCCCTATTTATCGTAGTGTGCTTAGCTCCAATACTTTCCGGAATAGCAGACTACTACGGAAATAAAAAAAATTATTTGCGCTTTTTTTGCTACCTGGGTTCGTTTTCCTGTATGTGTTTGTATTTTTTTAACCGAGAAAACTTGGGTTTTAGTTTCATTCCTTTTATTACTGCCACTATAGGTTTTTGGGGAAGCTTGGTATTTTACAACTCCTACCTTCCTGAAATTGCCAGCACGCAAAATCAAGATAAAGTAAGTGCCAAAGGCTTTGCCTTAGGATATTTCGGAAGTTCTTTACTGCTTATTATTTGTTTAATAGGTATACTTTTTTTCAAAAAAGACCCTGCCAGCGGAAGCGGCTTTTTTGAAGTGAAATACTCCTTTATACTTACCGGCCTCTGGTGGATTGGCTTTGCCCAATACACCTTCAGTAAACTACCCTCACAACTAAAGGAAAAAAAAGAAAAAGAAAATGGGGTAATTTATAAGGGGTTTAATGAATTAAAAGGCGTATGGAAAGATTTAAAGGGCAGAACGCAACTAAAGCGTTTTTTGGGCACTTACTTCTTTTATAATATGGGTGTTCAAACCATCATGGTAATGGCCGTTTTATTTGCTCGAAAAGAAGTTGTTTGGCCCGATGAGAAAACAAAAACCAATTCACTCATCATTAGTATTTTACTCATACAATTTTTGGGTGTGGCAGGTTCTTTTTTCTTCTCTTTTTTATCCAAAAGAATAGGAAATTTAAAGGGGCTTTTTGTTTGCCTCCTTGTTTGGATTTTTATATGCGCATTTACTTATTTTGTTTTAAAACTTCCGGTTCATTTTTACATCGTGGCAGCATTGGTTGGTTTTGTTATGGGTGGAGTGCAATCGCTATCTCGTTCAACCTACTCAAAATTACTTCCGGAAAGAGAAGATAATACTGCCTATTTTAGTTTTTACGACGTAATGGAAAAACTGGGAATGATTTTGGGTACCATTTGCTTTGGTTTAATAAGCCAAATAAGCGGAGGCATGAGAAACTCCGTAATTATGCTAACCGCTTTTTTTGTGATAGGCCTGTTATTACTATTAAGAGTTCAAGAGCGTGATGAATTAAAACCTCTTACTTAAGTAAAATGTAATTTTTATTCTCCCCTACCCTCCATCCGGTTTTTTTTTCTAACCAATGTAAAAAGCGAGATTTAAGCGAAATTTTTGCCTTTGATTTATCGTATGTAAATTCCCAGTCTGCCTTTTGTATTCTATTTTTATAAACAGCCGGATGTGTTCCTTTAAATTCAGCCAGGTAGTCTATATTCGTATAATCAAAATTATCTGATTCCCCCACATGTTTTTTTACCCAACCATCATCATGCCACATTTTATGAAATTCTTTTTGTTTATTCTGCTGTGCTTTAGGAGGTTTTACCCAACCATAATGATATATGGAAGCATTTACTTGTTTTACTCTTAATTTTTCTCCGCTTATTAATCTGAAACCCTGCGCATCTTTGTACGAGCGTATGGATTTATCATTTCTTATTATCCTTATTTCATTTCTGTACCACCTTCTTCCTTCTCCTATGTAATTATAGTGTCCATAAAAGTGTATATAATTAAATAGTATTCCCTGAACTTGCTTGTGATGAAGATTGTCTTCCATGATTTTTCGGATAATTGGATAATCTTTTTCATGCACACACTCATCGGACTGAATATAAAAACACCAATCAACATCTTTTCCAACAAAATCAAGCGCTTTATTAGTTTCCTCAGAAAGAACCAACCCTCCGGTTCTTTTGCTGTCATCCCAAACGCTGTCGTATACTTTAATTTTTGAACTGTTAATTGAATTAATCAAATTACGCGTATCATCTGTACTGTTGCCAACAAGTACAATAAACTCATCGCACAGAGGCAACACAGACTCTATGGCCTCCAAAACGGGATAATCAAATAAAATTGCGTTTCTGATAATTGTAACACCGCATACCTTCATATATAATATGGGTTTAGCGCATAATTACCTTAAGAGGTATTCGGCCTCCGTTGGCAAATTTTACGTGCAGCAGATACAAACCTTGCTGAACAATGGTAAAGGGCATAACATACTCATTTTGGTTTACTTCTTCGGATTTGATAAGCTTGCCTGATGAATCATAAAGCTCAATGGCAGATATGTCGGTTTCACAAATTACTTTCACCCCTTCATTCAGGTAGTATAAGTACGTGTTATAAAATCCTGTTCTTTTAATTAAACCTACATTTGTTAAGCAGCTAAGCGTTTGTGAAACAGTTCCATTTACCATGGTAGGCGTGGTGGCACCAAGCGTTCCTGTTAAAGTGCTTACAGAGTAAGAAACCGTACCGGAGCTGTTTGCAAAAGAGGAAACCGACACGGTTTGTGTTAAAGAACAAGCACCCAAATTACCATCCAAATCAGTTTTAATGAGCGAAAAAGGTCCTCCGGTTGAGCCAAAGTCATACGTGAGAAAAGCCGAGCTATTGTTAAAAGCAAAATATCCATAAGTATATGCCGTATTTCCTGAAACATTGTAAGAATGAGATGCTAAGGCTGACAAAACTGCTCCTGCAGTATCTAATACCGCCATTTTTTTAGTATTGTCAGACACATAAATTTTACCATTATGATAAGCGCTAGCTATACCAAAACTGGTAGTTGACCAATTAGGCATAATAGATACAGGGTTTAAAGTACTGTCTATTTTAAGAAAAGCGGCACCGGTATGTATTAAAAATCTGTTTGGAGCTAACTTAGAAATATTATCAGGAGGGTAATTATATGACTTTGCATTCGCAATAACGGGATTTGCATTATTGGAAATTTTTGCAACAAAATAGTTTGAAAGCCCATGGCTTCCGCTGATTAAGAGGCTGGCATTATTTATTTCTTCAACAGACTTTATAGGACTTTCTAACTGAGAATCTATGGTTATTAAGCGTTGGTATACCAAACTACCATTGGAAGCGTTAAACCGAGCCAAATAGCCACGGCAGCAGGAAACGCTCTGCATAAAAGCACTGCCTCCTAATATGATATCTCCGTTAGATAAAACTTTAGCACAGTTAATGCTTACACTAAAATATCCCGGCACTTCGTGCTCACTCAAATAATTCATATTTCCGCTGGACGTATCAATGGCTGCAATAAAAACATGGGCAATAGAATTAGTTCCTGTTCCTATGGTTGTTTGGCCGCATAAAATAATTTTGCCGTTGTGTGCAACTATTCTGTGTGCTTCTCCCAAACCTTTATAAGCTTTTTTCCATAGCGGTATACCGTCTAAATTATTTTTTTGAACGCAGGGAGCCATATCCGGAGAAATACTGTAATCGGTGTAACCAAAAAAGAGTGAATTTCCGTAAACAACAGGATATACCCTTTCATAGCCGGTTAAAAAGCCCGTTGGGTAACCGTACGTTTGATAGAGGGTGCTTTGAGCCGTTATAAATGAAGAAAGGCTAACAAATAAAATAAAAGATAAATAGTTTTTCATACCCGTAAAGTTTATACAAATATAACAATTGACCTAAAAAGGATAACCTATTCCAAAATTAGCCACAATTAGTCGCCAAGGTTTCTTATCATAGGTAAATCTGTTTCCTTCAGGAAATTTGGGGTCTTTAATCGGCAAGGCCAAATCAAGACGAAGAATGATAAACTCTAAATCCCAACGCAAACCATAGCCTCCGCCAATGGCAATTTGTTTATAGAATTCGGTTGGTTTAAATTCTCCGTTTGGTTTGTCTTCCGTTTTTTCCATGCGCCAGATATTCCCTGCGTCAACAAACAAGGCCCCATAAAAGCTCTTAATCATGTGAAAACGATATTCCATATTTCCTTCCAATAAAATATCCCCTATTTTATCAAAGCGTGTTGGGCTGCCTGTGGGGTCATAACCTCCCGGGCCTAATGTTCTGGCTCTCCATGCTCGAACACTATTGGGTCCTCCGGAAAAAAAACTTTGCTCATAGGGTAATACCCTTAAGTTAGCAAATGTTTTCGCAATACCTCCTGATACTCTGTACACGATTTTACTTTTTGGAGTAAGCGGTATAAAAATTCTATATTCTAATTCTGTTTTTAAAAAATGAGCAAAAGGTATATTAAACAGGTAGTATCTACCAAGACTGTCCTGTTTGGCATTACTGGATTTGTATATGGCACGTAACAAATTGCCGGAAGACATGATATTCCATTTAATGTAATGAATAGGCTTATGATAGTTTTGGGGGTTTTCTTTTGAGGTGTACGTAACTCCGAAGCGAGTTAATGTAGTGATGTGATCAATAAATGAATTCAACAAAAAGGCATCATTTAAGTTTTTTAAATCACGCTCAAAATTCCCAAAGAGGCGAGCCTTTACTAAATATGCCTCAAAGGGAATTATTTCAAATCGGTACAAACGATTTCTGGATCGGAAGTTAAATCCGTAATCAAAACTAAAAATCTCTCTCACAAACTCTGCCCTTGCTTGGTAATTTAATGCCACTTTCACAAAGGTTCGAGGTGCCATTTCGTTTTTAAACGGTAATAAAGAAAAGGGGAAAAAAGCTCTGGGTACCGAAAACTTGATTTCAGGGCCAAACTGAAAAGTGTTAAATATTTGCTGTATACGTGTTAATGAACTTACATCGGAAACAGCCAATTGATCGTCGGTATTAAACTGGCGTTGTGCCGTTAGTGCTCCCTGAATTTTAAATTCTATAGACTCTGCCCCTTTAAACAAATTACGATTTTGATAAATAGCACTTCCATCTACACCCAGGTTACCAAAGGTATTTATTCCTTCGGTTTCCATAGTAATAGATTGCTTATTAAGTGGCGTACATACGATATAGCAATCCAGCCGATTGCTGTATTCATTACTTTTAAAAAACTGTATGGTTACCCCTTTAAACACATTTAATGCCGTAAGGCTTTTAAAAGTAATTTCGGCTGTATCTCTGTTGAACCATGATCCTTTATGAATTTTAATAAATTCGGCAAGAACTCCGGGTTTAAACATAAGGGGTTTATTGTGTAAAAATTTACATTGATGGTTTTTTGCATAGGAAGTGTCTTTAAAAATCAAATCTCTTAGACCTCCGGTTACAGGTTCGGTGATGACGTAAATTTCATTTATCCTATATTTGGTATGACTGACATACACGATAGAATCACTGGATTCATTATAATTTTTTGCAAATTTTCTGACTTTTAAATCAATGCTTACTACGTTTCCCGTAAAGTTAGTATCCACTAAATATGAGATGTAAGCGTTTTCAAAATAGTAGTACCCTCTGTTTAAAAGATATCTGGTAATTCTGGCGCGTTCAGCTTGCATAACCTCAGCATCATATTGCATACCTCTTTTTAAAAGACAATTTGACGTATCTTGATATATTACATCTTTGAGTTTACTGTCTTCTATATCAAAATATAAGTGCTTTATTTTGTATGGAACTTCCGGTGTTAGTTGGTAGTTTACATACGCTTTTTTTGCATTTTTCTGTCCCGGTTTCCCGGTAACTACCTCATAGGATACTTTATTATTAAAAAATCCTTTCGAGAAAAGGTACTTACTCATTTGTAATGCCGTTTGCTCTATTAATGAAGAATCTAGTACAACCGGGGGTTCTCCTATGTCTCTAAATGATTCTCTCCAGGTTTTTTCCTCTTTATTCAACAATTTAGGTTCTAGGGGTTTTTTACCTCTTTTGGCTCGCTTTTCATTCTTTGCTACATTCTTTTGTATACGCACGGCATTTTTTCTATCGTAACGTTCATTCCTTGCTTCTTTTTTTGCTCTTATAATCGAATCATTAAACATATTGTGCCAGGCTACAAAAAAAGGCAGTACTTTAAAAAATTTACGATTTGGCTTTTGCTTTTCAAAAGATTCAAATGCTTCCAATGGTATACCGGTAGATTTATAGCCTTTAATTGCCGTCTTTTCAAGCAAAAATTCTCCGGATTTTAATTTTCTTGTGGTATTACAAGAAAACAGAAGCCATATTATTATAAGCCAAAATGTGAGCCTGTATATTTTAGAAAGAAAAAACAAAAAATTACCTTTATGCTTTGGCGAATTTAGCCCATAATTATGATTAGTAAAAACCAAATCCGTTATATAAAATCTTTACATTCAAAAAAAAATCGGGATAAGGAAAAGACGTTCTTGGCAGAAGGAGTTAAAATTATTGACGAAATTATTCATAATAAAGCTTCGATAGTTAAACAACTATTTTGTACAGATTATTTTTACGACAAGTTCAAAAGTGTTATAGAAAAAAACAGCATCTCTACTTTGCTGATATCACAAGAAGACCTGAAAAAAATAAGTACCCTCACTACTCCAAATGAGGCACTTGCCCTGTGTTCTTACTTTCCCTTATTAAAGCCAAAAAAATTAGAAAAGGGAAGATTATATTTTTTCTTAGACAAAATAAGCGACCCAGGAAACCTTGGAACAATCATCCGGCTCTGCAGTTGGTTTGGTGTAGACTCACTTTTCTGCTCACCCGGTACTGCCGATTGTTATAACCCAAAATGCATTCAGGCATCTATGGCCTCATTTTTTAAAGTAAATGTTTTTTATATTGATTTAAGTGACTTAATTAACAATAACGAACATATACCCTTGTACGCAGCAGACCTGAAAGGGGACAATATTTATGACTCAAACATCAGAGAGGGAATTGTTGTAATAGGAAACGAAGCTCATGGTATAAGCCTCGATACAAAAAAGCTGTGTAATAAAACTGTTACCATCCCCTCTGTTACTGCAAATACAGAATCACTAAATGCTGCCATGGCGGCTTCCATCATTGCCTCCGAATGGTACAGAAACACCCGATAGCTCAGTTTTTTTCCACGTACCCCTTGAAACGAAGCTTTATCACCCCCTTTTTATCACTATTATAGTATATAAAAACGTTTCTATCCTGCCGCTCATATACCGTTTTTGTGTCAAAGTTTACTTTAACTATGGTTTGTTCGTTCGGTAAAACGGGCTTTGTTTCATATTCTACTGAGGTGCAAGAGCAGGCAACTTCATAATTTTTTAGTATTAAAGGAGCATTGCCTACATTTCTAACGGTAAATTCCATTTTAACTATTTCCCCTTTCTTCACCCTCCCAAAATCATATTTAGGCTTATCTACTTTTGCAATAGCTTGGGAAAAAGCGCTAAAACCAGATGAAAGAAAAAACATCAATAAAACAAAAATCCCGCGTTTTGCGGGATTTTTACAAAGTAAATACAGATTAATTTTGTCCTTCATCTCCTGGCTTTGGTTTTACCTCTCCTTTTAATTTCAATTTCTTAGTAGCAAACTTAGCGTTGGAACTTACTGTTACGTTCTTTTCAAAACGCCCAACACGTTTTGTGTCATACTTAATTTTTATTACACCACTTTTTCCGGGAAGTATAGGTTCTGTAGGCCAGCCCGGTTTACCATCAATGGTAGTAGTAGTGCAACCACATTCGGCAGTAACTCCTGTAATTGTTAAAGGTGACTTACCAACGTTTGTAAACTTAAACTCGCGAACGCCATTGGCATCATACTCCAATACACCATAATCAATCACTTCTGATTCAAACTTCATGTCGGGAGCGTTTGGGTCCGGATTGGGAATAACCGACTCTTGAGAGAAAGCGGGAATGTTTACCAACAATCCCAAGCCTAACAAAATATTATATAAAAGTCTTTTCATACCTTATACTCAATAGAATTTAAAACAAGTACTAACCTTTCTCAACAGGAGCCCCCTGTGAAGTTTTATTCTGAGGAAAAGCCTCCTCAACCGGCTTAGCCTCTACATTACCTTTAATAGTTAATACCACATTACCGCTTTTTGCGTTAGAAGTTACGGTAACTGTCTTATATATTCCACCAACTCTGTTTGTGTCGTATTTCACTTTTATAACACCACTTTTTCCGGGTAATATAGGTTCTTTTGGACACTGAGGAACCGTGCAACCACAACTTCCTTGGCAATTTGTAATAACCAAGGGTTCTTTGCCATTATTCACAAATTTAAATTCACATTCACCGTCAGCACCCTGCATAATATTCCCGTAATCGTGGGTGGTCTTGTCCATTTTAATATCAGCCAAACTAGTAGGAGTGGTAGTTTGCTGAACAGCAATAGCTCCGTGATTATGTCCATCGTTTGCACTATGAACTTCCTGAGCAGTTCCGGTGAATGCGAGGCAAACTAACATGCCGAGTGTAAATGCAGTTTTTTTCATGGTGTTTGTTTTTTGTAGATTTATGTTTTTCAGAAGTAAAAGTACTAAAAATCGTGCCGAAAATTATAGATACACTGTAATACTTTGTTTAATTTTACGAAATTTAACAAACACAACTAAGCATGGAAATAGGCAAAACCTATCAACCAAAAGAAGCCGAAAAGAAATGGTACAAGTACTGGATGGATAACGGCTTGTTTTCTTCTAAACCCAGCACTTCAAAAAAGCCTTACACCATTGTAATACCTCCACCAAATGTAACAGGAGTTTTGCACATGGGACATATGCTCAACAACACCATTCAGGATGTTCTTATAAGGCGTGCCCGCATGGTAGGGTACAACGCTTGTTGGGTTCCCGGAACAGATCATGCAAGCATTGCTACCGAAGCGAAGGTGGTTTCCATGCTCAAAGAAAAAGGAATCAGTAAATCCGAATTAAGCCGAGAAGAGTTTTTAAAACATGCTTGGGAGTGGAAGGAAAAATACGGAGGCATTATTCTAGAACAATTAAAAAAATTAGGTGCTTCCTGCGATTGGAACAGAACACGTTTCACAATGGAACCTTCGCTAAGCGATGCCGTACTGGATGTATTTATTGACTTATACAACAAAGGACACATATACAGAGGGGTTCGGATGATTAACTGGGACCCGCAGGGTCTTACAGCTGTTAGTGACGAAGAAGTTATATACAAAGAAAAAGACAGTTTGCTTGTTTACATAAGTTATCCTATTAAGGATTCGTCAAACAGTATCACCATTGCCACCACCAGGCCCGAAACCATCATGGCCGATACGGCAGTATGTGTTCATCCGGAAGATGAGCGATATAAACACCTTAAAGGTAAGTTTGCCGTTATTCCTCTCATAAATCGTGAAGTACCCATTATCTTTGATGAGTACATAGACCGAGAATTTGGTACAGGAGCCCTAAAAGTCACACCCGCACACGACATAAACGATTACAATCTCGGATTAAAACACAAATTGCCCGTAATCAACGGCCTAACAGAAGACGGAAAAATTAGTAAAGAAGCCGGGCTATATATCGGTATGGATAGATTTGCCTGTCGTAAACAAATCATAAAAGATTTACAGGAAAAGGGATTTGTTACAAAAACCGAAACCATTAAAAATAAGGTAGGACATAGTGAAAGAACTGATGCCGTAATTGAACCCAGGCTATCACTACAATGGTTCTTAAAAATGGAGAAGTTGGCTAAACCGGCATTAGACTCCGTTTTAACGGAAGAAGTTACCCTGATACCCGAAAAATACATTAACACCTACCGTCACTGGATGGAAAACGTACACGACTGGTGCATTAGTCGGCAGTTGTGGTGGGGCCAGCAAATACCCGCATGGTATGACAATGACGGAAATACAGTAGTGTGCAAAACAAAAGAGGAAGCCTTAAATAAATTCAAAGAAATCAACCCCAACGTTCAAAAAGAACAAATTAAACAAGACGAAGACGTACTTGATACTTGGTTTTCTTCTTGGTTATGGCCACTCACTGTGTTTGACCCGGATATAATCAAAAATGGCTGGAATAAGGCAAACGAAGATTTAAGATACTTTTACCCCACTGCCGACTTGGTTACTGCTCCGGAAATTTTATTTTTTTGGGTAGCCCGCATGATTATGGCCGGAAAAGAATACACCGGAAAAGCCCCCTTTAAAAATGTTTACCTAACCGGTATTGTGAGAGACAAACTGGGACGAAAAATGAGTAAAAGTCTCGGTAACAGCCCTGACCCACTCGATTTAATTGAAAAATACGGAGCAGATGGTGTTCGGGTAGGCATGCTTTTAAGTTCTCCCGCAGGGAACGATTTGTTATTTGATGAGAGCTACTGCGAACAAGGAAGAAACTTTGCCAACAAAATATGGAATGCCTACCGACTTATTCAAGGCTTTAATGTTAATGATGAGTTACCACAAAACACAGCAAATAAAGTAGCCGTAAACTGGTTTAACTCAAGATTCAACGAACAATTGGAAATACTCAATGATCTCTATTCAAAATACAGAATTAGCGATGCTTTAATGACTACTTATAAGTTAGTTTGGGACGATTTTTGTGCATGGTATTTGGAAATGATAAAACCGGAATTTATTAACGGCCAGGCTACATCTATAGATAAAGATACTTTCATGGCTACCATCGATTTTCTGGAAAAGTTACTTAAGCTACTACACCCTTTCATGCCTTTTATTTCCGAAGAAATATGGCAACAACTTAAAACACGAACGATTTCAGAGAGCCTTATTGTATCGGAATGGCCCAAGTTAAATCCTTTCGACTCCAAATTAATTGAGAGGGTAGAAACGCTTAAGGAACTAGTAAGTCAAATCAGAGCATTGAGACAACAAAAAAATATCTCTCCGAAAGAAAAAATTAAATTAATTCAGATTGAAGAACATGTACAAAATAAATTTTGTGAATTAGATCCCATTGTTATAAAATTAGCCAATCTATCCGATTTTACCTACAGCCCTTCCTCTCCGGAGGGAAGTCACCAAATTCTTATTAACGGACTTGAATTTTTTGTTCCGCTTGAAATAACTAATCCACAACAGGAAAAAGAAAGGTTATTAAAGGAATTAGATTACAGTAAGGGTTTCTTGGCCTCAGTTCAAAAAAAACTAGCCAATGAAAAATTTGTCCAAAACGCAAAACCGGAATTGGTAGAGTTGGAGAGAAAAAAAGAAAAAGACGCTCTTCAAAAAATTCAGGCATTAGAGGAACAACTAAACTTAATTAGGTAAGCAACCCTCTAAGTAAAGTCGTATTTAACATTCCTAAAAGGATTTTAAGGGGTATTACCTACGAAGTTTGTCGAAATTTTGTATGTTTTTTTACTAAATTTGGGCACACTAAAACCGACTGGATTATGAGAATCATTACTCCCACGCTTTTTCTATGTTTTTTTTCGTGCGTATTTTCATACGCCCAACAAGCCAAAACTATCGAAGGAAGAAGAAAGGTTTTGGCGGAAAACATACAACCTTCCATTGCTCAATCAAGCACACCGGCAGAAGAATCTGCCTATTTCGGTTATGAGAATAAAATAGCGGAGATTTCATCAACCAACCAAATTCCTCAAGGTTTCCCAACTAGAAGTGGCTTTACCAACAAAGAAGAGTATCGAAAAGCCATAAACGTATGGATTAAACAGAATCCAAACGCAATTAAATCCAAGTATCAGAACACAGAAATAACTGACTAACAAACTAAAAAAATAAATCATGAGAAAACTAATATTAGGTTTCTTTCTTTTACTTACATGGCAATATCAAAGAGCTCAAACTCTTGCCTGCTTAACCCCCACTTTAGTGTTTTCTGACCCCACCTTATCGGGAAATCCAACCATAAGCCCAACCATAAACTGCAGTTACAGCGGACTCTTAATGGTAAGAACGTTTCCCAATGCCAATAGTCCCATTACAGCAGCTAATGCTCCTTGTTTAAGATTCATGGTTAATCCAACCAATATAAATTCTGCAACAAACAACACGATTTGTGCAGGAGAAGGGACTGTATCATCCGGCTGCCTTAACCCTCCCAACAATATGAATTATACACTCTATTACTATGGGCTTAACCCTGCACTACCCCACAGCTATACCCTGTGTAATGCGATTGTTGCGCCAAACATGACCTATTCGGTTGCGAGTTGTTATGACAATGCCATAATAACAACAGGGATTTGGAATAACTCCTCTGCAAACTCCTGCCAAACGGTTACCATACCGGCCAACACCCCAATTGGTAGTGCTTCTTTCGCCATTTCGCCTGCAGTTCCACCTGCTGCCATTTTTCAGAACAACGGAAATGGAACCATAATATATGATCCCTGGGAAATGGCTGCAGGAGTTTATACGGTAACCTATACTTTCTCAACCCCAAGTTGTACAACAACAGCATCCAGAACACTTCAAATTGTGAACCCATTTGTAGGATCGGGCTCCAACTTCACCGTGCCTCCCGCTCAGTGTCCAAACGGACCATGCATTAACTTATATAATCAACTAACCGTGGGTAGCTTTAGTCCGGGAGTTTGGTCCGGTACGGGAGTTAGCTCCAATTCATTCTGCCCCTCTGCCTCCGGGCCCGGAACCTTTCAAATTACCTATTCTGTGGGGGTTACTTCTGTTTGTAGCGCAACCAACTCGAACGTATTTTATGTAGCCCCTCAACCTACGGCCAATGCAGGAGTTACCAAATCACTAACCTGTATAAATAGTCCTACTGTACTTAATGGAAGCGGCGGTGTTACCTATTCCTGGTCACACAGCGGGGCGTTAGGTAATAACTTTTCAACCGCTCAGAACCCCACCGTTGGCTTAACAGGCACTTACTCATTAGTGGTAAATAATGGTACTTGCTCTTCCTCCCCTTCAACCGTTGCTGTGGTGAATAATTTCACCCAACCCAATATGCCCAGTACTTCTGTTTCATCTACTATTAACTGTATTAACACACAGGCAACAATTACCACCTCTGGTAATACAGCCGGAGCAACTTACACTTGGTCAGGGCCTGGAATTGTTGGTTCTCCTAATCAGCCCAGCGTAGTAGTTAACATGGGAGGTAATTACACGTATACCATCTCCCACCCCATTACAGGCTGCACCATCAACTCAGTAGTAAGTGTGCCTATAAACACTTCCGTTCCGCTAAGCATAACAAACGGAGCGGCGATAAACTGTACCAATAATGTTACCACTTTAAGCGGTAACCAGTCTACCTACAGTTATACATGGATTGCTCCTGCGAGCGGAAACATTAACTCGGGGCAATCTACTCCAAATGTTACCATTTCCGGCACAGGGGTATATACCGTTACGGTAAATAATCCGGCCAATGGCTGCACAATGTCTTACACGCACCTGCCAACCACTAACACAACCGTTATTACACCTAATATCAGTGCGGCAAACCCATCCGTTATAACTTGTGCGATAACAAGCGTCAACTTGAACGGAACTCCGGGTTCCGGTGTAACCTACACTTGGGCTACCTCAAATGGTAATATTACCGGCGGAACTAATACGCAAAATACTACAGTTGGATCGGGTGGTATATATACACTAAGTGTAATGAATAACACTAATGGATGCGTGGGCAGCAGTACGATAAGTATTACAACCAACACCACTCCGCCGAGTGCCGTTATGGTAAATACCAATAATGTTATTCTCGCTTGTCCGGCTCAAACTGCAATCATAACCGGAACAGCCACAGGAGCTACCAGCTACAGTTGGATTCCTCCAGCCGGAGGCTCTGTGCTTAGCGGACAAAATACCGCTACGGCTCAGGTGACTTCTTCAAGTCCCGGTGTGTTTACTTTCGTTGCCATTGGCTCAAATGGGTGTAGCGCAACGAATATTGTTACCGTATCCCCAAATACAAATGCTCCAACATTTACACTCAGCAACTCTAACCCAAGTATCACTTGCCTCAGCTCTTCTCCGAACGTTTCGGTTAACATTACCTCTACCGTTACCATACAATCTTACTCATGGAGTCCATCCAGCGGTATTTCAGGCCCAACAAATACAAACGTAGTTACCTTCACTACCGCCGGGACCTATACGGCCATGATTACCGCCACTAACGGCTGTATTTCAAGTGCTGTTATAACGGTGGGTACCAACACAACACCTCCTGAATTTGTAGCAGGAACAGGTACTGCTCAGGCAATTTCTTGTACAAATTCAGTAGTAGTTATCAATCCTCAATTTACTCCTTCAAATGCAAATCTGACTTATACCTGGTCAGGGCCCGGAATTGTCGGAAGTCCCAATAGTAGCAGTATAAGCGTTAATCAACCCGGTACATACAGCTTAACTGTTACCAACACGCTAACCGGTTGCAGCAACACTACGCTTATGGTAGGCGTTGTCGGAAATAATACTATTCCCAACTTAAACATACTGAGTAGCTCTACGGTAGGAATTGGATGTTCACCCGGAAACAGCACTGTATCGTTAACTGCTCAGTCAAGTTCAACCGTAAATTATCTGTGGAATACCGGTTCCACCAGTTCTGTAATTACTACCAGCACTCCGGGTATATACACCGTTACTATTACCGATGCGGGTAATAATTGTGTAAACACCGGAACCATAGAAGTTTTAGATAATACCAGCGGCCCCGGATTTACTGCTACTCCGATTGGCAATTTACCATGCAGTGGTGCCGGTACCATGCAATTAAACGCAACTCCTTCCGGAAGTAATTTTGATTATCAGTGGTTTGGTTTAGGAGTTGTCAGCGGTTCCAATACACCTAATGCTACCATTAACTCGGCAGGTGTTTATACAGTTACCGTAACCGATAATCAAACGGGATGCTCCAATTCCGGTACCATTGCTGTTGCGCAGGCAACAGTAATAGCTAATTTTAGTATTAGTGCCGTATCAGGACAGGCGCCATTTGTTCCCACCTTTACCAATAACAGCTTGGGTGCAAACAGTTATACGTGGTCAACCAACGATGGTGCTACATCAACTTCCACCAACCCGTCGTTTGATTTTACAAAAGCAGGAACTTACACCATTACACTGGCTGCCAGCAACGGAACCTGTACAGACACCTACACCCTGGAAATTACCGTTGAAGGTGCCCTCGGAATTATTCCGGAATTGGTAACTCCAAATGGAGACGGTAAGAATGACTTATTTGAAATAAAAGGAATTCATTTATACCCAAAAAACAATCTGAAAATATTTAACCGCTGGGGTAATCTAGTGTATGAATCCTCTCCCTACAAAAACGAGTGGGATGGTTCTTCCAACAAGGCACTCATAGGCGGAGGACGATTACCCGTAGGCACATACTACGTGATACTTGATTTTGGGGATGAAAAAATAGAAACGTACAAAGGATACGTTCAACTTGAATATTAATACTAACACCATTACTAAGAAATATTATGAAAAAAATAAAACATATATTCGTTTGGGCAGGCTTATGCTTTTCTGTTTCCGCTATTGCTCAGCAGGAAACACAGAACTCCTTTTACATGTTTAATGCCTCCCTACTGAATCCGGCCTACGCAGGAAGCAGAGATGCCCTTAGCATTGTTGCCGACGGCAGAATGATGTGGACCGGATGGAAAGGTGCCCCGCGAACCAATTGCTTCACACTTCATACTCCTTTAAAAATTGAAAGTGTGGGCCTTGGTTTAAACGTGCTTAACGACGAACTGGGCGCCGTAAAAAGAAACGCTTTATTCGCTGACTTTTCATACAGAATTCGTTTGAATAAAGAAAACGATCGTTTAGCTTTTGGTTTAAGAGCAGGAGCCGATATCATAACCAATAACTTCAATGAACTTAGAGTAAACGATGAAACGGATCCAGTTCGCGGACAAAATTCTTTTACTAAAGCGGTGTTTAATACCGGAGCCGGAGTTTATTTGTATGGAAAAAAATATTTTTTCGGACTTACCGCTCCCAAGGTTATTCCAAGCCAGGTAAGTGAAGTTGCCAATACAAAATCTGTGAACGCGCTGCACATATACGCCATAGGAGGTTATGTTTTCAAATTAAATAGTTTGTGGGATTTAAAACCCGGAGCTTGTATTCGTTTTACACCCAATGCTCCTATATCGAGCGACTTTAATATTTCTGCCTTCTTTAACAAGCAAATTTGGTTTGGCTTAATGTATAGACACGGTTCTGCCGCTGGTGCCAATATTATTTATCATTTCACACCCAATATTCGATTAGGCTACGCATACGACTATTCCATTAATAACATGAATCGTTACAACTCCGGAACACACGAAATTATGTTCGGAATAGACTTAGTGAAAAAGAGCGAACCTGTTAAGTCTCCAAGATATTTTTAATTTTTGAAACTGTAATATTTTCAGAACATGATGATGAATCGAATCTCTTATATCGCATTAAGTATTGTGCTTCCTTGCCTGCTTTTGTCTCAAGGCCTGAAAGAAAAAATAGCCGACAAAAAATTTAATAATTTGGAATATGCCGCCGCATCTGAGATGTATGAGGAGCTAGCGGCAAGTAAAAACCCAAAAATGAAGTATTATGTGCGGGCCGGTGAAAGCCACCTTAAGACAGGTAATTATAAAAAATCTGAAGCTTTTTACGGGCAAGCTTATTTAAATCAGGGCATGACCGATAAGGACTACTACAACTACTATCAGGTTCTTAAATACAATGGTAATTACTCGAAAGCAGATGAAGTTTTCGCAAAAATAAACTCCAGTGAATACAAAAATATTCGCGAATCACTTAAAAGAAATAAAGATTACCAAAGTGCTCTGAAAAAAGATAGCAGCAACTTTAAAATAGGAACTATAGAAAACCTGAATACCGAAGAGAGTGAATTTGCGCCTTTCTTAGTTGGTAACGATTTATATTTTGCTTCTTCGAGAAGAAATACCAGTGTAACAAAACGCCGTTATGGATGGGATAACTCCTACTACCTTGATGTTTACAAAGCCACTTTAGAAGGAAATACAGCCAAAAAAATAAGCAGCCCCGGAAGCAAGATTCAGACAACTTATCATGAAGGTCCGATTTTTATTACCAAAGACGGAAACACCCAGTATATTACACGCAACAGTGTTATTAAAAACAAAGCCGTGAAAGGAAAAGATGAACAGGTTAATCTAAAAATTTATTATCGCTCCAAAATTGGCGATAAGTGGGAGGACTGGAAGGAGTTTCCATACAACAGCAATGATTATTCTTGTGGTCATCCTACGTTAACCGACGACGGAAAAACCATGTATTTTGTATCTGATATGCCCGGTACTCTGGGTCAAACCGATATATGGGTAAGCTACTTTAATAACGGAAATTGGAGCAAACCGGAAAACTTAGGGCAAGCTACCAACTCAGAAGGAAGAGAACTATTTCCCTTTATATTCGAAAACGAAGTGTTGTTTTATTCCTCCGACGGAAAAATAGGACTGGGCGGTTTAGATGTATTTTACACCGTTCCTTCAACCGATGCATATTTTGAACCACAAAATCTAGGATATCCTATCAATACTTCTTATGATGAAATTGGTTTTATAGCCAAGGACAGTAAAAACGGTTACTTTTCATCAAACCGCCCCGGAGGAAAAGGAAAAGACGATATCTACTCGTTTGTAGCAAATCGTTCCATCATCAGCTCTGCCGTAAATTTCATAGTAAAAGATAACAAATCCATGGAAATACTTCCCGGAGCCGATGTGGTGATTATCGATGAAGCAAGTGGAAAAGAAGTAGGAAAAGCTGTAAGCGACGCTGAAGGAAACGTTAAATTCAGTTTAATTCCCGGAAGAAATTATAAAACCAAAGTGAGCAAAAACGGATATAAAAACCTGGAATTAAAAATTGCTGAGTCGGAGTTGGCAGCTCTTTCAAAAGATAAAAAAGAGCTTCTTATCGAAAAGAAAATATTCGGACTTATCGGCTTAGTTACCGATGCTGATAATAACCAAGCCATACCCGGTGTGAAAGTTACGATAACAGATGCCTTCAATAAAAATAATGTACTCTCATTTGAAACCGATGCCAACGGTGAGCTTAAACATATATACAACAACATAAAAGAAGGAGACGATTTAAGCTACATTGTTAAGCTTGAAAAAAAGGGTTACATTACTAAAACCCAAGCAACGGATATCAGTATTACAAAAGATGGATTTGTGAAGCTTCACGATAATATGAATTTAAAACTCTCTAAAATTAAAATTGGAACAGATATTGGTAAACTGGTTGACCTGAAACCCATTTACTTTGATGTTGGTAAGTGGGATATACGCCCCGATGCAGCTACCGAACTTGATAAAATTGTTGGGTTAATGAACGAGAATACCGGAATGGTTATTGAATTAGGCTCGCATACCGATTGCAGAGGTACCGCCAAAGCCAACCTTACCTTATCCGATAAGCGTGCCAAGTCAAGTGCGGCTTATATCATAAGCAAAGGTATAGGAAGCGACAGAATTTATGGAAAAGGTTATGGTGAAAGTAAACTGATAAACGGCTGTGCCTGCGAAGGCAAAGTGGTTTCAAAGTGTAGCGAAGAAGAACACGCTCAAAACCGCCGTACTGAATTTAAAATTGTAAAAATTAAGCCTTAGTTTTAATAAAGGAAAACCCGTCACTTCAGATTTAAAATATCCCTAAAAATAAATTGTAAAAAAGGAGGCCTGCTTGTCAGGCCTCCAGTATTTTTAGAGCCTCCCCTTTGTTGGAAGTAACTTTAAATAGCGTATTAAGTTTGGTAATTAAAATCAACTCGTTAATTTTCTTATTCAAATTAAACAGCACTGTCTCTCCTCCTGTTTTACGGGCTTTTGTAAGTAGTTGGATAAGCGTATTAAGGCCATTACTATTCATGTATTTCAATTCACTCAAATCAATTGCCCACCTATTGCAACCGGCTTCAGTGAGTTTATCTGCCTGAGCGAGAAGCTCATTCGCCTGATTTTTTTCAATTAACTCTCCCTTTAAGGAAATAAAGGCAATTTTTTCGTCCCTGTTTATGTTGTACTCAAATATCATCACTATTTATTTTTATGTTCACAATTACCGGTTTGTTCCAACTTTTTACATTTTGCAAAAAAATTAAGCGAATGATGTATCACGTTAAAATTAAGTAATTCCTCCGTCATTTTCTGAATTTGCATAATTCTAGGGTCACAGAATTCAAAAACCTTCTCGCAATCAGTACAAATCAAGTGGTCGTGTTGACGGTATTTATAGGCTTTTTCGAATTGAGCCATATTCTTACCAAACTGATGCTTTATTACCAAACCCGCATCAATCAATATCTCAATATTATTGTATAACGTTGCCCTGCTCACCCTATACTTTTTATTTTTCATCAGCAAATACAACTGCTCAATATCAAAATGTCCCTCATGCGAGTAAATCTCGTTCAATATAGCATAGCGCTCCGATGTTTTACGGTGCTTGTGTTTTTCAAGGTACTCCGTTAATATTTTATTAACCGCTTCTTTATTATCCTGGCTCATTTTTCTGCCCTAATTTACTAATTGTTACCGAATTTGAGACTTTTAATAGTTCATTAAAAAATGCTGTTTTTTTCGTAAATTGGGCTATTAAAAACTTATTCGTCATATTTATTTTTGGTTTAATTTTAGCTTCCTGCGTCAAAAAAAAAGGAAGTGTTCAGTCAATTAACCTTGGTGAAGATTATTACCCAACTACCCCCGGGAAATATGTGGAATACCAAGTTGACAGCATTGTGTATAATGAATTCACCTCTTTGCCCGATACCTTTAAATACCGTATAAAAGAAAAAATGGCCGGATTTTTTACCGATAATGAAGGAAGACAAGCCATCCGTATTGAACGTTTTATAAAAAAATATAATCCCAACAAACCTTACGACAGTATACCATACACCATAAAAGAAGTATGGATGGCTAATGCCAGCAATAAAAATGTTCAGGTTGTAGAGGGCAACATTCGTTTCACAAAACTTATTTTTCCGGTTCAACAAAATGCTGTTTGGGATGGAAACGCAAACAATATGCTGCCTGAGTGGTTATACAGTTATGAATACATCGATCGAAAAGAACAGATGAATAACATTACGTTGGATAAAGTTTTAAAAGTAAGGCAACGTGATGAACGCACAGCCATATACTACCATTATTATGCCGAAAAATACGCTAAAAATATAGGTTTAGTGTACCGGGAAATAAAGGATATTTATTCCAATAGTGTGGTAGCCGGTGTTCCGGTTGAAAACAGAATTGAAAAAGGAATTTTATACAAACAAACCATTATAAAATACGGCTATGAATAAATTAATTCTACTCCTGCTCAGCTTCATTGTACTGATTGCCCCTTCAGAAGCTCAAAACCCTAAATTTTGGATTAAACTAACCGATAAAAACGGAACTCCTTACTCTGTAAGTACACCCACTGCTTTCTTAACCCAAAAATCTATCCAGCGAAGAGTAAACCAAGGAATAAGCATAAACGAAAGCGACTTGCCTGTTAACCCAACTTATGTTTCACAAATAAGCTCTGTGGCCAATGTTAAACTGCTTTATTGTTCTAAATGGTTAAACGCAGTTGCCGTAGAAATTACCAGTACCGTTAGCGCCGCCATATCTACGGCTACTAACGCCATCAATGCATTTTCATTTGTTATAAACTCGGAGCCTGTAAATAAGTTTAAAGTTATTTATGAAAAAGAGCAGGATTTTGAATTTGCTACCGAGCTTAACAAAACAACACAAGTAAACAACTACTATGGTGGTGCCTGGAGGCAAGCAAATCAAATAAAAGCCGACTGTATGCATGGCTACGGGTATAGAGGGCAAGGAATGGTGATTGCGGTTTTAGATGCCGGTTTTAGAAATGTGGATGTACTCGCTGCCTTTGACAGCTTAAGAGCCAGAAACGGCATACTGGGAACCCGCGATTTTGTTAGCGGAGGAACCAGTGTTTACGAAGATAATTCGCACGGAACCAACGTGCTTTCATGTATGGCGGCACTGGTACCCAATGTAATGGTTGGAACAGCTCCACGGGCCGATTATTGGCTCATAAGAACGGAAGATGTGGCTACCGAAACACCCAGCGAGGAGTATAATTGGATTCGCGGAGCAGAATTTGCCGACAGCGTTGGTGCAGATATACTCACTACCTCTTTGGGATATACCACTTTTGATAAAGCAGCGTACAACCACACCATTTCGTTAATGAATGGAAAAACATACCCTATGAGTATTGCATCTACCATGGCTGCAAGAAAAGGAATGTTTGTACTAAATTCTGCCGGAAACGATGGCAACAGCCCTTGGCAATTTATCGGTGTACCCGCCGATGCCGACAGTATATGCACAGTTGGCGCTATTGACAGCCTTGGAAACTACGCAAATTTCAGCTCAAAAGGCCCCACTGCCGACGGAAGAATAAAACCTGATTTGGTAGCCCGGGGCCACAGGGCATTAGTGGCAACACAGTCAGGGAGCTATCTTTTCGGAAACGGAACTTCTTTTTCTTGTCCGGTTTTGGCAGGAGCCGTGGCCTGTTTTTGGCAAAGACATAATACGTTCAACAACATAAAAGTACTGGATACCCTTCGTAAAACAGCTTCTAACAATGCCAACCCCAATAATAACATTGGTTGGGGAATACCTAATATGTGCGCACTTCCGGTTGGGATTATGGAAAATCTATCCCATAAAACCGATTGGAAATTACACCCCGTGCCCTTTTCTGATAATATTTACCTAACCTTAAATAACCAAAAAGAGGCTGTAAATATTGAAATGTATGATGTAACCGGAAGTATAGTTAAAACCGCCGGGGTAGTAAAAAATGAAAAACAAATAACCATTTCTACCGGCGACCTACCACCGGGTGTATACCTCATTAAGATTTACAGCGAATTCTATGCCGATTTTCGAAAAGCAATTAAACAATAAAATAAATCTGAAGAAGAGGCTTTATTTTATGATTTTTTTAATTTCCGGCTATACCGGCTAACGGGCAAAACCCGATATTTGTATCGAAGATGAAAGATATTATTTGGACAATCATTATCATTTGGGCGGTATATAAGCTGATTGATGTTTTTCGTTCTTTTTCCGGAAAAAGTTATCGTGAAAACACACAAACAGCATACGGAAGCTACACACACAAATCGGAAGGGAGTGTTACCGTAGAACAATTGAAACAACAACCCTCTGATAAAAAGCCTCGCCACAACCCTAATGATGGTGAATATGTAGATTTTGAAGAGGTAAAATAACCTTTATCTCAGCAAAGTACTGCCAGCATTTTCTCTGCAATAAGTTTACTCATTTTATAATTGCTTTCGTGCGTCCAACCTGCTATATGGGGCGTTAAAATAACTTTATCGCTTTGTAAAAGCCAGGAGTAATCTTCCGGAATTTTTTCGAAATCAACTTTTTCAAAACTGAAACTTTCATACTCCAGTACATCTAAACAAGCTCCAAGCACCTTGCCAGATTTAAGCGCATCAACCAAATCTTTTGTTTTTATACAGGGTCCGCGTGCGGTATTAATCACATAAATATTTTTCTTGAACTTATGAATGAAATCCTTATTCACCATATAGTTGGTTTCTTGTGTTAAAGGAACGTGCAAGCTTAATATATCAACTCGCTCCATAAGCTCATCCAAGCTCACCTCTTCCACAAAACTATCCGCAAATTCCTTTTTATATTTATCATAGGCTAAAACGTTACACCCAAAACCCCGAAGTTTTTGAGCAAAGGCACTCCCCATATTACCGTAACCTATAATACCTACCGTAAGAGTTCCTAACTCAGTTCCACGATTCTCTGCCCTTAACCAAATTCCATTTCGTACTTCATTATCGGCTTTTTTAAGTTTATTAAGCAACATAAGCAACATTCCCACAGCATGCTCTCCTACGGCATCTCGGTTTCCCTCAGGCACACTAAGGCATTTAACCCCCTTACTTTCGGCATAGGAAACATCAATATTTTCCATACCTGCTCCAACACGCCCAATACATCGTAGTTGAGAACATTGGTCAATTACTTCGCGACTTATTTTAAACTTACTACGAATTACTAAAGCCTGATATTCAGGTAATATTTTAATTAATTCCTGAGGAGTTTTATCCCAATAGGCATCACAAATAAAGCCGGCACTTTGTAACACTTCTATTAGAATAGGATGATTACTATCTGCCAGCAAAACTCTTATATTTCTCATATCCGGAAACGTAATTAATAAAAAATATGATTATTGCAAGTTTAAAATTGGTGCATAATTTTAATATACTGATAGTGAAGCTTGTTATTTAATTAACAATCGTTTCACAGTATTTATGTTCAAAAATCTAAAATTCATTTATTAACATAGCATTCCGCTTGTATTGCCTATTTGGCAAGGGTTTACAAGCATATATAAATTTATAAACATCTTATTAAACGAATTGAAATTTACTTACATTTAGTAAAGGGGAAAATTAATTGCACATTTGCCTCCCCTAAAACAAAATGAATCAAGATAATCAAAATAAACTAAAGAAAAGGTTATACACCCTTCAAACCGGAAGCACACAGGAAATAGGTAAAGTTCAACCGCAGGCCGTTGATTTAGAAGAGGCTGTTTTGGGTGCCATGCTGTTAGAAAAAGACGCACTGAGTACCGTAATTGACATTTTAAGTCCGGAAGCTTTTTACAAAGAACAGAACGGAAAAGTTTTCTCGGCCATCATTTCGCTTTTTAACCGATCTGAACCGGTTGATATTCTTACCGTAACGCAAGAATTAAAAAGAACCGGAGAACTGGAGTTTGTGGGTGGAGCATACTATGTATCTTCGCTTACCAATCGTATAGCTTCTTCGGCTAACATCGAGTTTCATGCGCGCGTAGTAGCTCAGAAATATCTGCAACGTGAACTTATCAGAATAAGTACCGAAACCATTAAAGCTGCCTACGAAGAAGGAACTGATGTGTTTGAACTATTGGATGAAACAACTAAAAACATTTTTGAAATACTGGACAGCAACGTGCGTAAGCAGCACGACAAAATGAGTACCTTAATTGCCCGAGCCATAGAAGAAATTGAAGTAGCAGCCAATAAAACCGATGGATTATTGGGTGTGCCAAGCGGATTTACGGCGCTTGACCGTGTTACCGGAGGTTGGCAAAAATCAGACTTAGTTATTTTGGCCGCCCGCCCGGGCATGGGTAAAACTGCCTTTGTAGTTACCATGGCTAAAAATGCAGCTGTAGAATTTAATAAACCGGTGGCTATTTTTTCTTTAGAAATGAGCAGTTTGCAGTTGGTTAAGCGTTTAATATCAAGCGAAACAGAAATTGCACAAGATAAAATTTTGAAAGGTAATCTGGAAAATTATGAGTTTCAACAACTGCATGAACGGATAAAAAAGTTGAGTACGGCTCCCTTATTTATTGACGATACTCCTGCCTTGTCTATCTTTGAACTAAGAGCCAAAGCCAGAAGATTAAAAGAAAATCAAAACGTTGAATTAATTATTATCGATTACCTTCAGCTAATGAGTGGTGGCCCTGACTCAAAAGGAAATCGAGAACAAGAAATCAGCAACATTTCCAGAGGACTAAAAAGCTTAGCAAAAGAATTGAATGTTCCCATCATCGCACTATCTCAGTTAAGCCGCCAGGTAGAAAATCGTCCCGGCAGCTCAAAACGTCCTCAACTAAGCGATTTAAGGGAATCCGGTGCTATTGAACAAGATGCCGATATGGTTATGTTTATTTACAGACCGGAGTATTATGGAATTGAAATTGACGAGGATAACGAAAATACCAAAAACAAAGCTGAACTCATTATTGCAAAAAACAGGCATGGAGCACTTGAAAAAGTAAAACTCCGCTTCATTGGTCAATATGCTAAATTTGCCGATTTGGATTACACAGAAGGACAAGATGCCTTTTATACTGAAGGAAGCGGTAGTTCGTTACCTCAAAATAACGACTTTTTAGGTGGCTCCACCAAAACACTAAGTTCCAAAAATTGGGATAAAGTAGACGAAAACGATATAGACATCAGCAGAAATGATATTGAAGATCCTTTCTAATTTTTCAGGCAACAAATACCACTTTTTATTGTTTTTGCTCCAGTTGGTTTTTATTGAGCCCCTTGTTTATGCTCAAAAAATTGATAGTATTTGGGTTGTAAACAACTATACCAAACTGGAAAGAATGATTCCCATGCGTGATGGAATAAAACTTTTTACCTGCATTTACACGCCAAAAAACAGTAAAGAAAAGAACCCGATTTTAATGATGCGAACACCCTACTCCTGTGCTCCCTACGGAGAGGGAAGAATTAGTCCTAGGTTGTACAATGGCTACTGGAAAGAGTACCTAAAAGAAAATTATATTATAGTTATACAGGATGTGCGAGGCAAATTTATGAGTGAGGGTGCATTTGAAGATGTGCGCCCTTACATAAAGAATAAAAAAACTAAAAAAGATATTGACGAAAGCACAGATACTTACGACACAGCTGATTGGCTTTTAAAAAACATAAAGAATAACAACGGAAAAATAGGTATTTTTGGGATTTCTTATCCGGGTTTTTATGCTACCATGGCAGCCGCCAGTAAGCATCCTGCTATAAAAGCGGTCAGTCCTCAAGCACCTGTTACCGAATGGTTTTTGGGCGATGATTTTCATCATAACGGAGCCTTTGCCCTAATGGACGCATTTAGTTTTTATTATTCGTTTGGCATGCCAAGGCCCACCCCTACCACAAGTCCTGCTCCGCATTTTAATTATCCGGAAAGAGACAACTATTCCTTCTTTTTAAATACCGGGCCCTTCAAAAATTTCACTGTATTATTTAAAGATAGTATCAAATTTTGGAATCAGATAACCCAACATCCAAATTATGACAGCTTTTGGCAGTTGCGTGATGCCCGCCAAGCCTGCTACGATATAAAATCAAGCATGCTGGTGGTGGGAGGCTTATTTGATGCAGAAGATTGTTATGGAGCATGGAATTTATACAAGGCGTTAAAAAAGCAATCGCCGGCTACCAAAACAAAACTGGTAATGGGACCATGGGTACACGGAGGTTGGAGCCGAGGAGATGGAAGCAACTTAGGAAATATACGCTTTGGAGATAAAACATCTTACTATTACCAAAAGGAAATAGAAATTCCCTTTTTTAATTACCACTTAAAAGGGAAAGGCAACATCTCCTCCATGCCGGAAGCACAAGTGTTTTTTACGGGAGAAAATACCTGGAAAAATTTTTCGAATTGGCCACCTGAAAGCTCCTCTGCAGAAACCTTCTATTTTCAATCAAATGGGAAGTTAAACAAAAATAAGCCGCAGGAAAACGAAGCATTTACCACTTACATAAGTGATATAAACAAACCCGTTCCGTATGCTAAAGATGTTCACTTACATCGTACCAAAGAATATATGATAGACGACCAGCGTTTTGCATGGAGAAGACCTGATGTAATTAGTTTTGAAACAAACCCACTTGAAGAAGATGTTACCTTAGCAGGAGTTGTTACTGCTATTTTAAAGGTAGCTGTTTCCGGTACCGATGCAGACTTTGTGGTAAAGTTAATTGACGTTTTTCCTAATGATTTTAAGTATGACAGTACTTACTGTTGTAAAAATAATTATCCGGAAACAGAAATGGCCGGATATCAAATGCTGGTAAGAGGGGAAATTATGCGTGGGCGATACAGAAAAAGTTTTGAAAACCCCATACCTTTTGTACCTCAGCAAACAGATGAAGTAAAATTTGATTTACCCGACGTTGCACATACCTTTAAAAAGGGGCATAAAATAATGATTCAAATTCAGAGCTCCTGGTTTCCTTTGTTTGACAGAAACCCCCAACAGTTCGTAAACATATACACCTGTAGCGAGAAAGATTATATAAACGCTGAAGTAAAACTATACCACGACAGGCAAAATAGCAGTTGCATAGTACTACCCATACTGAAAAAATAAAAAAGTCTAAACAAATTAATTTAAGTAAAGCTCCGGAAGACCTACAGGAGCCGAATCAAAAAAAGCTAACTCGTGTATACGTATCTTAACAAATTTAGATATGGGTAATTTTTTAACCAGCTTGTTGGCAGAAGCCAAATCCTCCGCTTCCAAAAAAATCCACAAATGCCTACGCTCCATATCCATAGAATAATTTAAAATGACGCGTTCCTCCATTAACCTATTTACCATATTCCTTTGGGCCGGAATACTGTCCCACATTTCCTTATCGAAGTAGTCAGGGAGTGTGAAGTGTATGAGGAAGCGCTCTTTCATTATTGGCCCGGCCTAGAAACAAATATAGCAATTTTTATCAAAAGAACAAAAACAAGCGTTGAGATAGCTGTAAAGTCAAACCGTATACAACCTCAAAAAAATTTCTTTTTAGAATTTAATATTGTGCTGCTTACACAATTTTTCCACACATTCTTTGCTTTTCTTTAGTGTTGATTGCGTGGTATCCATGTATAATTTAATGGCATCTATTTTTCTCTTTTGTTGACAGAGTTCAAGAATTTGATTAATAAGACCGGGTGTTGGTATTTTCATCAAATAATATAATACTAATCAGGCTTCATATATGCACCTGCCCATATAGTGGTTGTTCTCACAGTTCCTGTTATATCTTGTGGATATAAAAACGCATCGGTAAAAGCATTCCCTTGGTTAAAAGGGCCCGCCTGACTGTTACTTTTAAGTTTAAACAGGTATTTTTCTGGATCTTCATAATTACAGGGTGCATTAATTTTGTTGCCGGCAAATTTAGAAGCATCACTTGTGTTTAAGGTGGTTTTAAGTACGCAATTGCTAAAAAAATACTTGGGAAGAAAAGATGGATTGCCGGAATTAAGATTTAAGTCTATTTCATTGGTAAGCTTACCGTCAATGATACAGTTGCCAAAATAACAGGTGTCTAATGGTAATACCTGGCTGGGAAAAAAATTATTTACCTTAATGGTGGGGAGTTCTCTATTTGATTTACTCCAAAAATTCGCAAAAGTACAATGCACAAAACGATAATTCCCTCCCAAGGCTATATTTACACAATGCTCTCCGCAATTGGTAATAACATTATTTCCTCCATTTACATTAAAAGCAAAGGCATATAAACCCCACTTACTCATATTTTGTATACGGGTATTGGTTATTTTAAGTCTCTTAGGAACGTTCAGGGTATCGCCCAACAATTCAGCTTGTATGCCTATAAAACCGTTTTTGATGATGGCATAATTTATTTCATTATTTACGCTTCCTTCATTTATCCATATTCTATCCCACTGGCCGGGTTCATTAGAATACTCGTATTCCAAACGGGCACCGGTAAAAAGCACTTCGTTTCCTAAGGTACCCATTACTTTAAGCTGGCCGTATCTAAAAACCCATAAACCGGCCTTACTGTTAAAGTACAATCTAGAGCCGGCAGCAATCGTAAGCTTTTGGTGACTATCAATTACCAGCCAACCGTAAATTACATGAGGCTTGTCATTTGGCCATAAAGTATCCACATTAGGATTATTACTTATGAGCGAATAAGGTAAATAACTTCCGTCTTTAAACTTTATGGCGTTTGTGGGCCGATGGTAATAAGCATTTTGCCCCCACGCTTCCAAATATACTTGCTGAACGTTACCGTTAGTATTAAAAACAATAGCATCTGAAATAATGAAGGGGGAAGCCGGACTTGTAGGATTAACGTTTACCTGAATAAAAATGTAAATACTGTCGTTGGCAGCAATTTCAACATCCGATACACTATTCCCTTTTATGCCATCTACATTAATAATGAATTGGGAGGCATTTCCCTTCTCTAAATGAATATTGCTTATTTTAATCCGCTGCTTATTTCTGTTTCTGACTTTGATATGGCGTGTACTGGAACCTGTTCCGGTAAACACAGTGTCAAACAAAACCGAATCTGCTGAAAAATGAAGCTTGGCAGAAGCATCCGTAATAATTTTGTCCTTTCTGCATGAACTAAACTCTGTCCATAAACAGACTAATAAAAAAACAAACAAACTATTACGAAAAAAATAATACACAAACCCTTTTTGAGATTAACGTAAAATAAACGGAATTAGTACATAAAACTGCCTATAGTTGTTCCTTAATCTTAAGAAGTTGGGCTTTTATGGCAAGAAGCTTTTCAATAACTTGTTGTTTAACTTCTTCGTTGGCAGTTTTATCAAATTTTTTCAGTTGCTCCTTAGCTCCCTGTAAAGTATAACCCTTGGATTTTACTAAATCGACTATTTTGTAAAGACTTTCAATATCCTTACGAGTGAATAGCCTGTTTCCTTTTTTATTTTTAGTGGGCTTGAGATTAAATTCCTTCTCGTAGAAACGGATTGTACTTGCGTTAATATCAAATAGTTTCGATACCTCACTTATGGTATAATACAATTTTTCCGTTTCTTCTATTTGGTTAATCTCAGCCATCCGAAACTAAAATATAATATTAACAAAAAGTTGTCATATAAAGTTATTAACAATTTTCACTCAAAGTTAAACATTTTATTGATTTGACAATCAAATATTTAAAAAATCATAGGCAAAAATTATGTATCTCATTATATTTGCGCCGTTGATTTCATTTGAAAATACCGAAATAGCCTTCCAAGCTAAGTCTGACAGCGATTTAAACCGCTCCTATTGGCTATTTAAGCTAATTGGCAATCCATGGCTGGTTAAAATAGGTGCTTCTATGGCTCCTCTGGCATTGGGAATTGGGTTAAAGAAATTGATAAAAGCTACTATTTTTAAACAGTTTGTGGGTGGCGAAAATATTCATGATTGTGAAAAAACTATAGTTGATTTAGGAAAATACGGAATTGGAACTATTTTAGATTACAGTGTTGAGGGAAAGGAAAGCGAAGAAGACTTTAATCGTTGTTTTAAGGAAACGTTAGATACCATCCATAAAGCCAAAGATCACAAACATATCCCCTTTTGTGTTTTTAAGGTTACCGGACTGGCCAGATTTGCCTTACTTGAAAAAGTAAGCGCCGGAGAAGAATTAAATGATGCCGAGAAAAAAGAGTATGAAATAGTTGAAGACCGCGTACAGGAAATTTGCAGGATAGCTTCTCTTAACAATCAACCTGTTTTTATAGATGCCGAAGAAAGCTGGATACAAAATGCCATTGATAAAATGGCCATGCAAAATATGGCACTGTACAATAAAGATAAAGTAATTGTATATAATACCTACCAGTTTTACCGGCACGAAACATTAAGCTTTTTAGAAAATAGTATAGCTACTGCAAAAGCAAAGGGATTTAAAGTTGGAGCTAAACTGGTTCGTGGAGCTTATATGGAGAAAGAGCGTGCGCGAGCTTTGCGTATGAATTATCCCTCGCCTATACAAGATAACAAAGAAAATACCGACCGAGATTATGATAGGGCACTCGAAATTTGCATTAAAAATATCTCTCTTGTTTCGGTTTGTGCGGGTACGCATAATGAAAAAAGCAGTTTACTGCTTACCGAGCTCATGAGCAAACATTCCATTGAATCCGGTGATAAACGTGTATATTTTTCGCAATTACTTGGTATGAGCGACCATATAAGCTACAACTTAGCTCAGGCAGGTTATAATGTGGCTAAATACGTTCCATATGGTCCTGTTAAAGAAGTGCTTCCCTATCTCATCCGCAGGGCACAGGAGAACACAAGTGTAAAGGGACAAACAGGCCGAGAACTATCACTTATCATTAAAGAAAAAAAGAGAAGAAGCCAAAACAAGTAGTTATTTACAGTGTGCCTTGAATAACTTATTTCCGCAACTCTCGGCTAAGTTCCCAATACAATCGTTAATTCGTAAATTTACCGTATGAACGCACTATGGGTATTTTTAGGAGGAGGTATAGGCTCTGTGGTAAGATACCTTTTGGGTGTTTTACTTCAGCGAAGCACTATTCATCTTCCCTTGGCAACACTTTTAGCGAATGTGCTGGCGGCTATGATATTTGCGCTAAGTCTAAGATTACTGAGTGATAAACTAGACAACGCCAATCTAAAATTTTTTTTACTCACCGGTATTTGCGGCGGACTAAGTACATTCTCTACGTTTAGCTACGAAACCTTTAAACTTATTCGCGAGGGACAAACCGAATGGGCTATTGCCAATATAATAATAAGTGTAGTTGTGTGTATAGGCCTGTTTTTTATATTGGTTCCTAAAAGCGGGGAGGCTTAATGGACTTAAGCAATCGAAAGCAATTGTTATTTATCATACTAGCCGGTTTTTTTGTAACCAATACCATTGTTGCTGAGTTAATTGGCGGTAAACTGGTTCAATTTTTCGGTTTATTTACACAAAGCATTGGTATTGTTTTGTGGCCCGTTGTTTTTTTGCTAACCGATTTGCTCAATGAATATTACGGAAAACAAACCGTTCGGAAACTAACCTACATAACGGTTGCATTAATTGTATACACCTATATACTGATAAGTATTTCCATAAACTTAAAAGCTACTCCATTTAGTCCGGTAAACGATGTTGTTTTTGAAACTGTATTTGGGCAAAGCCAATGGATTATTATAGGCAGTATTACTGCCTTTTTAATCTCCCAACTAATTGACGTATACATGTTTTGGGTATTCCATAGTCTTACAAAAGGTAAAATGATATGGCTCAGGGCTACGGGAAGTACTGTAGTCAGCCAACTTTTCGATACTTTTATTGTTCAGTTTATTGCTTTTGTTGTTCCGGGAAAATGGGCCTTTGATGAATTTATTGGCAATGCGGCAATAGGTTACGTGTTTAAATTAATTGTAGCTCTAGCTTTAATCCCCGTTATATATGCAGCTCATACGCTATTAGAGAAATATTTTTTAAAGAAAAAAGAAATTTGAGAAGATGATGTTTGGCAATAAAACTATTTACCATCTCCTAGATTGCGGAGAGCGCCCAATTTTTTGTAAATAAGAGTTACCGAATATTGAGTAAAATTAGATTTCACTCCTCCCTTCATCACAAATTTACCCATTGCCTGTAAGTTTAAACCGAAGCCTTTATAAATCCAAAAATTAGTACCAAGGCCCAAATTATTATTTCCAGTATGTATGTTAATGGCTCCTGAACGATATGTGTAGCCAACTCCCATGGTAACGTAAGGATCAAACCATCCATGCACCTTAGCCCATTGACTGAAAGCAAATTTCATATTAAAATCAGTTCCAAAAAAAGTAGCGGGTTTACTAATAGTAACCCTGTCTACTATGTTTCCGGATTTATATCTGTTATAAGCAAATTCTGTTTGGAAACTCCAGCCGTTTCCTATATAACCATCCAAAGTAGCTCTAGATGGGTAGGGTACGTAATTCCACGCTTTTGTTTCAAAAGGAAAAGAAGTTTCACGCCCCCCATCTACAACAATGTGGCTTCCCAAACCAAAAGTCCAATTAGTTTGTTTGATAAAAATTTTCAATTTCTTTGCTCCCTCTTGTCCGTAAAACGAAACAGGCAATAAAAGAACCATTGAAATTAGAAAGGGAAAAATATTTTTAACTGCTTTCAATGTTTATGTATCACTAGCGTTTTCCTCTATTAACAAACTTATACCGTTGACCAAGCTTTCCGGGCCTACTTCCCTGGCCGCCAATAATTCTGTAAACAACCCCAACCGAATGGTGCAAATAGTTGGATGTGCCCTCTATCATACTGAATTTAGCCATGGTTTGGAGGTTAAATCCAAGGTTCTCATAAATCCAAAAGTTAGAACCCAAACCTAAATTAGCTGTTACGGTATGAGGCTTTTTTGCAACAGATCTCATGGTATAACCATAACCTCCGGTAATGTACGGATCAAACCAATTCGTTGGACCGATTAGCTCGTTTAAATCATACTTTACATGAATATCGCTGGAAAAAAACGTTCCGCTTTTGCCTATAAACTCTCCATTGATGAGTTTGTTCTGCCTGTACTTTGTAAAAGCAAACTCAGCCTGAAAACTGAAACCGGCCACATAGTAACCATCTATAGTAAGGCGTGCAGGGAAATAGTAAAAATTCCAACTTTGGCTTACATTAAACAGATTGGTAAAGGGCTTTCCGTCGTCATCTACAACATGACCGCTTAAGCCAAAGGTCCAAGGGGTTTTGGTAATTAACCGGTTGATTTTGCTCCCGAATGAGCTGTTGGATGCCGTTCTAGCTTTGGTAATTTGTGCATTAGTGTTCAAACAACACGCCAGGATAAAAAACAGAAAGGCTACCTTTTTCATTAGTTAAAACACAAACTACTTTGACAATATTAAGGTATTATTTTGACTTGTGCAAAAAATGTTAAACAGAATTATGATAGATTAACTATCTGGTATACATTTATTTACGAATATCTTATTTTCACCATTATTTCTCTACCTAAATTCGCTTTTCCCATAGCCGTTCTTCGTTTTACCCCGAAAGCTTTTCCTTTCTCTACCGTAAGCACCGGAATGGTTGCCTTTACCGAATTTGTGCTTAAAATCTTTTTCCGACTTATCGGCTCGCTTACCGGAAAATCCACCTCCTGACTCCCGCATTCTTTTCGAACTAAGCTCAAAATTTACGATTCGATTATTAAAATCTATTTGATCTCTATTCTTGGAAAGAAAAAGGTCGGTGTATCTACTCTCTGTTTCAAAAAAGGAGAAACTGTTCTTCACATCTATGTTAAAAATCATGCGCGGGTGCAACCTTACAGCGTCAGCCAAAAAGTCTTTCATACTGTTTCGGTTAAACCCGTCCAATTGCCCCATATTCACAAAAAAGCGAACCGTTCGGTTATTTTTAGCATCAGCCGAGGCCGGGTTTAAGTCGGGAGCATTTTCATAATAGGAATGAAACCGGTTAAACTCCTCGCTTACAAAACGCTTAATCAGTTCTTCTTTACTCAAATCCTTTAATTCGTCATAAATTTTCGGAAGATATTTTTCTATTTCTTCGTCTTTAACCTCCACATGATGCAACTTACTTACCAAATGAAAAAGTTGTTTCTCGCATACTTCACTTCCGTTTGGAATAGAGGCTTTTTCAAACTTTTTATTGATGATTCTTTCAATATCTTTTATTTTACCCACATCTTTTCCCGTTACTATTGCTATGGAAATTCCCGATTTGCCGGCTCTAGCTGTTCTTCCGCTTCTGTGTGTATAACTCTCTATGTCTTCAGGGAGGTTGTAATTAATTACATGCGTAATATCGTCAACATCAATTCCTCTGGCAGCAACATCAGTGGCCACAAGCATTTGAAGTGTTCTGTTTCTAAAACGTTTCATTACAAAATCTCGCTGGGCCTGCGATAAATCCCCGTGTAAAGCATCAGCGCTATAGCCGTCTTTTATGAGCATATCTGCCACCTCTTGTGTTTCTGCCTTAGTGCGGCAAAAAACCATTCCGAATATTTCCGGGTAATAATCGGCTATTCGTTTAAGTGCAGCATACCTGTCGCGCTGATTAACCAGATAGTAGACATGTTGAATATTAGCTGCTCCTTCGTTTTTCTTACCTACACTCAGTTCTTCGGGTTGATTCATATAACGCTTCGCTATACGTTCCACCTCTTTGGGCATGGTAGCACTAAATAACCAAGTATTTTTTGAAGAAGGTGTTTGCTCCAATATAATATCTAAACTATCCTTAAACCCCATATTCAGCATTTCATCGGCTTCATCCAGCACAACAGTTTTTACTTCGCCAAGTTTTACAGCTCCTCTTTCAATAAGGTCAACTAGACGACCCGGAGTTGCCACGATAATTTGGGTTCCTCTTTTAATTTCACGAATTTGATTTTCTATACTCACCCCTCCGTATACTGCGGTAACTTGCACCCCAGGCATGTACTGCGAAAACTTTTTAAGATCTCCTGCTATTTGTACACAAAGCTCCCTTGTTGGAGACAAAATAAGCGCTTGGGTATAAGCTGACGTTCCGTCGAGCTTGTTTAAGAGAGGTAAGCCAAAAGCAGCCGTTTTTCCGGTACCGGTTTGGGCTAATGCAACTAAATCGGTGTCTCTTTGAGATAGCAGAGGAATAGTTTGTTGCTGTATGGGCGTAGGATTTTGAAAGCCTAAATTTTGAACGGCTTTTAACAGGGCATCCTGCAGCCCTAAGTCTGAAAATTTCATTTTAATGGTTTTAGGTTTATACTAATTAACTGCCTTCCTATAAAGATTTACGCAGTTAATTGCACCATGGCCGACGAAAGTAACTCAGGTAAACCTTTTTTAAACAGTTTGGCAAAGGTAGCAATTAATTATTTAATATCAGGTATGTAGCCTCAATTTTACTAAAATTCATACTTTTGTGCGTTTTTAGCTTGTGAGCAATCAGTACGCAATAATTATGGCAGGAGGTGTTGGCAGTCGTTTCTGGCCAATGAGTACAACCCAACATCCTAAGCAATTTTTAGATGTTTTGGGGGTAGGCGAAACCCTGCTGCAACAAACCTACAGGCGCATGCTTAAAATTTGTCCTAACGAGAATATTTTTGTAGTAACAAGCGCTCACTACGAAAAACTCGTAAAACAACAGCTTCCCAAGCTTCCTACAAATAACATTATTAAGGAACCCGCCCGAAAAAACACGGCTCCCTGTATTGTTTATGCCTCACACAAAATTCATCGTCTTAACCCAAAGGCTGTTACTGTTGTTGCACCCAGCGACCACCTGATAAAAAAAGGAAGCACTTTTGTAAAAGCCATTAAATCATGTATGGAAAAAGCCGCTTCCCAAGATTGTTTGGTAACCCTGGGTGTAAAACCCACCAGGCCTGACACGGGGTATGGCTACATTCAGTATTTGGAAAGCGATACTGTTGAAAAAGATAAGCGAATTTTTAAAGTAAAAACATTTACCGAAAAGCCCGATGCAGAAATGGCCAAGTTTTTTGTAGAAAGTGGCGATTTTTTATGGAACTCCGGCATATTTGTATGGAGCACCGAAAGTATCCTAAGAGCAGTAGAGATTAACGATCCGGAGTTATCGGTCGTATTCAAGGAAGGAGAAAAACTATACAACACCCCAAAAGAAGAGGAATTTGTTACCAGAGCATATAACGTATGTAAAAACATATCCATTGATTACAGCGTTATGGAAAAGGCTTCCAATGTATATGTCAGATCCAGCATAATTGGCTGGAGCGATTTGGGAACCTGGGGTAGCCTACACGGCCAAATGAATAAAGATGAGAACGAAAATTCTGTTGTGGGTAAAAATGTGATGCTTTACAACAGTAAAAATTGTATTGTACATGTACCCAGCGATAAACTGGTGGTGCTTCAAGGATTGGAAAATTACATTGTAGTGGAAAGTGAAAATACGCTACTCATATGCAGAAAAGAGGATGAACAGCAAATTCGCAACTTCGTAAACGACGTAAAAGTGAATAAGGGAGACCGTTTTGTCTGATAGATATTTACAGAGGTATTCCTAATTTTTGATAAACAACTGAAACTTTTTTTGATTTTTCTCGTTATAAATCAAGTTTTGGTCTATTTTAACGATAAACCGAAGCAAAATTTTAGTAAATTTGTTATTTAACACAACTCACAACACAACAACACACTAACAAGAATGAGACAGCTAAAAATTACAAAATCCATCACCAACCGCGAAAGCGCCTCCTTAGACAAATATCTTCAAGAAATTGGCCGTGAGGAACTTATCACAGCCGAAGAAGAGGTTATTTTAGCTAAGAAAATTAAAGAGGGCGACCAGCGTGCTCTAGAAAAACTAACCCGTGCCAACCTCCGCTTTGTGGTATCGGTAGCAAAACAATATCAAAACCAAGGCCTGAGTCTGCCTGATTTAATTAATGAAGGAAACCTTGGCTTAATAAAAGCTGCCAAACGTTTCGACGAAACCCGAGGTTTTAAGTTTATTTCCTATGCCGTTTGGTGGATTCGTCAAAGTATTCTTCAGGCTTTAGCTGAGCAAAGCCGCATCGTTCGTCTTCCCTTAAACCAAGTTGGTTCGTTAAATAAAATAAATAAAGCTTACAGCAAGCTAGAACAAGAGTTTGAAAGAGAGCCAAGCGCCGAGGAACTTGCCGATATTTTAGATTTACCCATTGATAAGGTAAGCGATACCATGAAAGTTAGCGGCCGCCATGTTAGCATGGATGCCCCCTTTACCAATGGAGAAGAAAGTAGTCTTTTAGATGTTTTGGTTAACCACGACTCTCCAAAAGCTGATATTGGCTTAATGAACGAATCTTTAAGTAAAGAAATTGATAGGGCTTTAAGTACCCTAACCGAAAGAGAAAGAGACGTAGTTAAATTATTTTTTGGAATTGGTCTCAATCATGGACTAACGCTCGAGGAGATTGGGGATAAGTTTGATTTAACCCGCGAGCGCGTTCGTCAAATAAAGGAAAAAGCCATCAGAAGGTTACGACACAGCAGCAGAAGCAAGCTTTTGCAGCAGTATTTAGGATAAAAAGAAAACCCCGGTAAACGCCGGGGTTTTTTGTTTGCCGTCCTCCCCCTTAATATTACGCCTCACTAAAAACTTTTTCAACATGCTACAATTTATAGCAATCAAATGCTATGAAACGAAACTACCTTTGTTTAAAAGTTAAACTAAGTAGTGAATAAAAGACTAAACAAAGAACAGAAATGCGAGGTTAACTTTAGTGAACGTGTTAACAATAAATAAATATATATCATGGCAAGAAAAAACAACGAGGAGGTATTGGAAATGACCGAGCCTAACTCAAAAAAAACAGTAAACACGGAAAAATTAAAAGCCTTACAGCTTACGTTGGACAAGTTGGAAAAAACTTACGGAAAAGGCAGCATTATGAAGCTGGGAGACAGCAAAGTTGAGCAGGTAGAAGCTATCTCTACCGGCTCTTTGGGTTTGGATATTGCACTCGGAATCGGTGGGCTCCCCAAGGGAAGAATTGTGGAAATTTATGGTCCCGAATCTTCGGGTAAAACAACCTTAGCTATACACGCCATTGCTAATGTCCAAAAAAACGGAGGAATTGCAGCAATAATTGACGCAGAACATGCCTTTGACCGTTTTTACGCAGAAAAACTAGGTGTAGATACGCAAAGCCTGCTAATATCCCAACCTGATAATGGCGAACAAGCTCTCGAAATCGCAGATAACCTTATACGAAGCGGAGCTATTGACTTGGTTGTTATTGACTCCGTAGCCGCCCTAACCCCAAAAGCAGAAATTGAAGGCGAAATGGGCGATAGCCGAATGGGATTGCAAGCTCGTTTGATGAGCCAGGCACTGCGCAAGTTAACGGCAACCATCAACAAAACAGGCTGCTGCTGCATATTCATTAATCAGTTACGGGAAAAAATAGGTATTATGTTCGGAAACCCCGAAACTACCACCGGAGGAAATGCACTTAAGTTTTATGCCTCCGTTCGATTAGACATCAGAAGAGTAAGCCAACTTAAAGAAGGTGACAATGTAATGGGAAATCGTGTACGGGTTAAGGTTATCAAAAATAAAGTCGCCCCACCATTCCGCCAAGCAGAATTTGACATCATTTTTGGCGAAGGAATAAGTAAAGTAGGTGAAATTATTGACATTGGTGTAGAGAAAGGAATCATCAAAAAAAGCGGCTCTTGGTTTGCTTACGATGATACTAAATTAGGACAAGGAAGAGATGCCGTAAAATCGTTATTCAATGAAAATCCAGATTTAGCCGGAGAAATTGAGTACAAAATTAAACAGGCTCTTACGGCAGAGGTGTCTGATGCTGCAACCGAATAACCTTTGTAAGTTTGCTTTTTGAGGTTTGTAGAAAGCCGACTCCTAAAGAGCCGGCTTTCTGTTTTTTTACAAACACCCGGTGCCAAAACACTATACACAAATTAAATACTCCATGTAAATCAGATTATCCCGAATTTTAGATAAAACCGTATTTTTTGTAAATTTGTTTAAAAGGTACTTCATGAAAAATCTAACTGTACTAATTCTTGGTCTCTTCTGCCTAAATTCATTTGCTCAAACCTATTCCTCGCATAAAATCCAGCTGCTATCTCATATCGACCCACAATCTACTGTTGGTATAGGAACAGATGGACGTAAATATTCCGGCTGTTGGGGCTGGTATCAAGCTTCAAAAAACAAAGAATATGCCTTGGTAGGTGGAAGCTCAGCAACCTATTTCATTGATATAAGCAGTCCAAGCACTCCAACAGTTTGTGACGTAGTGCCCGGAAGGCCCGGTTGTACCTGGCGAGAAATAAAAACCTACCAACACTACTGTTATGTGGTAAGCGACGATGCTTCTCCAAATCGCTTTCAAATCATTGATATGCAATACCTGCCCGACAGTGTGCACGTTATATTGGACAATAATACCAGCTATTTTGAAAGAGGACATACCATATGGATAGACAACGACAGAATGTATATAGGCTCGGAAACAAAAGCAGGTGGAACCTACGAGAAAATGACCGTATACAGCTTGGCAACACCTACCGCCCCGGTTTTGCTCAGGAAATTAAGTGATGATTTTCCTAATATCATAGGCGTAGTTCACGATATGTTTGCCCGAAATGATACCGTATATGCTTCCTGCGGAAATGACGGGTTGTATATCTTTAGACTTACGCCCTCAAATACATTCATGCAACTTGGATCCTTTATCAATTACAGCAGTGGACCGGCTTATAACCACAGTAGTTACATTACTCAAAACGGAAAATATTTGGTTTTTACGGATGAAGTTCCCATGAGTTTACCCATTCACATTATTGATGTTCAAAATATGTCAAACATCGTAGCTACAGCAACGCTTAATTTTCAATCCGGAACAACCCCTCATAATCCCTACGTTATCGGTAATCGCTGGGCCATTGTAAGCAGTTATCAGGACGGGTTAATCATTTATGATATGTACAACCCCTACCAGCCTTTAGTATCCGGCTACTTCGACACCCATCCGCAAGGAGGCTTTGATAACGGCTATCCGGGAAGTCCCTACAGAGGCAACTGGGGGGCTTATCCTTTCTTTCCCAGCGGACTCATTTTAGCCTGTGATATGCAAAACGGGGTGTTTATATTAGATGCTACTGATACATACAATCAACCCATAGGCTTAAACGAAGAGAAAAAAATTGTCACTGACTTTGGTCTTAGTCCTAATCCGGCTTCGAAAGAAATTACAATATTAGCAGAAACCTCTGATGAAGGAAGTATTTCCATAAAAAGCATGGATGGTAAAACTGTTTTTTATAAAACATTCCATAATATGAATTGGAATAAACTGAATATTGACTACCTTTCGGATGGTGTGTACATAATAACCATAGAAAGCAATGGTTTCAAAGCCAGTAAAAAACTAATCAAAACAAAAAACTATGAATAAATATATATTTACCGCTGTACTATCTTTAATAGCATTATTAAGCAAAGCGCAATTTGCTGCTTCCAATTTTACCTTGTGCAGTGTAATTAGCCCGGAAACTAATGTAAACCCCTACGGAGGCAAATACTCCGGCTGTTGGGGCTGGTATGATCCTATTAAAAACCGCGAATATGCCATTGCCGGTTCGGCCAGTGGCACCTTTTGGATTGACGTTACCAACCCGTACCTCCCTGTAGTACGTGATTTTGAAGCCGGTAAACAAACCGACCATGTTTGGCGCGAAATTAAAACCTACCAGCACTACTGCTATGTAGTAAGCGACGACAGCGGCCCAAATAGTTTTCAGATTTTTGATATGCAATATCTTCCGGACAGCGTGCATAAAGTTTATGATAGCCAGGCATTATTTCGCAGAGGACACGCTCTATGGCAGGACAAACAAAATCTTTATGTATCGGGGATTACCTACAGCAACAGCACCACCGATATCATGAATGTATATAGCCTTGCTACGCCCACAGCACCCACATTAGTTCGTCGCTTAAAGCAAGATGCCAATTTTTTAACCGGAGTGCATGATGTTTTTGTTATAAATGATACCGTTTTTGTTTCGGCAGGCTATCAGGGCTTATATGTATTCCAGTTAAACTCACCCAGTAATACTTTTACTCAACTGGGTTCATTAACGTCTTACCCCTTCTCGGGATACAACCATAGTAGTGCCATTACACCCAACCGAAAAACATTGGTGTTTATGGATGAAGTACCAAACAGCCTGCCTATAAAAATTGTAGATGTTCAGAACTTCAGCAATATTCAAGTGCTAAGTACCATCAATCAAACCTCACTAACAACTCCTCACAATCCCTTTATGGCAAACGATTCACTCTGCTTTGTGAGTAGCTACAACGATGGGCTTCAGCTCTTCAATATTAAAAATCCTTCGGCTCCTTTTTTAGCTGGATATTTTGATACTTATCCGCAAGGCGGAGCTAACACCGGAACATACACCGGGCACTATAACGGACAATGGGGCGCTTATCCATGGTTCCCCAGTAAAAATATTTTTGCCTGCGACCAAAATAACGGCTTGTTTATGCTAAAAACCCACTTATGGAAAAATCCGGAAGTCCCCTCCAATGATAATAGTAGTGGTCCGGGAGGAGGGGGAGGTCTCTCCGGACATCCCGGGAATGTAGTAACAACCTCACTTTCTGAAGAAGCTTATCTGGAACAGAGTATACAGTTTTTTCCTAACCCCTCCTCATCTAAATTTTATGTAAACGTTCCCGTTACATATTTCGACAAGAAACTGGAGCTGGAAGTTAGTAATATTGATGGTAAGATCATATACAATAAACAACATCATTCGCACAATGACTTATCGAATGGATATTTTATGGAAATAGATTTAACAGGGATGAGTCCGGGAATTTATTTTGCCAAGCTGAAGAGTGATGAAAAAATATTGAAAAAGGCGAAACTGGTTTTAAAACCTTAATTATTTATATATTTACTTAAATTAAAACCGGCCGATGAAAAAATGTATATTCTTCCTTTTAATTGCTTTTATTAAAAAAATTGAAGCACAACCTTATGCTGCATCCAATTTTTCGCTTTGCAGCGTAATAAGTCCTGAAACCAATGTAAACTCGCATGGCGCGAAATACTCCGGCTGCTGGGGGTGGTATCAGGCCAGCAAAAACAGAGAATATGCCATTGCAGGCTCTTCGTCCGGTACGTACTTTGTGGATGTTACAAATCCATATCTTCCGGTAATATGCGACTTTGAACCCGGTAAAATTACTACCACCATATGGCGTGAAATAAAAACTTACCAAAATTACTGTTACGTGGTTAGTGACGATAGCGGGCCTAACAGCTTTCAGATTTTTGATTTACAATACCTGCCTGACAGTGTACACAAAGTATACGACAGTCAGGCTCTATTTAGGAGAACTCACGCTTTGTGGCTGGACGGAAACAAACTCTATTGCTCCAGTGTAACGTACAGCAACAGTACGTATTCCACTTTAGACATCTACAGTTTGGCTACACCAACAGCTCCAACCTTAATCAGAAAACTTAATCAGGACGCTCCATTTATTACCCAGGTGCATGATACCTACGCCAGTAACGATACGGTTTTTGTTTCTGCAGCCTACCAAGGGCTTTACACCTTTACGCTTACTCCCCCCTCCTATTCCTTTACACAGGTTGGTTCACTTACTTCCTATCCCTTCTCCGGATACAATCACAGCAGCGCACTAACTCCTAATAGGAAAACCCTTGTTATGATGGATGAAATTCCGGTAAGCCTCCCTATTAAAATAATTGACGTCCAAAATCTGAATAATATGGTTGTGTTAAGTACTATAAACCAAACTTCATTAACTACGCCGCACAACCCCTTCATGGGAAACGATAGTTTATGCTTTGCCAGCAGCTACAACGATGGTATTCAATTATTCAATATTAAAAATCCTTCTGCTCCGTTTTTAGCAGGATATTTTGACACCTACCCACAAAATGGAGCTAACACAGGAACTTATACCAGCCACTATGCCGGGCAATGGGGAGCTTATCCTTGGTTTCCAAGTAAAAATATTTTTGCGCTAGACCGTCAGAATGGCCTTTTTATGTTAAAAAGTCATTTATGGAAAAACCCCGACGTTCCCTCAAATGATAATGGATCTGGTCCTGGCGGTAGTGGACTATCGGGTCATCCGGGCAACGTAATTACAACCGGAATAAATGAAAATTATTACGAGCAATCTGTTCACTTTTTCCCAAATCCCGCATCTAGAATTGCTCGAATGAATGTACCACTGGAATATCTTGATGAAACTATTCTGATTGAAGTTATTGATGTTACCGGGAAAACCGTTCTATCCAAACTACATCAAAACAGTGGCGATTTAGTTGGAGGCTATTTCATGGAACTAAACCTGGCAGATGTAGAAAATGGAATCTATATCGTTAAGGCCTCTAGCGAAAAATCCACTATCAAAAAATCTAAATTAATCATCAGTAAGTAAAAGAAACTTATGCCAAACAAACTTAAACTTATTGGCATTGTTGGCAGCGGAGCTATGGGTACCGGAATTGCTCAGGTAGTTGCTTTGGCGGGCCATCACGTTCAAGTATATGATAATCATCCTGAATCACTTAAAAAATCCGAATCTACTTTAAAAAATGTATTGGATAAATTAACCGAAAAAGGAAAACTAACCAGTGAGCAAAAAAAAGAACTGCTGGAAAGAGTTTGTTTTACAACGCATATTGAAAAACTTAAACATTGTGAGCTCATTATAGAGGCTATTATTGAAAAAATAGATGCCAAAAAACAAATCTTCAACAGTTTGGAAACATTTGTTTCCGAGAAATGTATCCTAGCAACAAATACTTCCTCACTATCGGTTACATCCATAGCTTCGGCTTGTAATAAACCGGAACGTGTATTAGGGATTCATTTCTTTAACCCTGCTGCCTTAATGCCCCTGGTGGAAATAATCCCTGCTGTTGCAACAGATAAAAATATTGTTAACGAGGCTGTTTCTTTAATTAAATCGTGGGGCAAAACAACCGTTGTTGTTAAAGATACTCCCGGATTTATTGTAAACAGAGTTGCTCGTCCTTTTTACAGTGAGGCTTTAAGGATTGCCGATGAACAAATAGCCGATTATGCTACTATAGACTGGGCCATGAAAGAGTTTGGAGGTTTTAAAATGGGGCCTTTTGAATTAATGGATTTAATAGGACATGATGTAAATTATGTGGTTACAGAAACCGTTTGGTCGCAATTTTACTTTGACCCTCGATTTAAACCCTCGTTAACGCAAAAGCGCTTGCTGGAAGCAGGTTTTCTTGGAAAAAAGAGCAGCAGAGGCTTCTATGACTACAGGGAGGGAGCATCCATTCCGGAACCTGGTAAAGACGAAGCACTAGGGAAGAAAATTTTTGAACGAATTTTATGTATGCTTATAAATGAGGCAGCTGATACGCTTTATCTGGGAATTGCAACTAAGGAAGATATTGACTTAGCTATGACAAAAGGGGTAAACTATCCAAAAGGCCTATTAAAATGGGCTGATGAGTATGGTATTGAACGTATAGTAAAAGCACTACAAAATTTATATGAAATATATCAGGAGGACCGCTATAGAACCTGTGTATTACTTAAACAACTTGCCGTTCAAAAAAAGTGCTTTTATTAATTCAAACGGCTGTTTTACTCAATTAGCTTTTGTTAAATTTGTGTATGTCCCTGATTTTAACTAAATTCGTAACTAAGATTTAAGTCATGAAAAAGTATAGCTATATAATTGCCTCCGTGCTGCTTATTGCAGGCGTTCTCATTTATTCATGCAAAAAGAAAGACAGTAATGCCTGCGGAGACGGAAGCGGTATTAAACCCGGTTACAAGTCGGAATGCACAGGAACCGGCGGTAACCCCAACGCGGGTAATGCAACTCATACCGGCTCTGTTCCTATTACAAACCCTGCATCTAAAAACACCTCTATCAATAATATTGGAAGTTCAGGCTGGCTTAATCCTTCTTGCGCCAATTCGAACAGTCTTATCTTGAAAGGTATAAATGGTGCAACCGAGGTTACTTTACAGTTCAGCGCCCCTCCGGTAAGCGGAAACTACAATGTAAGTAATGTTTCGGGGCCCAGCAATGTTATGTTTACTGTATTAAACGCACCCGAGCAACCATCGGGTATTATGTGGTACGGAAAAACCGGAACGGTAGCAGTAAGCACCACCACCAATGGAATAAGTGCCAGCTTCAGCGGAGTTCAATGTGTTCAGGCCAATTTCAATTTTCCGGTTGTTACGGCAAGCGGTGTGGTAGGCTGTAACTAACAAAAATCATTCACAAAAACAGTTTAAATGCGCATATAAACAATGCGCTTTTTTTATTTTTACATGGTGTATAAAGTAAAAAGATCTTTTTGTGCTCTTCGAAACCATTACAGTTTAGATTTACGATCGCTGGCACTCATGCGCATAGGCGTATCGTTAGTGGTTATTTGTGATTTATTTATTCGTTCTTCCGACCTCAACGCTTTTTTCTCCGAACAAGGCATTTGGCCATCTGAAGTTGTAAGGCACTTAGGTTGGCAACCCGGATACTGGTGTTTTCACGACCTAATCAAAGAAAATTGGTTTGTATGGCTTGTATTCAGTTTACACACTCTGTTGGCAATATTTATGCTTCTTGGGTACAAAACCCGTATGAGTACTTTTTTGGTATGGGTATTTACCGTTTCGCTACACAACCGAAATTTATTTATTCTTCAAGCAGGTGATGACTTACTAAGGCTTACCCTCTTTTGGGGGATATTACTCCCATGGGGGAATTTCTTTTCAATTGATTCCATTAAAAAAAAATTCGGAAAAAAAACTTTTTCACCAGCCTCGTTTGGGTATCTGTTCCTCATTTTCTCAGTATACTTTTTTACGATACTACTAAAAAATAGCAGCGAATGGAGAAGCGAGGGAACAGCTGTTTACTACGCCTTAAGTTTAGAATCTATCAGGTTACCCCTTGGAGATTGGCTGTATCAATATCCCGGACTGATGAAAGCTTTAACCTTTCTTGTTTATTGGATAGAGGTAGCTATAGCCATTCTTATTTTTATTCCTTATAAAAACGGGATACCCAGACTGGTTGCTTTTTTACTGATTATTATACTACACATTGGTATTGGCCTTACCATATATGTAGGTTTATTTTATATTATTAGTATAACAACCGCTATCGGATTAATTCCTTCTTCCGTGTGGAAAAAAACACATCTAAAACTTCCTAACTTCAAAAAACAGGCAAGTTTTTTTTCTCCAAAATTGAAATGGCTTAACAACTTAGTTGTTACTTTAATTGTTTTGCTGTGCCTGGCTTTAAACCTGGGCAGTATACCCACTTATCCGTTCGAGCTGGACAACCAATCCATGAAATTAATTAACGTAATGCGGTTAAATCAGTTTTGGGGGATGTTTTCTCCCTACATACTTAAAGAGGAAAGTTGGTACGTACACGAAGGTTTTACACACGAAGGGAAACATTGGGATTTGTACTACAATCTTCCCTACATCATAGTTGATAAACCCAGGCATTTAGTTAAGCATTATAAGAGCGACCGATGGAGAAAATTAGCCGAGAATATACAACGAGACGAATACTCATTTTTACGACCTTTATACTGTAAGTATTATCTAAAAAAATGGAACCGACTCCATCCGGAAAATAAAATGGAAAGTATGCATTTTATTATCATGAAAGAAACTTCGGTACCTAATTACCAATCAAGTAAGCCCGAACGTATTTTATTGTGCGTTTGCAGCGAATTAAACAATGAGTAAGTACGTACAAATAACTGAATACATAAAACATTTTATAAAAGCAAAGAGGGGTGGGCATGGTATTCATTCTCCCTTTGTATACGACTTAAGCGAAAATGTATTTTATAATAAAAACAGTTTTTATGAATTTGAGCATTTGCAAAGTATCAGAAATGAATTGGAACAAAACCAATCTGTTATTGAAATAAATGATTTAGGCGCAGGTTCGCTTATTTTGAAAGACAAAAAAAGAAGTATACAAAGCATCGCAAAGTACGGAATAAGCAGTAAAAAAAAGGCTGAGTTTTTATTTCGGCTGGTTAATTACCTAAACTGTAAAAACATTATAGAATTGGGAACCTCACTTGGGTTAACTTCCTTGTATTTAGCTCGCGCCGGTAAAGGTGTCAATTTATACACCATAGAGGGAGATAAAAATATGCATACACTTGCCTGCGAGCTATTTAAAAAGAATAATGTAAAAAACATTAAAGCCATTTGTGCCGATTTTGATACTGCTTTGCCCAAGCTGCTTAATGAAATAGGAGATTTATCTATGTTATACATAGACGGAAACCATCGAAAAAAAACTACTATACAGTACGCTCATTGGGCTATGGAAAAATCAGACAACCAAACAGTAATAGTTTTAGACGATATATACTGGAACAAAGAAATGAAAGAGGCTTGGAATGAAATTTATTTAAACAAAAAAGTAAAGCTAAGTATAGATTGTTACCACTTCGGCCTGCTCTTTTTCAGAGATGAAAACAAAGAAAAAGAACACTTCAGAATCTGGCTTTGATTTTTCTTTTTAAAAAATAGAACCTATTACCTGACGTAATTTTTCTATTTGGCTGTTCCATAACAGCTTTGAAGATTCTTGTTCTGCTTTATTCTCTGCAAAATCGGTTACAATCAAAGAAATATCGTTTGTTAAATCATCGCGTTGTATTCTAAATTCAAAGTAGCTGCCATCAGTTTTATCTACCCATTGATAGCGGGCCATTTGGTTATCCATTGTTCGCAATAATCTTGCCTGCTGCATTTGGCCATCCCATATAAAAGTGTAAATGCCATTCCTAATGTTTACATCATCACAAAACCACTCGGACAAACCACTGGCAGTAGAAAAGAACTCATACAGCAATTCGGGCGATGCTTTGATAACAAACTCCATCTCAAATTTTCCTGCCGGTTCCTTTTCAGGTTTAACCGAATAAGCGCTCTGAGTTTTTATAGGATTGGTTATGGAACTGGTAATAGAAGCTATTTTAGAAGCTGAAAGTTCTTCCACCTTTTCTTTAGGTATGGTATTCATTACCGCTAACACTTCCGTTTTACTGCTTTCAGAAGCAGATTTGGCAGTTGGTTTTGTAATAGAAACCTCGGCAGCTTTTTTATCGGTACTTGAAAATGAAGTGGATGAAGTCTGAACCGCCTTGTTTGAAACCTGGGGCTTTACTGTTGTTTTGCCCTTTACAGAGGATTTTACGGAAGCTTTAGTTGCTTGCTTTTTAATAGGCTCCTTACTCTTCTTTTTAACCTGGCTTTTTTTGGGAACAACCACTTTTTTTACAAGCTTCTTAGTCTGTTTATTAGCAACTTTTGGCAGCTTCTTATTTTTAGCGGGAGCTTTTGATTTCTTAGTTACAACTTTCTTAGAAGCAGAAACCGACTTTTTTTTGGCAAGCTTCTTAGCACTTTTACCAGCCTTGGTATTTTTAACGACCTTTTTGGCGGCCCCTTTGGCTTTGTTGGGCTTTCTAGAAGTTCCCGACGAAACTCTCTTTTTCTTCGACATAGCCGTAAATTTTGTGAAATGTATCAAAAATTCCATTAAACGCAAAATAATTTCTAAAAATTGGCGCAAAATAGCGTATATGATGGATAATTAATATATTTGCAGCCCAAAACATTTGCAATAATATAACTAATTGTAAATGTGGTATTTAAATAAAAATGGCGGGGTAGCTCAGACGGTTAGAGCGCAGGATTCATAACCCTGAGGTCAGGGGTTCAACTCCCCTCTCCGCTACTTTTTTAAAAAACAGCCTTTACTTGATATTTTGCCAATAAGTTAATCTCAAAGTGCTGTTTTTGTCTTCACCAGGTTAAAGTCTCTTTCAGAATGTTATACATTCAAACTTCTGCTCAGTTTATTAACAGTTTGGTTGTACTCCTCTATTATCTCTTTAACGATAACTGCAGCAGGCTTAATTTCTTTAATTATACCGCTTACCTGTCCAATTTCCAACTCTCCCTCTTCCAAATCTCCCTCAAACATTCCTTTTTTTGCACGTGCTCTTCCCAACAATAATTTTAATTCTTCCGGGCTTGCTCCTCTTTTTTCGGCTTGGTCTACCTGATTAAAAAATTTGTTTTTTATGAGTCGAACCGGCGTTAATTGTTTAAGGGTAAGTTGCGTATCGCCTTCCTTCGCATCTATAACCGATTTCTTAAAAGCTTCGTGTGCACTGCTTTCTATACTGGCTACAAAACGGCTCCCTACCTGAACACCGGAAGCCCCAAGTGCGAAGGCAGCAGCCATTTGCCTTCCGTTTGCTATACCGCCTGCAGCAATTACGGGGAGCCTTACGGCATCGCGTACCGCCGGAATAAGCACCATGGTAGTTGTTTCCTCTCTGCCATTATGACCTCCTGCCTCAAATCCCTCTGCAACAATAGCATCCACTCCCGCTTCCTCACATTTTATGGCAAATTTTACGGCGCTCACCACGTGTACAACTTTTATTCCTTGAGCCTTAAGGTGAGATGTCCATGTTTTAGGATTACCCGCACTAGTAAAAACTATTTTTACTCCCTCTTCAATAATTATTTTTATATGTTCCTCGATGTTGGGATACAACAGTGGAACATTCACGCCAAAGGGCTTCTCTGTAGCACTTTTACACCTTCTTATATGTTCACGCAAAACATCCGGATACATAGAACCGGAACCTATCAAACCTAAGCCACCTGCATTACTTACTGCGCTAGCCAACTCCCAACCGCTGCACCAAATCATGCCGGCCTGAATAAGAGGGTATTGTATGCCAAACAATCGGGTAATCTCATTAGAAAAATTCATTTTTAACAATTTTGGTTTAAATGTAACAATAATAGCCGTTTTTGAGTAAAATTTTGTATATTTGGATTTGATCTTAAGCGACTTATGTTGAGAAGAATACTTTTTCTTGGTGCGTTCTTGTTGTCACTTGTTTCTCATGCGCAATGGTTATGGGAGTACGGTGGTTCTATTGGTGCTACAAATTATCTTGGAGATATAGGAGGCAAAGAAAAAACCCGCAGAGACTTTGTTGCTGATATGAAGTTGGCCAAAACGCGCTGGAACTCCGGAATTTTTGCTCGTTACAAATGGCGTCCAAATATCTCCTTCAAAGCTGCGTTTGACTATCTTCGTATTGAGGGGGATGATCGCTTATCTACAAATCCCGGCCGGAGGTTCCGTAATTTCAATTTTAAGAACGATATTTTTGCACTAACCACTACTACCCAATGGTTTTTTTATACCGATCCCGATTTGGGAAATACCTATCGGTATCGAAATAGTTTCAGAGCCTACTTATTTGGTGGCCTGGGTGTTTTTTACACCAATCCAAAATCAAAATACCAGGGCGAATGGGTTAAAATGAGAGAATATTTTGTAGAAGGTTATGAATACAAACGTTTTGTATTTGGCCTACCTGTAGGGGCAGGTTTTTATTTTACTTTTGATAAGCGTCATCGCTTTGGCTTTGAGCTCAACTACATGAAAACCTTTACTGACTACTTAGATGATATCAGTGGTAATTACCCCTCTACTCCTCCACCCGATGCCTACACACAGGGGCTTGCTAAAAGAACAGATTTGATGCCACAGAGTGAGAAGGAATCAAATCCCGGGGCTTACCTCTCTCACGATTGGGGAATGAAGCGCGGAGATCCAACTAACAAAGATGCCATTGTGTATATAACTTTAAGCTACAGCCGAGTAATACGCGGAAAAAGCAGTTTTTATCGCTCTAAGTATAACTCATTCTTCGGTAAAAATAAGAGAAAGGTTCGTAAAATAAGGGCTAAATTCTAAAGCCATAACCTATTTTATTCGTAATTTTGCCACGCTTATGAAATTGCCTTTAGCAACTTTACTGATTACCGTTTTACTATACTCCTGTAATGAAGAGAAGCAGGGAGTAGATAGTTCAGACGTACATGTAAGCGCCACAGCCGATGGCAGAATAAACAGCAGCCTTCCGGAAATAAAATTCGAAGAAGAAGTATTTGACTTTGGTAAAATAACCCAGGGAGAAGTGGTTAGTCACGATTTTATTTTCAAAAACATTGGCAATAGTAATTTGATTATATCAAATGCTGCCGGAAGTTGTGGATGCACAGTTCCTCAATGGCCTAAAGAACCGGTTGCCCCCGGAAAATCAGGTAAGCTGAATGTAGTATTTAGCAGCGAAGGTAAAAAAGGACTTCAGGAAAAAACCATAACTATAGCAACTAATTGTGAACCGGCCACACGCGTGATAAGAATAAAAGCCGACGTGATCGTAGCCGAAAGTGTAAAAGAACCGGGCTTTTAATAATTAAAAATTTAAATTATGCACTTACTAGTAAGCCTAATGGCAGCACCTCAAGGACAACAAGGCGGAATCATGTCGTTTTTACCACTTATTGCAATTGTAGTGGTATTTTATTTTTTCATGATTCGTCCTCAAATGAAAAAAGCCAAAGAACAAAAAAAATATATTGAAGCCCTGAAAAAAGGCGATAAAATTCTTACTATAGGGGGCATTTACGGAAAAATAGCCGAAGTTCGCGACGATGGTTCTTTTATTATGGAAGTAGAAGACGGCAGTAAAATGCGCATATCTAAAAATGCTGTTTCCATGGACGCTTCCAGCACACTAAATCAAAATTCATAAAGTAATATTGAATAAATCCACCAACATAAAAAGTAAAAAGCCGAATAAAATATCGGCTTTTTTTATTTGTTTACTTATTGCAGGCGCTCTATGGGTATTGCACTCATTAAACACTGTTTATACCCAAGATATAAAAGTGGCTGTGAGTTTTAAAAACATTCCTGAAGACAAAAAAAACAACATTAAACTTCCGGATACCGTAACGCTTAAACTTAAAGCTTCCGGTTTAAAACTCATCTTTATTGCAGCAAACAAAAAAAACAACCGCGTTGAACTAAACTTTGCACAATTAAAAGCAAGGGAAGAAAACAGAGCTTACTTTCTGTCATCGGCAAAAGAATATTTCCTGAAAAACCTTGGAATAAAGGCCGAAGTTAAGTCAATTATACCCGATACAATATACCTTAGTAATTCAGAATCTTCTGCTTCATTAATTCCGGTTAAGGCTGTTTATAAATCTCCATTATCTTCCGGATACATTGTACGTTCCGTATCTATTTTTCCTGATAAAGTATATATAAAAAACAATGACCGTTCTATGATTAGTATTGATAGTATTCAAACAGAGTTGATTGATTTATCCGATTTTTCAGAATCAACAGAAAAAAATGTGAGACTAATTGCTGAAAAAGGAATTATCCTGAATCCTAATACTGTTCAAGTAAGGATTGTAAAAGAAGCTTACGCAGAATATCTAATGAAAATACCGGTAACTGTAGAAGCAGATAACTCTGAACTGAAGCCTGTTCCCAGCCATATAACTATTAAAGTTGCAGGGGCTTTGTCTGATTTAAAAGCCTTGGAAAAAAATACTATAAAGGCTTTTGCTAAACGTACGTCTTTGTCACAAGCAAGTGCTAGTATTGAAATTAAGGGACTCCCAAAAGAATTAAATTTGATATCCTTTGAACCAAAAAACGTAGAATTTATAGTACGAAACAAAAAATGAAAATAGGTTTAACAGGTGGTATTGGTAGCGGAAAAAGTGTTGTAGCAAAAATTTTCAGGCTGCTGGGAGCCGAAATTTTTAATAGTGATGAAGCTGCAAAGAATCAATACTCTAAAAATGAAATAAAAAATCAAGTAATCCATCTTTTAGGAAATGAGGCTTATGATATTGAAGGTAATCCTAACCGAAAATACATTGCCTCAAAAATTTTTTCCGATACCGATTTACTAAAACTGCTTAACTCCATTATTCATCCGGCAGTAAAATCAGATTTTGAATTATTTTGTAAAAAACATAGCCATAAATTAATTATTAAAGAAAGTGCCATACTCTTTGAAACAGGACTGTATAAGGAGTTAGACTCTACTATTTTAGTTACTGCACCTGCTGAGCTTAAAATTGCACGAGTAATGAAACGAGATAATATAACAGAAAACGAAGTTGTCTTAAGAATGAAAAATCAACTAAACGACGAAGAAAAAATAAAGAAAGCCGATTTTATAATTTACAATAACGAAAAACTCTTTTTAACCGAACAGTGTCTGAGTATCTATGATAAATTAATCGCTTTAGAAAAAAAATAAATCTAAACACACCAATAAGCAAAAAACAAGACTCGCTATTCCGTTGGTTGTTCCAAAAGCCAGGTTCACCTTACTTAAATCATTAGGTTTCACAATACTATGCTGATATACAAGAAGGGCTACAAAAACTAAACCTCCAAAAATGTATAAGTATCCCCAGCTGCCGTACCAGTATATAAATACAATAAGTACAGAAACAAACACATGCAATATTCTGGATAACATCAACGCATTTCTTCCTCCTAACAGTACCGGTACAGACTTCAAATTCAGGCTCCTGTCAAACTCCTCATCCTGGAGGGCATAAATAATATCAAAACCGCTAACCCAAAAAAATACCAACACACCAAATAAAACAGGCGTAATAGCAAAGAAAGCAGTTACTGCTATATATGCCCCAATCGGAGCTAAACTTAATCCTAAACCAAGTACAAAGTGACACAAAGGTGTAAATCGTTTAGTATAACTGTATCCCAATATAACCAATAAAGCAACAGGACTTAAATAGAAACAGAGTTCGTTAATAAACCAAGTACATAAAACAAATGCCAGCGAACAAAAAACACTAAATGCTAAAGCCGATTTTTCATTGATAATTCCGGCAGGCACCTCTCTGGAAGCTGTTCGAGGATTTTTGGCATCAAAAAATCTGTCTATATACCGATTAAATGACATGGCAGCACTTCGGGCAAAAACCATGCATAACAACACCAGTAAAAATATTTTACCATTAAAATTAAACTGGGGTGTTTTTACTGCCAAGAAAAAACCAACCAAAGCAAAAGGTAAAGCAAAAATTGTATGACTAAACTTTATAAGAGATAAGTAATTTTTAATTTTTACCAGCACAACAGCAAAGATAAAGGAAAAAGAGCTTCTGCTTACAAGGTTTTTTATACGCTAACACTGATGTTTTTACATACATTTGTTTGGTAAAAGGTAACAATATGAAATCTCCTTCCAAACAAGATGAGCGAATAGCAAATATGGCCTTTGCCGAAGTATATCCGCTTTATCTGAAAAAAATTGAAAAGAAAGGAAGAACAAAAGAGGAATTACATCAAGTTATAAAATGGCTTTGCAACTACGATGAAAAAGAAATTAAAAAGTTCGTCGAAGAAAAAACAACGTTTGAGATGTTTTTTAAACTGGCTAAAATAAACCCCAAAGCAAGTTTGATAAAAGGGAAAATATGCGGCTATACTATTGAAGAAATTGAGAATCCGATTACAAAAAAAGTAAGATACTTAGATAAACTGGTTGACGAATTGGCAAAAGGAAAGCCCATACAAAAAATTTTGTTTGAATAGTATTTCAATAAAAAAACCGTTCGGATTTACTCGAACGGTTTAACTGAAATTATAAATACTACTACCTAAAATCCAGCAACTCCACATCAAATACCAACCAAGAGCTGGGAGGAATTACTCCGGGGTAACCGGCTTCTCCATATCCTAAATTTGGGGGAATAATCAAACGAGCCTTTCCTCCGGGTTTTAAAAGCTGAAGTCCTTCTGTCCACCCCGGTATTACTTGGTTTAAACCAAACTCAATAGGCTGGCCGCGCTGATAAGAACTGTCGAACACCTTTCCATCCAACAGTTGGCCCTGATAGTGAACTTTCACAGTACTGGTTGCCATAGGGTTATTTCCTTGTCCGGGCTTTTCAATGATATAGTATAGTCCGCTGGATGTTTTTTCTGCTCCGCGGATATATTCTTTTAAAAGCTTCTCATCCTCTGCTCTTTTAGCTGCCGCTTTTTGCTCATTTTTTGCTGCTACATTGGCTTTTTCTGTTTCAAAAACCTTAGGTGCATTAAAAGATTCTGCCTCTTTTCCTTTTCTTAAAATCACAATTCGATTAATCAAATCGTTTTGTTTAATAGAATCTACTACATTTTGCCCTTGAACCACATGTCCAAATACGGTATGCTTGCCGTCTAACCAATCTGTTTTTACGTGAGTGATAAAAAACTGGCTGCCATTGGTACCCGGGCCGGCATTAGCCATACTCAGTATTCCCGGGCCGCTATGTTTTAGGGTCTCATCAATTTCATCAGGAAATTTGTATCCCGGATCTCCCATTCCATTTCCATTCGGGCATCCTCCCTGTATCATAAAATTAGGAATTACCCGATGAAATTTAAGCCCATCATAGTATGGAGTTCCGGCAGGACGGGCAGTGTTTGTTTGGGTTCCTTCCGCTAATCCAACGAAATTGGCCACCGTCATAGGTGTTTTTTTATGTTCAAGAACCGTGTATATATCTCCTTTAGTTGTTTCAAATTTGGCATAGATGCCATCCGGTTGCTTACTTAAAAATTCCTGATCCATTTTGCTTAACTTTTGTTTAGTTGTTTTTTGGGCAAAAGCTAATCCGCTCAACAAACTTATTGCCACTATGTATAATCCTTTTTTCATGGTAAAAACTTAAATATAGCTAGTTTATTCAAATATCCTGCCATATTACAATCAAAAAATGTTAAGGTTTGGGAGGAGTAATAATGTCCAGTAATTCCACCTCAAACAAAAGAGTTGAAAAAGGCGGAATAGGTCCCTGTCCTCGTTGGCCGTATCCTATAGAAGAAGGAATGATTAGTTTTGCCTTGCCTCCTTTTCCCATCAGCTGTAAGCCTTCAGTCCAACCCATAATTACCTGGTTCAAAGGAAATTCTACCGGCTCGCCACGCTGAACGGAACTATCAAAAACAGTTCCATCCAGTAAGGTTCCGGTGTAATGAACTTTAACTACGTCCGTTTCCTTTGGCATGGGGCCACTACCCTTTTTAGTTTCTATGTATATAAGTCCGGATTCCTTGGGAGGAGTGGTTATTTTATTTTTTACCAAATACTCGGATAATTTAGCCTGCTCCTCTGCTTCCATTTTTTTCATGGTTAATTCATACTCCTCCTTTTGTCTCTTCAGTTCTTCATTTACTTCGGCAGATGGTTTTACCTGCTTCAAGGCAAAAACACCTTTTAGGTAAGAGCCCGGCTCAACACCCGGAGGAAGTTGGCTAAAGCGCATGGTTTTCAAGTAAAAGGAATCTGCCCTGATGATAAAAGCGGCACTATCTCCCTCACGCATCATAGCCAAACCGTCTTCAAAACATCCCCCCTTAAAAGTGGGGCCATTAAATCTAAAACCTGTGTAACCACTCCCATCACGGCTAACTTCCTTAGAATTTACAATTACGGAATCTTTAGGGTAGGTAGAGATTATGTATCGCATATAAATGCCACAGCCGGAGTCAACGGGCGTTCCTTTTTCGTTTCTCGTAAAAAATTTGTAATAAACCCCGGTTTCTTTTGCTTTGGTATATCCGCTAAACTTTGAATCCTCACAAGAGGCAAGAGCCAGAGCCATTCCGGCAATCAGGGTAAATTTAAGGTTCATGTTCCGATATAATTTCATTAACAGTTATTTCGTATAGTAAGGGCGTGTATGGGGGAATAATACTTCCTACTCCGTACTGCCCAAAAGCAAGGTACGAAGGTAGTATAATTTTGGTACTTTCACCGGCTTTCATAAATTTTATAACATAATTTAGCCCCCTGAGCAGTTGATCGGGCGTTGAAGTATTAACCGTCCATCTCTCCGGAGACTCATCAAACTGTTTGCCATTGAGCAAAAAACCCTTGTAATTTAACGAGATAGTTTTGTTTTTGAGGTTGTTCAAATTAGCATAATCGGGTTTTCCTAAAAGCCACACAACCTCTAGCGAATCTCGCCAGTATCCTTGCGTTTTTGCGGAAATCAAATAATCATCCACCAAACGCTTTTCTTCCTTACTCCAAAAAGCCTCCAAAGAATCAACTGAACTTACGCGGAAAAGAGAATTCACCTTTAAATACACTTTTACCATACTGTCATTTGATGTAAAAGCAGGGGCATCTTTACTAAAAAACCGGGAATTAAAAAATATTTTTTTTTCTATCAGCAAACAACAACTATCACCTACGTTGGCTTCTTTAAGATAATGCATCAGCAAATCGCTTTCCGGGTTATCTTTAATTTTTATATAAAAACGATTGAAAAAGTCTTTAGAGCTGTCCCAGAACACAGAGTCACTCTGCGTTTTAAATTGTGCCTGAACAATGGCCACATAACCCGAGTTTTGTCTCTTACTTTCTTCAGAAAAAGCCAACAATTTATAATAGAACCCAGAGGGGTGCCTGGTAAAATCAGCATAAGGCTTTTTAGGCGTGCAACTCCATATAACAATGTATACGACTGCTAAAAATAGTGCAGGAAATTTACTAGTCCACCTCCACGTCATAAACTATAGGCATTTGCGGGGGAATTTTTTTAAAATCTCCAAGTAATCCGTGTGCCAAATGCGAAGGAATAAGAAAGAGAGCTTTATCTCCGCGTTTAATATACTGTAACCCTTTATGAATTCCGCTTTCCATATTCTCCTGGCCCACAATAAAGGTCTTCTTCCCTCCCATATTATCAGAATTATATACTTCGGTTCCATTTAATAGAGAAACCCTAAAGGCCATAGTTATCGTCATTCCCTCTTTTATACTATCCCCTTTCAGAGAGGGCTTATAGATATAATAACGGACTCCGGAGCTTGTTTTTATGAAAGGCATTTGATGCATTTTGGCGTAATAATCCATTTCATCATTCTCTTTTTGAATTAATTGCTTGTTTGCCTGAATAAATTGTTGTTTTAGCTTTTCCTTATCGGGAGGGGGCGCCTTTTTATCTTCAGTTTTTTCAGGTTTACAGGCATAAAAAGTAAGCCACAAAAGGGTTAAAAAAAAGAGAGATTTTGCTGAAAAAAGTTGCATCGTTCAAAGTTAGCAAATTACCGAAAAACCTATACATTTACTGTGTGAAAAGGGAAGAACGTTATAGGCACATTATAAACTATTTTGAAAAGGAAATGCCCGTGGCGGAAACGGAACTTGTGTACAAAAACCCTTACGAATTGCTGGTGGCTGTTATACTTTCCGCTCAGTGCACCGATAAACGTGTAAACATGGTTACTCCCGATTTTTTTCGGTTTTTTCCGGATGCTCAAACACTGGCAGCCAGCAGCAGCGAGGTTGTTTTCCCTCTAATTAAAAGTATTAGCTACCCAAACAACAAAGCCAAACATTTGGTTGGGATGGCAAAAATGTTAATAGAAACCTTTCATGGACGAGTTCCGGACAGCGTTGAAGAACTCGTAAAGTTACCCGGAGTAGGAAGAAAAACAGCAAACGTAATTGCCTCTGTTGTTTACGAGAAACCAACCATGGCAGTAGATACACACGTTTTTAGAGTTAGTGCCAGAATAGGGCTAACCCTAAATGCAAAAAATCCTATACAAGCCGAAAAGCAATTAGTAAAATACATCCCGGAACACCTTATACCAAAAGCACATCACTGGCTTATTTTGCATGGCAGGTATGTTTGTTTAGCCAGAAGTCCAAAATGCAACTTGTGCAAACTAACCACTTGGTGTAAGTATTACCAAAGCAAGAGCAACAAACATAACGTCAATAAAAAACCTAAACTAAACCCCACAAGCTATGGCAAAGAAAAAAACAAAAAAACCAGCGAAAAAAGCGGTAAAAAAATCCGCTAAAAAACAGGTTAAAAAGAAAAGCGCTGCAACAAAAAAAAGCAAAGCAGCTAAAAAACCCGCCAAGAAGACCGGAAAAAAACCGGTAAAAAAGACTGTTAAACCAAAAAAATCGGCAAAAAAGCCAGCCAAAAAATTGGCAAAAAAAGCTGTTAAAAAATCAGCAAAACCTGCTCCCAAGAAAATAGAGGCAAAGAAAAAAACTTCCGGTAAGCCTAAACCAACAAAAAAACCTTCTGCTCCGGCTGCTAAATTTACACCCCACAGCACCAAACTTCGTGCGGGCGATCATGCACCCTGGTTTGAAGGAACTGACCAAAACGGAAATACCGTTTCACTTTCTTCTTTGGCCGGAAAAACTGTTATTTTATATTTCTACCCAAAAGACGATACTCCGGGATGCACGGCCGAGGCTTGCAGCTTAAGAGATGAATACCAACATCTGGGCGATAAAAATTATGCAGTGGTTGGAGTTAGTGCCGATAATGGCGCTTCTCACGCTAAATTTGCCGAAAAATACCAGTTACCATTCCCGCTTTTGGCCGATACCGATATGAAGATTATTAAAGCTTATGATGTATTCGGCTCCAAACAATTCATGGGTAAAATTTACGACGGAATTATTCGAACTACCTTTGTGATTGACCCCGATGGGATTATTAAGCATGTTATTAAAGACGTAGATACAAAAAATCATGCTCAACAAGTTTTAAGTCTTAATTAATTTTTGCATATATACGCCAACTTAGCTATTTTTGCGGACTGATTTTTAGAAAATCAGCTCCTATAGCTCAGTCGGTTAGAGCATCAGACTCATAATCTGAGGGTCCCTGGTTCGAGCCCAGGTGGGAGCACTAGTAATCCTGCAACAAATTGCAGGATTACTTTTTTGTGCCTTATTGTTATATTTTACAAAGCAAAAAACTTAGCAAATTCTACATCGGTGCCTGTAACACCAGCGTGCAAATTAGACTACAGAAACATTTATCCAAAGAATTTGGACTAAACCATTTTACTGCTAAGGCTAATGACTGGGATATTGTTTTGGTCATTGAGTGTGTTTCCATGAAACAGGCTGTTGCTATTGAGAAACATATAAAAGCTATGAAAAGCAAAAATTATATCCTTAACCTGTTAAGATATCCGGAAATGATAAAAAAACTTACTCTAAAATTCAATTCCTGAAGCGGTAAGTACTAACTATAAATCTGAGGGTCCCTGTCCCGATAGCTATCGGGAGAGCCCAGGTGGGAGCACTAGTAATCCTGCAACAAATTGCAGGATTACTTTTTTGTGCCTTACTGTTATATCTTACAAAGCAAAAAGCTTAACAAATTCTACATTGGTGCCTGTAACACCAGCGTGCAAATTAGACTACAGAAACATTTATCCAAAGAATTTGGACTAAACCATTTTACTGCTAAGGCTAATGACTGGGATATTGTTTTGGTCATTGAGTGTGTTTCCATGAAACAGGCTGTTGCTATTGAGAAACATATAAAAGCTATGAAAAGCAAAAATTATATCCTTAACCTGTTAAGATATCCGGAAATGATAAAAAAACTTACTCTAAAATTCAATTCCTGAAGCGGTAAGTACTAACTATAAATCTGAGGGTCCCTGTCCCGATAGCTATCGGGAGAGCCCAGGTGGGAGCACTAGTAATCCTGCAACAAATTGCAGGATTACTTTTTTGTGCCTTATTGTTATATTTTACAAAGCAAAAAACTTAGCAAATTCTACATCGGTGCTTGTAACACCAGTGTTGAAAACAGACTACAAAAACATTTATCTAAAGAATTTGGACTAAATCATTTTACTGCTAAGGCTAACGACTGGGATATTGTCTTGGTCATTGAGTGTATTTCCATGAAACAGGCTGTTGCTATTGAGAAACATATAAAAGCTATGAAAAGCAAAAATTATATCCTTAACCTGTTAAGATATCCGGAAATGATAAAAAAACTTACTCTAAAATTCAATTCCTGAAGCGGTAAGTACTAACTATAAATCTGAGGGTCCCTGTCCCGATAGCTATCGGGAGAGCCCAGGTGGGAGCACTAGTAATCCTGCAACAAATTGCAGGATTACTTTTTTGTGCCTTACTGTTATATCTTACAAAGCAAAAAGCTTAACAAATTCTACATTGGTGCCTGTAACACCAGCGTGCAAATTAGACTACAGAAACATTTATCTAAAGAATTTGGACTAAACCATTTTACTGCTAAGGCTGACAAATGTAAATTGGTTGTCTCGTTTTTTATAAACATGTTCATGAGTTTTCCCCTGTAGCATTCCGTTATAACAAAAAAGCCATCCTTTGAAAATAGATGGCATTTAGCATTTAGTGTGGATTCGGAGAGATTACCTTTTGGGTGATCTCTCCTTTTCCCGTCTTGATAATGCAAAAGTCGCTTCTTCGAAGCGCTTTTTGTTTTTATTTCTCCGCTTTTGAAAGCAAAACTTTCAACGCTCCGCTATAAAAAACAAAAAGTCCCGCCTTTGGCGGGACTTTTGCATTCATTCGTGGATCCGGAGAGATTCGAACTCTCGTCCAAATGAGGATAACTTACGCTTTCTACATGTTTAGGCTTAACTTGGTTTTAGTCTGTAATCAGGCGTTAAACCATGCCAAACTACAGCTTAGCTGAATATATTGTTTTTGCTATCAGCGTTACAAAAACAAACTGCGCATTTACGATGCTTCTACATGCGGCGCAGAGCAGTTTAGCTCCGCAGGAAGCAAAGGCTTCTTAATCCTTGATTAAGCAGCCATGGCGTAAGTATTTTCGCCATTTAAAAAAGATGAAAGTTAAGTTTAAAGAGCTCTTCTTACAACGCTCTACATGCTTACATAAATTACGCACTCACTGTCAAAACCGGTCGGACCCAATATTTTTTATAAATTTTATTAAAAGCCACCTCACAATCAAGCGCAATTCAAACAAACCAATCTTCAAAGAACTACTAATGTTTTTTCAAAACTATCAAAACAAAGGTACAACAATTAAAAGCAAATTTGTTGTTTTTTTATATCTTTAACTTTGTAAAGAATATGAAAAACTGGATATATATCAGCGTTCTACTCGCCGCTATGAATGGTTTTGCTCAGCAAACTATAAAATCAAAGGCCTTAAAACTCAAGTATGTAGTTCCTGCCGGATGGAAAGCAGATGAGCAGAGCGATGAGAAATCGTGGGACAAGCATCAAAGTTATACCTGTAATTGCTCTTACCTGTGGTTTAGCAAAGCGAGCGATAAGGGTTTACTGAATGTTTTGGTTTACCCATCGGACATTGGCGGACTGGATTCTGCCAAGCGGCAACAGGTAGGTCTTATGAAATTCTCTCCTGTAGAGAAATACGACAAAATAAGGAGTAAGCATTTTTCTATGGAAAAAAGGAAATCTATTTTCATAAACATAAAAACAAATAGAAAAGCTTATGATGTAATCAGATACCAAATTAAGTCCTCAAAAAACTTCTACATCATCTACGCCTGGCGTGAAAACGCAGAGGACATTGACCCTGATACCGAAAAACTACTCTTTGAAATAGTAAATGGACTGGAAGAACTTTAGTGTTACTCCAGCTTGTCATTTTTAATTGCTTCGTAAAAAGCTTTATGAATTTTACCACGAAGTCCCAACTTAACCAGTTTATTGTCCTCTGCATCAGGAAAAACTCTGTTCGTTAAAAACACTACCACTAATTTATTGGCGGGGTCGGCCCAGGCAAAAGTTCCTGTGAATCCTGTATGGCCAAAACTTGCCGAGCTGCAGTCAGAAACCACCGGACTCTCTTTCTTAGCATTTGGTTCAGGTTTTTCGAAGCATAAACCTCTACGGTTGTTGGGACAAAAGTGACAAGAAGTAAAATCAGCTACCACAGCACTATCCAAATAACGTTTCCCATTATACACACCATAATTCATGTACATTTCCATTAACTTTGCTACATCCACAGCATTACCAAATAAACCGGCATGTGCAGCTACGCCTCCCAAAAGCGCTGCTCCTTGGTCGTGCACATGCCCATGTACAATTTGCTTCCTGAACTTGCTATCGTTTTCTGTTGGTGCAATATTTTGCAATGGGTACTTTTTATAAGGTAAAAAGGTAAGTCCCAATCCCATTTTGGTATATATTTCCGAAACGTACTCTTCCAGTTTTCTCTGACTTTGCTGCTCTATAATTTGGTGAAGGAAATAATAACCTAAATCGCTGTACAAGTATTTGCCGGGTGCTTCTAATTTACTTTCAACTATGCGCTTATAAATAGTATCGGTAAAACCTAATCGAACATACATTTTATTTGCCACTCTGGTAGGGTACTCTGCAGAGGGACGCGTAGCATAGTAACCGGGTTTGTAATTCCCCTTTTTATCCAGGGTTTTAAGGAAGAACGGAATCCAGGCCTGTAGTCCTGCTTGGTGAGCCAAAATATCCTCTATCAGTAAATTTTCCTTATTGCTGTCTTTTAAGTAAGGTAAGTAATCAACGAGTTTCAGCTTATAATCAAATTTTCCTTCTTCCTTTAACTTCATTAAGGCAAGTGCACTGGCAGTAATTTTAGTTAAGCTGGCCAAATCATAAATGGTGGCTTCATCAACTCTTCTTGCGTCATTAGCATAGGTATGGCTACCGAAACATTTGTTATATATAACCTGTCCTTTATGTATAGCCACCAACTGACAACCCGGATAAGCACGCTCACTTATTCCGTATAGCGCCAGACTATCTACTTTTGCGAACTTTTTTTTTTGATAATCTATTCCGTATAATTTGGCTTGAGAAGGAATAGGTTTTAAAATAATTCCCGAATGCAACTCAAAATGATTGGTAGTAACCGGCAAACGTCCTTCAACTTGATAATAGCCAAGAATTGCCTCACCGGTGGCTTTATACATGGCCGGTAACCCTTCGTAAGACAAGATTACCGCTTTATAAGAATCCATACTTTTAAAAGCGTTAAGCAGGTACGGATTGGCAAAAACAGAAAGTATGGTAGGCTTGAGTTTAGCTATAGAATCTGCCAGGCGAATAGTTTGTTCTCCTACACCGTAATTATTTAATGATTTAAGGGTTGATTTATTTATTTGTACGATAGCTATATGACAACCTGAAATTTTCTTAAATAGCTCTTCTATAACAGGCTGTTTAGCATCGTGAGGAACAGTAATGGGTTCTATGTATGCAGCATTTTTTACAACATCAAAAACAGAACTTTTGACCTCTCCTCCTAACGATATAGCCGCAATTTTAAGTGTGTCGGTATATCGAAGTGGAAGAAAATTATTTTCATTTTTTAAGAGGGTAACGGCTGCCCTGGCCAATCTATCAATCAGTTCAGCGCTTTGCTTGGTGTTTAAATCCTTAAATATGTTACGTGAAGGTATTTCCTGTTTTTTATTTAATCCGCACCAATACTTTGCTTTCAATATTTTTCTACAACGTTCTTCTATTTCTTCTTTGGTAATCTCTCCATTTTCCATTGACTTCTCAATAACAGTTATAGCTTTACCTACATCTTCACTAAATAGCAACACATCGTTTCCTGCAAGCAAAGCTTTTGTATCCACAACACCTGGCTCAAAGTATTTTGAAACACCTTTCATATTAAGCGCATCAGTAAAAACCAAACCGGTAAAGCCCATTTCTTTTTTAAGCAAATCATTAACTACTTTGGGAGAAAGTGTTGATGCTAAATTTTTGGTGGTATCTAATGAAGGTATATTGAGATGAGCCACCATAATGCTGGCCAAACCTTTATCAAAAAGATAACGGAAAGGATACAGTTCCAAACTATCCAAACGTTGCTTGGAGTGATTAATTTGAGGTAATGTTTTGTGAGAATCGCTGTCGGTATCACCATGTCCCGGAAAATGTTTACCGTTAGCCATCACACCTTCGCTTTGCATACCAAGCATATACATGGCTGCTTTTTCGGCAACTTTGTATTTATCTTCACCAAAACTACGCATACCAATAACAGGGTTTAGGGGATTGTTATTGATATCGGCAACCGGAGCAAAATTCACATGAATTTTTAATCGCTTACACTCTTTTGCAATTTGTTTACCCATTTCAAAAATTAAGCTATCGTTTTGTATTGCTCCCAAAGTCATTTGTTTGGGGTACTGTGGAGTGCTGTCTAAACGCATGGCCAGTCCCCATTCTCCGTCGATGCTGTACAATAAGGGTGTTTTGGCTAATGTTTGATAATAGTTTGCCAGCTTGGCCTGCCTAACAGGCCCTCCTTGCATCCATATTAACCCGCCAATATTGTACTGCTCTATCAACTCACGAATTTGTTTTACGTGTTTTATATCCTTGTTGCTGTAGGCTGCTACCATAAATAGCTGGGCAATTCGCTCGCGAGGCGTTAATGAATTAAAAACGGAATCTACCCACTTGTTTTGAAGCTTTATAAAATCAGGTTCCTGCTTTTTTTTAAAGGCAAACAAAAACAGCAGTAACGTAGAGATATAAAGAATCTTTTTCATGAACGGTTTTTAAAGTTACTTATAACAAATCCTCTGTATCAACTATAAAACCAATGTTTTAAACAGCATGTTTTTAATTGTTAAACTTTGTTTATATTTGTGGCGGAGTTGGTTCTTTATCTTTCCCATAAGCGAAAGAAAGATTAAAAGGGAACAGCGTGAAATTCGCTGACAGTACCCGCTGCTGTGAGTTTCCAAATTAACACTCTGTCATTCATCAGCCACTGTATTTTATACGGGAAGGCGACAGAGACGGAAACAAGTCAGAAGACCTGCCTGCCCCACATAGTATGAAACTTCCGGGAAAAGAAGTTATCATAAAAAGTAAATTTTGATTAAGTATTTATTTCATAATTTAAAAGAAATGAGGTTTTGCTCATTTTGCTTACTCCCGATAATGTTTTTTTTGGGAGTAAATAATTTTATTGCGCAAGTAAGGGATACCGTTTCTCTGAAACCAATTGAAATTATTCATTATCGCATACAAACTTTTTCTACAGGGAAGAAAGTATTAACATTCGACTCTGCTTCCAAACAACTGTTTTATGCACAAAACATAGGTGATGTTATCTCCATTCATAGTCCGGTATTTATTAAAAATTATGGTCCCGGAAGTATTAGTACAACTTCCTTCAGAGGAAGCAGCTCTCAACAAAGCGCTGTTTTTTGGAATGGATTTAATATTCAAAACAACATGCTGGGGCAAATTGATTTAGAACCCATCAGCAGTAATTTATTTAATAACATTTCCTTGGAATTAGGACCTGCAACCGGAGCGTGGGGTTCCGGAGCTATAGGAGGAAGTCTTCATCTTAACAACCAACATAAAATAAACAGCGGAGTATATGCTCATGCCCAATATCTGAACGGGAACACAGGCTTAAATTCGTTATCCTCCGGGTTTCATTACGGAGGAAATAAATTGAGCTTGTTATTCCGCTCTTCCGTGATTGATAATAGAAATAATTTCTCCTATCAAAACGGTACAGGAGAATTTGTAAAAATGATTCACGCTTCCTATAGGCAACTAAATGTTTTACCAGAAATACAGTATTATTTGAATAGCAAACACCGATTGTTGGCAGGCGGTTGGTTTTCTCAAGCTGCCAGAAATTATCCAAGTATAAACCAAAGAAGTTCCCTGCAAGAAGATGAAAACAAACGTTTTTTTATTTCTTGGGATTACATCAATAAAAATATTAAAAGCACTTTAAAATCGGCCTTTTTTTTGGATAAACTCAATTACACAGATAGCATGGCGCGAATATTTTCCAACAGTGTAATGAATAACTATATCATAGAAAACGACAATTACTTTCAATGGAAAGAAAACCAAACACTAAACATTGGCATCAACCATACTCAAAATATTGCCAAAACGAATAACTATAGCAGAACGGAAGAAATTATAAGAAGCAGTATAGTAGTTGGTAACAACTCCAAGTTTCTGAACAATCGTATGAATTTACTGGCTGTTGGGCGCTATGAGTATACCAATCTTCCATATAACCCAATTAGTGGAAATATTGGAATGGAATTTACGGCACATAAAAATCTGCTTTTGAAACTAAATGTTGCAAGAGTATATCGCTTACCCACACTTAATGATTTGTATTGGCAACCCGGAGGGAATCCTAATCTAAAGCCTGAGTTCGGATATTCCGGCGATGGAACAGTTGAAATAGTATGGCAAAATAAAGAAGTACGTTGTCTGCTGTCCGGTAGCGCATTCAGTAAAATTATGGATAACTGGATTATATGGGTTCCGGGAGGAGGTGGTTTACCTCAACCTATGAACATACAAAAAGTGTTTAGTCGTGGAACAGAAAGCGATATCCGGATAAGTAAAAAATTCAATAAATGGAATATGCAATGGCAGTTTATATCTTCTTATGTATTATCTACCGTACTTGCAAATGGTTTAGAAAACGATAACACTACCGGCAAACAACTCATCTATACTCCACGGTATGTATATAACAGCAATATTAAATTAAGCAAGAACAACTTCATATTTGCTTTATTCTATCAATATGTGGGGTATCGTTTCACCAGCAGCGATAATGGCACGTGGCTTAATCCCTACTCCCACGTAACAGCAAGAGTAATGTATCATAAAGAGATAAAAACAATACGATTAGGCTTTTTTATCCACGTCAATAACCTCTTTAACGCGTCCTACCATATCATTGCAAACAGGCCCATGCCTCTTCGCAATTACGAAACAGGGATAACTATACAATTTAATAAACCCAGAAAACAAATAATATGAAAAAAACAATTACCCTTATCAGTATGCTTTTTACAGGTGTTTCACTTGCTCAAAGCAACGTAGCCGACTTTGAAAGTTTTACGCTAACTCCCAGTTCGGCCTATAGCAACACCAACAGCATTCCGTTTCAAACAAGCAACGCATGGTTTGAACACAAATGGAATACTTCTTTTAACTTTTGGAGTGGTGGTTTTGCCTACACCAACATAAAAGACTCCTCTACCGCCGGATTTTCCAATCTTTACGGCGTAAAAGCCTTAAATGGTTACAATAACTCCAATATATATGTAGTAGGCCAAAACGGAGGAGTTATTAAACTCATAGCACCGGCTAATTCAGTAAGCGGTTTTTACATCACCAACACCACATACGCTTATAAATCGATGTTATTGGGCGATGCTTTTGCAAAAAAATTCGGCGGAGCAAGCGGCAATGATCCTGATTTTTTTAAAGTTACTGTTAGAGGCTATTTAAATGGCTCCATGAAAGCAGACAGCGCAGAATTTTATCTGGCTGATTATCGTTTTTCGAACAACAGTATGGATTATATCGTAAACAACTGGCAATGGTTTAATACCTCCTCGTTGGGAGCCGTAGATAGTATTAAATTCTTCATGTACTCGAGCGATAATGGTACTTTTGGAATGAATACCCCCGCTTTTTTTGCCATAGATAATTTTACCAGCTCACAAGTGGCAGGTATAAACAAAATAAGTAATATACAGCATATAACCACTTATCCTAACCCGGTAGTAAATATGCTTACCATTGAAAACAAATCAACCGATAAAGTAGCCTTTAAACTGGTTAATTCATTAGGAAGCATAATATTAGAAGGTTATTTAGAAAGTGGTAAAAACGAATTAAATATGGAGCACATGGCTCGTGGGGTAAATTTTATTTACCTGTACCAAGACGATAAGGTTACTGTTCATAAAATCATAAAAGAGTAAAAAAACAAACATTACCTTTAGCCTATGAAGAAAAAAATAGGCATTTTAGGATCGGGGGCCGTTGCTAAAGCTTTGGCCTCCGGTTTTTTAAAACACGGCTACGAAGTAATGACAGGAAGTCGTGACAAAAACAAACTAAGCGATTTTGCATCAAAAGAACCAAGTATTAAAATCGGAGACTTTAGGGAAACTGCTTCCTATGCCGATATACTGATTTTAGCGGTAAAGGGATCAGCCGCTAAAGAAGCATTGTTATTGGCAGGTCAGGAGAATATAAAAAACAAAGTTGTTATAGATGCAACGAACCCCATTGATACCTCGCCACCCGTTAAGGGAGTGTTGAATTTTTTCACCGATCTTAAAAAATCGCTGATGGAAGACTTGCAAGAAAACTTTCCGGAGGCAAGATTTGTTAAGGCTTTTAACTCTGTTGGGAGTGCCCACATGGTGAATCCTGATTTTGGAGGAATTAAACCAAGTATGTTTATATGCGGAAATAATTCCGAAGCCAAAGGTGAAGCAAAAAACATATTACAAACTTTTGGCTGGGAGGTTGAGGACATGGGAGAAGCAGAAAGTGCCAGAGCCATAGAGCCCTTGTGTATATTATGGTGTATTCGGGGGTTTAAAGAGGGTCAGTGGAATCACGCTTTTAAATTGCTTAAAAAGCAATAGGCTTCCTTTTAATATTTATAAAAAATAGGTAATTTCAGCCCGTCATGGCACAGGTACTTCCTTTTAAAGCAATTCGGCCGGCCGCAGATAAAGTACACCTGGTTGCTTCTCGTTCGGTAGATGGATACAATTCCTCTGAGTTGAAAGAAAAACTTGCCGGAAATCCCTTTACATTTCTACACATTATAAACCCCGATTTTGCAGATGGAATAAGAACTAAACCGGGAAGCCCGGAGAGACTTAAAAAGACAAGAAAACGCTTTGAATCTTTTTTGCAAGAGCAAATACTCATTCAAGATGCTAAAGAGGCGTATTACTTATACCGACAAATAAAAAATGAAGATACTTTTATAGGAATTATTGCCTGCACAAGTATTGACGATTATATAAACGGAGTTATAAAAGTTCATGAACAAACGCTTACCCAGCGCGAAGAAAAGCTGAAAGAATATTTAGAAGTATGTGAGTTTAATGCCGAACCCGTTCTTTTTTGCTATCCAAATAATGCGGAAATTGACAATGCTACTCAACAGATAATCAAAAATAATCCTTCATGCGATTTCACTACTACCGACAGAATACGCCACACACTATGGATTATCGATGAGCCTAAAACTATTAGTCTGATTAAAAAATCATTCGAAAATATTCCGGCCGTATATATTGCAGATGGTCACCATAGAAGCGCCTCCTCAACGCTGTTAGGAAAAACAAAACGCAAGCAACAGCCTAATTATTCCGGGAAAGAAGCCTTCAATTTTTATTTAGGTGTATTCTTTCCGGAATCACAACTTAGAATATACGACTATAACCGGGTTGTAAAAGATCTGAACCGGTTGAGCGAATCAGCATTTTTAGATATTCTCAGTGAAAAATTTGAAGTAAAAAAATTGAATGACGCCAATTTTAAACCTCAACAAATTCACGAAATTGGCATGTACCTGAATGGCAGTTGGTATAAGATTACTATTCCTGAAGCTATGTATAACAACAATCATCCGGTAGATAGCTTAGACGCCGATATACTTACCAGGCATATCCTGGACCCCATATTAAATATTCGAGATTTAAAAACCGATAAGCGCATTGGTTTTGTGCCCGGTATTAAAGGCAGTGAAGCTCTTAAAAAAAGCGTAGATGAAGGTAAGTATTCCATAGCCTTTTCTTTATATCCTGTTACCATGCAACACTTAAAATGGATTGCCGATACTAATCAAATCATGCCTCCCAAATCTACCTGGGTTGAGCCCAAAATGAGAAGCGGTTTAGTGATATACAGCTTACAAGGAAATTTGTAAAATGAATATCCGAGAAAAACTACAACAACTTATTTCCGATTTACCAAAACATGTAACCTTGGTGGCAGTATCAAAAACCAAGAGTACATCGGAAATAATGGAGGCCTATGAGGCAGGCCAGCGTCATTTTGGAGAAAATTATGTACAAGAACTAATGGAAAAAGAAAAAGTGCTTCCAAAAGATATATACTGGCATTTTATAGGACATTTGCAGAGTAATAAAGTAAAATATATAGCCCCGTTTGTTTACCTGATTCATGGTGTTGACAGCTTAAAACTCCTGAAAGAAATAAATAAACAAGGTAATAAACATAGCCGAACCATAAATTGCCTGTTACAACTACATATTGCCAGAGAAGACACTAAATTCGGATTTTCGGAGAAAGAAGCCGAAGAGGCCATAAACTTTTACAAAACAGAAAATCTATCAAACATAAAAATAATGGGCTTTATGGGAATGGCAAGTAATACCGAAAATGAAGATCAGATAAGAATGGAATTTAAACAACTTAAACAAATGGCTCAAGAATATCCCGAATTTCCGGTATGTAGTTTTGGCATGAGCAGCGATTATAAAATTGCTCTGGAAGAGGGCAGCAATATGCTTAGAATAGGTAGCAGCATTTTCGGAAACAGAAATTATATTAAATGAGTGGTGTTGGTATTGCTCTTATAACCACTATTTTTTGGAGTGTCGGAATTTTTCCGTTTACCGAGGCATCCAGAAGAATCGGTGCCGCACCGGTTAATCAGTACAGGCTACTTTTTGCCTGGCTGCTCATCTCCATAATACTGCTACTTTTTACCTCATTAAATTATATCTCCATTTTTACAAACCCTGCAACAAATAATTTTATTTATTTGGGACTATCCGGTATTATTGGATTTACGATTGGAGACTATTTCAGCTTTCGTTCTTTTGCTATGCTTGGACCCAAATTAGGAAGTTTGTATACCACTTTTGCTCCGGGAGCAGCGCTTATTTCAGGATATTTTATACTTAATGAAAAAATAAATTTTACGGGAATATTAGGCATGCTGGTTACTGTTGGAGGAATAGCGTGGCTGAGTTTATCACGTCAAGATAAAAAAGCAGCCGAGCAGGCAGGCTTTACGAGAAATAAAAATGGTTTTTTGTACGGACTGGCCGGAGCCTGCTGCCAAGGTCTTGGTCTCGTATTGTCAAAACTTGGCATGCAAACTAATACAGCAGAACAATTAAACACATTACATGCTGTTTGGATTAGATTGCTTTTTGCCTTTTCGGCATCTTTTTTACTCTCTGTCTTTTCAAATTCTTTTATAAAAAACACCATTCCTGTAATTCGAAACAGCAAAAATGCCCTGTTTTATATGTTATTGGGAACTTTACTGGGACCAATTGCCGGTGTTTACTGCTCATTGTTGGCTATTCAAAAATTAGAGGTTGCGGTAGCTCAAACTATTTTTGCACTGCTTCCGGTAGTTGTAATGCCTATTAATTTTTTCATATACAAAGAAAAAATAACATGGCACGCTGTTGCTGCCTGTTTAATGGCTATTTCAGGGGTTTTGGTGTTAATTTGGAGAGAAAGTATTTAGTATCCAAAAGAGCTAAACAAAAATAAAGTATAGCATAATTAAACCATTAAAAATGCTAACCGCTGTTAATGAATAATTTATCATGTTCATATTGTGGTAAAAAACAAACATAGTTATCAGCGTAACAAAAATTCCCAAAAAAATAAGCGGCTCATCATTTCTTAGCCTGTACTCTTTAGAAGAAGTGCTTACCATTGCCTTTATCTCTTTGTTTAACAAATAATCTTTTCCTAAATAAAAAACGGTATTAGGGCGAGGGAGTTGGATATACTCATCTACTGATAAGAGATACGTTTTACCATCATTTGTATAAACCAAAAGATTTCTGATAGTTGCTTTACCGTTTACGTAAGGTCCGTAATTAGCCGATACTTTTTCGCATATCAGATTTTCATAGCGAGCAGGACCGTATATACAAAAAATTATTTCCGAATACACCAATACACACAAAATATTAAAAATATTAAGTGCTTTGTATCGCTTTGTTTTTTTAAACTTTTGTATTAAAAAATACTCCCGTTTTTTTTTTCGTAAAATAATTTCCTTTACCTGATCGGGATGGAGCGGAGTTCTTCTGGTTTTTTTTCCGGGAACAAAAGACATTACCTGTCAAAATTTATCTTTTTATCGAGCAAATACTGATTTCTGATAGGGCTGTTTCGTAACACCAACTCACCTATAAAACCAGCCAAAAACATCATGCTTCCTATAATCATACAGGTTAAAGAAATATAAAACGATGGTCTGTCGGTTATTAATCGGGCAGGATAGTGCGAAAAAACACAATAAAGCTTATGTATCCCCAAATATGCAGCAAAACCAAAACCGAGTATAAATAGCATTGTTCCAACCAAACCAAAAAAGTGCATAGGGCGTTTCCCAAACTTGGAAAGAAAACTTATTGTAAGAAGGTCTAAAAAACCATTAATAAAACGATTCCAACCGAATTTGCTGTAGCCATATTTTCTTTTTCGATGTTGAACAACCTTCTCTCCTATTTTATCAAATCCTGCCGCTTTAGCCAAAACCGGAATAAAGCGATGCATTTCTCCGTAAACTTCGATACTTTTTACCACTTTTTTTCGATAAGCTTTTAAACCGCAATTCATATCATGCAACTTAATGCCGCTTACCACCCGCGTGGTAAAGTTGTAAAGCTTGCTGGGAATATTTTTGGAGATAGCATTATCATACCTCTTTTTCTTCCAACCGCTAACTAAATCGTATGAGCCATCTTTAATCATTCTGTAAAGCTCAGGAATTTCATCCGGGCTGTCTTGCAAATCGGCATCCATTGTAATTACTACGTCACCCTGGGCTGCTTCAAAACCAACAAATAGGGCCGGAGACTTGCCATAATTTCTGCTGAATTTTATGGCTTTCACATATTTATTTTCTTTTGCCAGAGCCTCTATTATTTTCCATGAGTTATCTCGGCTACCGTCATCTATAAATAAAATTTCATACGAAAAATTATTCTCCTCCATAACTTTCACTATCCAGTCATGCAACTCTTTTAAAGATTCTTCTTCATTAAAAAGAGGAATTACAAGGGAAATATCCATATATATACAAAACTAACAAAATTGAATTAAACAATGGGAGTTAAACGGTTTAAACGAGTATTTATTCAACAATTTTGCAGTGAAAAATTAAAAAAAAGCTTAATTTTGTACCGGGTAAGTCTTTCACGACCAGCTCCTGCTGAATCCCCCAGGTTGGGAACAAAGCAAGGGTAGGTGGTTGAGCGGTGCGATGAAAGTAGCTTACCCTTTTTTTATATTATTTTGGATACCTGCGCAAAATTTCCATTTATCTTAAAGTTCCAGGTATTATCGAAAATTTTAGGTAAATAACGTTTGTAAAGTAGCATTCGGGCGTTTTCCTTAGAGTCTTCTTCCCCCTCTCTTCCGATAGCATTAAACTCATAAAAGTTTACCTTGGGATGTTCTTTCATGTAATTTTTTACAATTTCCACAATGGTATTCATTACCTGAAAAACTTCTCCTCTATTGGTTGTTACGTACTCTTCACCTTCAAATTCATCATTAACAACTCCAAATACGATATTAGAGTGTAAAATATTATCCTGTAATCTTCCAAATCTCACCTCATAGCGTAACCCGCTGGTAGTATTAAAATAGTACACACCGGCACTTGGAATATTGGGATATTCTATGCTAAATATTCTTTCTCTTTCAGCCAACAAGCAATTCTTTTTTTCTGAAACGGCCGGCAAGTACTAACTCCTTTCCTCCGGCCGAATAATCATAAAAACCAATTCCCGATTTAACACCTAAATGACCGGCTGTTACCATGTTTACTAATAATGGACACGGTGCATACTTTGGATTTCCAAAACCCTCATGCAATACTTTAAGGATATTTAAACAAACATCTAAACCTATAAAATCTGCCAGTTGAAGAGGCCCCATAGGATGCGCCATACCCAACTTCATTACGGTATCTATCTCGGCTACTCCGGCTACACCTTCGTGTAAGGTTATGATAGCCTCGTTTATCATGGGCATCAATATTTTATTGGCAACAAAACCCGGATAGTCATTTACCTCTACCGGTACCTTACCCAGTTTTTTGGACATATCCATAATTAAACCACACACTTCATCACTGGTGGAATATCCCCTTATAACTTCTACCAGTTTCATGATTGGTACAGGATTCATGAAATGCATGCCTATCACCTTATCAGGCCGATTGGTAACCGAAGCAATGGTTGTTATGGAAATAGAAGAAGTGTTGCTGGCTAAAATTGCTTCTTGTTTGCATAACGAATCCAATTGTGCAAATAAATCCAGCTTTATCTTCACGTTTTCACTGGCTGCTTCCACCACCAAATCAGCGTCTTTAACTGCTGATTTTAAATCAGTAAAAGTTTTGATGTTAGAAAGGGTTTGATTTTTTATAGCTTCATCTATGGCACCCTTAGCTACTTGGCGATCCAGGTTTTTTGAAATGGTTTGCAGAGCTTTTCGCAAAGCACTCTCCTGAATATCCATTAAATTAACCTGAAAACCAAACTGGGCAAACGTGTGTGCGATACCATTACCCATAGTACCGCTTCCTATTACAGTAATATTCTTCATACAAAAGGTAAAACTACATTTTTAAGCAAACTGAACAAATATTTTTTTGAAATCAATATTAAAAAATTTCATTGATAGTGAGTTAAAAAGAAAGGTGATAATCAGCAGTTAATGAACGATATTCATCCGAGTAATCTTTTCCTGAGTTGTTTCGAATACAAATACTATTCTCAACAACGGGCCTCTGATTAAACTCAAACTGCATAATTTGCCTTATTTCTTCATCTTTATCAGGATTCGATTTAATTTTCAGCAGGCCCGTTAAATAAAGTCCCTTTTGCTCTGCCATACTTTTGAATATACCAGCCTCTTTCTTAGGTAGTATCAGGCAAAATCTTCCTCTATCGCTTAAGCATTTTACTACACCATTTACTAAATCCTGAAAAGGTAAGGCATCCGCATGGCGGGCAATAGAACGATAAGAATCATTACTCTTAAGCGAATCAACAAAGTAAGGAGGGTTTGTAACAATCAAATCAAATTTTTTGTCACTAACAGAGGAAAAATGCTGAAAAGATACATTTAGTACGCTTACAGTTTTAGAAAAGGGGCTTTGTTTCACATTTTCAGTAGCTTGCTCAAAAGAATTTTGATCAATTTCCAGCGCTGTAATGGCGGCTTCACATCGTTGGGCAAGCATCAATGCTATGATTCCGGTACCTGTTCCTATGTCTAAAATAGAGTCCGCTTTATCAGTATTCACCCAAGAGCCTATCAGCACCGCATCAGTACCTACCTTCATTGCGCAGCGGTCTTGTTTTAAGCTAAACTTCTTAAATTCAAACAAATCATTGGGCATACAGAATTGTATACACAACTAATATACCAACTCTTTAGCTAAAAAGCAAGCTTAGTAAAGGTTGTAAAAATAAATTAACTTTTTAGTAAGAAGCTTTTGTATCGGTTCTACCGAGGTTCTTACCGTAGCCGGTGGCTAGGTTGTACCTCAACATAATCTCCAAGCCACCTTTTAAGCGAGAAGCCGGAGTAAGTGGTGACAGGTTGATATCGTAAGAAATTCCTATACCGTATACATCATATTGCCACAAAAACATAGGAATTATAGCATCTCTGTATCGATAAGATGCTCCTAAAGATACGGCAGAAGGTTTTTTAATGGAAGTAAACTTAGATTCCTCTACCAGCACATACTTAAACATCATTCCGGTAACAAAAGCAGAGTTTGTTCCCTGACGCATAAAAATCATGCTGGGCACCAGCGCAAAGCGCATATTGGGGATATAGAACTCGCCGTTTGCATAAAAAATGTATCTGGTCATTAGCTTCTCGCTGGTAATTAAAAAAGAACTTTTGGGCATACGAAAGTGGTATGCCGCAAAGCCTATATCAAACTTATTTCCATCTTTTGCGCTGATATATTTCTCACTTTGAGAATAGCTGTAATGCACCCCCGCACCAATATCATTTGAAAGTACAGAACTTCTGGGAGTTGTTTCTCCATTATTTGATATGGGATTGTACTCATAGTTTACATACTGAGCTCCCCATCGCAAATTACTGATGTCAATAGTTCTGTAATTTAAACCGTACTGGGCTCCCATACCAAAACGCGACGTTTTGTCTATCTTCAAGCTATAACTAAATCCTAAAGTTGGAAGTAATGAACTAAACCTTGCATCGCCGGCAATATCTTTAACAATACTTAAGCCCCAACCAAATCTGTTACCTTTAAGTTTTTTACCGGTTCCACCATCGTAGGCCACACCATATGTTTGATAGGGCTTTCTTGCAGCATAAGCCCACTGAGTTCGGTTATTGGCAATAATTCTGGTATCATAGGTAAAGCCAAGTAAGGCGGGATTTAAACTGGAAGGAGTCTCTATGTATTGAGAGAAATGTAAATCCTGAGAAAACATCCTGTTTGCCAAAAATAAAGGTAAAACAAGAAGAAAAAATCTATATGTATTTCGATTCATAAGCTCTTATCTTATCAGGGTTATATTTCCTTTCATACTATAGCCTTTGCCATCGTAACCCTTTCCCTCGAGTCGGTATACAAAGACTCCGCTATTCAATTCCTCTCCTTTAAAAGTACCATCCCAACCCACCGATTGATCGGTTGTTTCAAATACCTTTTGACCCCATCTGTTAAATATCTGGAAAGTCATTGTTTCCAAACAATGGCCATAAACTTTTAGAGTCTCGTTTTCAGGGTGGTCTACCCCATTTGGTGAAAACGCATTCGGCACAAACATTTCACCGCAATCTTCAATTACAATTACATTAATGGTATCGTTAGATGCACAACCTCGGCTGTTATAACCGGTTAATATGTACTGCGTAGAGCGCTGAGGGCAAACCTTTGTATTTGGCCCAAACAAATTACTTATCATGTAATTTGGCGACCACACATAGCTTGCCGCACCGGAACCCTTGAGTGTTACACACTGGCCGAAACGAATGGTTGTATCACTCATTGTCATACCGGGTGGTATAATAGTGGTATTAGGTACATCGACGACATTAATAAAATTGAGCGTTCCGGTTTGAACAGGCGGCCCGAAGGGATTATCAACCTCCAATATTACATTGTACTTTCCGGGCAAGTTATAACATATTGTTGGCACCTGAAGGGTAGATGTTACAGGAGCTCCGCCGGGGAATGTCCATTTAACAGTTTGCGGATCTCCAGCATCAGTAGTATTGGTAAAGGTTACACACTGCCTGGTACAAATGGTATCGTTGACAACTACGGTAGTAAAGGTAACGTTCGTTACTTTACGACAGTCAACAACCCTTACCGTAACAGTATCTTCAGCAAAGCATCCATTAATTCCATTAAAACTGGTTCTTATTGTGTACGTAACCGTAGAAGGCAACTTATTTACACCCGTTACCGTGACATTTGGGGCACTGGTTGGAGTAAGAATGGCTCCATCATTCATCAAACTGTTAGTGGGCGTGGAGGCATTATACCATGTGTAAGTTGGTACAACTCCCGGGAGCAATGGTGGATTAATATTTTTATTGATTGCCACAAGGGCTAAAGTGTTAGTGTAGGGTGGCGGATAAGGCCCCGGTATGTCTCCCACAAAACAGACTGAATTTGTGGGTATCCCATTAATTGTGGGAATTGCGACGGCCGTCAGAGGCTGCGGTATAATAGTAGTTGTAACGTATACCGGTTCTGTGGCACATCCTCTAAAATCTTTCATCTGCACGGTATAAGTGGCATTCACAGTAGGACAGGCAACGACGGTAGGAGATAAATTGTTACTCAAACTTAAAGGATCATTATTGGGGACTGTCCAACTGTAGGTATAGGGTTTTGGCAAGTAGGTATTAGTGTTTACAACAGAAAAATTGAAACAACTACCCAAGCAGGTAATAGGCATAGGTGGTTGCACACTGATGGTAGCCTGTGGCAACACGGTAACCGTAATTACAGCACTACCGGAACATACGGAAGAATAACCGGTAACCGTATACTGTGTAGTTGTGTGCGGCCTAGCAATAGTAGAGTGTCCTATGCAAATGGTAAGGTTACCTCCATTACAAGGTGCCCAATTGTATATTGAGCCACCGGTAGCAAACAAGGCAACGGGAAGAGAGAACTTTGGCTCATTATTGGATATACATGTCGTAAAATTACTTTGCGTAACCCCTATATTCAAAGGAGCCATTGTATTGATAACTACCGATTTTATGGTAGGACAGACAAAAAATGTATTTGTAACCACCACCGTGTAAGAACCCGATGGAACGGAGACCGACGGCTGATTTATGACTCCCGTAAACGTAGAACCCGTCCATTGATAGCTTGAACCACCACCGGCAACAGCCGTAAGTGTTGATGTATAGCCTTCGCAAACAGCATTGGCGGTACTTAGCAGATTAACCGGGGGGCCCGGCGTAACTGTTACCGTTATTACCGTACTGCTAATACAGCCGCCATTCTCGCCAAAAAGTGTATACGTAGTAGTAACTGTTGGAGAAGTAGCAGTGGTAGGACCAACGGTATTGGTAACTAAAGACGGCGGAGCCCAAGTGTAACTGGAAGCTCCTGCTCCGGTAAGGTTTACCGTTTGTCCGGCACATATGGTATAGTTATCAGCCGTTATAGACATTGCAAAAGGAACATTTCCAACCACCACATCAACGGTAGTTGTCCCGCTACAACCTACGTCAACGCCCTCCACAGTGTATACATAGGTTCCCAAAGTACTTCCGGGGGAGGCTATAATGGCTGCTCCCAGCGAAGTTGTTGGTGGAGAGCCTGGGACCGTCCACGTATAACTGGTAGCTCCTGAAGCCGTAAGAACTACGTTTCCTCCAGGACAAACCGTTGGAGACTGAGGATTTACTGTTAAACTGAGCGGTATGTTTGTGTAAGTTACTGAGGTTATTACCGTATTGGTTGGACACATACTAAACGTTCCGGCAACCACATAGGTGACGACACTAGGTGTTGGGAAGGACACTGTTACCTGACTGCCTGTACCGACGGAAGGACCTCCTAAACCTTCCGTCCACGAATAGGTTAAAGCTCCGGTGGCCGTTAATGTAGCTGTAGAGCCCGGGCAGACAGTCTGTGAAGCAGGAAGTGCCGCAATTAACACTTGGTTATTTACAGTAACTACCTGAGTGGCTGTTGCAGTAGCTGTACCACCGGGAATGGCGCCGATTAATATAAGTGTATAAGTACCAGGCCCGGGATATTGAATAGTAGTGGGATTAGCATTTACAGGAGTAAAAGTAACTGTGTTTGGTATAGATGTCCAAGTGTAATTTACCACACCGGGAGCATTGATTCCCACCATACCTGTAACTGTTTGCTGCGGGCAAGGTACAGTAGTCATGGTTTGAATAGTCATTTGAGCCAGTTCGATGTTGTCGATGGCAATACCAGGGTCAGCTCCACCGCCATCAAAGTTTATCCATCTGAAACCAATGCGAACGGCAGGATTATTGTTGGCAGCCGGCGGTAATGCAAATGCGGTAAAAGTCCAAACAGCCGCAGGAGTTGGTCCGCAGAAGCCATTGTTGGTAGGAGCTAAAGTTCCCAACTGAACCCAAGCTCCGGTAAAGCACCAAACTTCGCAATAATCAAAACTGGGTATACCCTGAACGAAATAGCGGAAACTGAGCTGAATATTGCTATAGCCCGTACAATTAATGAGACCTGACTCAATTCTTTTGTTTGTGTTTCCATTAGGACCGGGCGTGTAATCTGCCCCATTATCCAGCAATGCTCCAAAACTTGACGAGATATGGAGAGTACGATTGTTATTGGCACAATTTCCGGGACGACACTGACCTACTAGCATACCAGGCTCGGAAGCACTTACATACCACTCATTGGCATCAACTCCATTCACTGTAGGGCCGGGGGGGTTGTTTGTCAACTGCCACGGACTGTTGGTAGGAGTAACTGCTGCAGGATTGGTTGCCAACTGGCCTTGGTCGCAGGGGGAACCTACGCCGAAATCCTCGAACCAAAAAACCTGAGCTTTAACCTGAATTGCCAAAGAGGCGAAAAAAACGATAAGGAGTTGTACAATTCTGTTCATATACGTATAACCAGCCAATTGCTTATGAGTTAAAAACAATTTGTGCTTTTTTAGTAAAATTATTGCAAAAAAAAGTGAATACCATATTTTTTAATCATTCAAATACACCTTTCACTAAGCCGTAAAGTTAGTTAAAATTATACTGATTAACAAACTAAAAACCAGCAAAAAAGCGTTTTAGCTGGCTTGAACGAAGGAATTTAAGTTAAGTTACATGAATTTATATAAATCACTGAAATTCAATTAATTGGATTTCAGTCCCATCAAAATACAGATAGTAAGCGTGACTTAACCACTCCCCTAAATTAATGTATCTGCAAGTTGGGCTTACTTCCATGTTAAGCATGAGATGCCGGTGGCCGAAGATGAAGTAGTTAATTTCCGGATTGTTTTTTAGGTAGTCTTTGCAAAACTGATATAACCATTCTTTTTCTTCTCCCAAAAAAACTTCGTCTTTTCCTCCGCCGGCTGCCCTGCTTTTTTTGCTGGCAGTTTTTGCTATAAAAAAAGCCAAGTTTGGGTGTAAGCGAGAAAAAAGCCACTGACAAAAACGACTGCGAAAAAACATTTTTAAAAATTTGTATTTATGATCTCCCGGGCCTAAACCATCTCCATGGCCAATGAAAAATGTTTTGCCTCCTCTTACAATGGTGATGGGTTTATGATGGATTTCTACTCCCAACTCTTTCGACAAATAATCTCTCATCCACATGTCGTGATTACCGCTAAAAAAGTGGATTTTTATCCCACTATCACTCAGCTCAGCTATCTTTCCCAAAAAGCGGACAAACCCCTTAGGTGCCGTATACCGATACTCATACCAAAAGTCAAAAATATCACCAACCAAGTAAACTTCTCCTGCATCGTGCTTAATAGAATCTAACCAACGGCAAATTTTTTGCTCACGCTCCAAACTTTTCTGCGGATTGGGAACACCTAAATGAAAATCGGAAGCAAAGTATATTTTTTTTTGCAAGGGCATTAAAATAGATTGTTGCTTAAAATTTCTTTTGGTTTAATGTAATGCAAGTTAAATGTAAAACGGATGGTATGAATGAATTTATAGTTATTTAGTTCCAATGTTTTTTTAATATCATTACTGTATACAAGAGGTATATATACTTCCCAGATGTTTTTGACAACACTTAAACTAATACCTGCATCCATGAGGAGACGATTATTCAGTAAGGAATTTTTTCCGGCAGTTCCTATATCCGCATAGGCTCTGATGGGAAGTTTCCACACATTGGGAGATTTTATATTCAATGCGATTAAATAGTCGCTGCTTTGGCCCAGCGGTGTCCAAACTTTAAAGGCCCCGTCAGCTTCTGTAAACTGATTTCCTCCCAACGCATTAAAAGCGGCATTTCTACCCAGGTAATTTGCTTCGTACAAGTAATCTTGTGCTCCGGTAAAACCACTCATTCTAAAGCGATAGGGCCCCTTTTCCAGTTCATTACCCATTAAAAATACACCGGCAAACAAACGCATTTCCAATTTTTTGGACGGCGTAATGGTAAGGTGTTGTTTCCACTGCATGGAAGTTTTGAGCATCTTTGCATCGCTTTGTATATTAAAATTTATAAACCAGGGATTAATCAGGCGGCTGTTATGTACAAAGTAATTTAAATCGTGAATTACATAGCGTGTGTTTTGCGTGTAGCTGATTACCGAAGTGGCACTACTTTCATAAAACAATTGCTGACGCTGAATAATGTGCGTTTGAAAGCTCAGGCTATGAGCAATTTCCTTTGTATAACCTTTTTTCGCAAAATCTATATTTATGTAAGGAGCAACCTTAAAATATGCCATATTTTGTTGTGCTTCCTGACCTTGCACAGAAACAAAGTCTTCATTAAACTTTTTCGCTTTTACCCCCACACTAATTTGTCGGAAAAAATTTAACGGGCGAAAATTGTAAGCAACGTCGGCAAATCCGGTTAAATTTTTTGATTTGAAGCCAAACATGGGCGCAAGCAGTAAATCAAACTTTTTCTCGTAAAGACTGTAATTATGAAATGCCATGCCTGCCATATATCCGTTGTACACATTATAGCCCATTATGGGCAAGTAATACAACGAGTTTTTATTAGGGTTGGGCATATGAGTAATAAAACGCAACTCGGGGGCTTTTATTTTTTTAAACAAACCTTTGGTGCGTATGTAATTATTCTTACGATTTATGTCGGGCATAATATCCAGCCCATCTATTTTAAAGAAATCTACATCCGCAGGCGGAAAGTATATCTTCTTTAATGAATCGGCACCGGAGGACCAAATTAAACCTATAGGTTTATTGTTTTTATAACCGTATACATTAAACGGTACCGGAACATGGGTTTTATTTTTAATTTTTAAGGTATAACTGCCGTCCTTATTCCTTTTAACTCGATTAATTTTATAATCTATCTTGTAACGACCGTTAAGCATATATTTTTCAAACCAGGATAAATCCGTTACACTAAAATACTGCAGTGTTTGCATTAAATCTCCCGGCTTGGGATGTTTGAAGCGATAGTTTTCGTAGTAAAATTGCATGGCTTTATCAAAGGTTTCTTCTCCCATGCAGTCGCGTAAATAATCAAAGGCAACAGGAGCTTTACCATAAATAATAGCGCCGTAATTAAAATCGGAAAAATCTTGTGCTTTAGTGAATATTGGTTGGTCTTCATTTGCTTTGGCAGAAATGAAGTAAGAAATTTCTTTTTCTTTCCAGTAGGGAAAATTATTTATCCCGAATAGTTTTCTTGAGGAATCGAGGCCCATGTGACGACCCAATTTTAAATTAGGATACTTTGCCCGGGCATAGCGCATTTCATATAAAGAATTTAATCCTTCATCCAAAAAAGGAAATTCTCTTTCATTACTGCCAAGTATGCCATAAAACCAATTGTGCCCAACTTCGTGCGCAATGGTAATATCTAACTGAACAGAATCGCTTACCTCACCTATAACAGTAATATTGGGATATTCCATTCCACCTCCGGCCATAATAACTCCATCAACTGCCGATACATGGTTGTAAGGATAATCTCCTAGTAAATAGGAATAAAACAAGGTTGATTCATTTACATAGTCTAGCGCATGTTGCCAAAGACTGAACTGGTTATTTGTAAAGTACACCCAGGTATCAACTGTTTTTCGGGTATTAGGCAGTTCTATTTGATCATGAAGAATATGAAAACGTTTGTCGGCAAACCAGGCAAAATCATGTATACGGTATTGCATAAAACGAAGTGTTTTAGTTTCCGGTGAAGAAGGGGGAAAAGACAAATCGTTTTCGTTAAACTGTTTGGAATCTATTTTTTTTATAGTTTGCAGAACGTTGTTATTGATGAAGTCGATTTCCTGTTGGTCGTCAACCATATCTCCGGTTGCTGCAACAACATAATTTTTTGGGAGGGTAATGCTCACATCGAAAGCGCCAAACTCGCTGTAAAATTCTCCCTGATCGAGGTATGGCATAGGGTGCCATCCTTCTTTATCAAAAACAGCCGGTTTTGGGTACCATTGTGTAATATAGTAGGCCTGGTCGCGGTGCCCCAATCTGGAAAATTTGGCGGAAGGTATTTTTACAAAAAAAGGCGTTGTTATGGTTATGGTATCTAAAGAACGCAAAGGCTGATTTAAGATTAACTTGCAGATATCTATATGTTGAGGATCATATTCTATCTTAACGGGAGTTCCGTTTACCTTAAAGTTCAAACTATCTATGTAGCCCTTCTCGTCTTCCTTGGAAAAGTAAAGAGCTCCGTTATTTTTTTGTAACAACTGTTTAGCAAGCGCCGTTTGGTTGTTTTTATATGCATTGGGCCATAAATGAAAATAAATATAACTAAGCGAAGTGGATGAATTATTAATGTACTGAATTTCCTCAATTCCGGAAAGCGTATGATTTACATCATTTAGCGTAACGTGAATTTTATAATTTACTTCTTGCTGAAAATAGGTTTGCTGAGCATATAAACCACTCAAAGACAAAAAAAGAATCGCCGCAGGAAGTGCGCAGCGATTTATGAAAATGTATTTTATGATACGACTTAATTTAGTCAAATCCGTTACTTAATATTATTGAGTGCCTGCTCTACCGCTTTTTCAAGTTCTTCTCCGCGTAAATTTTTTGCCAATATTTTTCCTTCTTTATCAAGCAATACGGTAAACGGAATACTTTGCACATTATAATCGCGTGCGGCTTTACATTCCCAGAATTTTAAATCACTAACCTGAGGCCAGGTAATTCCATCTTTTTGAATAGCTTCTACCCATTTTTCTTTTGTTTGGTCTAGGGACACGCCATAAATTTCAAATCCTTTGTTTTTATACTTCGCATAGGCTTTAACTACGTTTGGCATTTCTTTTCGACAGGGGCCACACCAACTTGCCCAAAAATCAATCAGCACTATTTTTCCGCGCAGTGAACTTAAGGCAAGCGGATTCCCGTTTACATCAGGCAAATTAATTTCGGGAGCTTCGGAACCTTCGCGAAGGTTTGAAAATTTAGAAACATATTCATGATACATTAAAACGCTTTGGTTATCGGGATATTTTTTCATCAATTGTTCATCCAGCTCGCTGTATACATCATAGTATTTTTCCGGATCAAGTTGGTTAATAGCCATAATGGTGGCATACATACCGGGATTTTCTTTTATTTTGGCTACCAATTTTTCGTTAAAATCATCCATGATTTTCATGTAGGGGTCGCGCAGTGTAAGGCTCAGGGAATCGGCTTTTTTGGCTGCCAACTGAGGATTGCTGGTTTGCAGTTGATCAAGTCCGAGAAAAGCTGCTTGTTGTTCAAATATTTTAGATAAAGAATCCGTTGGCCTTTCCCTATACTTCTTTATTAAATCGCTGTATGCCATGAATACGGACGTTTCTGCACTGCCCTGAACTTTGTACGTATTCCCCAAGTCTTTTATATCGCCGGTAAGAGTTACCTTATCCGTAGAGTCCAATACCAGCATGGCAAAATTGGCATCGCTTACCTTTACACGATAAAATCCGATTTTTGGGTTATATTCGGTAAATTCAAAATTGCCTTTCTCATCAATACGTGCACTATCTACCACCACCGGCTTTGGGCCGGAGAGTTTTTCAAGGTATATGGTTTCGTTGTTGGAATTGGTAAATGTTCCTTTAAGTTCAAAAGCTCCCTTTCTTCCTCCTTCGCAGGAAACAAACGTTAAAGCCGCCATACCGGCATAAATCAAAACTTTCTTCATGTGTTAATTTTTATTTTCCAATGATTGTTTAACTAATTGATTGAGTAATTTAGGATCTGCTTTTCCGCGCGTGGCTTTCATCACTTCACCCACAAACATACCCAGTAAACCTACCTTACCGCCTTTGTATTCGGCTATCTTATCGGGAAAACGACTGAGCACTTCGTCTATATGTTTTTGCAGTTCGGAAGAATCACTATTTTGAATCAAATCAAGCGATTGAGCAAGCTGCAGCGGGTTAACCTGAGGGTTTTGAGTGAGCCCATTAAATAATTTAACGGCAGCGGTATTGCTTATCTTTCCTTCGTCTACAAGAGCTATAACGGCAGCCAACTGAGCCGGAGGCAGGGTAAAGTCTTTTATATTCATGGCTCTTTCATTGAGGAAAGATTTTACGGTTCCCATGAGCCAATTTGCAGCACTTTTATAGTTGGTTGTATGTTTTACCAGTTGATTATAATAGGCGGCTACTTCCTTCAATTCGGTGAGTTGGTAGGCATCGTACTCGGTAAGTTTATACTGTTTTGTATAGCGTTCAAACAGTTGTGCAGGCAAAACAGGCAGTTGTTCCCTTACTTGTTTTATATAATTTTCTGTTACAAAAACAGGTTGTAAATCAGGCTCCGGGAAATAGCGATAATCATTTGCGCTTTCTTTGCTTCGCATAGAAAAAGTGATGCCCTGAACAGCATCAAAACTACGTGTTTCCACGGCTATGATTTCTCCTTTTTCTATACCATCTATCTGGCGCTTTATTTCAAAATCTATGGCACGCTGAACGTTGCGGAAAGAGTTCATGTTTTTAACTTCCACTTTCTTTCCAAACTCTTTGCTACCCTTTAGGCGAACTGAAATATTAGCATCACATCGTAAAGAACCTTCCTCCATGTTACCATCACAAATATCTAAATAGCGAACCAACTTACGTACTTCCTGCAAATAAGCATAGGCCTCTTCCCCACTCCTTATATCGGGTTCGGTTACAATTTCCAACAAGGGAGTACCTGCCCTATTTAGGTCTACAAGTGTATGGAAAGGATCTACGTCATGTATACTTTTCCCGGCATCTTCTTCCATGTGGATGCGGATAAGATTCACTCTTTTTTCCTCTCCATTTAACTTGTATGGAATGTAACCTCCGGTACAAATGGGTGTTTTATCTTGCGTAATTTGATACCCTTTTGGCAAATCGGCGTAGAAATAATTTTTTCGAGCAAAGCGATTTTCTTCCGTAATGGATGCATTAACTGCCAAACCAAGTTTAACAGCGTACTCAACAGCCACTTTGTTAACTCGGGGTAGAGTGCCCGGATGCCCCATAGATATCACACTTACCAAAGTGTTGGGCATGGCACCATATTCAGCAGCATCGCTACTATACATTTTAGTTCGGGTTGATAATTGAATATGGCACTCGAGACCTATTACCGCCTCGTACTTATCATAAATACTCATGTAATTTGGGGTGTAAAGATATAAATTAAACCCAAACTTATGGATACAAGTAAATAACGGGATTTAAAGCTAAAATGCTTATACAGAAGGGTTTTTTTGTCTCAAATTTTTACTTTTTCAAAATGGTAAACTCTACTCGTCGGTTAATGGCTCTTCCCTCTTCGGTGTTATTATCGGCAACGGGTTTGGTTTTTCCAAAACCATCGGAACTTAACCGAGAAG
>CAZPEC010000003.1:333298-513816 GCA_964585565.1 uncultured Akkermansia sp. | reverse complement strand
TTCATTAAAGTAACATGACCGGTTTTGGTGTGTTTTTTACCGTCTAACGATTGGAACTTTACCATGTACGTATAAACATCGTTTTTCATAATTTCCCCTTTGTAGGTTCCATCCCAACCCGTTAGCTGATCTTTTGAAACAAACAACTGTTCTCCCCAGCGGTCAAATATGTACATTTCAAAGTTGCTTAATCCAGTTCCATAAACCAAAAACACATCATTCAACCCATCGGCATTAGGTGTAAATATATTGGGTATATATACATTGTAGTTAGTAGTTACCGTAACACACACCTCATCACGAGACTTACATCCGTGCTGATTAACCGCCTCAATAATGTAACAAGAACTTTTCTTAGGTTGAATTTGCGTATTTGGGCAAGAAACACAAATTATGCCATCGCCAAATACCCATGTTAAAGTACCCGTACCGGCAGCATTCAGATACATGGGTTCATCTAAATTAACCTCAAAATCTTCCCCGGCTGTAACAGTAGGATTTGGATTTACACGAACCAAAACTGTTTTATATACCGGACAATCTCCATTGGTAGAAACCTCTACGGTATACAAGGTTGAAACAGAAGGACTCGCAATCGGATTGGAAATATTTGCCTGGTTCAATCCGTGTGAGGGGGTCCAGGAATATGTATTACTTCCGTTTGCCTCCAGATTAGTAGTTTGTCCTGCACAAATCTCAACACTATTACTTACCTGAGCCGTAACGGTAGGAACAACTGTAATCAACAATTCTTTTGTCATACTACAAGTAACTGTACCGTTTGTATTATATCCTGTGATGGTGTAGTTGGTGCTTACCATTGGGCTGGCCTGAGCCACAGGATTATTGGTAGAAGATAAACCCGCTGAAGGATACCAATTATAGTTGCTGGCTCCGCTGGCAAAAATGGTGGTTGTTTGTGTTTGGCAAATTTTATTCAAAGGTGTGGAAATATCCAAATTAGGGAAGGGAATCACTGTTACCAGCACTGTTCCGGTAGAAGGACAAATTCCATTCGTACCCACAACCGTGTATACAGTGGTAGAGTTAGGATAAGCTATAATTTGATTACCCGTACTTTGATTCACGTTAATAGCCGGCGACCAAACATAATTACTGGCTCCGTTCGCATTTAGTATAGTTTGACTATATTGGCAGATAGTAGGAGAAGAAGCTGAAACAATAACATTGGGCATAATAATAACGGATACCTGATAAACAGCCACATGGGTACACGTTGCCTGTTCTCCAATAACCGAATAATTTGTGGTTGTCATTGGCGATGCTGTTACCAAAGGCCCGCTAGTAGTACTTAAACCAGTTGGAGGACTCCAGGTGTAGTTGGTAGCTCCGCTTGCCGTTAGATTTAACGAACTGCCCTGGCAAACAGTATTGGTAGAAGGGCTCACCATAACCGTTGGATTTGGAACCATGGTAATTTGAGCATTTTGTGTTTGGCTGTGACAACCAAGGCTACTTCCAACTACACTATACACCGTATTTTGAGTTACATTCAAGGCAGTAACAGTCTCTCCACTTGTACTGCTTAGGCCCATAGAAGGCGACCAGGTATACGTAGAAGCATTTGCAGCCACCAACTGAACACTTGAACCATAACACACAGAAGGGCTATTAACCGTAACCGGCGGGTTAGGTATGATAGGAACTGTAAAGGTTACCGTTGTGGTGCAAACACCATTTGTACCAATCAAATCTACAGACCCAACCAGGGGTGCCGGAGAAGAAGGAGTAAAAGATATGGTATTGTTAGTTGTACTGGGAGCTGTATTGGTAATCCCCACAAAGTTTGTCCAACTGTAAGAAGATGCTCCGGAGGCGGTAAGCGTAATTGAATTAAGCGAATTATTATAATTATTTGCACACATCGTGTTGCTGCTCGCCACAATATTGAGAGTAGGTGTTTGCCCAATAGTTACGGAAGCAGTGGAAGTACAAGTGTTTTGGTTGTTACTGAGTAAAACCGAATAATTCCCACCTGCATTAATGGTAATTGTGTAAACATTATTAGGCCCCAAAATTCCCGGGCCTGTCCAAAGAACATTGTTTGTAGGAGAATTGGGAGCGACAGAAATTTGTGTAGGCCCTCCGATACAAGCAGGTGCATTAATCGTAGGTTGAGCCATAGCCAAACCGGGCTGAACAAAAACCGTATCAGGAAAATTATTAGCCACGTTATTCACACAAGTATTAAACCCCTGATAACAGGCAGGATATTCAGGAACGCAGGTATAATATTCACCGGATTGAGGAGGAGTAACTACAATAGAAGTTCCTGTTCCTATAGGCGTAGGATTTCCAACAACATACCAGGTTAATGTAGGATTAACAGCAGGTCCTGCCGGAGTATATCTTCTGGCATCATTTGTGGTAGTCCAAACCGTAGAGTTACGACCGGGTACGGTAATACCTATGGTTCCGGGTAAATTATGAATTCCTTGTACTGCCGTACCACCTGCCCAAGCACAATGAGGCTTATTGGTAATATGATTCTCTATAACATTGGTGCTTTCATACAATATGATTTGAAAGGTTCCGTAGGTTGTGGTACACTGAAACATAGGTATACTGGTGTAGCTTATTACCAGTCTTCTGCATGGGGCTGTACCCAATACCTGATAGCGAATGTAATTTCCCACATTGGGCCCTACTCCCGGATGCCAATCTTGCCACGGTCCCATCACACAGTTTTTTGGAACATTTGCCGCTGCGCTGGGAATAGAAGCAGATGTAAACGCATTTGACTGACCTCCGCTGAATGAAATCCAGCCATTGGAACCTATCCAAAATTGCGTATATGAATTACCGAAAAAACAAAAAGTAAAACCAATATTAAAGGGGCCAGCCTGAGAGTCGTCGGTAAGGTTTACGGGCGTTCCTCCAACCGGTGCAGGTGCAAACGGGATGGTGGTTACATTATAGGTTGTTGTTTGTGCTGCCTGAATTGCCGTTGGGTTACATGTGGTCATGTTTGCAAACAGCGTTGCCTGAGTTACCCCACAGGGCAAATACTGATCAGGTCCTAAACTCGGACAATTTTGTGAAAACCCGAGAAAAGGAAGCATCGATAAAAGACAAAATATTTTACTTTTAATTTTCATTCTACTTAACTAATAAACATCTTCGAGCTATAAAGTTACTTATTTACTTAAACTAAATCGATAAAATTTAATCATTTATAAGCTTATTTGGCTCAAAAAATGGGATTTTTAGCGTATTTTAAACAAAAAGGGTGAACAGTTTTAAAACAAATCCACCCTGAATTAATAAAATAAGGCTACTATTTCATCAAAGTTACATGCCCTGTTTTGGTATGTTTTTTACCATCCAAAGATTGATATTTTACCAAATAAGTATATACGTCATCCTTACTCAATTCTCCTTTGTATGTTCCGTCCCATCCTTGTAACTGATCTTTAGACTGAAATAATTTTTCTCCCCATCGGTCGTATATAATCATCTCAAAATTACTTAATCCGGTGCCGTAAACTAAAAATACATCGTTTAACCCGTCTCCATTGGGCGTAAATATATTCGGGATGTATATGTTGTAGTGCGAGGTTACTTCCACACAAACCTCATCACTTGACTTGCAGCCAAATTCATTTACTGCCTGAACACGATAGCAACCGCTACGCTTAGGCATTATTTGGGTATTAGGGCAAGATTCGCACATAATTCCATCCCCGTAAACCCAGGTTAGTGTTCCATTTCCTACCGCATTCAAGTGCATAGGCTCATCCATATTCGCAACAAAATCTTCACCTGCACTAACCGTAGGATTACTGTTAACCTTGATGTATACTGTTTTGCTAACTGCGCAATTTCCGTCGGTAGAAACATATACCGTGTACAAAGTACTCACCGTAGGAGAAGCAACCGGTCCGGGTATGTTGGTATAATTAAGTCCATCCGATGGTATCCAGCTGTAGGTATTACTTCCCTCTGCCAGTAGTTTTACCGATTGGCCCACGCATATAGCTGCACTATTACTGATGCTCGCCGTAATGGTTGGCACCACCTCAATAAAAATTTCGCGAGCCATGTTACACACTACCGAGCCCAACTTATTATAGCCTCTGATAGTATAGTTTGTACTTGTTAATGGCGAAGCCTGTGCAACAGGACTTGCCGTGCTTGAAAGACCGGCAGACGGAGACCAAATGTAGTACTGGGCTCCATCCGCAAATATGGAAGTACTGCTATTTTGACAAATTTTACTGCTGGGTGTGCTCACATTCATGTTAGGGAAAGGAACCACTACTATAGCCACTGTTCCGTAAGCAGTACATACTCCGTTAGAACCACTAACTGTATATACCATACTAGAAGGAGGGCTGGCAATAACCTGCGGACCAAAGACTGTATTTAGTCCTATATTGGGAGACCATGTATAAGAACTGGCCCCATTGGCTGTTAATATTACACTACTATTCTGACAAATAGTATCCGCAGAAGTAGTTACTAAAATAGCCGGCATCACAATTACACTAACCTGATATACCGCCATAGCTGTACATGTAGCCGCTTCTCCAATAACGGTATAATTTGTAGTAACCGGAGGCGAAGCCACCACAACAGGACCCGTGGTATTACTTAGATAAGAAGAAGGAATCCAAGAATAATTTGTAGCACCGGAAGCTACAATCTGAAGCTGTCCTCCCTGGCATATTGTATTTGTTGTAGGGCCAACTTGAATGGTTGGATTAGGAACAACATTAACCGTTGCTTGCTGCGTGGTGGAATTACAACCCAAACTTGTACCAATAATACTATATACCATATTCCCTGTTGGATTTGCAATCACCGTAGCTCCGGAAGTGCTGCTTAAAGATGTAGGAGGAGACCAGGCGTAGGAATTTGCGCCGCTTGCAATAAGTGCAACGGTGTTGCCTTGACAAATACTGGCGCTGTTTACAGAAACAACCGGATTGGGTACAATCAAAATAGAATATGTGGCCGTATTACTGCATGTTCCGTTTGAACCAATTAGCTCAATAGTTCCCACAGACGCATTTACATCAGGAGTAAACGAGATGGTTGAGTTGGTTGAACTACCCGAGGTATTAATCAACCCCGAAATATTCATCCAAGTATAACTGGTAGCTCCCGAAGCAGTGAGTGTTACCGAATTTGGAGAATTATTGTAATTATACAAACACATGCTGTTACTGCTTGCACTAATTGTTATAGTGGGAGTCTGATGAATTTGAACGGATGCAGATCCGGCACAAGCACTATTGGGTACCGAAATGGAAACAGAATAGATACCGGCAGAATTTATAGTGATAGTTGGCGTATTATTTGGCCCCAGTATCCCCGGCCCCGTCCACAGGATGGTATTGGTTGGGCTGTTTGGAGATACGGAAATTTGAGTAGCACTGCTAATACATGTTGGTGCGGTAATTATCGGAAATATAGTGGCTCCCTGCCCCACTACAGTATAGGACGCCGTAACAGAATAGCCGGGGCAGCCGTTGCATCCTGTCCAGGTAAAGGTGTATACACCCGGTTGATTAACTACAACAGTTGGCGTACCTTGCCCGGACACAATTCCTGAGGTATTGTTAGGCCCCGGGCCATTCCATAAAATAGTACCGCAAGTTGGCGAGGGAACAGGTGTAGTAGTGGGTGTATTATACCCTCCATTCCAGTTAAAACTGGCATTCCCTAAAATACTGGCTACTAAAGTTACCTGAGGATTGGTACAGGTAAGTGTTCCTCCCTGCGGAGCAGTAATGGAGCCTTGTGGCAGGGTAAGAGCACAGGATGCATAATCTCCCGCCGGCGGTAGCGGCTGTGTAGTAAAGTTAATACTGGTATTACCGGGAATAAAATCTCCTATATAATCAACACCATTACTCTTGTAGTAAATTCTATGTGTTGAGGGATTGGCCGGATTGGGTAAAATAGCAAACCCCCCACCGGCCGTTTGACTCATCATACCTATTGCGGCAAAAGAACAGGTAAGAGCTCCTTGAGGATTGTACACATATAAACCCTGACCGGGAGTAGCTGTTTTTAATATGAAGAAATTGTCGGCCAAATCACACACTACGTCAAAAGGACCACCGCCGGAAAAAGGTGGAGTTAAGGTTGTTAACAGTTGATCCGGACCAGTACCATCATAAACATATATTTGACCGGTAAATCCAACAAGATTATATAGCTTGCCGCCTCCACCGCCAAGATTTACCGCAGCCATATTTGTAACAGCATGTCCTGTATTTGTCCAGCCGCCGGTATTGTTATAATACCAATACGTTTTTGGATTACCCGCTGTAGTCCACCAAGTTGGATTTGGAGCAGGAAAATTAAACGAAGGCCCTGTACATAAACCACCGGAGCCAACCGGCATATTGGCTAAAACATTAGCCCCAGGCCCGTTTGGAACAGCGTGTGAGTTAATATTATTGCCAACATGCGTATATATGGAATTGGAGGGACAGGTTGGGGGCGACTGTGAAAAGCCCGGTTTAATTAGAAAAAGAAAAACGGCGAGATTTAAAATAACTTTATTCATGTTGTGTTGTTTAATTATAAATAACACCACAAAGCTATCTATGAATATGCGTTTGTAAAAAAGTAAAAGACCTAGATTTAGCGAATCAACACGTTAATTGAGCGAAAACAAAAACATGAAAAACAGCTTGATTGAAAGTATTTTATCAATGAGTAAAATAAACTCAAATAGCTCTGTTTGGATCCCACTGCTCCAAATAGTCGGCCACTCTTCTCAAGAATGAGCCTCCTAATGCTCCATCTACTACCCTATGATCGTAAGATAACGAAAGGAACATGAAGTGGCGAATACCTATCATATCTCCTTGCGGAGTTTCAATTACTGCAGGCTTCTTTTTAATGGTTCCAACAGCTAAAATAGCAACCTGAGGTTGCAAGATTATGGGTGTACCCATTACATTTCCAAAATTCCCAACGTTGGTTACCGTAAATGTCCCTCCCTGAATTTCGTCGGGCTGAAGTTTATTGGCTCTGGCTCTTGTTGCCAAATCATTAACCGCTTTAGTTAAGCCTAAGAGGTTTTTTTCATCCGCATTTTTAATAACCGGTACTATTAAATTCCCGGTTGGTAAAGCAGCCGCCATTCCAATATTAATAGCCTTTCGTTTAATGATTTTTGTAGCGGTTTGATCTACCGAAACATTAATAAGAGGGAAATCCTTGATGGCTTTTGCGACTGCTTCAATGAACAACGGAGTAAAGGTTATCTTTTCCCCTTCCTTTTTTTCAAATTCTTTTTTAATCTTATCTCTCCATATAACCAAATTAGTTACATCAGCCTCTACGTAAGAAGTTACATGCGGAGAAACATGCTTGCTCATTACCATGTTATCGGAAATAATTTTCCGCATGCGATCCATTTCCACTATCTCGTCTCCCGCCATTAAAGAAACAGCCGGCCGATGAACAATTACCGCATGTTCACCAACATTAATTACAGATGATGCGTTTACTTGATTTTGAGAAGTACTTGTTTGAAGCGTATTCTGATTGCTTGCCGAGGTGGTAGGCTGTTTTCCTCGATTACTTACATAAGCTAAAATATCTGCCTTGGTAACACGTCCTTCCTGACCGGTTCCCTTTATGCTGTCCAGCTCCTGTATACTAATTCCTTCTTCTTTAGCAATGCTTTTTACCAGTGGCGAGTAAAATTTACTGCTTTGAGAAAAATCAACGGCTGAGGCATGCTGAGTTGCCGGAGAAGAAACCGGAGAGGTAACCGTAGTTAACTCTTTTTTTTCTGTTTTTTCTTCCGGAGCAGATGTTTTTGGGGTGTCGCTGGTTACAGCGGAAGCGTCGCTGCTGATTACGGCAATTACCGCGCCAACTTGAACAACATCTCCTTCTTTAAACAGACGCTTAACCAATGTTCCTTCAAAGGGTGAGGGAATTTCACTATCTACCTTGTCCGTAGCTATTTCCAGTACGGTTTCGTCTATCTTTATTTTATCGCCTTCGTTTTTTACCCATTTAATGATGGTTGCCTCGGCAACGCTCTCTCCCATTTTGGGCATTATCAAATCAAAGTTGGCCATAACAAAAACATTTAAGGATTACAAAAATAACGGTAATGGGCGCATTGCCAAAATTAATTTTAAGTGAAATTTAAAGGTGATCGGGATAAATCAGATATTTACTTCTTATGGCTTTAAATTGCTTTAAGTCAGGTTCCCAGCTTTTTCGTATCTCTTCTTCAGAAACTCCTTGTATAATCTGCTCTTTCAGTAAAGAATTTCCGGCATGAACGTTAAATCCTTTGTTGAAAAAAACCTCAGACTTAAGTTTTGCATAAGCCTCCATCAGAGGATGAATAGCTATTTTTTTAGGATGATTTTTTAAATAGCCGGAAGAGGATAAATCCATTCCATAACAGGTTTGGTTAAAAAATAAAGGGTTTTTTGTGTATGCATTGGCTTTGGGGACAAAAGAAAATAAAGTATCCGGATATTGCGGATGGCCAATTACCTTAAAAGGCATGGGAGTCCCCCTGCCCACACTCATGTTTACTCCCTCGAATAAACCAAGTGAAGGATATAAAAGCACAGAAGTAATATCCGGCAAATTAGGCGAAGGTTTTTCCTGAAGTTTGTAGGAACAGTTTCTATCGTATCCCAAACAGGGAATTACACTCAGCTTACATTTAATTCCATTTGCGAGCCAACCTTCCTCATTAGCCATTTTGGCATATTCTCCGCAGGTCATACCATAAACAACCGGAACTTTATGTAAGCCCAGGAAACTTCGGAGAGTGTTTTCCATAACAGGGCCATCTATATAAAACCCATTGGGGTTTGGTCGGTCCAGCACTATCATCTCTTTATTATTCTCCGCACAAGCTTCCATGGCATAGCACATGGTAGATATATATGTGTAAAAGCGAACACCTACGTCTTGTATATCGTAAATCACAATATCTACGCCCTGCAACTGCTCTTTGCTTGGTTTTTTATTATTCCCGTAAAGCGAAATTACAGGCAGCCCTGTTTTGCTATCCTTATTGCTGTTAACCTTTACACCGGCTTCTGTATCTCCTCTAAATCCATGCTCAGGACCAAATATTTTAACCACACGCACCTTCAGGCTTATAAGCGTATCTACAATACTTCGTTTACCTACTAGCCCTGTGGGATTTGTAATTACGGCAACACGCTTATTTTTAAGCTGAGGGAGATATTCGTTAAATCGCTGAGCCCCTGTTACAACAGTGCTGTATTCTTTAATACAAAGGCTTTGGGCAGGTGAACCTAATACAAAAAAATAAGTAAGTGTAAGCGCAATCAATTTCTTATTTTTACGCCACCACAAAACCTTTAACCGGTTGAATGCAGAAAAATTCATAGCCGACAAAATTACCAACAGCAAAAAAGATGCCGCATCTATTTCTAAACCCATCGTAAAGATAGGTATTTTGGGTATTATACTTGGCCTGGCTGTTATGATACTTACGGTGAGCATGGTATTGGGTTTTAAAAAGGAGATTATAAGAAAAATAACCGGATTAACGGCAGACATGGTGATTGGTCATATAAATCCGGCAACCAATGGTGAACAGGTTCCTATTACGATATCTAACGATAGCTTGACAAATTTTAAGAAATTACCTTACATAAAGCATATTCAGCCTGTTGCCTTTAAAAACGGTATCATTAAAACTAAAACCGAGAACGAAGGAGTAATAATTAAAGGAGTTGACTCAGTTTATAATTTTGAATTTTTAAAAGACTACCTAGTAGAAGGCCAACTTCCGAAAATACAAGGCGAAGTAAGCAACGAAATTTTAATTAGCGAGCCACTTGCAAAAAAACTGGAAATAAAAACAGGAGAAAAGCTATTGGTATATTTTTTGGTGCAGCGTGAAATAACTGATTCATTAACGGGTCAGGAGTTTATCAAATTTGAGCAACGTTCAAGAAATTTTACCATTTGCGGCATTTATAAAACCTCTTTTGCAGATTTTGACAACAACCTGGCTTTTGGCGATATTCGTCAAATTCAAAAGCTTAATTACTGGAAACCTCATACAGCCGGCAACTACGAGGTATTACTGAAAAATCCCGCTGATTTAGAAAAAGATTCTTGGAATTTTTCAGATGAATTAGGCCTTCAATATCGCCTAACCACAGTTCGCGAGTTATACAACACCATATTTATGTGGTTGGATAAGCTGGATGTAAACGGCATAATAATTATTGTTCTCATGTTAGGCGTTGCCGTTATAAATATGATAACCGCACTACTTATTCTGATATTGGAAAGAACCAACATGATAGGTCTTTTAAAAGCCATGGGTATGCATAACGGTGGCATAAGAAAAATCTTTTTCTTCATCAGCATGAAACTTTTTGGCAGAGGATTGTTGTGGGGGAATATTGTTGGCGTAAGCTTAGCCCTTATTCAATATCATTGGAAAATTATAAAACTGGACTCCTCCACCTATTATGTTGACAGTGTGGCGGTTGACTTGTGTTGGGATAATTACATCTGGCTAAACGTAGGAACAGTTGTTGTATGTACCATTTTCCTTTTTATACCTACATTGGTAATCAGTAAGATTACCCCGGTTAAAAGCATTCGCTTTGAATAGCTCTTCTTACAAACGTTGTAAAACAGCCTTTCTGCCACCAAATAAAACATCCTAAAATCAACCCGATACAGATTTATTTTTTACATGTTTTTTTGCACCTTTGCGAATCTAAAAAAGATATCATGAAACGTTGGCGCATCAAAGAAGTTTTGCAAAGCAAAGGAGAAAATCAAGAAGTACTGGTAAAAGGATGGGTTCGTACTTTCAGGAATAACCAGTTTATTGCCCTAAACGATGGTTCATGTAACGCCAATTTGCAGATAGTGGTAGATTTTGCCAACACTCCGGAAACATTATTAAAAAGAATTACCACCGGCGCATGTATCAGCGTATCGGGAACTTTAGTTCCTTCTTTGGGAAAGGGCCAAAGCGTGGAATTAATTTGTAAACATCTTGAAATTTTGGGCGACAGTGATCCGGAAAAATATCCATTACAGCCCAAAAAACATAGCCTGGAATTTTTAAGAGAAATAGCTCATCTTCGCTTTCGAACCAATACTTTTGGAGCCGTTTTTAGAGTAAGAAATGCCTTGGCTTTTGCTGTTCATAAATTTTTTCAGGAAAGAAACTTCTTATATATCCACACGCCCATTATTACCTCCAGTGATGCCGAAGGAGCCGGGGAAATGTTTCATGTAACCAATTTTAATCTAAACAATGTTCCTAAAACCGAATCAGGCGAGATAGATTATAAAGAAGATTTTTTTGGAAAATCTGCCAATTTAACTGTATCAGGGCAACTGGAAGGAGAATTGGCGGCCATGGCTTTTAGCGATATTTACACTTTCGGCCCCACTTTTCGTGCCGAAAATTCAAACACAGCACGTCATCTTGCAGAGTTTTGGATGATAGAACCTGAAATGGCTTTTTATGACTTGAATGACAACATGGATTTGGCAGAGGGCTTACTTAAATACGTAATTGCCTATGCTATGGAAAAATGCGCAGATGATATCGAATTCTTATCACAACGATTGGCAGAAGAAGAAAAACAAAAACCACAAAACGAACGCAGCGAAATGACGCTTACAGAAAAACTCAGGTTTTGTTTGGAAAATAATTTTGAGCGAATAACCTACACTCAAGCCATTGAAATATTAAAAGAAAGTAGTCATAACAAAAAGAAAAAATTTCAATACCCGGTTAATGAGTGGGGTATTGATTTACAGAGTGAACACGAGCGATACTTAGTTGAAAAACACTTTAAAAAACCGGTAATATTAACCGATTATCCAAAAAATATTAAAGCTTTTTACATGCGTCAAAATGACGACGGAAAAACCGTAAGAGCCATGGATATTCTTTTTCCGGGAATTGGAGAAATTGTGGGCGGAAGTCAGCGTGAAGAACGTTTAGATAAACTGGAAACCCGTATGAAAGAAATGAATATTTCAACCGAAGAATTATGGTGGTACTTAGATACCCGCAGGTTTGGTACCTGCCCACATGCCGGGTTTGGTTTGGGTTTTGAAAGATTGGTACTGTTTGTAACCGGAATGACTAACATACGGGATGTTATTCCATTTCCAAGAACACCTAAAAACTGTGAGTTTTAGCTTTTTTTATTACCTTTAGTAATAAAATCTGATGAATAAACTGTTTTTCTTTTTATTTTTCATCTGTGCGCTTTATTCCAAAAGTCAGGTATACGTTACCAACATCGTCACAACGCAAGGAAAATGTGTTGATGTAAAAGATGGAGTATTAACCTTTAGCGTTGTTAATGCAACTACCCCTTTTACCTGTACTGTTTTACATCACAGTTTATGTGTTCCACTAAATACCTTGGTTGTTAGCAATCAAAATACTGTTTCCATTACGGGATTTCCCGGATGTCAGACAATTTATACTATTGAAATTAGCACTGCTTCAAATAGTCTAGCAACAACCTTCTTTTGCCCATTTATAGTTAACTCAGCAAATCCATTTCTAATAGGCACCGGGAGTTTCACCCCCGCAAGCTGCAGCAATTGCTGTGATGGAGCAATATACCCTACCTGGTCAGGCGGATCATTCCCAAGTAATAATACTCCGTTGTTTTATCTTAACGGCATGTACCTGGCCTCTTATTTTTACCCAATTACCGGTGTTTGTCCGGGCACAAACACGCTATGTGCAAAAGACCAACAAACCTGTGAAAAATGTATTACTTTCGTAATGGCACATGGAGTAACCGGTTTAACAAATAAAAAAACTGAATCTTTTTATTCAATTAGTCCAAATCCGTTTAACTCAGAAATAACCGTATTTTTTTCGGACGAAGAATTTGCACCTTCAGAAATTGAAATAGTTGACGCTACCGGAAAAAAAATTTTTTGTGACTTTAAAAGTTTTATTAACTCGAATTCTATAATAATTTCCAATCTTAATATCGTGGCCGGAGTATATCTTCTAAGAATCAGCAATTCCTGCGGAATGAGTAGAAATTTTCGCATTATAAAAATTGAGTAAAACATCCCCCAATTACAAAAGGCAGAAATAAAGTGTTATAAAAATTTCCTTATAAACCAGATAATTAAATTCACGAGCAAGCTAATCAGCAGCATCGTAACTAAAGGAAAGTAAATTTTCGTGTTTCCGTTTTCGTACCTGATATCGCCGGGTAGGCGGCCAATCCAGTGCAATTTATCTCCAAAAAAATACCAAATAATTCCTGCCAAAATTAACAGAATACCAATTACAAAAAACCACTTATAAATGGGTATATTCTCCATCAGGCTCTAATTGCAATAATACTTACATCATCAACTTGTTCTACGAGACCTCTCCAATCTGTAAACGTTGAGTTTAAAATATGAGTTTGCTCAGAAAAGGGTTTTGTACAAATTTCTGTTATCAATTGTTGAAGCCTTTTCAGTTTAAACTTTTTCCCCTCCGGTCCTCCAAACTGATCGGCATAACCATCGGAAAACATATATACGGTAAGGGGGCTTTGAACAGTTAAATGATGCAAGGTAAATTCCTGTATGTCGGAAGTAGACGCACCTCCTATGGATTTCTTATCCGGCTTAATTTCTTTAAACTCATTATCTATAAACATGTACACCGGTCGGTTGGCTGAAGAAATATAAAAATCCTTTCCCTTATGCATACAAATGGTAATATCCATCCCATCATGGGATTGAAATGCAGAACCTTGCCTAAGTGTTGCTTTTACCTCCCTGTGCAACTCAGTTAATATTTTATCAGGGATAAAAATTCCCCTTTCCATAATAATTTGCTTAAGCAAATTGCTCCCTATCATACTCATTAAAGCTCCCGGTACGCCATGACCGGTACAATCAGCTAAAATTGCAAATTTGTAATCATCTTTTTGTTTAAACTGATAAAAATCACCACTTACTATATCGCGAGGTTTAAACAAAACTAACGAATCAGGGAATATTTCTTTTATCTCTTTTTCGGTTGGTAGTACAGACTGTTGAATTCGTTGTGCATAGTTGATAGAATCGGTAATATCTTTATTTTTTTCCTCTATTATCTTTTTTTGTAACTCAATTTCTTTTGTTCTTTCTTTAACCTGCTGCTCCAATATTTCATTTTGATTTGACAAAATTCTTTGTTTTTCCTTTTCCTGTTCAATTGTTTTAGCAGAAAGAGTTTCTACTTCAATCAGCTTTATTTCAAGTGTTTTACTGGTTCGGGCAAATTCTTTCGCCAACAAAAAAGTCATACTTACAGGAATACTTATAACTGCCAAGAATACAGAAAGTAAAATTAGAGCAGATAAAAAAGAATAATCAGAAATAACAATACTTCTTTTAAAAAAGGCTGATATAGTGAAAACAGAAAACATAAGAATAAAAAAACCAAAGCCGAAAAAAATAATTTTCACATCCTTTTTGCCAGAACGAAACGCTTTTATTAAAAAATAAAATGTCAGGATAATGGTTATTGGAATAATAATACCAAACATTGTAACCGAATAATCAGGAAGGAAGAACGACAGAACCAAGTTAAACAAAACCAATAAACCAAAATACCTAAAAACTCTATGGTTACCATATTCAAAAATACTGGCAACCAAATAAGGCAGTAAAAAGAAAAAAACATTGCTGAGAAAAAATCCAAAATAACGGAGCTTATTGGCCGTAGCAATATCTTCCGAATCGCCGATAATTAATCCGTTAAAAACTAAAAGGGAAATTATCAAACAAAAGCCTGCATAGTGCAGATTTACTTTCCTGCTTCTATAATAAATGAAAAGAATAAGATGGACCAACCCAAGCGTGAAAAAAAACATGCCTAAACCTGTTGCCACAATCAAATTCGGGAGTTTTTTTGAGAAATTATCCGATAGTGCCTCGGCGTACCTCTGAAACCTGGCAGAAAAACCGGGCTGTCTGTACCCATCGTTTGCATAGGTATAGGAAGCATGCGTGTTAGAATAACGAATTGCCACCGAAACGTAACCCGAATCGGGGAGTTGAATCTCAACGGGCGATTCAGTCGGATTAAAGGCCCGTTCTATTTTTTCATCTCCGGAAACAACGCCAAATTGCTGCGCTAGTTTCCCATCAATATACACTTCCGAAGCCCCTCTGTGATCCAATATCATTCCCAGTACCTTCCCCTGTAACGTATCAATTTTCAAATGTATCCTAAACCAACAAGGAGACACAAAATTTAGCTTGGTATCCTTTTCCGAAAAAGTTGGAAGGAGGATTATCCATTTCTCTTCATCCAGATTAACCAAAGAATTTTCAGGAACATCAACGGAATAATATAACCAGGCTATTCTATTTGGATCTTTTTCGAGTAATATACTTTTTAGTGAATATGCTGCTTTCGAACTCTCTCTGCCCTGTTGTGCTATAGTCAAGATAACACTAAAGACAAAAAGTAAAATATATTGAAGTCGGTTTAACACAATTAATCAAATATAGTTAAAATGTATGTTCTCAGGCTTCAAACTTCAGGCCGTTTTGGATAGACCCGCTGTAAACATATTCTCTGAGCAAAGCCGCCCATTCTTTCTCTGTATATCGCTTGTCGAAATAAGATGCGGGGATGGCCTTTCCGATATGAATTTTAATCGTTTTTCCTTTTTGCTTAAACATCTCATCAGGAAGCAACAGCATCTCTATATTTCCTTTTATGAAAAGTCGTTTTCTCCAACGAGCAAAATTGTAAAAATAGTTACTATTCCTCCCTTCAATGAACACCGGTATTATGGGTTTGTTATACTTTACCGACTTACTGATAAAACTCTTATTCCATTCCAAATCCCGGATACCTTCCTTTAATTTTCTGGAAACTAAACCGGCCGGAAATATTAATATTGCCGCTTCGGATGCATATACTTCTTCAATAGTTTGTAGTGCCTTCCTGGAGGTACTTCCTACTTTGTTCACTCCAACAAAAATATCCCCAAAATTTTTCAAATTTCTAAGTATGTCATTAACTATGAAACGAACATCCGGCCGAACCTCGCCAATAGCTTTTATTAAAGCCATTCCGTCCATCCCGCCCAACGGATGATTGGACGCAAAAATTACCCCTCCCGACCGAGGTATATTTTCCTGAAAATATACCTCAACTCTTACACCCAGGTATTTCAATATCTCGGCATTATGCTCCAGCCCATGAAACTGACTTAAATACTCCATTCCTCGGTTAATATCCTCTTCGTGCAATTTTCTTCTTAGCCAATTAATAAGAAAAGAAGGTAAAAACTTATATAAACCGGGAGCCTTCTCCCGAAGCACCTTGCGTACGTCTATAAACTTTGAGTCGGACAAAGATGTGTAATCAGCCGGGTAAAATTAGAACTATGCTTGTTAATATCCTAATTCAAATTAGGCTGTTTTAAAAGTATCGTGTTGAAAACCAAATTTCTTTTAAAGCTTTGTTTTTAAAGGGATACAAGATTCCAATAGCGTTCTATATATACAAAATTTTGAGATATAAACAATGTTAATAAACTAGTTTTTTTCAACATAAGTGGTAAAAAGTGCCAATAAGTGGTAAAAAGTGGTAAAAATATCCATATTTTTGTAAATCATTAACTATCAGGCCATGACAAGTCTAATTGGAGAATACGATTGCAAGGTGGATGCGAAGGGGCGATTTATGTTTCCGGCTGATTTGCGCAAACAGCTTGATACGCTTTTTGAAAAAGGATTTGTTATAAATAGAAATCTGCACCAAAAATGTTTGGTTTTATATCCTATCAGCGAGTGGAATAAACTAAACAATAAACTAAGCAAACTAAACCGCCTTATTAAAGCAAACGATGTTTTTGTAAGACGTTTTACCGGAGGTGCCACTCAGGCCGACGCTGACTCAACCGGAAGAATTTTACTGCCTAAGTCACTTACTCAATACGCAGATATAAAAACCGATATCAAAGTATTGGGCAGTAACAATGTAATAGAAATATGGGACAAAGCATTGTACGAAGAATTCCTGAACCAAGAGGTTGATATAGAAAAACTGGCTCAGGATGTATTGGGAGGAATAAATTTTAATGATGGGGATGAGTAATCATTCTTATCATATACCCGTTCTTTTAAATGAATGTGTTGAGCAACTTGTTACAAATCCATCGGGGGTTTATGTAGATCTTACGTTTGGGGGAGGAGGCCATTCAAAAGCCATTCTTGAAAAATTAAATAAAGATGGAAAGCTGTATGCCTTTGATCAAGACCCGGACGCAAAGCAAAACCATTTAGCCGACAAACGCTTTACGCTAATTCAAGAAAATTTTCGATACCTGAAAAGATTCATGAATTACTATGGACACCGCCAAGTTAACGGCGTATTGGGAGATTTGGGCGTGTCATCACATCAATTTGATGTAGCAGAAAGAGGTTTCTCTATACGCTATAATTCGAATCTTGATATGCGGATGAATCAAAATCAGCCCTTAACAGCAGCAGAGGTGTTAAATAAGTATTCGGAAGAAAATTTAGCCGCCCTGTTCAGAAGGTATGGAGAACTTGGAAATGCGAAGAAAATTGCCGGAAAAATTGTACTGTATCGTAACGAAAAAAAATTACGGCAAACCGATGATTTGAAAAATGCACTGGCCGGTTGTTACCCCAAGCACGAAAAAAATAAATGGCTTGCAAAAATTTTTCAAGCCATACGAATTGAGGTAAACCAAGAAATAGAGGCTTTGGAAGAATGCCTTACGGCCTGTGCAGAAATATTGGCAAGTGGAGGAAGATTGGTGATGATTTCTTACCACAGTCTGGAAGACAGATTGGTAAAAAATCTAATCCGAAACGGAAACGTTCAGGGTACAGAAAAAAGCGATCCCGTATTCGGTACACAAAAAAAAATCTTCCGCAATCTTACGGCAAAACCCATATTGCCAACAGATGAAGAAATAAAAAACAACTCCAGAGCAAGAAGTGCCAAACTAAGAGTTGGCGAAAAAATATAATAAAATGGCAAACAGGTTTAGAGAAAAACCTACCCCACATACACAATCGATAATTGAAGAATCTTCAATTGAAACATCGTCTCCAAAAACCGGCACCAAAAAAACAAAGAAAAAAGGTGTAATGGCCAAATTTCTTGAAGGGATTTTTGGAGGAACATTTTTGGCAAACGAAAAAAACTACAAACATATCCCTTTTATGCTATTTGTGGCCTGTGCCACCATTGTTTATATAGCTTACGGATACTATGCAGATGATACCATCAGAGAGGTAAATAAAATCACTAACAACCTAAAAGAACTTAGGTCAGAATTTATTTACACCAAAAGCGAGCTAATGTTTGCAAGCAAACAAAGTGAAGTAGCTAAAGCTGTTGAACAAATAGGTTTAAAAGAACCTACCACACCACCCCTTAAAATAGAAATAGATACCCTTAAAAAATAATGGCCAACGAAAAAAAAGACATATTATTTAGAACCTATATTATATATATAGCCCTTTGTTTTTTCGCCATTGCTATTTTATACCGAATTATAGCTATTCAATTTTTTGAAGGAAATTATTGGAAACAAAAAGCTGAAGCGTACACCACCAAAGTACATGAAATTGAAGCCGTACGCGGTAATATTTTTGATGCCAACGGAGCTATGTTGGCAACATCGCTTCCTTACTATGAAATCGGAATTGATGTTAATGCCCCTTCCATTGACGATAAATTATTTAAAGAAAAAAAAGATTCTTTGGCTCAATGCTTACACAATTTGTTTAAAGATAAAAGCATTAATGAATACCTGCACATTCTGAACCAAGCCAGACGAACAAAAGATCGTTATGTACTCCTAAAAAGAAACGTTCCCTATAAAGATTTACTCACGATAAAAACATTCCCTTTGCTTAGAAAAGGAAGTAAAGGCGGGCTGGTTGTCATGCAAACCAATAAAAGAGAACGGCCCTTTAAACGTTTAGCTGCCAGAACCATTGGCATGGCGCGCACCGGGATAAAACCTGTTGGTTTAGAGGGTGCTTTTGACAGCGTTTTAACGGGTGTAAGCGGAAAAAGATTAATGCAAAAAATTGCCGGCGATGTGTGGAGGCCTATCAATGATGAAAACGAAGTGGAACCTAAGGATGGAAGTGATTTATACACCACCATCGACATTAATATTCAAGACGTTGCAGATCATGCACTACTTAAAGCGCTCATAAAAAACAAAGCTTCGCATGGCTGTGCAGTATTAATGGAAGTAAAAACAGGTGCCATTAAAGCTATATCCAACCTAACAAAATCAAAAAACGATTCAACTCTGTACGAAGAAAGCCTGAATTATGCCATTGGATATCCAACTGAACCGGGTTCAACATTTAAACTCGCATCTTTCTTGGCACTTATAGATGAATTTGATATCCCGTTAGAAGAAAAAGTTTTTGTAGGAAACGGTGAATGCAACTATTTCGATAGAAAAATGAAAGATGCCCATCCGCCAAAAACAAACGAGCTTACTGCTCAAGAAATTTTTGAAAACTCTTCCAACGTAGGAACAAGTAAACTCGTTACAAAATACTTTTCTAAAAATCCTAAGCAGTATACCGATAAGCTACGTTCCTTTCATCTTCACGAAAAACTCAATCTTTCTATTCCCGGAGAGGGAATTCCTGTTATCAAACAACCTAAAAATTCCGACTGGTCGGGTACCTCTTTACCATGGATAAGCATCGGCTACGAGAGCTTACTAACTCCCTTACACACACTTACATTATACAACGCAATTGCCAACAATGGTAAAATGGTAAAACCCATGTTTGTTAAAGAAATCAGAAAAAATGGTGTAGTACTTAAAAAATTTGAACCCGAAGTTATTGACGAAAAAATTGTTTCTGAGAAAACTGTTCAAAAAGCCAAACAATTAATGGAAGGGGTTGTAAAAAACGGCTCCGGAAAGGGTTTAAATATTCAAGCATTTAAAGTTGGAGGAAAAACCGGAACTGCACAAACAGCCCGATCGGGAAAATATGAAAAAGTTTATCAGGCTTCTTTTGTTGGCTATTTCCCGGCAGATAATCCCCAATATACCTGTATTGTCATTATCAACTCTCCCAGTAATGGAGTATACTACGGCGGACTGGTTGCAGGACCCGTATTTAAGGAAATAGCGGAAAAAGTGTATTCAAGCGGCCTCGACTTTTTACCCCCAATAAACAAAGAAAATAAATTACTCACACAGCTTCCCGAAATAGCTATTACAAGAGGGGATGAAATTGCACGGGTAACTTCTAAACTTAAACTGCCGGTTAGTGAAAATTCTGTCACTGAAACGTACGTATCAAAATCCCATAACGACTCCACAAAAATTTCTTTACATGAGTCAACCATTATACAATCGCTTAATAAAGGTTTTGTTCCAAACCTGAGTGGACTTACTGCTAAAGATGCCGTTTATCTTCTGGAAAATAAGGGTCTTCAAGTAAATATTCTAGGAATTGGAATGGTAAAAAAGCAAAGTATTGAAGCAGGACAAAAATTTAATAAAGGCGATAAAATCACATTGATACTGGGATAAATGAAATTACTAAGTGAAATACTTTATAAAGTTCGCATAGAAGAAATTTTTGGCATAACTCACTGTGCTATTCACTCTATTTGTTTCGATTCCAGAGTAGTTAAAAAAGATTCCTTATTTATTGCTGTTAAAGGCGAGAAAGTTGATGGGCATACCTATATAAAACAGGCCGTAAACTCGGGAGCTATTGCCATTGTGTGTGAAGAATTTCCTGACGAAAAAGATGAGAAAGTTACCTACATAAAAGTAAAAAATTCACATGAGGCACTTGGGTATATCGCTTGTAACTTTTTTGGCAATCCATCTCAGCAAGTAAGCTTAGTTGGAGTTACCGGAACGAATGGGAAAACTACTACTGCCACACTGCTGTATAATTTATTTCGCTCGCTGGGCTATTCATGCGGATTAATATCTACGGTAGAAAACAAAATAAATAATCAACGTATTCCATCAACACATACCACTCCCGATGCCATAAGTCTCAACGAACTTCTGCTGAAAATGAAAAATGAAGGATGCACACACGTATTTATGGAGGTAAGTTCACATGCTTTGGTTCAACATCGTGTTGCAGGGATACAATTTGCGGGAGCTGTTTTTACAAACATAACTCACGACCACCTGGATTACCATAAAACTTTCAGCGAATATATCCGTGCTAAAAAAATGCTTTTTGATTCACTAAACTCAGAGGCTTTTGCTCTAGTGAACAAAGATGATAAAAACGGAATGGTGATGCTTCAAAATTGCAAAGCAAAAAAATACTCTTATAGTCTGAAAAGTGTTTCTGATTTTAAATGTAAAATTTTGGAAAATCACCTCAATGGCCTGCTGTTGAACATAGACGGGCAAGAAATTTGGGTAAAATTAATCGGTTCTTTTAATGCATATAATATCCTTGCTGTTTATGCATCTGCCGTGCTTTTAAAGCAAGATAAAACAAATGTTCTAACAGCCATTAGCAATCTTAATGCGGTAGAAGGAAGATTTCAATACTACAAATCTTCTTCCGGAATAATCGGTATCATAGACTATGCACATACACCCGATGCGCTAAAAAATGTTCTGGAAACTATCAAAAATGTTAGAACCGGCGGCGAACAAATAATTACGCTGGTTGGTTGCGGGGGAGACAGAGATGCAGCAAAAAGACCCATCATGGCAAGCATAGCCGTTGAATTAAGCGACAAGGTAATTCTTACCTCTGACAATCCACGAAGTGAAGATCCGGAAGAAATACTCAAACAAATGCAAGAAGGCGTTTCTCCATCTCTAAGCAAAAAAACATTAAAAATAACCGATAGAAAAGAAGCTATTAAAACAGCATGCACACTGGCTAAAAAAGGAGATATCATATTAATAGCCGGAAAAGGACACGAAAAGTATCAGGAAATAAAAGGAGTTAAGCACGAGTTTGATGATTATAAAATTTTTAAAGAACTGATAGAAAATTAATGCTATACTATTTATTTACATATTTAGATAAAGAATTCGACCTGATAGGGGCCGGTGTATTTCAGTACATCTCCTTCCGTGCAGCCATGGCACTTATTGTATCCCTGCTCATATCAATGGTATTTGGAAAGCGTATTATCAATTTTATTCGCAAAAAACAAATTGGTGAAACTATACGTGAATTAGGTCTTGAGGGACAAACACAAAAATCAGGAACTCCTACCATGGGAGGACTAATTATCATAAGCGCTATACTTATACCAACTCTACTATTTGCTAAAGTATTAAATGTTTATATCGTACTCATGATTATCTCAACTATTTGGTTGGGAGGTCTTGGGTTTTTGGACGATTACATTAAAGTATTTAAAAAAAATAAAGAAGGCTTACAGGGAAAATTCAAAATCATTGGTCAAATAGGTATTGGATTAATTGTTGGATGTGTATTATACTTTCATCCAGACGTGGTAATTAAAGAGCGTATCAATTCCGGTTCAAAAGATTTGCTGACCATCTCCACAGGAATCGATACAAAAGTTAGTACTCCTCGTTATTCCGAAAAACCGGTTAAAACACTTAAAACTACCATACCGTTCGTGAAAAACAATGAGCTGGACTATGGAAAATTTATTTCGTGGATGTGCGATGATTGTATGAAATATGGTTGGTTGATTTTTGTGCCAATGGTAATACTTATTGTAACAGCCGTTTCTAATGGCGCAAATATTACCGATGGTATTGACGGACTTGCTGCAGGAACAAGCGCCATCATAGGTGTAGTATTAGGAATTCTAGCCTACGTTTCGGGTAATACTGTTTTTGCCGATTATTTGAATATTATGTATATACCATACTCAGGAGAATTGGTGGTTTTCATTGCTGCATTTATAGGTGCCTGCATAGGATTTCTTTGGTATAACTCATTCCCTGCCCAAGTGTTTATGGGAGATACAGGAAGTTTAGCCATTGGTGGTATCATCGCTGTTTTTGCCATCTCTATTCGTAAAGAATTACTTATCCCCATCCTATGCGGAATATTTCTAATCGAAAATCTTTCTGTGGTTCTTCAAGTAGTCTACTTCAAATATCAGAAAAAAAGACGCGGTTTAGAATATGCCCAAAAAAACAGATTATTTAAAATGGCTCCGCTTCATCACCACTACCAAAAAAGCGGTTTTCATGAATCTAAAATTGTTATGCGCTTTTTTATTGTGGGAATTATGCTGGCTGTACTAACATTTGTTACCCTTAAGCTGCGATAATAAAAATGAATAAAATAAAAAACATAGTAGTACTGGGAGGCGGAGAAAGCGGCGTGGGTAGTGCCATACTGGCAAGCAGCAAGGGCTACCGTGTTTTTTTAAGTGAAAAAGGAATATTAAAAGAAAAGTACAAAGAAATGCTTCGGCAAAACAATATAAAATTTGAAGAAGGAAAACATGATGAAGAAACTATTTTATCTGCCGACGAAGTAATTAAAAGTCCCGGAATACCTGATAATAATGAACTAATCCTTAAGATAAAAAGCAAGAAAATTCCCGTAATATCAGAAATTGAATTTGCCGGAAAATATACGCAAGCAAAAAAAATATGTATTACCGGATCTAATGGAAAAACTACAACCACACTTCTCACCTATCATATACTTAAAAAAGCAGGATATAACGTAGGGCTGGCAGGAAATGTAGGAAAAAGTTTTGCTTATCAGGTGGCTACTCAAAATTTTGATTATTATGTTCTTGAATTAAGCAGTTTTCAGCTCGATGGAATGTACACATTTAAAGCTGACATTGCCATACTACTAAATATTACTCCCGATCATTTAGACAGATATGAGTATAAGTTCGAAAATTATGTAGCCTCCAAATTTAGAATAGCACAAAATCTTTCGAAAGACGACTACTTCATTTATTGTGCAGACGATGAAACCATATCCAACTACATGAAAAGCTGGAGTACTCCCGCTCAAAAAATCCCGTTCAGTATTTACAAAACCTTTTCGGGAGATGGAGCTTTTTTAAATGGAAACCAATTAACCCTTAATTATAAACCAAACCAAAATCCCTTAATTATGACAATTGAACAATTAGCCTTACAAGGAAAACACAATGTGTACAATTCTATGGCCGCTTCAATAGCCGCAAGAATTGTAGAAGTTCGTAAAGACATCATCAGAGAAAGTCTTCAAGATTTTCAAGGTGTTGAACATCGCCTGGAATTTGTTGCTTCCGTTAATGGAATTGAATTTATCAACGATTCCAAAGCTACTAATGTAAACTCTGCTTGGTATGCTTTAGAAAGCATGCAAAAACCGGTGGTATGGGTTTGTGGCGGACAAGACAAAGGAAATGATTATAATGAACTGCTGGATATTGTAAAGGCTAAGGTTAAAGCTATTGTATGTTTAGGAAAAAATAACAAAAAAATTATCAGTGCATTTAAAGATGTTGTTGACATTATCGTTGAAACCGACAATGCTCCAGACGCTGTTGCTGCTTCCTATAAATTGGCAAAAAAAGGAGATGTAGTGTTATTATCACCTGCCTGTGCCAGTTTTGATTTATTCGAAAATTATGAAGATAGGGGCATGAAATTTAAAGCTGCTGTTCGCTCATTGTAACAAACAAAAACATATTATTTCATGAAAATTACCGGGTATTTAAAAGGGGATAGGGTAATTTGGGCTGTAACATTTTTACTATCACTACTTTCTGTTCTTGTGGTATATAGTGCCGTTGTTACACTTGCCCATAAATACAAACAGGGTAACACCGAATATTACCTTATTAAACACTTAGGACTTATTGCTTCTGGTTTTCTACTAGCCTGGTTTTTTCACAATATGAAGTATAGTTTATTCAGCAAAATATCACAAATAGGTTTTTTTCTTTGCATACCACTTCTTTTGTTTACACTAATTAGCGGAGTAAGTACCGGAGGTGCTACGCGCTGGTTAGAAATACCCGGTACTACATTAACTTTTCAATCGTCCGATATTGCCAAAATAATGCTGATGATATACGTAGCCAGAGTAATTACACTCAAAAACGAATCTCTTCAGAGTTTCAGAGGTGTATGCATACACTTATTGCTACCCATCAGTATTATATGCGCACTCATACTGCCTGCAAACTTTTCAACCGCTGCTTTACTGTTTGTAGATTGTTTATTTATCATGTTTGTAGGTAAGATAAAAATTAAGTACCTAACTTATATTTTAATGTTATGCTTGGGGTTCGGACTTTTACTGGGTGCATTAATTTGGTTTGCCCCCGACTTAATGCCTCGAGGAAAAACATGGAAAGCCCGGATAGAAAATTATGTAAGCGGAGAGTCTAAAAATAATTTTCAGAGCGAACAAGCAAAAATTGCTATTGCAACAGGCGGAATAATTGGTAAAGGACCTGGAAATTCTACCCAGAGGGCATTTTTACCTCAAGCATCTTCCGACTTTATATATGCTATTATTATAGAAGAATATGGCCTTATTAGTGCAAGTTTACTTATATTTTTATACCTCATATTATTTTATCGTGGCATAAAAATTATGCGTGATACCGAAAAAAAATTTGGAGGTTTGGTTTCTATCGGACTTTCGTTTAGTTTGGTTTTCCAAGCTCTTATTAATATGGCCGTAGCCGTAAATTTATTTCCTGTCACGGGTCAGCCTCTTCCTTTAGTTAGTATGGGAGGTACTTCTATATGGTTCACCATGATTTCTATAGGAATTATTTTAAGCGTTAGTAAGAGCTCAGAAGAAAACAATAATCATGAGTCTGCAATCAGCTAAAGTAATTATAAGTGGAGGAGGAACCGGAGGACATATTTTTCCGGCCATAGCTATTGCTAACGAACTAAAAAAACAAATTCCAAATTGTGATATCTTATTTGTTGGAGCGCTTGGAAGAATGGAGATGGAAAAGGTACCCAAAGCAGGTTACCAAATTATTGGTCTTCCCATAGCAGGACTACAAAGAAAAATTTCATTAAGTAATTTATATTTTCCGTTTCGCTTATTAGTTAGTATGTTCAAAGCATCCAAGATCATATCGGATTTTAAACCAAACTTAGCTATCGGAACGGGTGGATATGCCAGCGGACCTGTTCTAAAAGCAGCTGCAAGCAAAGGAATTCCAACTATTATACAAGAACAAAATTCCTACGCAGGTATAACAAATAAACTTCTTGCTAAAAAAGCGCAGATTATTTGTGTAGCTTATGAGGGAATGGAAAAATTTTTTCCAAAAGAAAAAATAATTTTAACCGGAAATCCGGTAAGACAAGATATTAATGATATCGATAATAAAAAGCAAGAAGCTTTAAGCTTTTTTAAATTATCTCCAAATAAAAAAACTATTTTGGTTATTGGTGGGAGTTTGGGTGCAAAAACTATTAACCTGGCTATACTAAACGGCCTTGAAAAAATAGTTGAAGCAGGATATCAACTAATATGGCAAACAGGGAAGACATTTTCAGAAACGGCCGCCAGCGCCTGTAAAAAATATATTGAACAGGGTATACGCTCCACTGATTTTATCCAAAAGATGGATTTGGCTTATGCAGCGGCAGACATCGTTATTTCAAGAGCGGGAGCCAGCTCCGTATCAGAGCTTTGCAATACAGGAAAACCCTCTATTTTAGTTCCCTCACCAAATGTAGCCGAAGATCATCAAACAAAAAACGCCTTAGCGCTTGCTAATAAAAACGCTGCTATTTTACTAAAAGATGAAGATGCTCAGTCTGATTTATGTGATAGAGCAATTTCGCTTCTCAGTGATATTAACTTACTAAAAACACTAAGTGAAAACATTAAAAAATTAGCAATTCCCAACTCGGCAGAAATAATTGTAAAAGAAGCTATCAAACTACTCAAAATAAAACAATGATTCTCTCTTATAAATATTATTACTTTTTGGGTATCGGCGGGATAGGCATGAGTGCCCTTGCCCGATTTTTTAAAAATGAGGGAAAAATTGTTGAAGGATATGATAAAACAGAAACATCGCTCACCAGAAACCTCGAAAAAGAAGAGATTAGTTGCTTTTATCAGGAAAATGTTGAACGACTCATCAATACACTAAATAAATACCGAAAAGAAGAAGTACTGATTATATATACTCCGGCTATACCGGAAACTCATCTCGAATATCAGTATCTTTTAAAAGAAAATTACACCATAAAGAAAAGAGCCGCTGTTTTAGGCGATATTACTCAAAATTACAAAACCTTAGCCATTGCCGGTACGCACGGAAAAACAACCACCACTACACTGGTAACACATATACTAGTTAATAGTGGTATTAATTGTACCGCATTTATGGGAGGCATTTCTGCAAACTATAACAGCAATCTTATCCTTAACAAAAACAAGGATAAAGATTCATTTGTAGTAGTTGAAGCCGATGAGTACGACCGTTCATTTCTTCATTTGAAACCACTCTATGCAATAATTACAAGTTGCGATGCAGATCATTTGGATATTTACGGAAAAGAGAGTGAGGTGAAAAAAAGCTATGAACTATTTGCTCAGAAAATAGCAGAACAAGGCAAAATAATTGTTAACAAAAATGTTGATAACGATTTGAGCCTTCCATCGAATAAGCTCATCTACTCTTTAAATTTAGAAGCAGATTATGTAGCTGAAAATGTGGTCTTTAAAGAAAATGAAGCCCACTTTAATCTGAAAAGCCCCATAGAAAACCTCAGCGGTTTGATATTAGGTGTATCAGGAGCGCATAATGTTGAAAACGCCACAGCTGCAATTGCCATGGCACAACAGCTTGGTATAAAAGGGTCTCAAATTAGAGATGCCCTTCGTTCTTTTAAGGGAGTAAAACGCCGGTTCGATTATCGGGTAAAAAGTGAGCATGTCGTTTATATCGACGATTATGCACATCATCCCAAAGAGTTAAAAGCTACTATACAATCAGTGAGAAAAATTTATCCAAATAAAAAAATTACCGGAATTTTTCAACCACACTTGTATAGTCGTACAAGAGATTTTGCTGATGAATTTGCGAAAAGCTTAGACTTATTGGATGAAGTTATTTTACTGGAAATATATCCGGCCAGAGAATTACCCATTGAAGGAGTAAACGCTGAAATGTTACTCAATAAAATGAATTTAAAAGAAAAAATGCTTTTAAGTAAAACCGAATTACTCAACCACTTGATAAAAAACAAAAAAGAGGTATTAATTACCATGGGAGCCGGAGATATTGATCAACTGGTTGAACCAATACAAGAGCTGCTAAGTAAATAATGAAAAAAATAAACTATAAGAAAATACTAAACCTGTTTCTATGGATAATCGCATTGAGCGGGCTTTGTATTTCTTGGTCTTTTGTATCCGGTAAACAAAAAAGCAAAAAAATAGAGTCGCTAAATGTAGATATCGTTAACAACTCTGAAAATTCCTTTATTTCAGAAAACGATGTACTTACCTTCTTCGAGGAACAAAACGAAAAAATAAAAAATACTGAAATAAAAGACGTTAGCATTCATCGTCTTGAAAAAACATTAAATACCCACCCCGCAATTGAAAATGCCGAAGTTTCCTATCAGTTCAATGGCGAATTAAATATCCGGGTAAAACAACGTAGGCCTATGGTAAGAATATTTACCAAAAGCGGCGAAAGCTATTACATTGACTCGCTAAGCAAAATAATGCCCTTAAATGAAAAATATTGCGCCAGAGTAATTGTGGCCAGTGGTTTCATAAATGAACCCTACAACCAGCGATACAACTTAAGTATTCATGACATCATGAAGTTAGAAACTTTAAGTAAGTATAGTATATTAGACGATATTTATTTGGTTTCTCAAGAAATTTATGCCGACCCCCTACTCTCAGAACTCATTCATCAGATATATGTAGATAAAGAAAAGAACATTATACTATATCCCTCAATAGGAAATCACCATATTGTTCTGGGAGAAGCAGAAAACATAAAGGAGAAACTGAATAAACTGAAAATGTTTTATACAGAAGGACTCAATAAAGCCGATAGCTGGAATAAATACTCAACAATTAACTTAAAATACAAAAATTTAGTTGTTTGCACAAAAAAATAATGTATGGAAAACAATACAAACAATATGAGTTCTGAATTAGTCGTGGGTCTTGATATAGGAACCACAAAAATTGCCGCCTTGGTTGGTAGAAAAAACGAAAACGGAAAGGTTGAAATCATGGGCATAGGAAAAGCTGAATCACTGGGAGTAAACCGAGGCGTGGTAGTTAATATTGAGCAAACCGTAGCTTCTATCAGAACGGCCATCAGCATCGCTGCAGATAAAGCCAATGTTGATATAGGTGAAGTAATAGTAGGGATTGCCGGACAGCACATTAAAAGTATGCAACACCGAGGTATGATTACCCGTCAATCACTCGATGACGAAGTAAGCCAGCGAGACGTAGACCAACTTATTGACAACATGCATCGATTGGTGATGAATCCCGGTGAAGAGGTTATTCATGTAATTCCTCAAGAATACATTATTGATAACGAAAGCGGCATAAAAAATCCCATCGGGCATGCCGGAATCAGATTAGAAGGAAATTTTCATATCATCACCGGACAAGTTAGCGCTGTTAAAAATATCTTTAAATGTGTAAACCGGGCCGGATTAGAAATTGTGGATTTAAACTTAGAACCACTCGCCAGTGCAGATGCAGTTCTGAGCGATGAAGAAAAGGAAGCCGGTGTTGTTTTAGTAGATATTGGCGGTGGAACAACCGATGTTGCTGTATTTTACGATGGCATCATAAGGCATACAGCTGTTATACCATTTGGCGGAAATATTATAACAGAAGATATAAAAGAAGGTTGCGGCATCATTAAATCACAAGCCGAGCAGCTAAAAGTTCGCTTTGGTTCAGCTTTAGCTCAAGAAAACCAAGAGAATGAAATAATCTCTATACCGGGTTTAGCCGGAAGGCCACCGAAGGAAGTTTCCGTGAAACTTTTAGCTCAAATTATTCAAGCTCGTATGGAAGAGATTTTGGAATTAGTTTTATTCGAAATAAAATCTTCCGGATATGAAAGAAAATTATCTGCCGGAATAGTTGTAACCGGAGGGGGGGCTATGCTCAAGCATCTACAACAACTGGTAATGCTGGTAACCGGAATGGACTGCAGAATTGGAACACCAAACAGTAATTTAGCTTCAGCCGATAACGAATTAAAAAATCCTTTATATGCCACCGGCGTAGGTTTGGTAATGAAAGGGATAGAAAAATACGAGAAAGAGAATATTCGAAACAATAATATCACAAAAAGTGAAACCTTAAAAGAAAACGAAGAAAAAGAACATGCTGTAAAAGAATCCAAAAAAATAACAAACCACTCTTCCAAAAAGATAGGCTCCTTTTTTGACACCCTAATTACAAGAGCTAAAGATTGGATGAGCGATGATATAGAATAATAACCAAAAACCATAACCACCATGATGCAATTTGAATTACCAAACGTAGAAGGCTCCATAATAAAAGTATTTGGCGTTGGCGGAGGCGGAAGCAACGCCGTAAACCACATGTATCGCATGGGTATTAAAGGAGTAGATTTTATTATATGCAATACCGATAAGCAAGCGCTTGATAAAAGCCCGGTTCCCATAAAAATTCAACTCGGAGGTCAGCTAACAAAGGGGCTTGGTGCCGGCTCTATACCCGAAGTTGGAAGAGATGCCGCTATTGAATCCATAGAGGAAATTAAAGCTTATCTGGCTGATAATACGCAAATGGTTTTCATTACAGCCGGTTTGGGTGGTGGAACCGGTACCGGCGCAGCACCTGTAATAGCCAGCATTGCACGCGAATTGGGTATTCTTACCGTAGGAATTGTTACCCTGCCATTTATGTTTGAAGGTAAAAAACGAAAACAACAAGCAGAAGAGGGTTTAGAAGAAATGAAAAAATATGTGGATACCCTTTTGGTTATTGGAAATGATAAGTTGCGTGAAATTTATGGTAACCTTAAAATGAGCGAAGCTTTTGCACATGCCGATAATGTATTAACCGGTGCCGCAAAAAGTATTGCAGAAATTATTAGCCTTCACATGCATATTAATGTTGATTTTAATGATGTTAAAACAGTAATGAAAGATAGCGGAGTAGCTATCATGGGAAGCGCCACCGCCAGCGGAGAAAAGCGTGCATTAAAAGCTGTTGAAGGTGCTCTCACTTCTCCCCTGCTGAACGATAACGATATAAGCGGCGCCCGACATGTACTCCTTAATATTATGAGTGGTGGAGATGATATTGACATGGATGAGTTTGGAGAAATTACCGACTACATTCAAGAAGCAGCAGGAGGTACTGCAGAACTTATAACCGGTTACGGAACCGACCCAACATTGGGAGATAATGTAAGTGTAACTATTATCGCTACAGGATTTAAATCAAAACCTGCTCCGGAATTTGAATTAGGGTTTCAAAAAAGAAAAGTAGTAGACTTAAATGAGGAAGAAAAGAAAGAAATCGAAACTCCCTCTTCTCAATCTTCTAATGAACCATTTATTTATACCAAATCGGAGGTATCCGCTACAGAAGAAAAACAACAAAATCCTCCTGTAATGGAAAAGAAAATAATCCCTCTAAATGAAGAAGAAATCACTCCTCCTCTCACCGAAGAAAAAAACATAATTGAAAACACTCAACAAACAGGAAGCAATGAGTTTACTTTTACGGTAGTAAACAACGAATCTGATATATCAAACAGTAGTTCTTTAAATGAAAATGACAACAACTCAAAAGAATCATTATCAAGAGAAGAACAAATTAAACTTGCTCAGGAAAGAATCCGTAAATTAAAAGAAATAACACTTAAAATGAGAAGCCCTGAAGGATTAGCTTCTTTAGAAAAAGAAACTGCCTTCACCCGAAAAAACATAACGCTCGAAAATAAAAATTATTCCGAAAATTCTTCTGTTTCTCGGTTTACCCTAAGCGAAGGTGAAGATAAAAAGATAGAAATACGTCCTAACAATTCTTTTCTTCACGATAATGTTGACTAGCTCCTGAACAATTAATGTTACGCAAAAAACCCGAAGTAATACTTCGGGTTTTTTGTTTTACAATGAAACTAAACCAATACATTAATTCATTTACCATTAAAAATATAAATAAAAAAGCGCAGGATGGGGTAGCCTGCGCTCTTTTAATAAGAGGTCTTGTGTCTTGTAAAAGAAAAACTTACTCTTACTTGGTTACTACCAACTTAGTTACTCGTTTGATTCCTAAAGAACTGGCCACATTAACAATGTATACCCCACTATTTAACTCTGAGGTATTAAATTTGTAATCTACGTATCCTTCCATCAACTTATCTAAAGCCTCTGATTTTACCAAGCGACCATTTAAATCTATTAACTGAATCACTACGTCTTCACCTGAGGCAGCATAAAAGTTAAGATTAGCCATTCCGTTGGTGGGATTAGGGAATAAACTTAATCCTATAGTTCTTGCAGCAACTTCTTTCTCGTCTACACCAATTACCGTATTGTCTAACAATTGACGATTTATCCAAGCCCCACGGCCATTGGTAGCAACATATATAATTCCGGAATTATAGGAATCCCAGCGCGACATGAACTGCTGCTTGATATCCGTAATCTGAACTTTTGGCAGCTGATTGTTATTTATCTCTGCCCAGGTGGGAGTTGCATTATTTATATCGGTAGTTAGATAAACTCCTTCATCCGTACCCAACATAACGTTGTTTGTTGTTCCACTCACAAACAGAGCACAGTTTACACGCACTCCGGGAAGGTTTCCTGTTTTATCGGTAAATGTAATAACTGTATTGTCTACATTAGCATCATCAATATTGGCGCTACTTAAATATACCCTCTTGCCTCCTGTACTGATGTCGGAGGTTGTTAAAAGCAACAACTTGTTATTATCACTCACAGCCAGGTTGGTAATTCTTTCATTGAAGGTACCTATTAGCGTAGTACGATAGGGCGACTTGAAATTAGTTGTAAATGAGAAATTAGTTGCAGAGTTCCTAACCCCATTTACACAGCCTGTATAAAACGCACCCCGATAGTCTTCAATAGAAAAATCAAACATACTGGCGCTTACATTTACTTTGTATACTCTAAAGGTAGGAGTAGGTGTAGTAACACTGGTTACATAGTAAATGCTTTTACCGTCAGGTGCCCACTCCAGTAAATATGGCAAGCCCGTTACCGTCATTTGGCCCGCTGTATAAGTAGACGAGTTAGTAGTTAAAGCGCCTGTACAGCTAACCATTTGAAATTTCTGTGGGTCGTTAGTATTTAATGGTCTTTTACTTATAAGAACCCCCTTATCATTTAATATCGCTAACCTCGAACAGTTTCTCATTTTGAATTTAATTGGAGGATTTGTTCCGGTTGCTGTTATGGAGGAAGTTCCCACGTCATTAAAATTCCAATTTATAGCACTGCTTAAAACTAAGGAGTCTTTAAAAATACTGCTGGATATATTGGAATTCTCTACAAATATCTTCGTACCTGAATTATACCTGTAAAAAGCGGTCACTCCAACCCTAACGTACTGATAATTCGTTGTGTTTGTTATAGCACTTCCCGATATCGGATTAGTTGGTAACTGAAAACGAACAACATCCTTATACTCGCTGGCTACAATAGACATATTATTTACACTATTCACACTTGGGCTGGACAAACCCGTAAGAATAATGTTGGTAGGATTAGGGATTGTTAGCGAATTAGGAGCACCATTAAACTCCATGCTGGCCTTTTGCTGAGCCGCAGTACTATAAGCCTGAGAACTGAATACAAAACATGTACTGCTGGCTGCGCTGGGAACACCAACTGTAAAAGTCCTTATTATCACCTTATCCAAAATTGCCGACTTTTGTGGTTTTATAAAGTTAACCTGATACGCTGTCTCCGTGGTGGTTGTTACTGGTATAAGCACACGAATAGAATCGTTATAAAAAATGGCAGAATCCAAAGGAGCATTATTTGATGCCTGTTTACGAACATTTTCCCAGAGTTTAAAGGGGGTACCAATTACCGAATAGCTGTTGTTGGTATAAACTCCATCGGTAGTAGAACCACCATTTGAAATCCCTCTGAAATCAATTTGAGTAATGGCCGGTTCCTGGCTGCATTTGCTACCCAGATGGCTTGCCAACATGGTTCCCGGAGAGTTATTGGCAATATCCGAAACCAAGAACATGTTTCCGGTGGTATTAGCCATGTAAGCGGTATTTGGTGAAATATTAGAAAACTCCACATTGGCCATGTCTCCAGAAAGGTCGTTAATTTCCAAACTTACGGCTGGGTAATTCCCGCTAAAGTAGTTAATTCCGTTTCCGGCGGTTCCGGCCAAATAACCCGAATATGGTTGCAGGGTACCGCTTTGATTAGCTGTTTTTGGGAAACGCTGTATGCTTATACTATTATACTGGGCAGTTCCTAAACCTTTAAAGAAAGGCTGAAAGGTAGCAGGAAAATTATTGTTAATAGCGCTTTGTAAATCTACATTTCTGTACACGCCGGCATCGGTAACAAAAAATACCTTTCCTATAGCACTTCCGCTATTAATCACTTTAATGTCGTGGATATTATGTCTTAAATAGATGGGAGAACCAAAGGCAAGCTCATTGCCATGACGAACCCATGTTCCGATTCCTTCGGCGGCATTGGGGGTTTTTGTCCATATATAAAAACGATACCCGGCCACAAAAACCTGGTCCTCATTAGCCGGATTAACGGTTACGGCATGCGCATAATCTCCGGAATTTATAGTGCCTCCGTTAGATAAGGGGTCTAATTGAGGAGAAGCTTCCAGTATGAGTGTCCATGTACTCCCTCCGTCTTTACTTACAAAGAATGCAAACATGGAAGCTGAACTATTATTAATGTTAGGGCTGGTAGGTCTTGCAATAGATGCATATATCGTACTATTGTTGCTATTAGCAATAGCCAACTCAATTCTTCCATAATTACTGTTTGGTAACATGGCAGAAGTTGGTGTTATTTCTACAAACCCTGAAGCTGAACCTCCTGCTGATTTATATACTTTTACACCTCCTCCGGTGTTTACAGATGTTGCCGTGGCATAAATATTTCCACTATTATCGTAATGCACAGTAAGAGCCGTGGCAGTTGGCGCAATAGCACCGCTTGCCTTTACAAAGGTTGTACCATCTTCAGTAATAAACAATCCCTTATTTCCCGCAACGGCCATTCTACCGCTTATAGATGGATGGCATGCTATTCGGGTTATAACAGACCCCACCACTGAAGAGTCTACTATCTGAGTAAACGTGGTACCTGAAACTTTATAAACACCTGTTCCCGGAGCAGCCTTCTGGCGAGCCGTAAGACGAAGAAAACCCTCGCCGGTAGAGGCGAAAAGATCGCCATTGGCGGCTTGTGCAAGGTAACTGATGTTACGGATAGTTCCTTGGTCATTGAGCGGATGCCAGTTAGCTCCGCCGTCGTTCGATTCAAAAACCCCGCTGGAGGTACTTCCAACGTACAAGTGATTATTGTTATTTCTGTCAATTAACAGGTTTCTGGAACGACCGGCACTCAATACAGGCCCGGCCGGAGACCAACTAAAAGTGCTTGGCATGGTTACCTGCCCGAACATATCGCCAACTGTAAGGAGAGCTAATAAAAACGATCCGACAACTTTATACATTTTCCTCATATTACCTAAAGTTTAAAAACAGTTTCTTTTTTGGTTAATTTTAACAAAAATGTTCATTTTTCTCTAAATAAAAAAATGGTAAAAGCTATTTTTTACCCTTAGGCGGTATTTTTTTTCACAAATGGTTAGTTTTAACATTTAACTGAAATTAGTTATCTGATTATCAAAATTTTGTGATTAATCGGGTTTTTCTAAATTTGTGCTCTTATTTTTAAAAATGTCCCAATTAAATTACTACGCTCATCCTACTGCTGTAATTGACCCCGGATGCGAAATAGGTGAAGGAACCAAAATATGGCATTTCTCTCATGTCATGCCCAACTGCAACATCGGTAAAAACTGCAACATCGGACAAAATGTAGTAATTTCTCCGGAAGTTGTTTTAGGTAACAATGTAAAAGTTCAAAATAACGTGTCCATATACACCGGAGTAGTTTGCGAAGACGATGTATTTTTGGGCCCCAGCATGGTTTTTACCAATGTTACCAATCCCCGAAGTGCCGTAAACAGGCGTAACCAATACGCAAAAACTCACGTCGGTAAAGGAGCCACCGTTGGCGCCAACGCCACTATTGTGTGTGGTCACAATATCGGAAAGTATGCCTTTATTGGTGCCGGGGCCGTTGTTACCAAACATGTTCCTGACTACGCTTTATTAGTAGGAAATCCTGCGCGGCAAATTGGCTGGATGAGCGAATACGGACATCGGTTAAACTTCAATGAGGAGGGAATAGCCTCCTGCCCGGAAAGCGGCCAAACATATAAACTAGAAAAAAACTGCGTTACCCGACTATCCTGATGAATAAAATTAAATTTGCCGTAATAGGCCAAGGACACATAGGTAAACGCCACGCAGAGATGATTCGGCGTAACTCTCACTGCGAACTCGTTGCCGTATGCGACTTACTAAACAAAGAATCTCTAGGATTAGATTCCCTGAGCGAAAATTTTTACATCGATTTTCAGGAATTATTAAAAGCCCATCCGGAAATTGATGTAGTAAACGTTTGCACTCCTAACGGGCTCCACGCTCAACAAGCCATAAACTGTTTGGAAGCCGGAAAACACGTAGTTATAGAAAAACCCATGGCGCTTTCAAAACAAGATTGCGAAAAAATTATCTACACTGCTCTGAAGCAACACAAAAATGTTTTTTGCGTGATGCAGAATCGATACTCTCCACCCAGTATTTGGCTTAAGGAAGTTGTTGATAAAAAATTGATTGGGGACATCTTTGTGGTACAACTAAACTGTTACTGGAACAGAGATGAGCGCTACTACAAACCCGGAAATTGGAAAGGAACACAACATTTAGACGGTGGCACACTCTTTACCCAATTCAGCCACTGGATAGATATTATGTACTGGCTGTTTGGCGATATTACCAATATTCAGGCTAAATTTGCCGATTTTAATCATCAAAAAACAACCGACTTTGAAGATAGCGGCATGGTTAGTTTTGATTTTGTTAACGGGGGAATGGGTTGTATTAACTATTCTACTTCTGTGTGGGAAAAAAATCTCGAATCTTCTCTAACTATTATAGGCAGTAAGGGTAGTGTGAAAGTGGGCGGACAGTACATGGATAAAATAGAGGTGTGTAACATAAAAGATTACCAAATGCCCACTCTTGAAGAAACCAGTCCGGCCAACGATTACGGAGCCTATAAAGGCTCTGCGAATAACCACCACAGCGTAATTGAGAACGTAGTAGAAACGCTTACCGGAAAAAACAAAATCTCTACAAACGCTTTGGAAGGATTAAAAGTGGTTGATATTATAGAACGAATATACTCCCTTCGTCCAAAAACAGTATTAAAAAATAATTCGCACTAAAATGATGTATCAAAAAATTTTAAAGAAAGAAGCGCCCGTAGCCCTCATAGGCCTTGGATATGTAGGCCTACCCATAGCTTTAGCATTTGCCAAAAAAGTAAAGGTGATAGGTTTTGATATTAATGAAAGGCGTGTAAACATGATGAAAAAGGGAATTGACCCAAGCAACGAACTGCCCGCCTCTGAATTTAAAAATTCCGATATTCTTTTTACCAGTAATATCAATGACCTAAAAAAAGCAAGGTTTTATATTGTAGCCGTTCCCACCCCTATTGACGAACATAACTTGCCGGATCTTAAACCCCTGCTGGCCGCTTCAGAAACGGTTGGTAAAGTTCTGAAAAAAGGCGATTATGTGGTTTTTGAATCTACCGTTTACCCCGGATGCACCGAAGAAGACTGTATTCCGATACTGGAAAAATTCAGCGGACTAAAATTTAAAAAAGATTTTAAAGTAGGTTATTCCCCGGAAAGGATAAATCCCGGAGATAAGGAACATACCATTACCAAAATACTTAAAGTAGTAAGCGGCTGCGACAAAGAAAGTCTGGAAACCATCAGTAAAGTTTATGAAATTATCGTAGAACCCGGTACACATAAAGCTCCCAGCATTAAAGTAGCAGAAGCCGCAAAAATTATTGAAAACACCCAACGCGATGTAAACATAGCATTGATGAATGAGCTTTCCATCATCTTTAATAAAATGGGTATTAATACCTTTGATGTGTTGGAAGCTGCCGGAACTAAATGGAATTTTCTGAAATTTTTTCCGGGACTGGTTGGAGGGCATTGCATTGGGGTTGACCCCTACTATCTAACATATAAAGCCGAAAGCCTGGGCTACCACGCCCGTGTAATAAACAGTGGCCGCTACGTAAATGACAGTATGGGATTTTACGTTGCTAAAAATTGTGTAAAAAAAATAATTGCAGCCGGAAAAAATATTTCTAAATCAAAAGTGCTTATTATGGGAGCTACTTTTAAAGAAGATGTTAGCGATATCAGAAACAGTAAAGTATCGGATATAGTAAAAGAACTTAAATCGTTTGGGGTAAAGGTAGAAATCGTTGACCCCCATGCCGATTCGGAAGAACTAAGACACGAATACGGCTTCGGTCTTAATAAACTGGGTAAAAACTATGATGGAATTATTGTTGCTGTCAATCATAAAGAATATAAAAAAATGAACGAACAGTTTTTTAAATCCATCATGGCAAAAAAGGGAGTTTTGGTAGATGTAAAAGGAATTTACAGAGGGAAAATCAAAGATTTGAATTACTGGAGCTTGTAAGTTTTACTGCATTTTGTTCTCAGAAATTTTAAAATAAGGAAAACCACTTTTAACAATTGTATATTAAACTATGAAAATTTTAATTACAGGAGGAGCAGGCTTTATCGGTTCACATGTTGTTCGTTTGTTTGTGAACAACTATCCGCAATATCAAATATATAATCTAGATAAACTAACCTACGCAGGAAACTTAGCTAATTTATGCGATATAGAAAATAAGCCCAATTATACCTTTATAAAAGGCGATATTGTTGATGCTCCTTTTATTAATGCGCTCTTCGAAAAAGAACAATTTAATGCGGTTATTCATTTAGCTGCCGAAAGCCATGTTGATAGAAGTATTACCAATCCATTGGAATTTGTTTATACCAATGTAATAGGAACCGTTAATCTTTTAAATGCAGCCAAAAACCTATTTAAAAAGGAGAATAGTCCTTTTAAACGCTTTTATCATGTTAGCACCGATGAGGTATATGGTGCTTTGGGAGAAACCGGTATGTTTACCGAAACAACTGCCTATGATCCTCACAGCCCCTACTCTGCATCAAAAGCAAGCAGTGACCATTTTGTAAGGGCATACCACGATACCTATAAACTTCCGGTAGTAATCTCGAATTGCAGTAACAATTATGGCCCAAACCATTTCCCTGAAAAACTAATTCCCTTATGTATTAACAATATTTTAAATAATAAACCCCTTCCAATTTACGGTAAAGGAGAAAATGTTCGCGACTGGCTTTATGTTGTTGACCATGCCCGTGCCATTGATGTTATATTTCACAAAGCCTCTGATGGGAGTACTTACAACATCGGAGGTCATAACGAATGGAAAAACATTGATGTAATAAAATTACTATGTCGCATCATGGATAAAAAACTTAATCGTACGGAGGGAAGCAACGAAAAACTCATCACATTTGTTACCGACAGAGCCGGCCATGATTTACGCTATGCCATTGATGCCACCAAACTCAAAAACGATTTGGGCTGGGTGCCATCCGTTACTTTTGAAGAAGGGCTTGATAGAACCGTGGACTGGTATTTAAATAACGAGGAATGGTTAAAAAACGTAACCTCCGGGGAATACATGAAATACTACGAAGAACAGTATACTAAACGCAGAAATTAAACAAGCGTATCAAACAATAAAGAGTCCAAAAATTTTCGAAACTTTTTTTCATCTTTCCCTTGCCCAAACTCATTTAAGGAAGGTAAATGTTGCATGTAGAACCGCTGAACATGCGCAGTTTCAACCACCGTACTGGCCAAAGAGCGAGGAAATCGATAAGCGGGTTTAAATTCTTTTATAACTTCAGCAAAACTGGCACACAAATCTTTATAAGGTTTAAAAAGTTGTTCTTTATTATCTTCTTCTACATGCCTGGTTAAATAGGCTTTTGAGCCTTCACGTAAAATCAACTCAAAGAGCGCTTTCTCATTTATTCCCTCATTGGGAGCACTGAAGGCATAAGGCTGTGCCAAAATATCCAGTATCTTTCTAAGCTTTGCCTCAGGCTGAATGATATTATTAGTATAAAAAATCAGTTTATACTCTAATGAACTCCAATACCAACCAAAAAAATACAAAAGCAGTTTGTGTTTATTCTCAAAATACCTGTATACACTGGCTTCCGTTGTTCCAATTTGCTCGGCAAGTTTGCGGAACGTAAATGATTCAAAACCCAACTTGTTTATTTGAAGAAGTCCATGACTAATAATATTCCTACCCAATCCTGAATCGAGTGGGTTCTTCAAAAACAACTTGTCGTTAAGCTTTATTTGCAGACTAATCTCCAAAACATTACAAAAGTACTTATTACACAGAACAATAATATTACAATATTTGTTAAAAGTATTACTATCATATATAAAACCGTAATTTTGCAAAGCATGAGCTATTTCAAAAAATTACTTGAATTAATAGTTCCTGAAAAAAGCAGAATCATTCAGATTTATCTGATGGCCGGCTTGCAGGGTCTTTTCTACCTTAGTATCCCCTTATTTATTCAGGCGGTAATAACCTATACCATGGCCGGAGAAACGTCTGTTTCCCTCATATTGCTTTGCATACTAACCATTATCTCTGTCATATTTATTGGTATTTTTGAATTATGGCAACTCCGAATTAACGAAAGCATTCAACAAAGCTTATTGGTTAATGTGGGGCTAAAATTCAGCAATAAATTAACCAATCTTCAACCGAACCTTTTTTTAAATGAGTACTTAAGCGTTAAAATAAATCACTTCTACGATTTGCTATCCTTACAAAAAGGCTTAGGTAAAATATTGCTAGACGTTTCTTTCAGCGTAATAAGTATTGTTTTTGGCTTGCTCCTATTATCGGCATACAATCCCTTGTTTCTTCTTTTTACCTTACTTACCGTTGTTGCTTTTTACCTCATTATTAAATCATATGGTAAACGAGCCTTGGAACACAGTTTGGCTGCTTCAAGAAACAAGCATCTTTTTGTAAACTGGTTGCACAATCTGCACGATGGACTCAGAAGAAATGATAAAAATTTTACCGAAGAGTATATCCGGGAAAATACGGCTCAGCGTTTAAATTCTTATATAAAAGACAAAACACTATACTATAAAGTAATTGACCTTCAATTCCGTAGTATCCTCATATTTAAAATCATATTCATTAGTGCTCTTCTCATCTTAGGAGTTTTATTTGTTCAGTTCGGTCACTTAACCATAGGTCAGTTCGTAGCTTCCGAACTTTTAGTGATTTTAGTTATTAATGCTATCGAAAAATTGGTAATCAACTTAAAAACTGTATTTGACGTACTAACCGCTACCGAAAAACTATTTCAGGTGTTTGAAATGGAAGAACGGGATAAAAAACAAGAAGTGCCTATTTTCAAGGCTTTATACGATCGTTTAATTCAAATTATCTACTCATACACCTACAGCAGAAAGTTCAAAAACATACTTTTCACTATTCTTGGCTTTTGTTTTTTGCTGCTATTTATGCCCTGGACGCAAACTGTGGAATGCACAGGGCAGGTAACCACTCTTGACCCAACTGCCAGGCCGCAAACCATCACTACCCGAATTGCCGGAAGAATAGAAAAATGGTATGTCAAAGAAGGTCAGAATATCCATAAAAATGATACCATTGCCTTCATTTCCGAAATAAAAGACAATTTCATGGACCCTCAGTTGGTTGAGCGTTCGGAATCGCAAATAAAATCTAAAGAGGCTTCCATAGAATCATACGAATACAAAATAAACGCCATAAACTCCCAGATAGATGCCCTTAATAAAGCGTTGCGTTTAAAAATGGAGCAAACAAAAAATAAGATTCAACAGGCCCGCATAAAAATAATTACCGACAGTATTGAAATGGTTACAGCCGCCAACAACTATGCCATTGCCGAGGACCAACTTTCCCGATACGAAGAACTCCTCCAAAAAGGTGTAATATCCAAAACAGATTTGGAAAACAGAAAGGTAAAGCTCCAGGAAACATTGGCTAAAAAAACATCGGCTCAAAATAATTACAACAATAGTTTAAACGATCTATTAAATGCCGAAATTGAACTAAACTCCATTCGACAAGAGTATACCGAAAAATTAATGAAGGCCGAATCTGATAAACTAACTACCTTTTCAAACTTATACGAAGCAGAAGCAGATTTAACCAAAATGCAGAATCAACTGTCCAATTTTTCTATCCGACGAGGCTACTACTACGTACTGGCTCCGCAAGATGGTTTTATATCCAAAACCTTTGTAAACGGTGTGGGGGAGATTATAAAAGAAGGAGACCCTCTTTGCAGTATTGTTCCCAAACAGAGCGAGCAGGCAGTGGAACTTTTCATAGAACCCATTGACTTACCGCTTGTACATCCCGGACAAAAAGTTCAGCTGATTTTTGACGGATGGCCTGCCTTTGTATTTTCCGGATGGCCGGGATTAAGTACCGGTACTTATAAGGCCGAAGTAGTTGCCGTTGACAGAGCAATATCTCCAAACGGAAAATTCAAAATATTAGCGGTAAACCGAGGAGACGAATGGCCTCAAGCAATTCAAATTGGAGGAGGAGTAAAAGGATTTGCACTTCTTAAAAATGTAATGGTGGTTTACGAAATATGGCGAAAAGTGAACGGATTCCCACCTGAATTTTATAAGCCCGTTATTCCTGAGCAAGAAAAATCTAATTCGGAGAGTAAAGACGATGAAAAGTAAAATCGTTGTTATATTTCTTTCCATCGCTCTTTCAAATGTATATGCCCAAGTACAGAGCATATCTTATGATAATTTTTTAAAGGAACTGGAATCCAGAAACCCGCTTTTTCAACGAGCTACCAATTTTAAAACCATTGGCCGAAAACAACTGCTCATGGCCCGCGGAGGATACGACCCACAGTTCAACCTCGAACTGAAAAATAAATTTTTTTCCTCTAAAAACTACTATTCATACATACAAGGAGAAGTAAAACAACAGCTCTTTGCCTCACAGTATCTTAAGGCCGGTTATGAATACGGACAAGGAGTTTTTGTAAATCCGGAATTTAATACCCCGTCGTATGGTTTATATTATGTTAGTTTTGAAACTCAATTACTCCAAGGACTTACGTTTGACAAACAGCGAGCAGATATCTTAAAAGGTAAGGAGTATCAATCTTATTTCAGTTTGGAAAGAAATATTTTGGTGAATAATTTATTGCTTGAAGCAGGCAGTGCCTATGCAGAATGGTCTTACGCATACCGCCAACTTAATCTTTATTCTTACTACATGGCCTTAGCCAAGCAAAGACTGGATGCCATGAACGACCTGGCAAAAATTGGTGAACGCGCGGCCGCCGATACAGTAGAGGCCGCTATATTCTATCAAAGCAGGCTTTTAGAATATAATATTGCTATGTTAGAATGGAGAGAAAAAATTGCTCAAACCATGACCTTTTTCTACAACGACTATAACGTAAATGCTAATGTTGATAACTCATTTCCATCCGATACGCTCGATTTAATGTTCGAAAAAGTAAAAAACAAAATTCTTCAAATACTTAAGGCCGACTCGGCAAATAATCCCATCCTTGCTCAATACCAAATAAAACAAAATATTCTGGAAATTGATAAACGTTTTCACCGAGAAATGATAAAACCTCAGCTGAGCGTAAATTACAACCTGCTTAGCAGCAATCAAACAAACAGTATAGCTCAATTTTCTACTAACAACTATAAATGGGGAGCTAGCCTGAGTTTCCCCTTGTTTTTCAGAAACTCAACCAATCGATTTAAAATAGCTTCCATAGAAGCCCTGAACAACAGTATGGAGCTTAATTTTAAAAAGTTGGAAATTGATTACAAAACCAGATTGCTAAAACAGAATATAAGCCTGCTCTCTGAACAAATAAGCGCCTCCATTAAAAATGTAGACTACAGTAAAATATTACTGGAAGCAGAAAAACTAAAGTTTAACGTGGGAGAAAGCTCCCTGTTTCTTCTTAATACAAGGGAAAACAGGTTAATGGAAGCCGAACTAAAGCTGGCAGAATACAAGCTTAAATACATCATCACATCACTCAAACTTATTCACATTAACGGAAACTTAAACTACAGATTATGATAGTGTTTAACATCATTACCAACAACCACGAACTAATTGAGCCCTTGATGAATTTTTTACTGCATAAACACTATGCCCAAAGTGTTCAACTAGACCATGAGGTTAAACATATACTGGATGAGAACAAAAAACTGAAAGAAGTAAAAACCCCTAAAGTAAGTTTCATCACCAGAGCCATTTTATACAATACCATTGAAAAAGATTTATTTGAAACATTTAAAGGGACAGAATTTATTATATACTCCATTCCTATTTCTCAAATGAATCAAAAACACGGAAATTTTTTGAGAAACTACCTGAAAAAACCGGACGAGAACACACCTGTTTCTGAAATTTAAGGTGTACTTACAAGCTTTTATTAGTTATCAAGCGGTGTTTTAAGCCATTGACCAAAAGAATGCAAAGTACCTTTCTCTTTGAGATGATTTTCTATATCTTCAATACGTCCCTTTGGTATTGAATTAATAAGTTTGCGCGTGTAGTCTGTTCCGGGATTGTTACAAATTTCATCCGCATCACCAATCTCCTCTATTTTGCCTTTGTTCATCACCACCATTCTATCGCTCATAAACTTAACCACACTTAAATCGTGACTTATAAAAATATACGTAAACTTAAATTCTTTTTTCAGGTCGTTTAGCAAATTAAGAACTTGAGCCTGAACACTCACATCAAGCGCGCTTACGCTTTCATCACAAATAATAAATTTAGGATTTAATGAGAGGGCGCGGGCTATACAAATACGCTGCCTCTGCCCTCCGCTAAATTCGTGAGGATACCTGTAAAAATGCTTTCCTTCCAAGCCTACCCTGTTCAGTAAATCGTATACCATTTTCTTCCGAACATTGTTATTGGCTCCTATTTTATGAACCTTCATAGGTTCCATAAGTGCATCACCTATCGTTAAGCGGGGATTTAATGAAGAGTATGGATCTTGAAAAATAATTTGAATATCTTTTCTCAACATACGGAAATCCCTCTCTTTCATTCCGGTAATTTCCTGTTTCTTGTAATAAATCTTGCCTTCTTTTGCTTCGGTGAGTTTTAGTATGGTTCTCCCTAGCGTGGACTTGCCGCAACCACTCTCTCCAACTAAACCCAGCGTTTCTCCCTCGTATATATCAAAACTTACATCATCAACCGCTTTAGTCCAACTCAAAACCTTCCCAAACATCGTTTTTTGGGCCGGAAACCAAGTTCTTACATTTTTTATCTCCAATATTTTTTCGCGGGCATACAACTCTTTATGTTCATTCAATCTCTCCTGTTCCGATATTTTAACGCTGGTTAAAGCTTCTGCAACATCCTTACTCACCTCCTCTATCCTACCATCTCCATGCCAGGTCATAAAATCACTTACTACAGGCAGTCTTTTCAGTCGCATGTCCAAAGGAGGTCTGCAGGCTAGTAAACTTTTCGTATACGGATGTTTAGGGTTTCTGAAAATATCTAACACATGTCCTTGTTCCACTATTTTACCTCGGTACATCACCACTACTTTATCGGCCAATTCAGCAATTACTCCCAAATCATGCGTAATAAACATAATACCCATGTGATGCTCTTTCTGCAAATTACGCATCAAATCCAATATGGTTTTTTGCACCGTAACGTCCAGAGCTGTGGTGGGCTCATCGGCAATTAATATATTAGGATTGCAGCTCATAGCCATGGCTATCATTACACGCTGCTTTTGTCCTCCCGACAACTGGTGCGGATACCTATTCATCATTAACTCCGGAGTGGGTAATTGCACCTGCTTAAACAACTCCAGCACTTGCTTATTAGCTTCCTCACGAGATATTTTTTTGTGCAAAACAATAGCCTCTGCCACCTGCTCTCCGCACTTAATAACCGGGTTTAGAGAAGTCATCGGCTCTTGAAAAATCATGGCAATCTCATTGCCTCTGTAATGACGCATCTCACTTTCGGGAGCCTTTACCAAATCTACTACTCGACCATCTTTAGTAGTATAAAGTATATTTCCGCCGGTAACTTTACCCGGAGGATTAGGGATTAATCCCATTACCGAAAGAGAGGTTACCGACTTACCGGATCCGCTTTCACCCACAATACCAATGGTTTCTCCCTTGTGAAGCGTAAAACTTATACCATCTACCGCCTTTACAAACTCTTCTTCCGTTTTAAACTCGGTAACCAGGTCTTTAACTTCCAGCAATACGTTGTTTTGCATAAACTCGAATTGACTAAGTACGCAATTTTTTTAAAGAATTAAAAATCAATTCGGTGGATGCATGTATTTAAAAGACAAATTTGTTTAAAATGAATCTAAATAACAGGCGCAATTAGCTTACAGTGCTTGTAATGGTTGATTTTAAGACAAACAAAGATATTCCGTGAACATCCTTTATAATTTTATGTTGTATTTATATGAGGGGATGTATAGATTTGTAACGCTTTAAACTAAACAATTTTTATGGGAACTAACACAGGTTTTTTAAGTTCGTCCATCGGGAAAAAAGTAATTATGGGAGTAACCGGCTTATTCCTTGTTTCTTTTCTGTTGGTACACTGCTTTATTAATGCGCTGATATTTGTAAACGACGGAGGCGAAACCTTCAACAAAGCCGCCGAATTTATGGGCACCAACTGGATTATACGCACCATGGAAATTGTTCTTTTCCTCGGGTTTATACTCCACATAGCTCAGGCGCTGGTTTTAACACTTGAGAACAAAAAAGCCCGACCCGTTCAGTATGCCGTAAACGGAGGTTCGGCCAACAGCACCTGGTACAGCCGTTCCATGGGTTTACTGGGAACTTTAATCTTAATGTTTTTAATCTTACACCTTAAACACTTCTGGGTATTAAGCCGCTTCACCGACCACATTGCCCACAACGATTACGAAAAACTACCCGGTCAAGAAACACTGTATGCCGAAATGATGGAAGTTTTTGAAAACCCGGTAGTGGTTGTTGTTTACGTGCTCTCTATGGTTTCTTTAGCTTATCACTTACTACACGGGTTTCAATCAGGATTCCAAACTCTGGGGCTTAACCACAAAAAATATACTCCACTCATTAAAAAATGTGGGGTAGCATTCTCTATAATAATTCCTGCATTGTTTGCGGCTATGCCAATTGCTATGCATTTAAAACTTATCAACTAAAAATATTACCAGCTATGGCTTCATCCAGTAAATTAAATTCCAAAATACCCGACGGTCCCCTAGAACAAAAGTGGACCAAATACCGATCTACCGTTCCACTGGTAAACCCGGCTAATAAAAGAAGTATTGACGTTATTGTGGTGGGCTCGGGCTTGGCGGGTTCATCTGCAGCAGCTACGCTGGCCGAACTCGGATACCGGGTAAAGGTTTTCTGTTTTCAAGATTCTCCCAGAAGGGCACATTCCATTGCCGCTCAGGGAGGAATAAATGCTGCAAAAAACTACCAAAACGACGGAGACAGCGTTTATCGCTTATTTTACGATACCATAAAGGGAGGAGACTACCGTGCACGGGAAGCTAATGTTCACCGCCTGGCCGAAGTTTCGGGAAATATCATTGACCAATGTGTAGCCCAAGGAGTTCCCTTTGCGCGCGAATATGGCGGTTTATTAAGTAATCGCTCTTTCGGTGGAACACAGGTTCAACGTACTTTTTATGCTGCCGGACAAACAGGTCAACAATTGTTGCTGGGTGCCTATTCTGCTCTTCAGCGACAAGTAGGTATGGGCGCCGTTAAACTTTACGCCCGTCATGAAATGTTGGATATAGTTAATATTGACGGAAAGTGCAGAGGTATCATTGCCAGAGATTTAATAAGCGGAAAACTGGAAAGACACTTTGGCCATGCAGTGCTTCTTTGCACCGGAGGTTATGGCAACGTGTTTTTCCTCTCAACAAACGCCATGGGAAGTAATGTAACGGCTGCATGGAAAGCCCATAAAAAAGGGGCGTTTTTTGGAAATCCCTGTTACACCCAAATTCATCCCACCTGCATTCCGGTTAGTGGTGATCACCAATCAAAACTCACATTAATGTCAGAATCATTACGTAATGATGGAAGGATATGGGTTCCAAAAAAACTGGAAGATGCGCAAGCTATCAGAGAAGGAAAATTAAATCCGAATAACTTAAAGGAAGAAGACAGAGATTATTATTTGGAAAGAAGATATCCCGCCTTTGGGAACTTAGTACCTCGCGATGTGGCAAGCCGTGCCGCTAAAGAAAGATGCGATGCCGGTTACGGAGTAAACAGTACAGGCCAAGCCGTATACCTCGATTTTGCCTATAACATGAAGTACAAATACGGTAAAATTGAAGCTACCAAAAGGGGAATTGAAAACCCAAGCGAAGAACAACTTACCGAATTTGGAAAAGCAGTTGTAAAAGAAAAGTACGGCAACCTTTTCGACATGTATGAACAAATAACCGGTGTAAATCCTTATGAAAATCCCATGCAAATTTACCCGGCTGTTCACTACACCATGGGAGGTTTATGGGTTGATTATAACTTAATGACCACTGTTCCGGGATTATATGCACTTGGTGAAGCAAACTTTAGCGACCATGGAGCCAATCGACTTGGCGCCTCGGCTCTTATGCAGGGATTAGCCGACGGATATTTTGTGATACCCTATACCATAGGTGAATATTTATCGCAGGAAATTCGTACCAAACCAATCTCAACTGATCATGAAGAGTTTGTAAAAGCGGAAGAGAATGTTCGCAAAACACTCGACAGATTTATTGAAATAAAAGGCAATCGTTCCGTTGATTATTTCCACAAAAAGCTGGGAAAAATCATGTGGGATAAATGCGGTATGGCCAGAAACGCAAACGGACTAAAAGAAGCCATAGAAGAAATTCGTAAAATACGCGAAGAGTTCTGGAAAGATGTTCGAGTTCCGGGAAGCGTAAACGAATTTAATCCCGAATTGGAAAAAGCAGGCCGTGTGGCCGACTTTTTGGAGCTGGGCGAATTAATGTGCCATGACGCCCTGCACCGAAACGAAAGTTGCGGCGGCCACTTCCGTGAGGAGTACCAAACCGAAGAAGGCGAAGCAAAACGTGACGACGAAAACTTTGCTTATGTAGCCGCTTGGGAGATGAAGGACGTTGGAAACTGGGAGCTACACAAGGAAGAACTCAAATATGAAAATATAAAAATTGCTCAACGAAGCTATAAATAATACTTTATGGGAGGTAATTCAGGAAAAACAATAAACGTTACACTTAAAGTGTGGCGTCAAAAAAACAAAAACGAAAAGGGTAGCTTTGAAACCTACGACATGAAAGGTGTTTCAACCGATATGTCTTTTTTGGAAATGTTTGACGTGTTAAACGAGCGTTTAATAAACGAGGGAAAAGACCCTGTAGCCTTTGACCACGACTGCCGTGAAGGAATTTGCGGTATGTGCAGTATGTACATTAATGGCAGACCTCATGGGCCCAAACAAGCAGTAACTACCTGCCAGCTACATATGCGTAGTTTTAAAGACGGAGATACCATCGTAGTAGAACCCTGGCGTAGCAGTGCCTTTCCGGTTATAAAGGATTTGGCGGTAGACCGCTCTGCTTTTGACCGCATTATTGCCGCAGGCGGATTTGTTTCTGTTAATACCGGAAACGCACAAGATGCCAATAGTATCTTAATTCCAAAACAAGATGCTGATGAGGCCTTTAATGCCGCCGCTTGCATTGGCTGTGGCGCCTGTGTTGCTGCCTGTAAAAACAGCAGTGCCATGCTTTTTGTATCGGCCAAGGTTTCTCAACTGGCACTTCTTCCCCAAGGAAAGGTTGAAAAGGAAACTCGTGTGCTTAACATGGTTAAACAGATGGATGCCGAGGGTTTTGGAAACTGTACCAATACCGGAGCATGCGAAGCTGAATGTCCAAAATCTATTTCCTTAGAAAATATTGCGCGCATGAACAGAGAATATATTTGGGCCAGCGCCAATGAAAAAAAATAAAGCGCAGAAATATCTTCATAAAGCATGCCCTAAAGCAAGGCATGCTTTTTTTGTTTTAGACTCAAGAATGAATAGATCCGAAAAAATTTTATTGTTGATTCTTTTTGTTTTTTTTAGCCTGCAGGTAAGTGCTCAAAAAAAGAAAGACATTAAAAAGAACAATATAAAATCGGTTACCGTTACAGAACATGCCGGAGGAAAAAGTATCAAAACCTCCAAAACAGTATTTAATACCGCAAATGGAAAAATAATTGAAGAAACAGAGTACGACGACGAAGGGAAAACAGATAAAGTAATTAAGTACAAATATAATACTGAGGGTAAACTGATTGAGGAATCCGTGTTCTCTGAAAAAAACTCCCTTTTGGAAAAAAGAACTTACAAATACAATGTGCTTAAACAAAAATCGGAAGAATGCCTATTCGATGAAAAAGGAAAGCTGGTGAAGAAATCAATATACATATACGACACAAAAGGTTTAAAATCAGAAAAAAAAGTATTCGACGGAAACAACACACTTATTTCCCATAAAAAATATACCTACAGTTTTAAGTAAACGTAAATTATCACTAACAAAGCGTTATACTTTTTGTACGACTAGGCAAAAAGAATACCTTTATACAAAAAATCAATGGAAAACTGGTTTATATTGCTTAATGCAGAAGATATTGTTTCCGTGAGCGAGCTGGAAGCCATACAAAAAGTTCTTGGTAAAATGTCCTTAAGATTTATCATTAACCTATTTTCGGCGTTTTTTCTGGCAAAACTTATATACCAACGATTCAATAAAAACACCGAACTGCTTTTTACCTTTTTAATGTTTAATCTTTGTATTTTTTTCATCTGTTTTCTTTTAAACAAAGTAGACTTAAGTATGGGAGCTGCTTTTGGATTGTTCGCTGTATTTGGCATGCTCCGATATCGAACAGAAGACGTCACTATTAAAGATATGACATATATCTTTCTTTTTATCGCACTTGGCTTACTAAACGCCATTGCCAAAATAAAAGGAGCCGGTTATGCATATGAAGGTTTTTTTCTATTAATTATAAACGCTCTCACACTATGCTTTGCCGCATTACTGGAAAGCAAATGGCTGTTCAAAAAAGAATCCGTAAGAACCATCACCTACGGAAATATTGATTTAGTAAACAAAAACAACACATTGGAGCTTATTGCCGACCTAAAAGAGATAACAGGGCTGCCCATCACTCGAATTAAAATCACAAAAGTTGATTTAATTGATAAAGAGGCTCAAATAAAAATTTACTACAGCATTTAGGTAAATAACTTTGCATTCGTTATATCCTTTTTTTTTCTATTTTTGATAGAATTAATCTCCTTTGAAAATGAAAAAAATTTTATGTTTTGCTATTGCCCTTTTAAGCTATTCACTTACCTCATATTCACAAACTTCGCTGAGTTTAAGTTGGATGAAAGGAATTGGCAGTACTAACCAAGATCAACTTAATGCATCCGTTACAGATGCCTCAGGTAATATTTACGTTACCGGATATATATACGGTACGGTAGCATTTGACCCCTCTCAGCCAACCAATACAGTAACCAGCAGCAATACAGCCGGCTATGTTGCCAAATATTCTTCAACCGGAGCTCTCCTATGGGTTAAGGTATTTAGTGGAACAGCCATTTCTGTCGGCACAGCTATTGATATTGACATAGCTAATAACAAAGTGCTATTAGCCGGAACCTTAAACACCGGTATCGCCGATTTTGATCCGTCAAACCCCAATACCTATACTCTTTCAGCCTCAGGAAGTGGCAATAACCTTTTTATGGCAACCTTTAATGCCAATACAGGCGCATGTAACTTTGTTCAAGGATTGGGGAATGCCGTATCAAACTTTGAAGTAAATGCTATACGCGCAGCCAGCGGGGGTGATTTTATTATTGCCGGGGCTGCCTACACCGATACCAACACGCCCATAAACTATAATCCTCAAGGGCCGGGTTTTAGTCCGGTTCCATCTTCCTCCGCTTTCGAGGGGTTTATTATAAAATACAATTCATCCGGGCAATTGAGCTGGGGTATGATACTGGGTAAATTCGATGCAGATTATGTTTATGATTTACAATTAGATGCGGCGGGAAATATTTATGCTTGCGGAAGTTTTCAGGGATTTAATGTTGATTTCAACCCAAATGGAAGTCCAACTTTAGCTGCTTCAAATGGAGGTGAAGATATGTTTTTGGCGAAATATAATGGTGCTAACGGACAATTAATTTGGTTAAACACTATGGGTAATACTGATGAGGAAGCTCTTTACCGATTAAAGTTGGATAATACAGGAAATGTAGTAGTAACCGGTGTTTTAAAAAGCGCTAGCATGGATGCCGACCCAAGTCCGACCACTACCGTAACTCTAACTAAACAAGGGACAGGCTCATTCGATATGGTTTTAGCAAAATATGCTGCTTCCAATGGGAGCATTGTTTGGGCAAAAAACGCAGGAGGGGCAGGTTCTGCACTTATTACCGGTTTAAGAATAGATTCCCAAAATAATATATTAGTTTGCGGAAATTTTAACTGGACATTAAATTTTGATTTTTTATCGGCTGCGCCTACTGTATCTACTATTTCTACTGCTCCCTACAACGACTTTTTTGTTGCCAAATATAAGCCCAATGCAGCTTTAGATGTGGCAAAAAACTTTGGAGGTGGCCTACCTCCCGGTTGTAAAGTTACGGGCATTCTTCTTAACGCCTCAAATGAAATTATTTTATCAGGAAATTACGCAGGGAACGTAAATGTTGATCCAGTTGCTACCAACACCTTACCTGCCTACGGAGGAGCGGATATGTTTTTGGTTAAATATACTCAATGCGTAATGCCCGATACACCTACCTTAACAGTAAACTCCACTTCTGTTTGCGCCAATAAGTCGGTTACTTTAAGTATTTCTTCGGGAAATTTAAATTCAGCTACCAACTGGTCATGGGCCAATTTTACCTGTGGAGCTTCCAGCATTGGTAGCGGAACCAGCATTGTGGTATCTCCGGCAGCAAGTTCAACTTACTTTGTTCGAGGAGAAGGAGGATGCGTTTCCTCTGCCAATTGCGCATCAGTTTCTGTAACAGTTATACCATCAAAAAATATTACAGGTCAGGCAACCTCTACAACCGTTGCAGTAGACGCAGGAAAAGTAATTTTATACAGGCATGAAGCCAACTTGAGTAAATGGGATTCGGTAACTTACCAAAATATCAGTAGTACCGGACATTATACCTTTACAGGAGTGAACAGCGGAAATTATATTTTACTGGCTATGCCTACCAATACAACTCTTATGAATACTTATGCTCCATCCGGCAAAGGATGGAAAAACGCACAAATGATTAGTCACAGTTGTTTAACTCCTACAAACGTTAACATTAATGTAATTCCACTAACAAACTTAGGAAATGGACCGGGTATGCTCATTGGCAAAATAATTGAAGGTCCGGGATATGGACAAAAGCCAGCTGGCACCATGGCCCCCGGAAACCCCATAGGGGGGCTTACAGTTAAAGGCGGCAGAAACCCCGGAGGAGATATTAGCGCACAAACGCGTACAAATCCTGCCGGAGAATTTACTCTTACCGGGTTTCCGGCCGATGTAGCGGGGGAAACATACTTTGTTTTTGTAGATGTTCCAGGCTTAGATACAACTTCTACTCATCACAGAGCTATTGTAACCGGCAGCTTGGTACACACACATTTAAATTTTGTAATAGATTCCATGTACATAAAACCTTACACTGACGTAAGCGTGAAAGAAATATCCATTAATGAACAAATTTTCAAGGTATACCCTAATCCTGCCCAAAAAACTGTTTATATTGAACAGCTCGTGAAAAGCAAAAATTACAATGGTACAGAAATAATTTTGCTTGACTTGTATGGTAAAAAGTTATTGGATGTATATCGAAACAATATGGAAGAAGAAAACAGAATGGAATTAGATATCAGTAAACTAGCTTCAGGCGTATACTTCCTACAATTCAATGCCTCAGGATTTAAACAACAGGTTAAGATTATTAAAATCGACTAAACCCTGATTCCAATTACCAATACGTCATCTACTTGTTCCAAATCATTTTTCCAGAGCTTGAAAGCTTCTGTTATTTTTTCTTTTTGGTTTGGCATAGGTAAATGAATGTAATCCTTTAATAGTTTCTGCATATTGGCAAGCATGAATTTCTTGCCTTTTGGTCCCCCAAACTGATCGGCAAATCCATCACTAAAAATATACAAAACATCTCCTTTATGCAAAGGAATATTGTTATTCTCGTACTTACGTGCAGGGTCTAATTCCAGACCACCTATGGGAAATTTATTGGGCTTAATAATCTCTAGTTCATAAGCTTTTTCTTTTCTGAAAATCCAAAGTGGGCGATTGGCTCCCGAATAATCTAATCTGTTCATTTGTTTATCTATAGCACACAAGGCTATGTCCATACCATCACGCCTACTATTTTCAGATTCATCCTGATGCAGAGCTTTTTTAACTCCTCTATGAAGCTCTAATAAAATATCGCCCGGATTATGTATGCCTTTTACATTTATAATTTCATTAAGCAAGTTGTTTCCCACTATGCTCATGAACGCTCCGGGAACACCATGTCCGGTACAATCCGCCGCAGCTATAAAGTATTTGTCAGGTTTTTTAGAAAACCAGAAAAAATCTCCGCTCACTATATCTTTTGGGAGATATATTATAAAACATTCATTAAATGCATTTTCCGTTTCTTCAAGGTCCGGAAGTAATGCTTCTTGTATGTTTTTGGCATACTTAATACTATCGGTTATCTCCTGATTTTTATGCTCTATTTCTGCTTTTTGCTGTATTACTTCTTTATTAATAAGTTCCACCTTTTCTTTCTCGGCTCTCAATTCACCGGTTCTTTCATTAACTATTAATTCCAACTTTTGCTTATCGGCTTTTAATTTTTTTGTCTTAAAATAGTTATAGGAAACTATTCCGGTGATGAGTGATAACACAACAATAAAATAAAACCAAGTAGTTTTATACCATGGTGGACGGATTTCAAAAACAAAGCTTACGGGCTCTTTGTTCCATAAGCCATCATTATTCATGGAAACAACCATAAAGGTATATGTTCCGGGAGGTAATGAAGGATATGTAACTTCTGTTTTAGAAACCTCCGGAGTCCAGTTTTCATCCAATCCTTCTAACTTGTATTTGTACATTACTTTTTCAGGAGCTATAAGGCTTATGCCAACATATTTAAATGTTATGTTATTCTTAGCGTAAGGCAACCTTAAACCGAGTGGTAAAAGTGATATAGAATCTATTCCTTTTGAATAATAAGTAACGTTCTCCTGACCATAAAATAATTTTACATCTGTTATATGTAAACTTGGTTCTATGTTGTTTTTTACATCCAGGGCGGGATTATATATCTGGAGTCCTTTTATGGTTCCTATTAATACCCTGCCATCCGCAGATAGTGTTGCCGAATTGAAATTAGATTCCAAACTTAACAAGCCATCTTCTTTTCCTAAATGTTTTGCGGAAGTTTTACCGGCATAAAAACTATCTGTATTCAAAATATCCACTCCATTGTTTGAACCGATATACAATTTATTTTTACCATCAAACTGTAAAAAGTTTACAAATCCGTTAGCGTAACCTTGCTGTTTTGAAATTTTTGAAAACGATTTATAATCGTAATGATATACCCCATCTGCCGTCCCAAACCAAAGGTTGTTTCTTGAATCTAAAACAGCACAGCTTGTTCTTGATTTGATATACCCGTTTTTTTCGTTTACCCGATAAGCTTTTTTACCATCATGTATAATAATTCCGTTTTCCGTTCCGAAAATCAACCTGTCATTTTTATCTCGAATTGTAAAAAGAACCAGCAAGTCTATGCCCTCATAGGCAAGTTTATTCACAGAGATTTCTTCAGAAATTTTTCCATTTTGTAACTTGAACGCACCCACATTGGTTCCAATCCAAATAGCTCCTGTTTTATGGTCTTGGTACAATGAGCTAATGTATTTGGCTGAAATCTGAGGATCTTGAACAATATTAATTTTTCCTTCCTGGTAATAGCAAAGACCTTCGTTGGTGCCAAAATAAACCTTACCATCGGCATTAAGTATGGTGTTCACATTTCTATCCGTAAGTTTTTCTCCCGGCCTGCCCTTTTGGGTATATGTTACCATCTGACCTTTGGATATTTTGGTAACTCCCATGCTATTAACGGCAACCCATAAATTATTTTCGTTATCTGTAACAACAGCATTTATATAGTTCTCAGGCAATCCATTGCTTTTGGTGTAATAGATGAACTTATTATTTACGAACTTGTAGATTCCGGCCCCATCGGTACCAATCCACATATTCCCCTCACGATCTCTCATCATGGTAATTACCGGGTTATTGGTAAAACCATTGCGGGAATGATAAAATCCACTTTGTTGATTTGTTTTAAAATCAAAATAAAACATTCCATCCGAAAAGGTTCCAAAAAAATACTTACTATCACTTTCAACCACTATACCGCTATACGAATTATTTTTGTTTGAGGGAATTTCATAAGCTTCCCGCACCTTTAATTTTTTATCAATAAAATTCAGCCCTGTTTGTGTACCAACCATAATGGTTCCGTTCTTTTGCTTATAAAGGGAAAAAATAAAATTATTCGTCAACCCCTCTTTATCGGTGAAATGGTGAAATTTGTTATTTTTTCTATCGAAAAGTACCACTCCGTTTTGAATGGTACCAAACCAAATATTTCCTTCATCATCCAAGAGCATTTTGTAAATGCTGCTATTTTCAAGCACTTCATTTTCAGTAAACGGAACTATCTTATCTTCTTTAAATAGAAAAACACCTTTTTGGGTTCCAATCCATATCTGATTGTTATCCTCTAGTAAAGAATATATCCACGTGTTGGTAAGGCCGGATTTTTCATCATAGTTTTTAAATCCTCTATGACTATATACACTTAACCCATTACTGGTGCCAAAGAACATTCCTTTTTTATCATCCTCTAATACAGAGAAAACTACGTCATCTACTAAGCCGTCGTTTGAATTCAGTGTATAGAAATTATTTCCGTCAAACTTAGCTACACCTCCGCTATTTGTTCCAAACCACATATAACCCTTACTATCCTGATATATGCAAAGAACCTGTGATTGTGGCAAGCCTTGCTCAGTGCTGTAATTTTTAAAATTAAACGTCTGCGAAAAACAAAAAGCACTTAACAGTAATAAACTAAAAGTGTATTTAATTCTGCTAATCATTTCCAACTATATACCTCGTTTAATCCTATTAAAAAACAAAAGCCGGCCTCTTATGAACCGGCTTTCAAGTTAAAACATTTAAATTAATCCGTTAATATTAACTTGGTTATTTTTTCGGTTGTACCAATTTTTATACCCACGAAATAAATTCCCGGTTTATATTTTGATAAATCCAATTCATAGTTCTTTTGTTTTTCTGCCAACATACTAGTTGGATTTATTAAATCCTCGCTCCTACCCATTATATCGGTTATTTTTATAGCTATTAGTTGAGGTTTTTGAATTTCAACCTCAATATTCAGTAAGCCTTTTGTTGGGTTAGGATAAACCAATACGTTCGCATTCTCTATTTCAAATTGCTTAATACCTGTATTAATCATCGGGCTTATTTTTGCGGAATCTACTGTAAAATCAAGGTCTGTATACATGGTGCTACCGGTAATTATGGCCCTATGATAGGTGGAAGTCGTATCCAAACCCGGAACATCAACTATTACAAAGTAAGTTTCCCCCGGCACATCCACAGGAAAACCAGACAACGTGTATTCACCGGCAGGGTTTGTACGTGTTTGTGCGCTAATATCTCCTCCGGGGTTTCTGCCTCCTTTAACCGTAAGGCCCCCTATGGGATTTCCCGGAGCGAACACGCCGCTGCCCTTATTTCCATAACCTACTCCTTCTACCACTTTACCTGATAGCACACCGGGCCCACTACCAATATTTGCCAAAGGCTCAACAGAAATATTCTGAACCGTATTGGTTAAGCATCCATGATTAACCACCAGCGCATTTTTCCAACTTACCGCATTAGGAGCATAGGTTATCTGTAAGCTGTTTGCTGTAGGTATGCATTTTAAGATGTACTTATCGGCATTTAAAGGAGAAAAAGTAAACTCACCGGATACATTCAAAGTAACCGTAGTAACAGAGTCGAATTTAGTATTAATAGGCTCAAATCTGTATACAGTAACTTCTCCGGAAACCGGCAAAGCAGATACGGTAGCCACACCGGATAGGTTTTTGCTGGAGTTAATTGTGATGACTCCGTTGTTGCTGAATACCGAACAACCATTTGCATCGATAAGAGAAAACTGATATGCATAAGGACCGGGAGTAGACGTGCTAACTGAAATGACCTGAGAGGTTAAACTGTTGGCAGACAAACCGGAAGTAACGGTCCAGCTATATGCCACAGGAGCCACAGCACCCGTTACAGTAGGAGTAATTACGTTTGGAACATGCTGGCATCCGTTTGTTGCAGGAGAAACCATGGCTGTAATTCCATAAACATTTATGTTGTACTTAAGAGTATCTTTATGCGTTCCTTTAATGGCAATTAGGCCAACAGTGTGGCTTCCTGCTGCATTAAAACTTACATTTACTGTTCCGGTATTACTGTAATAAAAATCATTATCCTTAATCCAACGAATAGAATCGGCTGATAAACTCTGGCTTACCAGGGTATAGGTTTTGTTTAAACACCAGGTATTGGTAGTTAGACTAAACTGTGCCGTAGGCACCTGTAACTGAAAAACGTAATCTCCGTAATGATAAGGTGTAGGCACGTAGTTCTGATACCACCCACTTATGTATAGCTTGCTATTCACATTTTGGAAACGATAGGTAAAACCCTCATGATATGGTCCGCCCAAGGAATCTGTAGAAAAAACGTTTGTATCATTTGTCCTTAAGTAACGAACCTGCGGCCTAGGATTGGAAGAGCTTCCATAAAATGTAAAATATATATTTCTCCGAAAACGTTTCAAATCAGCAATAGTACCATCGGACAACCCAACCACCTCCGAAAAGTTAATACCGTTATTTGTCTTAGCTATCCTGTAAGAACCATCTCCCGCATCAAGTGCCATATACAAATACCCATTCAGGGTATCCATACTTACTATGGGGTTATCACCAAAGGAGGCAGATTGATAATTCGTATTTAAAGTAAAAGTAGTTCCATTGGTTGAATTTAAAAGCACGGCGTTATTGTAATTATCGCGAGCAGCGATGTATAATACTTGATTGAAGACAAATAAACGATTTACCTCAGATAGTTGCACAGGCAGCTTTATATTCTGATCCACAAAACCCGTTTGGTCATACTTCTTCTTTATCACACTCACAGAGTCTGCATAATAAGTATTTCCCATATGATTAAATATCAGTAAAGTATCAGAATTTCCCTGTGGACCAAAAAAACACATCCCCAAAATACCCTTCCGATAATCGGGACTGCTGTTTGTAAAAAATGTTTCAGGATTAACCGAGCCGGAAATATTGTTGTACCTGTATAGAATTAGCATATTGGTTGAATTTGTATCAATGAGGCTTGCACCAAAAAATGAATAAATCAACCCGGTTGTGGGTGTTTGCTTTGAAACGGCTGCAGCTGAACTTATTCCATAATCAAGAAAATTACGCTGATAATTTACCGGGGTTAAAAAATTTGTAGCGGTGTTATAAACCCTAAACATAGAGGACTTGGTATAACTTGGGTTAATCCTAACCGAATCACCAAATACAATAAAATTTGTTCCGGAAGGAATACTCCCCGTGTGAAGGAAATAATTCTCATTAGCAACCGTAAGCGTATTTACAATAGCAGCGTAGAGGGTATCGTACTTATCTTTTATGGGAGCCTGCGAATGACCTCTTTCAATACAAAAAATCGAAAAAAGCGCTACCAACAACACCACCCTAATATTAATTTTTTTCATTGTAGCCGTTTAAAATTTGAAGAATTACAAATTTAGTAAATAATTCCCTTGCTTTTAAAACCTGTTAACTTATTGATTTATAGCATTTTCTAATAAATTTACGCAAAGCCTTGGCACATAGTTGCGGGTTTTCCAAAAAGCTCATGTGTCCGTCGTGTTCCAGATAAAGAACCGTTTTATTTCTTATTAACTCGGATTGTTCCAGTAATGAAGTGGGGTGCAAAACATTATCCAGCTCGCCTATCACGATCATCACCGGATAGGTAACGAGGCCTAAAATAATATCTCTGGCGGGTCTATCCTTCATTCCTTCCAAAGCGGCAACAGCACCCTGCTTGCTAACCTTTTTGGCTATTTGGGTGGCAAATCTGATTTCATCTTTTAGATAGCGCAAGTTTTTAGTGGCGAAAAGATTTTGAATGGTTGTTCGGGTATACAAGTTTTTATCGGATTTAAGCAATTTTATTGCTCTGTTTCGGTCTTTCTTTTTCTCTTCCGAATCTGCATAAGCTGTAGAGTTAAAAAGACATATTCCTTTAAGATGGTCGGGATAAATTTCGGCAAACGCCAATGAAACATACCCACCCATACTATGCCCAACCAAAACATATTTTTTTAAGCGTAATTCATCCAACACTGCCTTTACCGCCTTAGCCATTAACTCCATGGTGTGCACATAGCCAAAATTATCCGAGGCCCCATGTCCGGGCAAGTCTACGACTACAACTTTATATGTTTTGGCTAAATTTTGCGTAAGCTTCTCCCAAATCTCCGATGAACCCAAAAAGCCATGTAGTAAAACCACCGCCCTGCCTTTTCCGGAAACAGAATAGGAAACTTTCCCTTTTTTAAAGGAAACTGCTTTGTGGCTTACAGGAGGCATTATTGTTGGCTAAGTTTCATTATAAACTCATACTCGGCCGGTGTAACCGAGCTAACCGATAATCTTGGCAAGCGAAGCAGCTGCATATTCTCCAGAGGCTTACTGGCTTTTATATCGGCAAGCGTAACAGGTTTTTTTAACTTTTTAAACGGTGCAAAATCAACAGCAAGCCATGCCTCTTCTTTCGTAGTGGGATCTTGATAATGCTCCTTAACCACTTTTGCTATACCAACAATACAAAGTCCTTCGTTGCTGTGGTAAAAAAATGCCAAATCTCCTTTTTTCATTGCCCTTAAATTGTTGCGGGCAGCGTAGTTTCTAACCCCATCCCAGCAGGTTTTTCCATCTTTTACCAGTTGATCCCAACTGTATTTATATGGCTCCGATTTTATTAACCAATAATTCATAATACCAGATTTGTTTGGCCTAAAATTAACATATTTGACAGCCATTTAAGCTATTCATTCATGGTAAATAATTAACCCTTGGGCTTTTTGGTGAAAAATCGTTTATAAAAAAGGGATATTCATCGAAAAATCAAGTTGATTTTGGTTAAAATATACGTACATTTGCAGCCAATTTTTAAGACATAAAAAATACTGGCATGACGGGTTTACGATTTTTTAGGTTTATTCTTCCATTAGCTGCTATCATATTATCTCCTCTAAACACCTCCGCTTTGGAGCCCACCGAAACGGAGCATCAGCAGGAAAATACGCAACATGCTTCTCATTCTTCATCCGCTGAAGAGGACAAGGTGAACATCACAAAGGTTGCTTTCGAACACATCTTAGATTCTCATTACTGGCATTTTTGGGGTGAAGGAGAACATGCGGTTGCCTTACCACTTCCGTGCATTATTTACTCAAACAAAAACGGTTTACAGTTTTTCTCCTCTTCGGTTTTCCATCACGGACACGCTTCCTATGGAAACTATAGCTTAGTTGAAGAGGAAGTAGTTTCCAGTGACCCGGAGGAAAAAATTTATGATTTTTCCATTACTAAAAATGTGGTGCAATTGTTTATTTCAGCCATCGTGCTTATTTGGCTTTTTACCTCTATTGCACGTAGCTACAAAACAACCGGTGTAAATTCTGCTCCCAAAGGAAAACAATCTTTTTTTGAACCACTTATTGTTTTTGTTCGCGACGATATAGCAAAAGCAAACATCGGTTCAAAAGGCGAAAAATTCACTCCCTATTTGCTTACTGTATTCTTTCTAATCCTTATTAACAATGTGTTTGGGATGCTTCCAATAGGCGCCAATCTTACCGGAAATATTGCCTTCACCTTTGTAATGGCTGCCTGTACGTTAATTATCACCAATCTTAACGGAAATAAACACTATTGGGCACACATTTTCCTGCCACCTGTTCCAAAGGCGCTTTACTTCATGATGATTCCCCTGGAGATCATCGGAATATTTACTAAGCCCTTTGCCTTAATGATACGTTTGTTTGCAAATATGACAGCGGGACACATCATCGTAATAAGCTTAGTTGGATTGATATTTATCTTCAAAACTATATGGATTTCGCCTCTCTCCGTAGCTTTTACCTTGTTTATTGATGTATTGGAGTGTTTAGTTGCCTTGCTGCAAGCATACATATTTACCTTGTTAACTGCATTATTTATTGGAACTGCCTGTGCCGATCATCATGAGGAAGAACATAAAGAAGAACATGCAACAGCGCACTAATAATTAAAATGAAATTTATTAACCCAAATAAAAAACAAGAACAATGACTGGAAGTATCGCAGCAATCGGTGCCGGTTTGGCGGTTATAGGAGCCGGAATCGGGATCGGACAAATCGGAGGGCGCGCAGTAGAAGCTATTGCCCGTCAGCCTGAAATGTACAACAAAATTCAAACTACCATGATTATTGCCGCAGCCCTTGTAGAAGGTGTTGCGCTGTTTGGTGTGGTAGTTGCCCTTATGCAGGGAGGTAACTAAAATAAAACAAGGTTTTGTTGCGGTTGGCAACAAAACCTTGTTTTAAAAAAACGTTTAAAAAATTCTTAAAACCAAATACTTATGCTGATTATTCTTAGTTCGCTTACAACCCCGGGTATAGGACTTGTTTTTTGGACTACATTGGTATTTCTGATGCTCCTTTTCATCTTAGGAAAGTATGCCTGGAAACCAATATTAAATGCTATTAAAACACGCGAAGAAGGAATAGAGAAAGCTCTGGCCAGTGCCGAAAGCGCTCTTCGTGATATGCGTGAATTAAAAGCAAATAATGATAAGATTTTACAAGAAGCGCGTGCGGAAAGAGATAATTTATTGAAAGAGGCTCGCGAGACCAAGGAAGCCATTATTGCAGAAGCGAAGGAGAAAGCAGCAAAAGAAGCGGAAAGACTATTAAACAGTGCAAGAGAGCAAATAATAGCAGAAAAAAATGCTGCCGTTGCCGAACTAAAAAATCAGGTTGCAGGCTTATCTATAGAGATAGCTGAAAAAATTCTTCGTTCAGAGCTATCTTCCGATGAAAAACAAAAAACGCTGGTTAGTAACCTAATGAAAGAAGTTAATTTAAACTAATCGCATGATTGTTGCCTCAAGATACTCCAAATCTTTGTTAGAATTAGCGGTTGAAAAAAACTTGCTGGAAAAAGTGTATGAAGACGCAAAACTTATTCTATCAGCTTGCAGAGAAAGTCGCGATTTACTCATGCTTATTAAGAGTCCGGTTATAAAAGCCGACAAAAAGGTTCAGGTAATCACGTCCGTTTTTGGAAAATCCTTAAACGAACTTTCCCTAAACTTCATTCTACTACTTGTAAATAAAAAAAGAGAAAACATACTTCCGGAAATTTGTACCTCGTTTATAGAGGCGTACCGTGCTCATAAAAAAATAACCTCGGCAACCATCACTACAGCAGTTAAACTGGACGAGCAAACCCGTAAAAAAGCACTTGAAATGGTTAAAAAAGTAACCACGGGAGAAATTGTGCTGGAAGAAAAGGTTAACCCGGAACTTATTGGAGGCTTTATACTACGCGTAGGTGATCGTCAGATAGACAGTAGTGTATCGTCCCAACTTCAAAAGCTTAAAAAAAATTTTAATACCAAAACTGTTACATTAAATTAAATACAATGGCAGAAGTAAAACCCGCAGAAATATCTGCAATATTAAGACAACAATTATCGGGCTTTAAGAGTGAAGCCGAACTGGAAGAAGTGGGTACCGTACTGGAAGTTGGAGACGGTATAGCTCGTATTTACGGATTATCCAAAGTTCAATCCGGAGAGTTAGTAGAGTTTGAAACCGGCTTACAAGCAATTGCTCTTAACCTGGAAGAAGATAATGTAGGTGTGGTAATGCTCGGATCAGCCGAAGGAATAAAAGAAGGTAGTACCGTAAAACGGACCGGCCGCATTGCTTCCATTAAGGTAGGCGAAGGCATGTTGGGACGTGTTGTAGATACGCTCGGAAACCCTATTGATGGAAAAGGCCCCATTCAAGGTCCTACATACGAAATGCCAATTGAAAGAAAAGCTCCGGGAGTAATTTATCGACAACCCGTTAATGAGCCTCTTCAAACAGGTATTAAGGCCATTGACGCCATGATTCCTATCGGACGCGGGCAACGTGAGTTGGTAATTGGCGATCGCCAAACCGGAAAAACAGCAGTTTGTATAGATACCATCATTAACCAAAAAGAATTTTACGAAGCCGGAAAACCTGTTTACTGTATCTATGTAGCAGTTGGACAAAAAGGATCCACCGTAGCAAACGTACTTCGCACACTGGAAGAAAACGGCGCGCTTCCTTACACCATTATTGTTGCTGCCAACGCCTCTGATCCGGCTCCTATGCAGTTTTACGCACCTTTTGCCGGCGCAGCAATTGGCGAATTTTTCCGCGACACCGGAAGACCTGCATTGATTATTTACGACGATTTGTCAAAACAAGCGGTGGCTTACCGTGAAGTTTCGCTACTTCTTCGTCGTCCTCCCGGACGTGAAGCTTACCCCGGCGACGTGTTTTACCTCCACAGCCGTTTGCTTGAAAGAGCCGCAAAAATCAATGCTTCTGACGAAATTGCCAAAAACATGAACGACTTACCTGAGTCTATCAAACCTTTGGTAAAAGGAGGAGGTTCGCTAACCGCTTTACCTATTATTGAAACACAGGCAGGCGACGTTTCAGCCTATATCCCAACTAACGTAATTTCTATTACCGACGGGCAAATATTCCTAGAGTCAAACTTATTTAACTCGGGTGTTCGTCCCGCCATTAACGTAGGTATTTCCGTTTCTCGTGTGGGAGGTAATGCACAAATTAAATCCATGAAAAAAGTAGCCGGAACATTAAAACTTGACCAGGCTCAGTACCGAGAGCTAGAGGCCTTTGCAAAATTTGGTTCCGACCTCGATGCGGCTACCAAATCTATTTTGGATAAAGGTGCACGAAACGTAGAAATTCTTAAGCAAGCTCAGTTCTCTCCCTTACGTGTAGAGCAACAAATTGCCATCATTTATCTAGGAACAAAAAACCTACTTAAGAGCGTACCGGTAAACAAAGTAAAAGAATTCGAAAAAGAATTTTTGGATGTAATGGAACGCAAACACAAGTCAACACTCGATGCACTAAAAGCCGGCCAATATACTGATGAAATAACCAATGTACTGGAAAACTGTGCAAAAGACCTAACCGCTAAATACGCCGAATAACAGTTGCTTTAAAAGAAAGAGATTAAATGGCTAACTTAAAAGAAGTACGAAATAGAATAACATCCGTAGGCTCTACCATGCAAATTACCAGCGCCATGAAAATGGTGAGCGCTGCTAAACTCAAAAGAGCTCAAGATGCCATTATTCAAATGAGGCCTTATGCCAATAAACTCAAAGAAATATTGGAAAATGTGAGTTCAGGCCTTGATGAATCGGAAAACGTTTATACCAGAAAAACTCCTGTTAAAAATGTACTCATTATCAGCATCACCTCAAACAGAGGATTAGCCGGAGCATTTAACTCAAGTATTATTAAAAAAACGTGGTCGCTTATTAAAAACGATTTTAAAGAATTTAACATTACCGTACTGCCTGTTGGAAAAAAGGCATACGACGCATTTAAGAAAACAGAATACAACATAAAGGGCAGCGATCTTCCGGCACATGGAAATGATTTATTTGACAAGCTTACATTTGATCATGTAGCTCCGTTCGCCGAAATTGTAATGAATGCATACCGCAACAAGCAATTCGATAAAGTTGTATTGGTATATAATCAATTTAAAAACGCTGCAGTACAAATTCCCACAGATGAGCAATTTTTACCCATCGTTCCTCCAAGCCAAGTTTCGGGTGCTGCAAAAAATGAGTACGAGTTTGAACCTAATAAAGAATTTATCATACAAGACCTTTTGCCCAGATCGTTAAAAACCCAATTTTACAAGGCATTGCTTGATTCGTTTGCAAGCGAACATGGCGCCCGAATGACCGCCATGCACAAAGCTACAGACAACGCAAAAGCCATGCAGCGAGAATTAAAAATTATGTATAACAAAGCCCGTCAGGCAGCTATTACTACCGAGATACTTGAAATTGTGGCAGGTGCCGAGGCTTTGAAAGGATAATAATAAAACAAAGTATAATCCCGTAAGATTATACGGATTCGGTTGTTCCCAATTTCTCCGGGAAAGCTTATCAGAACAACAAATTCGTATAACTTACCTTAAAACAACTAAAGAGGTATGAAACTATCGATGTTTAAGTTTAATCTGCCAAAGGAACTTTTGGCGGAATATCCGGCAAAAAACCGCGAAGATTCCCGATTAATGGTGGTAGACCGTGCAACGGGAAAAATCTCTCATAAGAAATTTAAGGATATAATAAACTACTTTGACGAAGGAGATGTACTGATCCTAAATGACACCAAGGTGTTTCCCGCCCGTATGTATGGCAATAAAGAAAAAACAGGAGCCAAGATAGAGGTGTTTTTACTGCGCGAATTAAATACCGAAAGTCGCCTATGGGATGTACTTGTTGACCCTGCCCGCAAAATACGTATTGGTAACAAGCTCTATTTTGGCGAAAACAATGATGCACTGGTAGCCGAAGTAATCGATAATACCACCTCAAGAGGAAGAACACTGCGCTTTTTATATGATGGCAGTTATGAAGAATTTCGTAAAATTCTATACGAACTTGGAGAAACCCCCCTTCCCAAGTACATCAAACGCAAAACAGAACCAACAGATGCCGAGCGTTACCAAACCGTTTTTGCTAAAAATGAAGGTGCCGTTGCTGCGCCAACAGCCGGATTACATTTTAGCAGAGAACTTCTGAAAAAAATGGAGATTAAAGGCGTGCAATTTGCACCATTAACACTGCATGTTGGTTTAGGTACTTTCCGAATGGTAGAAGTAGAAGACCTAACCAAGCATAAAATGGAAAGCGAAGAAATTTTGATTAGCAGTGACACTTGTAAAATTGTTAATGCGGCCAAGGATAAAAAAAGAAAAGTATGTGCTGCGGGAACAACCGTTATGCGTGCCATAGAATCTTCGGTTTCTACTACCGGGCATCTGAATCCGTATGTTGGGTGGACAAATAAATTTATTTTTCCGCCTTACGATTTCAGCGTAGCCAACTGCATGGTTACCAATTTTCATATGCCGGAGAGTACCTTGCTGATGATGGTTTGTGCCTTTGGAGGATACGATTTAATAATGAAAGCATACAAAGAAGCTATTAAAGAAAAGTATCGCTTTTACAGCTATGGAGATGCTATGTTGATTTTATAAGAATATCATCAACAAAAAAACATATAAAAAAAGGCTGACATTTTGTTCAGCCTTTTTTGTTTTTTATCCGGTTAATCTGCTACAATTTTATTCCCAATTCCTTTAATTGCTCTTCGCTTATTTCGGAAGGAGCGTCTATCATGGTATCTCTTCCTGCGTTATTTTTCGGAAAAGCAATAAAATCACGTATACTATCGGCTCCACCAAATAAACTGCAAAGTCTGTCAAAACCAAAAGCAATACCCCCATGTGGAGGTGCGCCAAACTCGAAGGCATTCATTAAAAAACCAAACTGTTTTTGAGCCTCTTCCTTTGTAAAACCTAACACATCAAACATGTTTGCCTGCAATTCTTTATTAAATATTCGTATGCTCCCTCCGCCCACTTCTACTCCATTAATAACCATATCATAAGCATTGGCACGAACCTGGCCCGGGTCATTTTTAAGTTTAGCAATATCTTCAGGTACCGGAGAGGTAAATGGATGGTGCTTGGCAACCCACCTGCCGCGCATCGATTCAGGAAGGTTAGGATCTCCTTCGTTCCATTCCAATAAAGGAAAATCTAAAACCCACAAACAGGAAAATTTGTTTTTATCACGCAAACCCAAACGATTTCCCATTTCCAACCTCAACTCCGACATAGCCTTTCTTGTTTTATCTTCATTGCCTGCTAATATCAGTATGAGGTCTCCCGGTTTGGCATTCATTGCGGTTGCCCACTTATTTAAATCGTCCTCCGTATAAAATTTATCTACGCTCGATTTAATACTTCCATCTTCGTTATATCTCGCATAAACTAAACCTGTAGCACCAATTTGCGGACGTTTTACAAATTCTGTGAGTTCATCCAGTTGTTTACGACTGTAATTTGCTGCTCCGGTTACACAAATTCCTACCACCAATTGGGCCTCATTAAACACCTTAAATTCCTTTCCTTTTACCACTTCATTCAACTCTACAAAACGCATTTCAAAACGGGTATCGGGCTTATCGTTTCCGTAGTACTTCATAGCGTCGGCATACGACATGCGAGGAAAATCAGGTACATCAACACCTTTTACCGTTTTAAACAAATGTTTTACGAGTCCCTCAAACGTTTGTAAAATATCTTCTCTTTCAATAAAGCTCATTTCGCAATCTATTTGAGTAAACTCAGGTTGCCTATCTGCGCGCAAATCCTCGTCTCTAAAGCATTTAACAAGCTGGTAATATCTGTCAAATCCGCCCACCATCAATAGTTGTTTAAATGTTTGCGGGCTTTGCGGAAGAGCATAAAATTGTCCCTGATTCATCCGGCTGGGAACCACAAAATCTCTTGCTCCCTCCGGTGTAGATTTTATTAAAACCGGAGTTTCTACTTCCAAAAAATTTAAGCTGTCCAGATACTTTCGAGTTTCCATAGCCATTCGGTGACGCAACTCCAAATTTTTGCGTACTGACGAACGGCGTAAATCCAAATATCTGAAACGCATGCGTAATTCATCTCCTCCGTCAGTTTCATCGTCTAAGGTAAAGGGAGGAGTTGCCGACTCATTCAGTACCTCAAGCTCTTTTACCCGAATTTCTATATCACCGGTTGGATTTGCTTTATTTTTACTTTCCCTTTCTACTACGGTTCCCTTTGCTAAAACAACGTATTCCCTCCCCAGTTTTCGAGCTTTTTCGCATAGCTCGGGATTAGTATCCATATTAAATGCCAACTGACTTATCCCAAAACGATCGCGCAAATCTATAAAAGTCATTCCTCCCAAATCACGACTTTTATGTACCCAACCACACAATCTTACCTCTTTATTAATATCCGATAACCTTAGTTCTCCGCAGGTATGAGTTCTTAACATATAAAATTTTTAAAAGCTAAAATTACGTATTTCGGCACAAAGAAGGATAAAAAAGAGCTAATTAAGCGGAAATCTAACGCTTACGCGGGCTCCATTATGATTTTCGTAGGTTACTTTTCCGTCTATTTGCGAGGCTAGCGATTCTACGATGGTAAGTCCCAGTGAATTTGTATCCGGCTTACCATTAGAGGGGAAGCCTTCTCCGTTGTCGTGAATGGTCAATAAGGCTTCTTTGTCTTGAATTTGCAGGGTCAAATTAATAACCGGTTTGGAAGGAGAATTTTTGAAACCATGCTTGAACGAATTGGTTACCACCTCATTTACTATAAGTCCAATAGGCACAGCAGTGGAAATATCCATATACGTTTCATCAATATCTCGTTTTATTTCCGACTGCATGTAGGAAGGATAGGTTCTTAATAATTCATCCGACAATTCTGCCAAATAATCTTTGATGTTAATGGTAGATAGATTCGTTTTTCGGGAAAGCTGCTGATGTACCATGGAAATACTCATTACCCGATTTTTAGCCTCATTCAGAGCCTGCTTAATTTCTTCGTTTGAAGCAGTTTCTTTCTGAAAATTGAATAAAGCCGTTATTACCGCTAAATTATTTTTTACACGATGCTGAATTTCTGCCAAAAGAATTTCTTTTTCCTTAAGCGAATTGGCAATGATACGTTTGTCTTTCGAAGCAAGTTCAAGCAAGTTGGTTATTTCAACATATTTTCTGTTTAACATTTGAATAAACGTGTATACCAAAACAACTGTTAAAATAATGCTGAAATAAACGTTATAAAGTCTCAGTAATCTGATTTGCTCGGGAGTGAACTGCATCATTTGCTCAAAAGGGTTCTCCACATAGCGCGATGCAAAAAAAGCAGCTAATATTATCGTAAAAAAAGTGAACGTTCTGCAAGACCTCCTATTGGGATTATGCAATAATGCCACACAAAAAATTACGGGAAAATAATAAAGATAGGTATCGGTAGATTCCGGATAATATTTGGATACGAAGAATAATGTTACGCTTATCAGAATAACGAAATGATATGCAGCTGCTTCGTATTTTCTGTAATAATTGAGAAGTATAATTGTACCGGCTAGTAAAGCTATGAGAATTTCAATAAGTGAGGGATATAAACTTCCTAAAAAAAAGTAATTAGTGGACCCAACTAACAAACCAAAAATAATAATAAGCGCAAAAGAATTTAAAACCTTTACTTCTCGATACAGGTAAAAATCCAACCCGGAATGAGTTCCTATGTTTAGAATTTTTTTAAACATCAATTCTCTAAAGTACTAATTTATAGATAATTACAAGGTTGTGAGGGTTAAATTTAGTCTAAGGAATTGAGCTGTTTGTAGACAAATTAAACAAACTGATAAGGATTAACGAAAAGTAGGGGTTTAAACAACCACATTTACAATTTTTTTAGGTACCACAATTACTTTTTTAGGCTGTCTTCCTTCCAGGTATTTTTGGGAATTTTCGTGCTCCAATACTATTTTTTCTATTTCTTTTGAATCAAGATTGAGCGGCAATTCAATATTAAAGCGTGTTTTTCCGTTAAATGATACAGGATAATTAAAGTTATCCTCCGTTAGATATGCCTCATTAAACTCCGGAAATTTTTCAAGAGCAATGCTTTGCTTATGTCCCAGTTGTTTCCAAAGCTCTTCGGTAATGTGCGGAGCGTAAGGAGAAAGTATTATTAAAAGTGGTTCCAGTATTTGACGTTTGTTGCATTTTAAATCTGTTAACTCATTCACGCATATCATAAAATTACTTACCGAAGTATTGAAGGAGAATCTTTCAATATCTTCCGTAATTTTTTTGATGGTTTTATGCAATATTTTAAACTCTGCTTTGGTTGGAACTTCTTCGCTAAGGGCAAGTGTGCCTCCGTGGTAAAATAATCTCCACAATTTTTTCAAAAAATTATGCACTCCGGTAATTCCATTGGTATTCCATGGTTTACTTAACTCCAGAGGACCCAAAAACATTTCATACAAACGGAGGGTATCAGCACCGTATTTTTCGCAGATAGAATCAGGTGTAACTACATTGTACCAACGCTTACTCATTTTCTCCACAACAGAAGAACAAATTAATTTTCCGTTCTCTAACTCAAATTCCGCATTCAAAAAATCGTCTCTCCACTTTTTTAGCGCTTCTATATCCACTACATTATTGTCTACTAAATTAACGTCTATATGAATAGCTGTTGTTTCGTAATTTTTAATCAACCCATACGATACTATTTTATTTGTTCCATTCACCCTGTACACAATAGCAGAAGTACCCTGTATCATCCCCTGATTTATCAATTTCTGAGCGGGTTCTTCCATTTCTATATACCCTAAATCTTTTAATGCTTTCGTCCAAAAGCGCACATAGAGTAAATGTCCGGTAGCGTGCTCGCTGCCTCCTATGTACAAATCAATATTCTTCCAGTAGTTTAATTTTTCTTTGGCGGCAAATTCATTCACGTTATGCGCATCCATGTATCGCAAAAAGTACCAGCTGCTGCCTGCCCATCCGGGCATGGTAGTCCACTCATAATCGTATTGCCCTTTGTATTTCCAGTTTTTAGCACGGGCAAGCGGAGGCTCTCCATCTTCGGTGGGCAAAAATTTATCTACATCGGGTAATTTAAGGGGCAATTCATTTTCCGGAAGCGCTTGTGGAATTCCGTCTTTATAGTAAATGGGTATAGGTTCTCCCCAGTAGCGCTGGCGGCCAAAAACAGCATCACGCAGTCGGTAGTTTACCTTACCTTGCCCTAAATAGCGTTGTTCAATTTCCTCAATGGCTTTTTTAATAGCTACTTTTACATCCAAGCCATTCAAAAAATCAGAGTTTATTACTTTTCCTTCCTTTTCGGCCCAGGCATTTTTTTCAAAGTCATGCTCGCAGTTGGGTTGAATTACCTGCGGCAGTTCTAAGCCAAAATATTTTGCAAATTTAAAATCGCGTTCATCATGCGCAGGCACGGCCATTACGGCACCGGTTCCATAGCCTGCCAACACATAATCGCCCACCCAAACAGGAATGGGCTTTCCGGTAAAGGGATGTTCTACGTAAGAACCTGTAAATACTCCGCTAACTTTATTCACATCGGCCTGGCGTTCTCGCTCGCTCCGATTTTTTGCTTTTGTAACATAATCCTCAACCGCCTTTTTTTGTTCGGGTATGGTAATTTTTTCTACCAATTCGTGTTCTGGTGCCAAGGTAACAAAAGAAACTCCGAAAATGGTATCCGGACGGGTGGTAAAAACCGTTATGGTGTACTCTTCTTTTATCTTTTGGCTTATCACTTTAAACTTGATACTCGTACCCTCGCTTCTTCCTATCCAGTAGCGTTGGGCCTCCTTTAAACTCTCAGACCAATCAATAGTTTCCAATCCATCTAATAAACGTTGAGCATAGGCAGTAATACGCATACTCCATTGCTTCATTAATTTTCTTTCCACGGGGTGGCCACCTCGTTCGCTTACGCCATCTTTTACCTCATCATTAGCTAATACAGTACCAAGAGCCGGACACCAGTTAACATAGGCTTCTCCCAAATAGGCAATGCGGTAAGCCATTAGCACATCGCTTTTTTCTTTTTCCGAAAAGTTGTTCCATTCGGTTGCAGTAAATTTCTTTACCTCTTCATCGCAAGCCGCATTCACCTGCATGTTTCCGTTTTTTTCAAATTCGGCAATAAGCGTTTGTATACGTTCTGTTTTATCGGAACTTTTATTGTACCAGGCATTAAACAGTTGAATAAAAATCCACTGTGTCCATTTATAATAATCGGGATTTGACGTACGTACCTCTCTGTCCCAGTCAAAAGAAAAACCAATTTTATCTAACTGCTCGCGGTAACGATTAATGTTTTGTTCGGTAGTAATGGCGGGATGCTGACCGGTTTGTATGGCATACTGCTCGGCAGGCAAGCCAAAACTATCATATCCCATGGGGTGCAGTACATTAAAACCCTTGTGGCGCTTATAGCGCGCTACAATATCGGAAGCAATATAGCCCAGAGGGTGCCCCACATGCAAGCCCGCACCGGATGGATACGGAAACATGTCTAACACATAATATTTGGGTTTGCTTGTGTTTTCCTCGACTTTAAATGTTTTGTTTTGCGCCCAAAAATTCTGCCAATATTTTTCTATTTCTTTAAAATTGTAATCCATAGCGTATATACCAAAACCCTGTAAAAACCTTTTACTAAGGGCTCACAAAGATAGTTTTTTAGGTAGGGAAATCAAATAGTTAGCCCAAACCCATCCGCATCCAACCCTACCGGAAAAGCTTTTCTGAAATCTTCCAAAGCAGTTTTGTCTAAAAAAATGCTTTCTAGGCTTTCTTCGTTCGGTTTTGTTGTACTGATAATTTCTCCTCGAGGGTTAATAACACAGCTATCACCGCTATGAGCAACGCCATTGCCATCATCACCAATTCTGTTTACTCCTACCACATAGCATTGATTTTCGATGGCACGGGCAATAAGCAGTTGTTTCCAGGGATAAGCGCGAGCAGCAGGCCAATTCGCCACATAAATCAACACGTCATATTCCCAACGGCCATTTATAAAACGATTCCGAGAAAAAACAGGAAAACGCAAATCGTAACAAATAAGGGGGCATATTCTCCAGTCATTTAAATCAACAATTAACTTATTTTTTCCGCCTGTATAATGTTCATCTTCCTTGGCCATTCTGAAAAGATGCCGTTTATCATACGTTAAAAAACTACCATCAGGCTTCACCCAATACAAGCGATTATAATAATTTTTATTCTCCTGCACAGAAATGCTTCCGGCAATTACCACATTTTTTTCGGCAGCCATTTTTTGTAACCACTGCAATCCGGGGCCGGGTTCTTGCTCAGCATATATCTCGGGTTTCATGGTAAAACCTGTGGTAAACATTTCGGGCAAAACAATCAGTTGAGTATTGGTATTTACGCTATTCAGTAATTGTTCTAAGTGTTCCAGATTTTTTTCTCTGTTTTCCCAGTATAAAGCGGCTTGAATTATGCTAACATTCATGGATTAAAGATACAGTTAATACTTATGATAAAAAATGATTGGGCTTTATGATTAAGAAACGTATGATAAATTCCTATCTTTACCGCATGCCGCAGATTTCTGCTGTTATTATCACATTTAACGAAGAAAAGAACATTGAGCGCTGCCTGCAATCGCTGCAAGATGTGGTTGATGAAATTGTGGTATTAGATTCGTTCAGCACCGACAAAACAGAAGAAATTTGTAAAAAATACGGCGTAAGTTTTTATCAACACGCTTTTGACGGACATATTCAACAAAAAAACAGAGCCATTACGTACGCTAAAAACCCGCATATTCTATCGTTAGATGCCGATGAGGCGTTGGATGAAACATTGCAGCAATCTATTTTATCCGAAAAAAATAATTTTACTAAAGAAGGTTACTACATGAATCGCCTAACCAATTACTGCGGTCATTGGGTAAAACACTGCGGCTGGTATCCGGACAAAAAACTGCGCTTATGGGATAGCCGAAAAGGTGCCTGGACCGGAATAAATCCACATGATAAATATGAACTATTTGCGGGCGATAAAAATGCCGGGTATTTAAAAGGAAATATTTTACATTACAGTTACTATACAATTAACGATCATTACAAGCAAGTAGAATATTTTACCGATATAGCTTCCAGAGCATTTTTTGAAAAAAACAAAAAGGCTCCGTTCTACAAATTAATTATTAACCCAACAGCCAAGTTTATTGACCACTATATTTTAAAATTGGGGTTTTTGGACGGAAAGGCGGGATTTCTGATTTCGAAAATATCGGCCTACGCCACTTACCTGAAGTATAAAAAACTAAGAATGCTGTACAAAAATGGCTGATAAAAAAATCCTCATAAGCCGAACAGATTCTATTGGCGACGTGGTACTTACTCTGCCTATGGCCGGTATTATTAAACAAAGTATTCCCAATAGTAAAGTTTATTTTTTAGGGCGCACCTACACCAAAGCTGTTATAGAACTCAGTGAGTTTGTAGATGAGTTCATTAATTACGATACACTTTTACAGAAAAGTCGAAATGAACAAATTACGATTTTACAATCCTACCATTTTGACACGATACTTCATGTATTTCCGGTAAAGAAAATTGCTTTTTTGGCCAAGTGGGCCCGAATAACAAACAGAGTAGGAACCCGCAACCGCATTTATCATTGGTTTAGTTGTAATCATTTAATTAAATTATCGCGAAAAAATTCCGATTTACATGAAGCACAATTAAATATCAAGTTGCTTTCATTTTTTGGAATAAACACAAATTACAATATTGAGCAAATACCTGCCTACTACCGCTTTACTAATGTGTTACCCATGGCAAATGAATTGTTCGTAAATATGCTCGATAAGACCAAAACCAGAATAATTATTCATCCGAAAAGCAAAGGCAGTGCACGCGAATGGGGGCTCGAAAATTTTTCTAAACTTATTCAGGCTTTACCTGAAGAAAAATATCAAATTTTTATTAGTGGAAATAAAGAAGACAGTATTGCACTCGAAGAGTTTTGTAATAACAATCCGAAAGCTATTGATATTACCGGAAAACTAACTCTAAATGAATTTATTTCTTTTATTAACCTGTGTGATGTACTCGTAGCGGCCAGTACCGGCCCCTTACATATTGCGGCAGCTTTAGGAAAAAAAGCAATTGGATTATTTGCACCTATGCGTCCCATACACCCGGGCAGGTGGGCACCAATAGGAGCTAAAGCTCAGGCACTGGTTATTGAAAAAAACTGTAATGATTGCAGGAAAGGAGGAAAGTGCGCTTGTATTGAAAGTATAGAAGTACAAAAAGTAGTACATTTGATTGAAAAGCAATGAGTTTTTTTAAAGATAAAGTAATTTGGATAACCGGTGCGTCGTCAGGCATAGGTGAAGCCCTTGCTTTAACGCTTGCAAAAGAGGAGGCGCGCCTTATTTTATCTGCCCGACGCAAAGAAGAATTAGAACGAGTGGCAAAGCAATGTAAACTTCAGGAACTGGATTTGCTTATTTTACCTTTTGATTTAAAAGACACAAGTAATGCCTCCGGCCTCGCTGCTCAGGTTATCAACAAATTCGGAAGAATAGATATTATAGTTAATAACGGTGGTATGAGCCAGCGCGCAGAAGCAATCAAAACACCTATTGAAACCGATAGAGAACTAATGGAAATAAATTATTTTTCTGCGGTTAATCTTACTAAAGCCGTGCTTCCATACATGTTGAGGCAAAAAAAAGGGCATATTGTAATCATAAGCAGTATTGCCGGCAAGTTTGGGTTTTATCTGCGTTCCGGCTACTCTGCCGCTAAACATGCCTTACACGGTTATTTTGAATCTTTTAGGCTGGAGACTGAAAAAGAAGGTATAAAAACACTGATTGTTTGTCCGGGTAAAATAAAAACCAATATTTCTATTAATGCGATAACCGAAAGTGGTGCTCATGGCAAAATGGATGAAAGCCATGTAAACGCCATGAGTGCAGAAAAATGTGCAGGAATTATTTTAAAAGCTATCCAAAAAAACAAGGAAGAAATACTTGTTGGAGGGAAAGAACTGAAAGCTGTTTTTCTCAAAAGATTTTTTCCAAAGCTGTTTGGCAGAATTATAAGAAAACAAAGTCCTTTTTAATTGCCACAATATTTTTGAAATGCGGATTGGGCGATTTGGTAACCTCCTTGTGCGGCCCGTTTAAAATCTTCGCAAGGATTTTCGTTTAGGTTTACCTTAGCTACCGCTCTCCAATAATAAGCCTCCGTGTAATTTGCATTCAGTTTTAATGTGGTATTTAGGTCTGATATACACTCCATAAAGTTTTGTTGTTTTCCCAAAGCAATACTTCGTTTAAAGTAAAAGTCCGGCTCATCTTTGTTTAATTCAATAGCTCTGCTGTATAACTCAACAGCACTTTGCAATTTATTTTGATCGTTCTCACAATTGCCAAGAATAAAATACGCTTTTGCATTTTTTGAGTCTTTAAAAAGAGCCGTTTTTGCATCAATTCTCGCTTTATCGTAATCCATTAATGCGTAATAAGATGAGGCTCTGGCAATATAGGCCTTGTGGTAATCATATATGCCAAGTGTTTTATCTAAGTCTTTTATTGCTGCCTTCGGCTGATTATTTTTTAGGTATAGCAGCGCCCTATTGTAATAGCTCTTGTAGTTATTAGGGGCACTTTCTATGGCCCTATTAAAATATAGTAAAGCTTTGTCATTATTATTCTTCATCATATATTCCACCCCTAAACTGTTAAGAGCAAGAAAATTATCCGGATATTTTTTAATAATGTCTTCAAAAAGAGTTATGCTGTTTTTCCATTTTTGTATGCGCATAAACGTAAAGCCTGATAAGATAAAACTAACAGTTATGGCAATAAATGGAATTTTTAAATTTATTTTATCAAACAATAACGCACACAGAACTCCCAATCCCATAAGTGGCAGGTACATGTACCTATCTGCGTACAAAACCTCTCCAAAGGGCACGAATTGCAGAACCAGCAACAAGTTCAAAAAAACAAACAGTATAGGCCAAAACCAATTAAATTTTTTCTTTCGGTAAAAATAAATAGATACCGCAAAAAGAATAAGCCATACTGCAATACCTATTATTTTTTTCAGCACATCTGTATCGGGAAAAGGATAAATTATACTTAACTTAACAGGTACCAAAAAAAGATACAGATATGAGTAAATAGCATAGCCTGCATTTAAAAATTTTTGATGCAGAGTAAATTGATGTGCATAATTAATAAATTGGGCTGCTGCCTGTGTTTTAATATTTATCAACCCAAACAGAAGTGAAATGGCAAAAAGGGGAATTTTATTTAAAAGCATGCCAACATTAAATTCGCGCTTAACAAATACATCTATACTTAAAAGCGCCAAAGGAAAAACAACTGCCGCCGGTTTAAACAAACAGGAAATAATAAAAAGTAATGGGAGTACCCACCACTTTGCTTTACGTTGATATAGTAATTGACTTGTGTAAACGTACAAACCCAACAAAAAGAAAAGAGAATACCCTAAGGTTTTAAACTCGGCTATCCAACTTACGGATTCAACCTGAAGTGGGTGAAGAAGAAAAATAGCTCCGGCGCAGAAGGCTATGTTTTTTTTGTCAAAAAGTGTTATGCATAAAAGATATACCAACAAGCCGTTTGCCAAATGAACGAGTATACTTACAAGGTGATGTCCCCACGTGTATTCTCCAAACAATATAAAATTAAGGGAATGAACCAACATGGTTAGAGGAATATAATTCCCAACATACTGACGACTGAAAAAGGAAAAAAAATTAAGGTGTTTTACGTCTGTATTTCGAAAAACCATCTCGGGGTCATCCCAGCTTATGTAAGGAAAACTTATTCCCGTCGCGTACAAGAAAAAAGCAGTCAGCAAGGCGACAGTGAAAAAAATATGTTGACGAAACAGCCTTAGAGAATTTGAGAGAAACACGAGTGTTCTACCTTATTTTCACCTTTTCAACTTGAAGTACCTGACGGGTTACGGCGTCGTACACAAAAGCTACCAGATACAACTGCTTATCATTAAAATTTTCTTTTACGGCAAAATTATTATTCTGTACAATCACCGAATCATTAACAGCAATAGGTGCTGTTTTCACAACTGCTCCCCATGGTCCATTTATATCATCTCTTAGCATATGCATAAAAACGTAATTGGGTACCATATCGGGATTTTGAGAATAATCTTTTTGCTTGCCTATTATGCTATCCTCCATTAGTACAAGGGTAAGACGAACATCGTTAGGGTATGCTTTCAAAAATTTAAGTTTGCTGGTTACGTTTAAGGCACGGGGTCCGGGATCGTAATTACTGGTTAAATGGAGTCTTACGTAAAAGGTGTCTTTTTTTGCCAAAGCCACGGAGGCTGGCCAGGCAGTTTCTTTTATAATAAGTCCTCCCTGATAATCTTTTCGGTTAACCATTCCATTAGGATTACCCACGGCACTAACACCAAAACCACTGGCTCCGTCCCAAGCATTTCCAACAGTAGTAGTATAAGAAGTAGGATAACTGGAGTTAGTTCGGGCAAAAAAACCGGCATGAACAGCAATAACCACCAGGGTATCTTTGTATTGGTTATATAAATTCTCGGCTACAATTGCGGCAGCAGGGCAATTTCCGCAGGTATGACCGGTGTAATCCTCCAAAAACACCTTGCGAAAATTAACTTTCGACTCGTTGGTTTTGGTAATAAAGTTAGTTCCCACAGCCGTTTGCTTAACGGGTATAGGATTTTTAACCTTATCGCAGGACATTACCATGAAAAAGGCGAATACGATAACTGTACTTATTTTAATTAACCTCATTTTGCTAACCAATTTTAATTGTTTAAATATACTAAAAAGAACTCGTAATTGAAATAGCTACTCCACTTGATGCCGGAACGTTACGACAAACGCCCCCAACGCAAAAAATACCGGCTCTTTGTTTACCTACACTCACAGATATGCGGTGTGCTCCGGTAGTATACCCAATATTGGCAAGAGGATAATGCAGGCGAAGCGGAGTTTCCGGATTACTGTAATTGTATTGATCTAACAGGGCAATGAACCAGTGCCCGTTAGGATTCCATTCCACCATGGCGGTAACCCAACTTCCGGCATTAGGATTTTTTTTGTTTTCGCTGAAATACCCCTGCCCCTCAAAACGAATAGCAGCGTTGGCCTTGTATTTGTATGTAACATCCACTACAAACATATTCGCTACAATATTTTCATAGCCTGCGTTGGGGCTGCCAAACTGAACAATGTTACGATTATAAAACTGACGTGCCAGCATAAAAGAAGTTTTTAGTTTTTTGGTTATTTTTTTATTCACCTCAATAAAAACATCTTCGTAATACAACTCCCCTACCTCCTCGTATTTGGTTTTGTAGAGTGTAGAGTGAGTAAGTGTATCATCTACATTGTACTGCTTGAGTCCGTGAGCAACCGAAGCATTAAGGGTAATTTCCGTACCGTATTTTCCTCCTAACAGCGTTCCCTTTTGAAATTTGTATTGAATTTCGGCCATCCCCCCAACTTCGCCTCTTGGCTGTGTAGCATAAGGATTAAAAGCCGGCATTAAATATGTATGCTGACGTGTGGTTGCCGGTAAGTAATTAATTAAAAGGTTTTGCAAGGTAGCATCTCGGTCGCTTCTAAATCCCATGTTATCTATTCGTTTTCCTTGCAGCAATACCGAAAACCCTTCAAGTGCTACCGATGTTGAAAGAAAAATGGCCTCGCCGTTTTTGTAGCTGTAGTATGTTTTTCCACCCGAGTTAGAAATGTTATCTGCACTGGGGTCGTTTATTTTATAAACGTATTCTCCGTACACATTAATAATGTCATTTAATATGTTGAGGCGACCACCATAACATCCCACGTTTTCGGGAAGAATTAAATCAGGGTTGTTATCTGCTTGGTATTTACTGGCAAAGCTTCCACCCACAATAAATTTAGTTTTTGATTTAAACAGGGTATCCAACAATTCATTTATGTTTAGCTCTCCGTCAAATCCTCTCACTATTCCCGGGCCAACTGTAAAAAAACTGCGTTGCTTGCCAACCAGGCCTTTTAAGGTAATTCCTCTGAAAGGATTGGATATAACTCTTATTCCGTCCAGCGAATTATCGTATAACAAACCGGGTTCGTAATAGGTTCTAAAAACCAAACCGCTTCCAAACTGTTCGTAAATATTGCCAATGGTAACATCCAAAAGTTTGTCTTGATAACGTGCAAAGCGGTTTACTATTCCCTGCCCTTTATAACGTGAGTCAAAACCCTGCATTACATTATTGTAGGCTTCGTACCTACCACCGGCAGAGAATTTTCCCTTGTTAAACATCAAATTTCCAAAAGCATTGGAAAGCATTTTTTCGGGAATGTATGGAGCACCTCTTAAAGAGTCAGGCTCGTAGTATTGCGCATCTATTTGAAAGTTGCCATGAATGGAGGAAGCAAAATCCTTAACAGCATCTTCCTGAGCTAATGCATTAAAAGGTTTTAGCGAGATTAGCGTTAAAAAAGCAGCACACAGGCCGCTTTTTAACATTTTTTCAAAATTCATGCGTAAATGTAAAAAAATCGGAACTAATGTGAAAGTGCTTCACCCTTAATTACTTTTTTTACATTTTCATAGAGTTTTTGCTCGTCCCCATCAATGTAGGAATTATGGCTCCAAACAATTTGTCCGTTACCGTTTACAATAAAGGTGTGAGGTACGTTATTTACGTTCATTGCCCTTTTAAGATCTTGATTTTCATCTAGATAAACCTCATATTTCCAACCTTTTGTCTTCACGTCGGTAGATACTTTGGCGGAACTTCTAACATCGTCTATACTAATGGCAATAAGTTTAACACCGGTTTCTTTTACCCAATCATCGTATTCCTCTGCAATGGCATCCAGCTCTTTTTTGCAAGGCTTACACCAGGTTGCCCAAAAACTGATAATAATGGGCTTTCCGTCGTTACTGAATGTATTTGAATTTACTTTGGTTCCATCCAGCTTTTTTACAACCGCAGCAGGGACTTTATCTCCATCTCCGGCAATAAGTGTAAAGGCAGATAAACAAAAAGCACTCAGCAATGTTAAAATAGTTTTCATATTTACTTGTTTAGCTTATGATTTCCAAAAATAATACCACATTTCGTATTATCACAAATCTACTGCTTTTTTAACAGCTTTTAAATGTGAAAACAACTAAATTAATTAGATGTACCCAGTTTCAGTTTACAGAAATAATAAGCACTTTTGCTGACCTTTTATGATTAAAAATAAAAAGAGAATTGCCATAATGGGATCTACCGGCAGTATTGGAACACAGGCCCTGCAGGTTATTAAAGAAAATCCCGGTTTTTTTAGCGTGGAAGTGCTGGCGGCAAACAGCAATGCCGATTTATTAATAAAACAAGCCATTGAATTTGAACCAAACGCTGTTGTTATTGCCGATGAAAGTAAATATCAACAGGTAAAAGATGCCCTATATTCCAAAGATATTAAAGTATTTACCGGATTACGTTCTATTGAGCAGATTGTAGAAATGGATAGTATAGATTTGGTATTGGCTGCCATTGTTGGATACGCAGGTTTGGCCAGCACATTAAATGCGATTAAACAAAAAAAAAATATAGCCCTGGCCAACAAAGAAACCCTGGTTGTGGCAGGTGAAATGGTTAGCCAAGCTGTCGTTGAAAATGGTGTTTCACTACTTCCGGTAGATAGCGAGCATTCGGCTATATTTCAATGCCTGGCCGGTGAAATGGCCAACGAAACGGAAAAAATTATCTTAACTGCCAGTGGCGGACCCTTTAGAGGGAAAAAAACAAGCGAACTTCAACATGTAAAAGCACAACAGGCACTAAAGCACCCCAACTGGAACATGGGTGCCAAAATAACCATTGATTCAGCCACACTCATGAATAAAGGCCTGGAGGTAATTGAGGCCAAATGGTTATTTGACGTTAAAGCCGAACAAATAGAAGTAGTTGTTCATCCGCAAAGCATTATTCATAGCATGGTGCAATTTACCGACGGAAGCATTAAGGCTCAGATGGGGCTTCCGGACATGAAACTTCCCATTCAATACGCCTTTGCTTACCCAAACCGAATCAGCAACCATTTTGAAAGATTCAATTTCAGCAAATACCCCGAACTCACCTTCGAAAAACCGGATACAGATTCTTTTCCATGCCTTAAAATTGCCTACGAAGCGTTGCAAAAAGGAGGATACTATCCCTGTATCCTAAATGCTGCGAATGAAATAGCCGTAGATTGCTTTTTGAAAAACACGATTAGATTTACAGATATTGCCAATGTGGTAGAACATTCCATGCAACAATGCCATAAGCCAACCAACATGAATTATGAAACACTGCGGCAGGTTGACAAAGAAGCCAGAATAATTGCTCTTAATTACGCTCATTCCATTAAAATTTGATAAAATCAAAAAACGGTATGATTTAGGCTACATTAAAAGATGTATCTTTAAAGGTTATTTTTAAAGAGGAACCGTTATGTTTATCAAAATTGCACAGCTTTTTCTTAGTCTCACCATATTAATAACCCTTCATGAGTTTGGACATTTTTGGTTTGCCAAAAAGTTTAAATGTCGGGTAGAGAAGTTTTATCTGTTTTTTGATTTTCTTTTTCCGTTTGCCGGAATACTAAATTTTCCACTAGTAAAGAAAAAAATAGGCGATACCGAATATGGTATAGGCTGGTTTCCTCTTGGCGGATACGTTCAAATTGCGGGCATGGTTGATGAACAAATGGACAAAAGCATCATAAATGCTGAACCAAAACCATGGGAGCTTAGAAGTAAACCCGCATGGCAGCGTTTATTAGTAATGATGGGAGGCATACTCGTGAATTTTTTTCTGGGGATTTTTATTTTTTGGATGTTGCTATGGACATACGGTAAAGATGTATTACCCATTTCGAGCCTAAAAAACGGAATAATGGTAGATTCCATTGCCTATAAAATGGGCCTGCGTAACGGAGATCACGTGCTTGGACTTGATAAAAAACCCATTCAATCTCTTAGGAGAGTACCGGTAGATATCATTATGAATCGAGTACAAAGTATAGACGGAGTGAGAGCAAACGGACAACCCTTCTCCATTCCGGTTAGTGATGTACACAGAGCCGTTATTCTTAAATCATTAAAAAAATCCGACTTCATATCCCCCCGTTACAAAGCCAAGGTAGCTTTGGTTGACTCTACCAGCAATGCAGCAAAAGCGGGGTTAAAAAAAGAAGATATAATTACGGAAGTAAACGGAAAACCGGTTAATTTTTTTGATGAGTTAAGAGCTGCTCTCCGAACAAGTGCGGGAAAAAAAGTAATGCTTACCGTATTAAGACCCGGAAAAGAAGTAAATCCGGATATTACCGTTACAGAGAAAAACATCATCCATCTTGAAGCCGAGGTAACAAAAGAAGGAACCATTGGCTTTATTCCTGCTCCCATAGAAGATTTTAAAATTCAGGAAATTCGTTATGGTTTTTTTGAATCACTCATACAGGGATTTAGGGATGGAATGGAATTGATGTTGCTTCAGGTAAAACAGTTTGTTGTAATTTTTACCGTAAGCGAGGCACACAAGCAAGTAGGCGGTTTTTATACCATGGTGCAGCAAATGAGTCCAACCTGGGATTGGCATGCTTTTTGGTCGTTCACCGCATTTTTATCACTGGCGTTGGCTTTTATGAACTTTTTACCAATTCCTATGCTGGATGGAGGATATATTATGTTTATTTTGTGGGAAATGCTTACAGGAAAAAAAGTTTCCGATAAGGTTATATACTATGCCAATCAGGTTGGCCTGATTATTGTTTTGGCGCTTATGGTATATGCTAATACCGATTGGCTGAGGGGATAGTGTTACCTTTTTATAAAACAACGTTATAAAGCACCATGCGAAGCTTAGTTACATGCATTCTCTTTATTGTGCTTGGCAGCTTAACTGCCCAAAATACTACCATTAATCGGGATAACGCATCAAAAAATAACGCTGCAACAAACAAAGTCATGCTTATTCCTTTTGAGCCCAAACTTTATAACAGTGAAATAGATTATTATATAAACAAAGAAACCGGACTCAATGGCAAACAAATCAAACATAAATTTCGCGACGGATTAAACGAACAGCTTTATAAAGCATTTAAAAACAATAAATACGGAGTAATAGACTTAATGGAAGACACCATTAAACATAAAAAGGAAATAGAGAGCATCTATCAGCACCTGAGTTATGAGTACGTAAAAATTCCCGATCAGGAAAAATACAGCCCTCCCGTGAAAGAAAAAAAACAAAAAAACATTGATAAAGGTCAAATTGTAGTAGAAACAAACAGCGATGAGCGTTTTATGAATGCTAAAATAACCAACGCTAAGTTGGTTCCGACACTTTATGGTAAACATAAAACCAATATTTTTATTTTTATCAATCAATTGGATATTAAAGCCGGAACAGCCAACGCAGATTTGAGTAACGGAATTAAAAACAGTAATCGTAAAATAGTCGTTCACTACACGGTATACACCTACGATGCCAAAGAAATAAATTCCGGAGTTGCGGAACAGGAATTTCCGGTTGATCAAAATAATCCAAACAAAATAATTGAGAAATATTTTTCAAAAATTGCCGAAACCATTTATTTAAGAGTAAATAAAGCTATAACACCAACAGGTAAGTAAAAAGCAACCGAACAATCCTCACAATTATTTTGTAACTTGGTAGCCGTGAAGCATTTTACTTTCCTTATAAGTTGTTTTTTATTTCTTTCCTCCTGTAGTTCTTACGGGCCGTTAGATATGGAAAATGCTCCATGCAGTAAAATACAAATTGTATATCTGCCAAATAAAATTGCCTTTGCCGTAAACGACGGCAAATATTTTGATACGGCATTTTATTATTCCATGAATTTTTCCAATTATCTCATAAAACAAAGAAAATGCGAAGGAGTTATACAAGAAAATACGTCTTACGACTCTTTCTATAAATCGGAAAACTGTTATTTGCCCGGACAAAAAGAAAACCTAAAAAAATTGCTTCGCGTCCCCGACAGTATATTTTCGGACTCCAACTTTCCAACCATCTGTGATTGCAGACTGGACAGTATTGTTTCTCCGGAAATTCTGGAAGCCTGTTTTAAAAAATTTCAATTACACTTAACTCAAATTCCCATTGCACAAAAGGATTACAATATTCGCTATAATTATTATCTTGATAAATGTTCCGGGAAGATAAGCGACTCGCTCAGCTTGGAAGAATACAAAAAAATAGATGCCGATTATTATACGCATTATGCGCAGGAGAAAAATGCTCAAAATCGGAAAAAAGACTCTATTAACAATTCAGGACCCAATGTACGATGTAGCCATAAAATAAAATATTTTGACGCTACAGGAAAAGTAAGGAGTTTTTACGAACAGTGCAAAAACTACACCACACACAAAAGCGGCAAGTGTAGCATACATCAATAGTTTATTGCCAAATGAAAATTGAAGTTAATCCAACTATACACGCCAGCTGGAAACCGGTACTGGAAAGTGAATTTCAGGCAGATTACTTTAGAAAACTAAAAGCATTTTTGCTGGAAGAAAAAAAACAGCACATCATATATCCTCCGGGAAGTAAAATTTTTTCGGCTTTTAACTACACCCCGTTTGACCATATTAAAGTTGTTATACTAGGGCAAGACCCCTATCATGGGCAAGGACAAGCCAATGGGCTTTGCTTTTCGGTAAACGATGGTATACGATTTCCTCCCAGTTTAATAAACATATTTAAAGAGTTAAAAAATGATATAGGATGCGAAATTCCGCTATCCGGAAATTTAGAAAATTGGGCTAAACAAGGAGTTTTTCTATTAAATGCCACCTTAACTGTTCGACAAAATTCAGCCGGCAGTCATCAAAACCAAGGTTGGGAAAAATTTACCGATGCGGTAATAAAAATAATTTCAGAGCAAAAAAAGAATATTGTTTTTTTGCTTTGGGGAAATTATGCGAGAGCCAAAAAAGAATTAATTGACAGTACTAAACATCTCATATTAGAGGCCGCACACCCATCTCCTCTGGCAAGAGGCGCTTTTTTTGGATGCAAACATTTTTCAAAAACTAATTTGTTTTTAAAAGAAAGAGGAATTGAATCAATAAACTGGTGCCTTTAAAAACATTGTAAATACTTTTTTCTCCTGTAAAAATTACTGCTCAAAAACCTGCAAATATTTTTCAAAATTTGCCGTGACAGAATAGCGTTCTTCGACTGTCTTTCTTCCGGCTTTACCGATTTTTTTTCGCAAATCAGCATCCAGCATAAGTCTTTCTAAGCAAGAAAACCACTCTTCTTCTGTATTAGCCAACAATCCGTTTTCTTCGTGTTTTATAATTTCCGTATTGACTCCCACAGCAGATGCAACTACCGGTATTTCACAAGCCATGTATGCAAGCGCTTTTAATCCACATTTTCCTTTTGACCACTCATTGTGCGGGATGGGCATAACACCAATATCAAAACTATTTAGTTCTTTTACCTCGCTATCTTCTGTCCAGGCTAAGCCCTCTATGCCAAGCAAATCATTTTTGTACGACGCATCACCAACAACCTTTATCTGTACTTCCGGAAATTGCTTCTTAATTTTTTTCAATACGGGCAGCAATTCTTCAAAGTGTTTAGTCGTGCTCAAACTACCGCTCCACCCTATGGTTATTTTACTACTTTTCTGATTACTTAAGGGTTTATGAATCTCCGTATTTATTGTAGTAGGTATCACCACTACATTTTTGTTTGCCTTTAAGGCCTCCCCTGCTAAATATTGACTTCCGGCAATTACCTTGGTTGCGCAGCCGGCAATTTCATAAAACTTTAACGGGCGTTTAAGCCATTCCCACTTTTTATTACCCGGACTGGTATCGGGCAACCAAATGGCATCATCAAAATCAAAAATCACTTTTTTTCCACTCTTAGCAGCTTTTCTCTCGAAATAAGAAGTCCCTAAAAAAAAAGCCTCCCGCTGAATAAAAATAATATCATACTCTGAAAAACAACGCACGTCCTTTAAGCGCCTGATAAATGCTTTACATAAAATAAGTAGCTTTTTGATTAAATTTCCTTTGGAATAAAAAATTATATCGTCATTTTCGTTGAGTAAATACGACCAAGTAAAAATAAAACCCTTATTCTCCAAATGAGGCAAATATTGTTCAAAACGATAACGCTGGCTCGGCGAACGACGAGGGCGATGAGCAACCATAATAAGTACGGAAGGCATAGATAACAAAGATATCTAATTAGGTTTAATATTTTACTATTTGCCGCCAAAGCCATAACTTAGTCAAATGATTGTTCGGCAATTCAACTTTACCTACCTGCTGCCTTTACTTTTTATTTTTTTTACTCTAAAATCACAAACCGACACACTATACCTACTGAACGGGCAGGTAATCGGTGAAAAAGTATTGGATACGCTCCTTGGAGCTGTTACCATAAATGATGCTAAAAAACCGGGTAAAAAATTACATTACGAACCCAATCAACTATACATGGTATTATATTCCGATGGATACAAACGCTACTATTATGAACAGGATTCACTAAAGTATAATTGGTTTACCCGCGAAGAAATGTGGTATTTTATGAAAGGAGAAAAAGACTCCAGGCGTGGTTTTAAACCTGTTGGCTGTGCCATTGGAGCTACTATTGCAGGAATGTTGGGAGGAATGAGCGGTACTTTTTGGGGACCTGTTCTCCCCTATGGTTTTATGGCATTGAGTGGAATCACAAAAGTGCGTATTAAGCATAGCAGCGTAAGCCATCCTAATTTTTTTGACCAAGATGCCTATATACTGGGCTATGAAAGAAATGCACGCCAAAAAAGAAAAATATGGTCAGTAATATACGGTAGCGCCGGTTTGGCTTTAGGATACGGTATATACGCCGCTTTTCATCACAAATACCCCGAAACCCTCCAAATTAATTTTTTGAAAATTAAGCTATGAAACAAAATAAAATTTTATTGCTTGGAAGTGGAGAACTTGGAAGAGAGTTAGTTATTTCGTTACAACGACTGGGACAATATGTTATAGCCGTAGATAATTATGCAGGTGCTCCAGCTATGCAGGTTGCACAGGAATTTGAAGTAATAAATATGCTGGATGGCAATGCCCTGGATAAATTAGTGGAAAAACACAAGCCCAATCTTATTGTGCCGGAAGTTGAAGCCATTAGAACCGAACGCTTTTTTGATTATGAAAAACAAGGTTATACCGTAGTTCCAAGCGCTAAAGCAGCAAACTTTACCATGAACAGAAAAGCGATACGCGACCTGGCTGCCAAAGAACTGGGACTGCGCACCGCAAAATACTTGTATGCCTCTACGTTGGAAGAGTTTAAAAAAAATGTATTACAAATTGGCATTCCCTGTGTAGTAAAACCATTAATGAGCAGTAGTGGAAAAGGACAAAGTGTAATTAAATCGGAAGCAGATATTGAAAAAGCCTGGAATTACGCTATGGAAGGCTCACGCGGAGACTATAAAGAAGTGATTATAGAAGAATTCATCCGCTTTGATTCCGAAATAACACTTTTAACGGTTACTCAGAAGAATGGAAGCACCTTGTTTTGTCCACCCATTGGACACCGCCAGGAACGCGGAGATTATCAGGAGAGTTGGCAGCCATGCCCCATCAGGAGTGAAGACTTAAAAGCAGCACAAGAAATGGCTGCTAAGGTTACCGAAGCACTCGGTGGCTCGGGGATATGGGGAGTGGAATTTTTTCTGACAACTAATGGAGTTTACTTTTCAGAACTATCTCCCAGGCCACATGATACCGGGATGGTTACCTTGGCAGGAACGCAAAACTTAAATGAGTTTGAATTACATGCACGCACCATTTGCGGATTTCCTATTCCGGAAATTACGTTAGAAAGAAGCGGAGCCTCTGCCGTAATTTTAGCTGATAAAGAAGGTGTTCCAAAAGAATACCAAGAAGTTGAAAACGTACTTAAAGAATCCGGTACTGATATTCGTATTTTTAATAAGCCTACCACCCGACCTTACAGGCGGATGGGAGTAGTACTCGCACACGACAAAAAAGAATGTGATGTAGAGAAACTTGTTTCAAAAACAAAGGAATTAAGCCGTAGAATTTCAATTATTTATAAATAATTTTACTTGATGGATATTATTTAACAATTTGCCTTTACGTCAAAATCTTAATTTTAACCCTATAAAATAGACTTTATGAAAAAAATTATCTCCGCTGTTTTATTATCAGTAATCCTTTTTGGTTTCACTCTATTACCTTCAGATTGTTCAACTATTTTCTTCTTTAAAGAAGGAAGCTCTGCAACCTCAACACACTACGACAGTAAAGATAAAATTACCGGAAGCACAAAAACTGTATACAAGAAGGTAAATAAGTTTGGTAGTGGTGCTACCGCTAGTGCTGAACAAGAAAATTATGACAAAAAAGGAAAACTAACCGTTAAAAACGATTTTACCATTAAGTGTGAAAATGGCATTTTATATTTTGACATGAAAATGTACATGCCGCAACAGCAAGCTGAGGCATATAAAGACATGGAAGTAACTGTTGACGGTAATAATGTAGAATATCCCTCTAACTTAAAAATAGGACAATCCCTAAAAGATGCCACCATTAAGTTTACCATTAAAACCAAAGAAGGGGCCGTAATTCCCATGTCGGATATGACAATAAAAGTTACCGACAGAAAAGTAGAGGCAAAAGAAACGGTTACTACCCCCGCCGGGACCTTTGAGTGTTTTAAAATAACCGAATCCTCCGAGATTAAAACAATTTTTTCTGCCAAAGCAAAATCGGTGATTTGGTTTAATGAAGAATACGGAAATATCAAATCAGAAACGTATTCAGACAAAGGCAAGTATGCAGGTAGAAGCGAGCTAACCAGCTTTACCAAGTAACAACCCGAAAATATCTATCAAGAAACAGGCTTTTCTTACGATGACTGGAAGTTTTTTTCCATTAGGTAAATTAGTTTTTCTTTACTTAGGTTGGAATGAATTTCTCCTCTTTGCGTGAGCGAAATAGCTCCTGTTTGTTCGCTCACGGTAATGGCTATTGCATCGCTTATTTCAGTAATTCCAACAGCAGCTCGATGCCTCATGCCATAATGTTCGGGAAAGTTTTCTCTATCGGTTACCGGTAAAACACAACGTGCGGCAGCAATACGATTATCTTTTATGATAACTGCCCCATCGTGAAGAGGGGAGTTTTTAAAAAAAATGTTTTCCAGCATCTTGGCAGTGATAGAACTTTCTACGGGCGTACCGGTTTGTTCGTAAAACTTCAAATCTGTTTTTCGGGAAATAATGATTAAGGCTCCGGTTTTTGTTTCGCTCATGTTTTGGCATGCCAAGCTAATTTCCTTAATGGAATTTGCCGTTATTTCCGCATCATGATTTCCAAAACTCTGTTTAATAAATCCCTTCCAACCGCTTCTCCTAAAAAGCTCTGTTGAACCCAGATACAGTAAAAATTTTCTTATTTCTTGCTGAAACAGTACAATGATGGCAATAATTCCTACGTTTACGAATTTACTTAGTATAGAGCCTAACAATTTCAAATCAAAAGCTCTTACCACAATGTACGCTACATAAATTAATGCCAAACCAATAAATACATTGATGGCGGAAGTTCCTTTAACCATATTATACACCAGGTATAATATACAAGCCACCAAAAAAATATCAATGGCATCAGCTATTCCAAATGAAATAAACAATATGAATTTCGATTTAATCACACCACTTTTTTGGCGGTATACTTTTCATACAACTCGTGTACCAACCCGTCTGAAAGACCTATTTGCGGAACATATACTTTTTCTATATCGGCTGTTTTCATTACTGTTAAAAATATTTTAGCTGCCGGAACAATTACATCTGCCCTGTCTGGTTTTAAGTCAAGTCTTTCAATACGCTCTTGGTATGTATAAGAATTAAGCATGTCATAAATTCCCTTTAAGCGGTCATAACTTAAATGTCTGGTTTCTTTTTTTCCGCTCATTTTATAAATCTTATTTATATTACCCCCGGAACCTATGGCATAAAGCGGATGAATACCAACGGTATTTCGCTTAAGCCATATTTTCATCTCTTCCCACTCGGTCTTTTCTACTTTATCCAATAACATACGAACCGTACCGATGTTAAACGAGCGTGCAGCCACCACTTTACTGTTAAAGTATAAAGTAAGTTCGGTACTTCCTCCTCCAACATCAATATACAAGTATGCGTGCTTCGGATTAATAAGCTCCTCAATATGATTCGAAAAAACAAGCGCTGCTTCCAGCTTCCCATCTATAATTTCTACTTGTAATCCGGATTCGTTTTTAATTCTCTCTATAATGGCCTGCCCGTTCGAAGCATCGCGCATAGCGCTGGTAGCAACAGCACGGTATGCATGAACGCCATATGCATTAATTAATTCTCCAAAGCCTTTTAAAGAAGTTATTAAACGTTTCGCCTTTTCTTCTGATATTTTTCCGTACAAAAAAACATCTTCACCAAGTCTTACCGGCATTCGAATAAGTTCCTCTTTATTAAAGTGAGGTTTGCCATCTACTTTATAAACCCTGCAAAATAACAGGCGGATAGCGTTACTTCCGATATCTATTGCAGCAAACACCATGTTAGTTCATAATAAGTTTATTCTGTTTCAAAATATTTTTATTGAATGGTTTATCTTTAAGAATATATTGATAAACTTCGTCTTGTACACGTATTTTGCGTTCGTTAGGCTTTGGTCTAACGTACACATTTTCCTGCTTCCGATCAATTATTCGAACTTTGGTGTTTCCCTTTAACTGAATCTGAATGATGTCCTTTAATTGCTTTCTGATTTCCAAATCATAAACAGGTACAGCCACCTCGCTTCTACTGTCTAGATTTCTGCTCATCCAGTCGGCCGAAGAAATATATATTTTTTCGTTACCGTTGTTATGAAAAATAAATACGCGGGCGTGCTCCAAATACTTATCTACAATGCTATAAGCTTTTATATTATCACTCCACCCTTCCAATTCTGTAACCAGCGAGCAGGCACCCCTAATGATTAACGTGATTTTCACCCCACTTTTACTAGCTTCGTAAAGCTTGTTAATCATTTCTATATCAACCAAGCTATTCATTTTAAGGGTGATGGCTGCCGGCTTTCCTTTTTTGGCAGCTTGTATTTCGTTATTGATTAGTTGCGTAAATATTTTTCGCATGTAAAAGGGTGCCACTGCTAGATGTTTATACTGCTCTACCTTAAAATTATTTTCATAAAACTCAAATACTTTATTTAAGTCGGCGGTGATAGAACGATGACAGGTAAGCAAACTGAAATCAGTATATATACGAGCCGTTTTTTCATTAAAGTTGCCGGTGCCTATGTGGGCATAACGGACTTCTTTACCATTTTCGCGAGCGGTAATTAAAAATAATTTAGAATGTACTTTCAATCCGGGTACACCATAAATTACACGGGCACCTTCTTCATTTAGTTTATTAGCCCAGTAAATATTATTTTCTTCATCAAAGCGGGCTTGCAATTCAACCAATACAGTAACCTTTTTACCATTTTTAACAGCGTTTATAAGAGCATTGGCAATGCGTGAAGAATCGGCTACACGATACAGGGTAATTTTAATGCTTTCTACAACCGGATTGATGGAGGCTTCTCTGAGCAGATTAATAATGTGATTAAAACTATGATATGGAAAATGCAATAGAATATCCCTCTCTCTCATTATTTCCATAATTGTTTTTGTGTGATCTCTCAGATATTTGTGCTCTATAGCGGGAGGATGATTATATACGAGAGACTGGTCTCCTAATTTTGGGAAATTAATAAAATCCTTAAAATTATGGTATCGGCCTCCCGGTATGGCGCTATCTTTTTTTGCCATCCCTAGTTTTTTCATAATGTATTGCAACATATCTTCGGGCATGGCTGCATCGTAAACAAACCTAACCGGCTGGCCTTGTTTACGTGCTTTAATACTTTTGGATATTTTTTCAATCATACTTTTACTCACATCATTATCGATATCCAACTCCGCATCTCGAGTTAGCTTTATGTTGTATGACTCAACGGTTCTGTAACCAAATACGCCAAAAATTAAATCGGTATTAAGCCTTATTACATCATCCAGTAAAATGACGTAGCTTTTATTTCCTTGTTTTGGTAAAATAACAAAGCGAGAAATAACACCAGCGGGTATTTCAATAATGGCATATTTTCTTTTCTTCTTCTCACCTATAGTTTCCATTTTAAGATAGAGATAGCTTGCCTTATCTTTCATATAGGGGAAAGGCTTGTTATCATCTATCATTATGGGGTATAAAACCGGTAACACCTCATTGGTAAAATAGTCTGTAAGAAAATCGCGCTGATACCCGCTTAGCTGTTTTTCATTAATAATGTATACGTTATTTTCTGCAAGTTCCTTTAATATTTCCTGATAGATTGCTTCAAACTTGTTTTGTTGCTCTATCACTTTTCTCTGCAATCTGGTTAAAAGTTCCTGAGGATCTTCACCATATATATCAATAGCCTTACGCCCGAGTTTAACCAGGCGTTTTACGGTTGCCACCCTTACTCGGTAAAACTCGTCGCGGTTGTTGCTGAATATGCCCAAAAATTTAAGTCGCTCTATAAGCGGAGTTGTTTTATCCTCTGCTTCTTGCAATACACGCTCATTAAACGAAAGCCAACTTATTTCGCGATTAATGTAAGGCGTTTTCTTTTTTGCCATAAAAATTACTGCTTAAACTCTTTAGGGTATTTATAAAAAACCGTTTTACCCTGTATACTCCCGGAGTCTTTCCATGACTTCGTATTTAAATCTAAAGCAAGAACGCCGGTAGTGGGAACATTGTCAAAATCCAAATCTTCACACATGGCATTTGCAAAATTGGTTAAGCCCGGATTGTGCCCAAATAACATAACGGTATTAGCGGTATCCGGTAAATTTGAAATTACGCTACGTAGTTTTTCGGTGTTTGCCTCGTAAATTTCCGGTTTTACAGAAACTGTACCGGATGGTATTTCCATAACCCTAGCAAAAATAAATGCGGTGCTTAATGCTCTGGTAGCATCGCTGGTAACAATTAAATCGGGTTTATCGTATCTTTCGGAGTACCAATTTGCCATGTCGTAGGCATCACGATATCCTCTCTGATTTAGTGGCCTGTCAATATCTTTCAAACCCTCATGTCCCCAATCACTCTTTGCATGTCTAACAATTATCAATCTTTTCATGGCGTTTACATGTTTATAAATATGCAAATTAGTAGCTCATAAAAAGCATAAATTTACATACAATAAGGCTTTATTTATGAGCAACAAATCAACAATCAAATGTCCAAACTGCTCGCATGAGTTTGACGCTTCTGATGTGTTTCGGGATGAGGTTGAGCGGGAGTTAAAAATGAAAGTGAAAGAATGGCAAGTAAGAAAGGAAGAAGCCTTTAAAAAGAGAGAGAATGAGCTAAAAAAAGAGTTTGAGGAAACATTAACAAAACAAAAACTTAACATGGAGGAGACTCTCAGAAAGTCGATAGGAGACGATTATGAGGTTCGACTCAAACTACTCTTGGAAGAAAATGCCAAAAAAGATGAGAAATTAAAAGAAGTGAGACAATTGGAGTTGGAATATTTGAAAAAATCAAAAGAGCTTGAGGATAAAGCAAATGAAATAGATATTTTGGTACAAAGAAAGATTAATGAAGAAAGCGCTAAAATTACCGAAGCAGCAAAAAAACAGGAGCAAGAGAAAAGTGAACTAAAAATAAAAGAACTGGAAAAACAACTTGCCGACGCAAAAAAACTGGCAGAGGAGGTACAACGTAAAGCAGAACAAGGGAGTATGCAACTTCAGGGAGAAGTACAAGAGTTAGCACTGGAAGAGTTGCTTAGAAACTCCTTTCCCTTTGATTTGATTGAAGAAGTTGGGAAAGGCGTAAAAGGAGCAGATTGCGTATTAACAGTTCGTAATAAACTTGGGCAACCCTGCGGAAAAATAATTTTTGAAAGTAAACGAACCAAAGCGTTTAGCGGCGAATGGATTGAAAAACTAAAAAGCGATATGCGTTCTCAGCAAGCCGATGTAGCCATTTTAGTAACTGAAACCATGCCGCGAGATATGGACTTTTTTGGAGAAAAAGAAGGCGTGTGGATTTGTCGTTTTAGTGAAGTAAAAGCCATTACGGCCATACTTAGAAACAGTTTAATAAAAATTGCGGGTGCCCTACAGAATCAGGAAAACCGAGGTGAAAAAATGGCTATGTTATACAATTACCTTACAAGCAACGAGTTTTCGGAACAATGGAGTGCTATACGAGAAGGCTTTATGAGTATGAAACTTTCCATTCAAAGAGAGCGTGACGCCATGGAAAAACTTTGGAAAGCCCGCGAAAAACAATTAGAAAAAGTTTTACTGAATGCTTCGCATATAAAAGGTTCTATAGAGGGTATTGCCGGCATGGAATCTCTTAACCTGAATATAGAAGAAGGAGAAAACCGTTTATTGGAATAACATCGGATTTCAGGTATCTCAACTCCGTTGAAATTTAGAAATTTTTCGCACGATTGTTACCAAGCAGCATATTAATAAGGCTGGTTGTAACAGACAAAATGAAACTAAACAGTAGAGCCCACCAAAACCCTTTCACATAAAAACCGTCTACCAACTTATCCGTTAAAAGTATTATTCCTGCATTTATAACAAGTAAAAATAATCCGAAGGTTATAAGGGTAATGGGTATGGTTAAAATAGTAAGTATAGGCTTTACAATAGCATTCATAAAAGCCAGCACTAACGCTACAAGCAGCGAGATTAAAAAGTTATCTACCTTAACTCCGGGAAGCAAATTAGAAGCAATTAAAACAGCTACTCCACTAACCAATATGTTTACTAAAAAATCCAAACTTTAGGTTTTTTGCTTTTTCTTTTTGGCTGCCGGAAAAAGGATATTATTTAGTATTAAACGATACCCCGGTGAGTTTGGATATAAACTTAAATCGGTTGGCGGCTCCTCTACCCTGTGCTGATAATCTTCCGGGTCGTGTCCTGCATAAAAAGTCCAAGTTCCTTTTCCGTGTTCACCATGGATATAACGAGCTTCGTTAAAAGCTTTTGCTTCCCCCATAACCAGCACATTCTTTTTTACAAAATTTTTATTGAACGCCACTGTTTGGCCCCAAAATCCCTTGATAGTTTGTGTATGATTTTGGCAAAGCATGGTAGGTACCGGATCCCATTTTGCTGAAAAATCGAATAAGATAAACTGGTCGTTTTTTTCGGTAATACCATATTGGTAGCGGGTATGGTAGGTATCAATATTAGAGTACTCATAATACATGGGGTCCATATTAAGTTTATAGTTCTCAAAAGCAAAAGCTTTGGAAAAATCGAGTTTCGACTGGGCATTCCTATCCGCCGGATCGTGGTCGTACATAGTTTCGCAAATATCAACACCCTCTGCTGCCAATGCAATATCATAACTATCGGTTGCACTGCACATGGCAAACAAAAAACCTCCGTTAAAAACAAATTCTTTAATTTTTTTTGCTGAGTTTAACTTCATCAGAGACACCTTACTAAAGCCGAGTTTTTTAGCCAAAGTCTCGTTTTGTTTCACTTCTGCCTGATACCAGGCAGCGTGCATAAAAGAGCTGTAAAATTTACCGTACTGCCCGGTAAAATCTTCATGATGTAAGTGCAGCCAATCATACTCTTTAAGCTTGTCGTTAAATAACTCCTCGTCATATACGATATCGTAAGGAATTTCCGCATAGTTTAAAACAAGTGTTACTGCATCATCCCAGGGTTGTTTTCCGGGCGGAGAGTACACGGCAATTTTTGGAGCTTTCTCTAATTTCATGGCATCCTGATTTACCTCCGGATTAGCAATTTCTGCCAAAATATTATTAGCCGCCGCATCACCTATTAGTTCGTAGCTTACTCCCCGCAAATCACACTCCTTCGAAAGTGCTTTATTGCCAGGTAATAAAAAACTTCCTCCTCGATAATTCAGCAACCAATAGATTTCAAAATTATTTTGTAAAGCCAAATACGCTATTCCATACGCCTTTAAATGGTTTTTTTGGCTTTCATCCATCGGAACAAGTATGGAACCCGGCCATAACCTGAAAAAACACAAACTAAGTACAAAAAATAAAATCCTGCGCATAGCTTCGCTAATTTACTAAAATTATACGCTCCAAACCAACATGCCGTTACCTTAAAAATGGTTAATATTGTACTACATATTTTTAAAAATTATGAGCGAACAAAATATCCAAAATCAAGAAGATAAAACAGCAGCTATTGCTGCTTATATTACACTTATTGGCTTTATTGTTGCCATTGTTTTACACAGCAATAACAAAACTAAACTGGGAGCATACCACCTGCGCCAAGCCCTGGGATTATTTATTACTGCGGTTGTATTATGGATTGGTATCGTTTTTTTAGCGTTTATTCCTATTATTGGTTTTTTAACGGTTATACTGGCTCCATTAATATGGATAGGCATTCTTGTTATGGTTATTTTAGGCATCATTAATGCTGCCAATGGCCAGGAAAAACCACTCCCCTTGCTGGGACACTTGTACGAGAAATGGTTTGCTAACGCTTTTGTTTAGTTCGTTCTGTAAGTTTACTTTAGTTTATAACGTATTCCTGCGTATAGCATTCTGCCATAAATAGGTCCCCATATCATACTTGCATCGAAATAGCGACTATACGGAGAGTTTACGGCAATGATGGGGTTTTGTTGTTTGTAATTGAGTGCATTTTCAACTCCCAGATAAGCAGAAAAATCGGCGTTTCTCAATTTGGTAACATAGCTTATTTGCCCCAGTACCTGATAAAATGCGGGTGCCCTATCAGGCCTGCGATATTCTGCCGGATTGCTTTCCGTAGAAGGTAAGCGACGTTCTCCATTGTATTGCAACGTTGCATCAAACTGCCAGTGTTTATTTTTAGTCTCATACATTAAATTGGCAAAGGCCCTGTGTATTGGTACGTAAGGAATTTGCAGAAGCCCTTTTCGAAATTGTGATTTTGATTCCACATAACGGTACGCTGTTTTAATATGCAGGCGTTTTCTTATTTCCCAGCCAAACTCTGCCTGTAAGGTATTTGAAAAAGATTTCCCGTTTAAATTGTAAATCCACACTTCTCCCGGGGTTTCCATATCGGTAATCACCTGTGAAGAAAACCAGGTTCTGTATACATCAACCGTAAAATAAGCTTCTCGATAGTTGAGATTAAATTTTTGCATAAAGTTAAACCCCACATTCCATCCAATTTCAGGATTTAAGCCGTAAGGAAAATCCAAATTACTTGTCATCAAATTCCACTGCCTGGAACTTACCATTAAATTCATATTTTCAGCCAATATGTTTGCTGTTTTAAGAGCTCTGCCGCCGCTAAAACGTATTACAGATTTAGAATTATTAAATCCATAGCGCATGTGCAACCGGGGAGTAAAAAATAATCCGTAATAATTATGATAATCTGCCCTTAATCCGGCAACTAAATTAAATTTGTCTGACTTGTTGTAAGCATATTCGGTAAACACTCCGGTTGCCCGTTCGCTTCTTTCAAAGGCCATATGCTGAAATTGTTCATGCACAAAATCGTGCAAAAAGCTGCTTCCCAAACGGTACGTATGCGCCGTGGTTCCCAGTATTCCCTGGAAAATAAAATTTGCGTAAAACGTTTCCTGATTCCCGTTATACCGGGTAAACCCATAACGATTATTTTGCTCATGATTTAAGTAAGAGAGTTGGAGGCCCAAACTGGTTCCCGGCTTTTTTCTGAATACATATCCGGTTTTACTGTATAATTCCCATTTACGATTATATAAAGAAACTTTATACATACTGTCGTGAGGGAACTCTTTCATAATATGGTGGCTTTGCCCTCCTTCTCGTTCATCCTGCAAATAGCCGCCGCCAAATTGAAATTCGGCTCCTTTTTCATTTTCATAACTATATTTATTCATAAAGTTATACTGGCGACCGGTTGGAATATCCATAAAACCATCACTATTTAAATCTTCGGGCATGGGGTTAAAACTTACATGATTTAAAAGCCCCATGGCAAAGTCGTCGTTAAATTTATGTTTTAAGTTAAGGTTGTACTCATTTCGAGCATTTTGATTCAAATAAGCATTAAAATTAAGACGTTCACTATTTTCCGGACTATGCAATTCGGTATTAATTTGTCCGGTAAAGCTTTCGTATCCGTTAATTACCGAACCTGCTCCTTTGCTTAACTGTATAGATTGTATCCAGGTACCGGGTATAAAACTTAAACCATAGGTGTTTGCCAGGCCTCTCAGGTATGGCATATTTTCTTTAGTAATTTGAGCATACTTTCCTGAAAGACCCAACATTTGTATTTGCTTGGCTCCGCTTACTGCGTCCGAAAAATTAACATCTACGCTGGGGTTGGTTTCAAAACTTTCAGAGAGGTTGCAACAAGCCGCTTTTGCCAGATATCGCTCGCCCATAGTTTCTATTTTAATCGGGTTCAAGTAACTAAACTCTGTGCCGGTTGTTTCATAAACCACTTCTACCTCATTTAAATCGATACCGCTTTTAAGGCGTATAGAAATAAACTTTGTGGTATCAGAAACTAAAATAGTATCTCCTTTATAGGCAATGGAGCTTATCACCAATTTCCTGCTGCTATCGGAAAAAGGAATAGAAAAAAAGCCGCTGCCATCAGTATTGGAAGCTATGTTTGTTCCTTTCCAAAAAACCAATACTCCCGGAACCGGAACCCATTCTCCCTTTAACCTGCCGGGTTCTGTTACCTTGCCTCTTAGCTGTGCGTAGTTAGAATAAAAAGTAAAAAGACATAGAAACAAAAAAGAAACCCTGACAGGAAAGCTTTTATTTTTTCTCATCACAAACCCCCTCATTGTATCTGCAACAAGTTGGCAGTTTAGAATAAGCAGCAGCATTTGCTTTTTGATTTTGGGTTTCGTAACCCGCTTGGGCAATGGCTTTTTCTATTTTTTCCAAGGTGGTTTTTTGAGAGTTATATGTTATGGTTGCCACTTTTGTTTTGGCATCCCAACTGCATACCTTAACTCCTTTTATGTCGGCGGCATTTTCAATCCTCTCCTTGCAATCGCCGCAGTTTCCTTTTACGGAAAGCGTTGTTGTTATAATGTTATTTTGAGCGCCTAGCTTTATACATATAAAAGCAAAAACGCATAACCAAATTCTATTTTTCATAATGAATAAAATTATTTGATGATGTAAAACTGAAATAAAAAAACCTTTTTGCAAATGCAAAAAAGCCATCATCAAATTCGAAGCACAGATAATTCCACCAACAAGCTTTGTATAATGGGATGTAAAAGAAACTTATTTGCCTTAACTATTGATATGAATTGAGGCGGGTGAGAATTAAATTGAAAGTTTTCGGTAGAGAAGTAAGAAAGAACGCTTTCTGCTTTTTTAATCGGGAAGTTAGTTTCTTTTAAAAATAAATCCGCTTTGAAGCACAAGAAGGTTTCCTCATTTTTACAACAGTCATCGGCCTGTTCGGAAGTTTCTCCCTCACAGCAGGGGTCAGGTTTTCCAAAAAAAGAAATCTCCTGGAGCTCTCCCTCGCAATAATGAGAAATGATAGACAAGCCGGTACCAGACAAGAGATACACGAGCACCAGTACAAAAAACATACTTTTATGGATGGTATTTTTCATTTCCCTTAGAACAAAATTAGATAAAAAAACAGGTTTTTATTCGGGCTTTTTGTTAAAAAAACTAAGGAAATTATTACGCTCTTTTCCTTTCACCAATTTGCTGACGCCACATAGCATAGTATAAGCCTTTGTCATGCAAAAGTTTTTCGTGTGTTCCCTGTTCTACTATTGCGCCTTGTTCCAGTACAATAATTTTGTCGGCGTGCATAATGGTAGAAAGTCTGTGGGCAATTAAAACGGTTATTTGTTCCTTATTATCGGATAACCTTCGGATGGTTTGAGTAATTTCTTCTTCCGTTAACGAATCAAGAGCAGATGTAGCCTCATCAAAAATAAGTAAGCCGGGTTTGCGCAATAAAGCTCTGGCAATGGAAAGACGTTGTTTTTCGCCTCCGCTTACCTTTATTCCTCCTTCACCTATGGTAGTATGTATCCCCTGATTAGCGCGTTTAAGTAGTTTTTGACAAGATGCCTTTTCCAATACTTCCATAATTTCGGCTTCACTTGCCTCCGGCTTCACAAAAAGTAAATTATCACGAATGGTTCCACTAAATAACTGGGGATCTTGTGTAACAAAACCAAGCTGTTTCCTTAGCTCATCTGGGTGAATTTCCCTTGCGTTTATGTTGTTGTAAAAAATTTCTCCCTGCACCGGTTTATAAAGACCAACCAATAACTTAACCAAAGTAGTTTTTCCGCTACCACTAGGACCAACAAAAGCTACTGTTTCTCCCCTCTCTATTGTAAAATCTATGTCTCTTACCGCATAATCGGAGGCGCTTTGATGCCGGAACGAAACCCTCTTGAAACATAATTGGTTTATTTTTCCTATGGAAACAGGTTTTTGCGGAATAGGCTCACTGGTTCGTTGCATCAGAGCAGAAAAATTGTCCATGCTCACTTTTGTTTCGTTATATACGGCTATTAAATTCCCCAATTCTTGCAGCGGATTAAAAATAAAAAATGAAAAAAACATCAACGTAATTAAATCTCCCACTCGTATTATATCATGAAAAACAAAAGAATACAAAACAAAAACTAAAGAAGTACGAACCAAATGCACCGTAGTTCCTTGAATAAAACTCAAACTCCTTACAAATCGTACCTTTCGTAACTCCAGATTCAAAATTTTTAAGGTTGTTCTATTTAAGCGACTTTCTTCTTGGCCGGTTAAACCCAAACTTTTAACCAATTCAATATTTCTCAACGACTCAGTTGTAGCTCCGGCCAGTGCGGTTGTTTCTCCCAATATTTGCCTACTGATGTTTTTTATTTTTTTTCCTAAATAAGAACTTACAAAACCAATAACGGGTACCGTTGCTAAATATACCGGACCAAGCAACCAATGAATATTTATGGCATAAAATACCACAAAAAAAAGCCCTATAAACGACTGAAAAACCAGGGTAATGAATAGTGTAATAAACTTTTCGGTATCGCTTTTTAGTTTTTGGAGCCTGCCAAGCGTTTCCCCGCTACGCTGGTCCTCAAAATCCTGATAGGGTAAACTAAGTGTTTTCTTAATACCATCGGTATACATATCAGCACCTGTTCGCTGAATAACAATATTGGTAAAGTAATCCTGAAAATTCTTGGCAATTCTTGATATCATGGCAGCTGCAACCGATAAGGATAACCAAAAAATTATGCCTCTGGCAAATTCCGTATAACCCGCACCCTTCTTCCAAAAATGCCATGCATCGGAATTTTCGAGCGGAGCACCAAAGTTATTAATCAATTTACCTGTTATGATGGAGTCGCTGAGTGAAAAACACTGGTTGATAGCTGCCAAAATCAGCGCAAGAAAAAGCAAGTTCTTGTGTTTTTTTAAATACCGGAAAAAAATCTTCACAACTGCGAAGATACAGTTTTAAATGCCCCGCAAAAAATCAATATACTTTGTCAAAAAATCACAATATAATACTGTTTAAGATATTTTGGCTTTAACAGATAGTGCGTTAATCATAACTTTCAGAAAATATTTAATCATGAAAAATATATTATTTCTTTTACTGTTATTTACCTACGCGAAAGGACAAACTTCAAAAGTAGATTATGACGTATACGAGAGGTTGGTATCGGAAGTGAAAGAACACCGAAAAAAAAGACTGGTAAACCTTGATGAATTTTTAAAAATGAGTAAGGAAAAAAATGTTGTAATTCTGGATGCACGATCAAAAGAAATGTATTTAAGCAAGCATGTAAAAGGGGCTATTCATTTAAATTTCAGTGATTTTACACAAAGTAATTTAGAACAATTAATCCCCGATAAAAACACACGCATACTCATATATTGCAACAACAATTTTGATAACGACCCCATATATTTTGCCACCAAATCATTCATTCCCTCCAATCCATCCAAAGAAAAGCCCTATACACTTGCTCTTAACATTCCAACCTACATAAACCTATACGGATATGGCTATAAAAACGTATACGAATTATCGGAACTTATCAGTGTATCTGATTCTCGAATCAAATTTGAAGGAAAAGCCGTAAAAAAATAAATATATACACAGGTCTTCGTTAAAAAGTGCACCCGGCATTTAACGAGTTTTAAGTTTTTTATACAAAATAAAACAAAGTCCAAGTCATAATTTTGTGTAAAGCTATAAAATTACGTTATGAAGAAATGTTTTGTTTTATTGGTATTGATATCTCTTGCAAGTCCTTTGTTTGTTTACTCACAAAGTAAGGCTAACAGGATGTTTATGTCTAAACGCTATAAAGCCTGTTTGGCAGAGCGTGACGGACTGTGTTTCGACAACCGTGAATTAAAAGACGAAGTCAAAAAGCTGAAAAAAGATACCAGCGAGTTACATGGTAAAATCAGAAGACAAGACAGCACTATTCTTGCTCTTAACGAACGATACAATAATCTGGCATCTACCAGCGATTCAAAACTTGCTCAACTTAGTGCAAGCCTGGATGCTAAATCAAAAGAACTTTCAACTAAGGAAAAAAACCTTCAGGAAAAAGACAAAAAGCTCAGAGAACTTCAGTCGCTTTTAGCTAAACAAGATTCCATTCTAAATCAGTTAAATAACACCATTAAAAATGCGCTGTTGGGCTTTAAATCGGATGAGTTTTCTACCGAAATGAAAAACGGAAAGGTATATGTACGTCTTTCCGATAAGCTACTGTTTAAATCCGGACAGGTTACCATTGAAGATAAAGGGAAAGAGGCCATTAAAAAACTGGCCGAAGTGTTAAACAAAAATACCGATATAGATATTGCCGTAGAAGGGCACACCGACAGTATTCCGATTAAAACGGCCCAATACAAAGATAACTGGGACTTAAGCGTGGCCAGAGCCACCAATATTGTTCGTATGCTAAATGAAGAATACCACGTAAATGCTAAAAGACTTACCTCATCCGGTAAAGGCGAATTTATGCCGGTAGCAAGTAACAGCACCCCGGAAGGGAGGGCTCGAAACCGCAGAACCGAGATTGTTCTTTCACCAAAACTAGAAGAGTTATTTAAGATGTTGGAAAACAGACCTAAATAAATCATCTTTTGGAGAACGAGCACCTTGTTGTATGACAATAACCGGTTAATAACTAATTTACCCACATTTTGTACAGTTATATTAGAAGTCTAATTTTGGTTCAATTTAAAACTACCGCTTATGTACGATCAAAACGAATTTAAAAAATATGCCACCAGGCATATGGGAATTAACAGCCTTACTTACGAAAGGTATACTTCGCGCATCAACTCTTCATTAACCCCATACATTATTGAGGAACGCCAACTAAACGTAGCTCAAATGGACGTTTTTTCAAGATTAATGATGGATAGAATTATTTTTTTAGGAACCGGTATAAACGACCAGGTAGCCAATATTGTTCAGGCACAACTTTTGTTTTTGGAAAGTGTAGATGCCAAAAAAGATATTCAAATTTATATCAACTCCCCGGGAGGCAGCGTGTATGCAGGTTTGGGAATTTATGACACTATGCAGATTGTAAAGCCCGATGTAGCCACTATCTGTACCGGTATGGCAGCCAGCATGGGAGCCGTTTTGCAATGCGCCGGAGCTAAAGGTAAACGTACTGCCCTAAAACACGCCCGTATTATGATTCACCAACCCTTGGGCGGAGCAGAAGGTCAGGCAAGCGACATTGAAATTACTGCTCGCGAAATTCAGAAATTGAAAAAAGAGTTGTATGAAATTATTTCTCACCACAGTGGCCAGCCTTTTGATAAAGTATGGGCCGATAGTGACCGAGATTACTGGATGATTGCCAGCGAAGCGAAGGAATACGGAATGATAGACGAAGTTTTAGAAAAACGCTCTAACTAATTAAGCCTACCAAAAAAGCCTCCAACTAGTTGGAGGCTTTTTTATTTAATAAATACTGATTATGCCTTAGCTGCTTAGCTCCTTATCTTCTTTATAGACAATCGTTTTTAAATTTTTTCCGGAAGTATCATAAAAAATCCAAACACTATCGCGCATATCATTTTTATAAAAACCCGTGTATCTCACCTTTCCATTTTCATAATACGTAACCGTAGGACCATGCTTTTTCCCTTTATCGTAATGCTGCTCACTCCAAGGAAAACCATTATCATAAAACGAAACCCACTGGCCATGACGCTGCCCGAAACGAAAAAAACCTCTGAACTTAACAATTCCGTTTGGATATTTATCGATATAATCTCCGGTATATTCGCTATCGGGAGGCAAAATCAACAAAGGATTGAGCTGTTTTAAAGAATCTGCCCTGCGACGTTGACTTAGTTTGCTTAACGAATCTGCAACTGCTTTTTCTGCTTCGGTAAGTTCCTTTTCCGAGCCTTGACATCCGCTAAACATAAGTATAATTGACAGGAATGCCGGAAGAAGATGCTTCATAAATTTATTTTTTACGATTAACAGAATAATTAACTAACGCTACTAAACTTTCTTTTGACGGAGAATCAGGAATAACAGAAAATAATTCTATAGCCCTGTCTTTATATTCCCTCATTATTTTATCCGCATAATCCAATCCGCCTTTTGCAATTACAAACTCAACCACTTTTCTAACCTCATTGCTCTCATGATTATGATTCTTAATCAAGTTTATTATTTTATTTTTTTCTGATACAGTGCTATTCGACAAGGCGTATATTAAAGGCAAGGTCATTTTCTTTTCTTTAATATCAATTCCCGTAGGTTTTCCTATCAACTCATCTGTTCCAAAATCAAACAAATCGTCTTTTATTTGAAAAGCTATGCCGGTAAGTTTGCCAAACTCTCTGAACAAATCCACGGTTTTTTTATCCGCCCCAACAGAAATAGCGCCGCAGGCACAACAGGCGGCCACTAAAGCTGCCGTTTTTTTGGTAATAATATCAAAATATATCGGCTCTGAAATATCAAGTCTGCGCGCCTTTTCAATTTGCAACAACTCTCCTTCGCTCATTTCCCGAACGGCATTGCTTACTTCTCTTAATAAATCAAAGTCATTATTCTCCAAACCCAGCAGCAAGCCTTTCGATAATAAAAAATCGCCAATTAGTACAGCTATTTTATTTTTCCAGAGTGCATTAACACTAAAAAAACCTCTTCTTTCGTTACTATCGTCAACTACATCATCATGAACCAGGGTTGCCGTATGAAGTAGCTCAATAAGTGCTGCCGCCCGATAAGTGCTATCATTAACCTCACCCAAACATTTGGCGCTCAAAAAAACAAACATGGGACGTATTTGTTTTCCTTTTCTTTTTACTATGTAATTGGTTATTTTATCCAATAAGGGCACCGAACTCTTCATGGATTCTTTGAATTTATCTTCAAAGGCTTCCATGTATGGAGCGATGGGTTGCTTTATTTTATTTACGGCTACTGACAATGGCAACTAAGTTACGCAATAAAAATTGGCTGTAATAATTGTTTTTACCGGCGGTTATTTATATTCTATAACTGCCAACTTATTTTTGTTGGCCAGTTGACCACAAGCTGCATCAATATCTTTACCGCGGCTTCGACGAACATTCACTATTATTTTATTTTTCTCTAAAACCGCTATAAATGCCTTTAAACGTTCAGGAGTGGTTTGTTTAAACAAACCATCATCAATGGGGTTGTACTCAATAATATTCACCTTACTTTTTACTTTTCTGCAAAAATCAACCAGCTCCATAGCATCTTGTTCGGTGTCGTTAAAATCACGAAACACAATGTATTCAAACGTAGCTCTGGTTCCGGTTTTAGCATAAAAATAGTTAAGTGCTTCTTCCAGACTTTCTAGAGAATTGCTCTCATTAATTGGCATCAATTCGTTGCGTTTTTGATCGTTAGCTGCGTGTAAAGAAAGAGCCAAATTAAACTTAACTCCATCATCGCCCAGTTTCTTTATCATCTTAGCCACGCCGGCTGTAGATAAGGTTATGCGTTTAGGAGACATTCCCAACCCGGCGGGATTGGTTATTTTGTCTATCGACAGCATTACTTCCTGATAATTTAATAAAGGCTCACCCATTCCCATAAAAACAATATTGGTAAGAGGTTTGTTATAGCGTGAAAAAGCAGTTTGTTTAACCAGCACCACTTGGTCGTAAATTTCATCGGCAGTTAAATTACGCATTCGCTTAAGGCGGGCTGTTGCACAGAATTTACAAGTAAGGCTACACCCTACCTGTGAAGATATGCAGGCGGTCATTCTGTTGCCCTGCGGAATTAAAACACTTTCTACAACATAATTATCGTGCAGCTTCATGGCACACTTTATCGTTTTATCGGCACTAACTTGTAAATCATGAATCTCTACCGCATGAAACTCAAAGTTATTTTTTAGTTTATCACGAAGCGTTTTAGAAAAGTTACTCATTTCATCAAAACTAACAACTCGTTTGTTCCACAGCCAATCATACAATTGCTCCGCTCTAAAAGCCGGCTCGCCCTGCTCACTTAACCATTTTTTTAAATCATCCGGCTTTAGGGTACGAATATTTTTTTTGGAACTCATTTAATAAAGGGCAAAGATACCAAACAAGAAGCTAAATAACTAAATTTGAACCGTGAGGTACCTTACAGCAGATCATATTTTTAACGGGAAATTTTTTTTACCACAGAAATCTGTGCTGATTGTTTCAGAAAATGGCAGTATTCACGACATCGTTCCTTTCGACGTTATAACAAACAGTGCCGTACAAAAACTAGAAGGTATTATCACCCCGGGATTTGTGAATGTTCACGGACACATAGAACTAAGTCACTTAAAAAACAACGTGGCTCCAAAAAGGGGCATAGTAGACTTTGCAAAAAACATCATTCAGAAGAGAAATTCCATTGCCCCACCGGAAAAAATAGTAGAAGCCATGCAGAGGGCTGATGAGGAAATGGCTAAAAATGGAATTGTATTAGCCGGAGATATTTGTAATACCGAAATAAGTTTTCCCATAAAGGCTGCCGGAAAAATTACTTATCATTCGTTTATTGAATTGATTGGTTTAAATCCAAAGTATGCCGATAATATTTTTGAAGAAGGTAAAAAATTATGTGGCATTGCTGATTCTTTCTCTATTTCAAATAGTTTGGCAGCTCATGCACCATACAGTGTATCTACATTATTGATGGAAAAAATTATCGAATTCAATAATGTTTCCAATAAACCGTTTAGTATCCATAACCAAGAGAGTGAAGAAGAGAATAAATTTCTTCAAGGAAAAAAATGTGATTTTAATGATTTATACGATTTTCTGAAAATAGATATAAGCTGGTTTTCCCCAAATTCCGGCAGTAGCTTTAAGCATTGCCTTCCTCTCCTCACAAATACTTCTTGTATTTTGGTTCATAATACATTTATGTACGATGAAGATGCTTCAAAAATTCCTGCCAAGGCCTTTATCTGTTTTTGTCCGAATGCAAATTTATATATTGAGAACGCGCTTCCGCCTTTCAAAAAAATATCCGAGTCTACTAATGCCATTTGTTTTGGCACCGATTCTCTTGCAAGCAATACCGAACTGAACATTATAAATGAAGCCAATTTATTTCTGAAACAAACTCACAATATCGAACAATGCTTACAAGGCTTATGTTATAACGGTGCTCGCGCCTTAAAAATGGAAAATAAATTTGGCTTAATTGAAAAAGGCAGAAAGCCGGGATTAAACCTCATACAAATAAACCATAACCAAATTCAATTCATCAAAAAACTATGCTAAAAATAAAAACATTTACATTTAATGCCTTTCAGGAAAACACCTATGTTATTTGGGATGATACGTTAGAAGCGGCCATTATTGATCCGGGAAACAGCAATTCATCCGAAAATAATACGCTAAAAACATTTATTACAGAACAAAAACTCCAATTAAAACGTTTGTTACTTACGCATGCGCATATTGACCATGTAATGGGAAATCGCTTTATATTTGAGCAATACGGACTGCTTCCTGAGGTTCATCAAAGTGATACATACTTTATACAAACTATGTCTGCTACCGCACAACTATACGGAATAAACTGCGAACTCTCTCCCAATCCGGAAAAATTTCTCACAGAAGGAGATGTTGTTACACTTGGAAAAACCTCTTTCCGATGCATTCATACCCCGGGACACTCTCCCGGTAGTATATCTTTTTACTTCGAAAAACAAAAAATACTGTTTGGCGGCGACGTTTTATTTTACGGCAGTATAGGCAGAACAGATTTGCCCATGGGAAACTTTGATACACTTATTAACTCGATAAAAAGTAAACTGTTTGTTTTAGGAGATGATGTAAGAGTATACAGCGGTCATGGGCCGTCTACCACTATCGGATTTGAAAAGGAAAACAATCCCTTTTTAATTTAACCACTTATCAAATTATTTATTCAACGGAAACATCTATCAAGAAAAAAATTAAATAATTAGTTACCTTTAAAAAGTGCACAAAATTACCTGTATAATACTTCTTTTATATAGCCTTATCGGCTTGGCTCAACGAGATACTTCTAGATACGACCGTAGAGAAGAAATTATTGATAAAGGCAAGCGATATAGAATTCATAACAACTACCTGAGTTTTGGCGCGGGATATGCTTCCTCTAGTCTGTGGATTAACGAGCAAGCCATTATTGGTATAGATTTCAACTTCCATATTCGCCGCCAATATTTTAATTCCGGTATTTACATGAGCGGAAACCGTTTTTTATCCAATAACAACGTTGGCGCTCATTTGGGTTATGGTTACCGAAAAGAAAATGAAAAATACAATTTCGCTTTTTACGCAGGCCCTTCTTATAACGAAGGAGTTATCCCCCCGCAAATTAAAGCAGGAGACACCCTTCCTGCAAAACTTTACAAAGCGTTTGGCCTTTATGCTAACATACATTACATATATAAACTAACGTATGACATCGGGATTGGAGGAGAGTTATTTGCCGATTTTAATCAAGTACGACGAACGGCGGGTATCAAATTAATCATGTTCTTTTCCGGCGCATATCAAGGCAAGGCCAAGATATACAACAAATATGTTCGTAAACCCAAAAAATCATGAAAGATTTTTTAATTGTTGGAAACGGTTTAGCTGCAAATATTTTAGCCTTACAGTTTAAAAACCACAATATCTCTTACAAAATTCTTGGAAATGCCTCCTTAAGCAGTTGTTCGCGAATAGCCGCAGGAATGTGGAATCCTGTGGTGTTTAAACGTATGACCAAATCGTGGATGGCCGATGAACTTATTCCATCGCTCAAAGAATTTTACAACTATTGGCAGAAAAAAACAAAACAAATATTTTACCACGAACGAGAAATTATAAAACCTTTTTTTTCGGAAGAAGAAAAAAACTTTTGGCAAAAAAAGGCAGAGGGCGACCTAAGAGCATACATCACCATGCCCGAAAAACCTGAAAAAAATAAAACCGGAAAGTTAATTATACCAAGGGAATTCGGAAAAGTGAAACACAGTGGAAATATAGACACTCTCGTATTTTTATCGGCTTGCGAAGAAATTCATCGAGAAGCTGATGCCTTTAGCGACGAAATTTTTGATTCCTCTTTACTGCAAATTTCACCCGAACACATCAGGTATAAGAATGTAACCTTTAAAAATATTATTTTTTGTGAGGGTTATATGGTAAAACAAAACCCCTACTTTAATTTTTTACCCATGCTTCCGGTAAAAGGCGAGGTGCTAGAAATTCAGTCCTCCGAAATTAACATCGGAAAAAATATTTTTAACCGAAATGGTTTCCTCCTGCCTGTACAGGAAAACGTGTTCAAATGCGGCTCCACCTACAACTGGAATGAACTTAACGACCTTTCTACCGAAAACGGGAAAAAAATTATTATAGAAAAAATTAAAAATATGACCTCAGCTCCTTTTTCTTTAATAAATCATCAAGCAGGAGTAAGGCCATCGGTAAAAGACAGAAGACCAATAATCGGGAAACATCCCAAACATCAGAATGCGTTTATCTTTAACGGTTTGGGAACCAAAGGCGTGATGCTGGCTCCCTATCTCTCGAAAAAATTTGTAAATTACCATCTGGGAAAGGAGCAACTACCGGGGGAAGTTTCAATAGAACGATTTTACAACTGCTATGAAAACAAACAGTAAAGAACCTAAACTAATAGGCAGAAGGGAAATAGTGGATTTTCCACTTTTAGGGTTGCACGGGGTGGAGGCTAAAATTGACACCGGAGCATTTTCGTCGGCCATACATTGCGACAACATAAAAGAAGTTGTTGAAAACGGGAAAACGTATCTTACCTTTTATTTAGAAGAAAAAGATTACCCCGGAAATAAAACACAACAGCTTAAATTTGAGGAGTTTACAAGAAAAAAAATAAAGAATTCCTTTGGGGAAGCAGAAGAACGATACATTATTCGAACAAAAATTAAAATCGGTCACAAACTCATCAGTGCTCAGTTTTCCCTGTCCGACCGAAAAAACATGCGTTATCCGGTTTTAATAGGACGCAAAGCCATAAAAGGGAAATTTATTATTGACGTAAAACAGGTTCATCTCAACGGAATTAAACTTTCTGTATATTTGAAGCGTTAATACCAAGGCATAGCTATGCGCATAGCCATTCTCTCCCGAAACAAAAACCTCTATTCAACCAAACGTTTAATAGAAGCTGCCGAAAATCGCGGACACGAAGTGCTCCTGCTCGACCACATGAAATGTGTATTGGCCATTGAGCAAGGAAGGCCTCACATATACTACGATGGAAAAGAAGTAACCGATGTTCATGCCGTAATACCTCGTATTGGAGCATCAGCCACATTTTACGGAACTGCCGTGGTTAGGCAATTTGAAATGATGAAAATATTTACGGCCGTTGAATCTCAGGCGCTGGTTCGCTCGCGCGATAAACTGCGCAGCCTGCAAATACTTGCCCGAGCCGGGCTGGGCATCCCAAAAACCGCCTTTGCCTCATCTCCAAAAGATAAAGATATAGATAGTGTAATAGACGCAATAGGTGGTGCACCCTGCGTTATCAAGCTTTTAGAAGGAACTCAAGGCATAGGAGTTTTACTGGCCGAAAACAGAAAAGCAGCCAAAAGTGTAATTGAGGCCTTTTTAAAGCTGGAAGCAAACATGCTGGTGCAGGAATTTATCAGCGAAGCCAAAGGAGCTGATGTAAGAGCATTTGTTGTAGACGGCCAGGTAGTTGGTGCCATGAAACGCCAGGCTAAAGAAGGAGAATTTAGAAGCAACCTGCATAGGGGCGGAACCGCCAGCGTTATAAAACTTACTGCCGAAGAACGAGCCACGGCTATTAAGGCAGCAAAAAAACTGGGCCTTGGAATTGCCGGAGTGGATTTACTTCAATCCAAAAGAGGTCCGTTAATTATGGAAGTAAACTCCTCTCCGGGATTGGAAGGAATTGAAGGAGCAACCGGTATTGATATTGCCGGAAAAATAATTGAGTACGTAGAACGTAATGAATTCAGCAAACCGGGAGATTAATTCTTTAATTAATAACGCCTTAAAATTTTTTGTTATTTTTAGCGGGTGAGCATTGTTATAAACAAACAAATAGTAGAGCCCGGAGAGTGTAAAACAGTTATCCTAAACAGTTACGAACTGCACACCAAAACGCACATCGAAATTCCGGTACATGTAATAAATTCCAAAAAAAGCGGCCCCAATATGTTGCTTTGTGCCGGAATGCACGGAGAAGAAACCAATGGTGTAGAAATAGTACGGAAAATCATTAACCGAGACGAAGTAAAAAATCTGAAACGCGGCGCATTAATAGCCATTCCGGTAATAAACATTGTTTCTTTTTTATACGGCAGTCGCGATTTACCGGATGGAAGAGATTTAAACAGGTGTTTTCCGGGTACTAAAACAGGCTCACTAGGCAGCCGCATCGCTTACGATTTGGTAAATCACATTTTACCCGTTATTGATTTTGGTATAGACTTTCATACCGGCGGTGCTAAAATCAGCAATTTCCCCCAAATTCGCTGTGTATTTGAGTTTGAAGGCAATTTGGAACTGGCCCGAAAATTTGCCGCACCCCTTATAATAGACAGTAAATACCGCGACGGAACCTTTAGAAAAGAAGCCGCTAAAAAGAACAAAGCAATATTGGTATACGAGGGCGGAGAAAGCATGCGTTTTGATTATTTGGCCATTAACGAAGGAATTAACGGTTGCCTCCGAATGATGAAAGCTTTTGACATGATTGACCTGGATTTACCCGTAATACCGGGAGTGGAAATAGTACGAGACAAATGGATTAGAGCCAATAGCAGCGGATTATTTCACATGAATAAAAATAACGGAGCACATGTAACCAAGGGAGAATTGCTGGGAGTAATTTGCAATCCGTTTGGAGAAGTAGAACATAAAATCTATTGCCAGGAAGATGGTTACCTGGTGGGCATCAATAATCAACCGGTAGTGAACCAAGGAGATGCGCTGATTCATTTAGGTTTTGATTCCTAATAAGGCAAGTCGTTAATTTTTTTGCACATTTCATAAATTGTACTAACTTTAGTAGTCAATTTTATTGTTAACCCTAATTAAAGATAACATGAAAAAACTATTACTTGTTGTTGCTGTGTTTTGTGCATACATGAGCCAATCACAGGTTTCTACTATTTGGTCCGAGAACTTCGGAACCAGCCCATCCCCCTGCGGAACGCTGGCAGCACACAATGCTAACCCCGGAAATGGGTTGTGGACGGTTGTAAATTCCGGAACCAATGATTTGCTGGCAAACGAATGGTACATTAGTGCCCGCGAAGCGGGTATGGGTGTTGGAAACTGCGGAAACGGCTGCCTAAGTAATTCCTTACTTGCAAACCGTTCCTTGCACATTTCTACGCACCAATCTTTATTTGGAGATATTGGCGCTGCCTACTCTGCAGGACCAGGTGTTTCAAATACCAACAAACGCGCTCAATCTCCAACCATTAACTGCAGCGGAAAAACCGGTATTACTCTACACTTTAATTACCTCATGTGGGGAGTGGTGAATCAAGATTTTTGTCAGGTACAATATTCCGGAGATAACGGAGTTACCTGGTCAAGCTTGGGAATTCCTGCCCAAACTCCAACAGTCAGCTGCGCCGGTCAGGGATTGTGGACGTCTTACTCGGTTGCTCTCCCTGCATCAGCAAACAATAATCCAACCGTAAAAATCGGTTTCCGTTGGCAAAATGTAAGCAATTCGGGCGCCGACCCCAGTGTTGCCATTGACGATATTGAAGTAAAAGGAATTTCTTCCTCTACATTAAATCCCACATTTACCATTACCAATACTGCCTGCCAAGGTTATTCAACTACGCTAACGGCCAACACCGGAACAGCCAGCGTATCCGGCTACACCTGGTCCGCAAGCCCTACAGGGCCTGCTATCTCACCGCCAAACAGCTCCGTAACACTGATATACTTCCCTAATCCCGGAACCTACAGCGTTACCTTAACCGTTTCGTCCGGTACTCAAGTGGCTTCCGTAACCAATATCATCTTTATTGCTCCTAACCCAACGGTAAATGCCAGCGCCAGTTCAAACACCATTTGTGCAGGTTCTCAGGTAACTCTAAATGCCAATGGTGCCATTACCTACACCTGGAGCCCGGGAAGTTTAACCGGAAGTAGTGTGGCAGTTTCTCCTTCCGTTAGCACAAACTATTTTGTGGTAGGAACGGGCTCTTTTGGTTGCACCGGTTCGGCCGTTGTAAACGTATCGGTATTTCCAAATCCAACAGTGAGTATCTCTGCCAATACACTGGTAGTTTGTATTGGTTCGTCTGCAGTATTAACAGCCAGCGGTGCCGCTACCTACAGTTGGATGCCTGGCAGCGCTACCGGCAATACTTTACTGGTAACTCCTACCGTAAATACCACTTATACATTAATGGGAGCAAATGCGAACGGATGCAGCAGTACGGCCACCATAGCCATTACTGCTACTAACTGCAGCACTACCCGACTAAATGACCTTGTGATTGAGAGCATTTTCAATATTTATCCAAATCCGGTAAAAAACAAATTACACATAACTACCGGTAAAAACATGGAACATGTAAACATAAAAATAAGCGACTTACAGGGTAGGACTATTTTTGTTCAAACCATACAGCGTATAAAAGCTGATGAGGTATTATTTATTTCGTTAGAAAAAATAGAAGCCGGAGTATATATCGCTGAATTTATTTCAGAAAAAAACGAACGCCAAACTCACCGACTGATTAAAGAATAACTTAAACTCCTATTTACTATAAACACAAAAAATCCGCAGAGAAATTTCTGCGGATTTTTTTTATGTTGACAAGAGTTCTTTTTTCGTATGAGATAATGCGTTCTTTCCTGATTCCACCTCATCAGAAACTCTGGAAACAAAAGCTCCATGAGCTTTGATAGCTTCACGGTTTTTTATCAATTCTTCCAAAGAAATTTTACCTACAATGTAACCATGCTCCCCTCCGGTATAGCGTTCGTTTATTTCTATAAAATTAAATTCAGAAAGAAAAGCTTCTGTGTCATATCGCAGATAGACTTTTATTAATGCCTCGTTACTATGTTCAATATGTTGATTTTGTTTTCTCTTCTTAAATTCATATTTATACCCGTAAGAAAGCGCAGAGATATCAGATAATACGGCTGCTCCGGTAGGATGACCCCCTGCCCCTTTCCCCTTTAAAAATTGCTCTCCGGAAAATTCTCCTCGGATAATAACTCCATTAAACTCATCGTCTACATGATACAAATGATGCGTGGGTTTCACAAATTCCGGAAGCACAAAAATATTTACCTCTCTCTTATTTAGCCTGGTAATAGTGGGAACTAACTTTATCCGGTAACCTTTTTCGGAAGCATAACGTATATCATTTGAGTTTAGTGTAGTAATTCCAATATTTAAAACATCCTCGGGTTTGGCCACTACACCAAAGGCATGCAGGGCAATTATTATTGCTTTGTATTTTGCGTCATAACCCTCAACGTCATTGGTTGGATCACTTTCGGCAAATCCTTTTTCCTGGGCCAGCTTCAAAGCTTCAAGATAAGATAAATTTTCACCGATAGTTTTGGTAAGAATATAATTTGTTGTTCCATTAAAAATTCCGCTTACTTTTTCAATTTGTTCGTTATCAAAATACTCTTCCAGTGTACGGATAACCGGTATACTGCCACAGGAAGATGCCTCGTAAAGCAAAGATACCCCGTTTTTGTTTGCTAATTCGAGTAGTTCCGCTAAGTTCGATGCCACCATTTTTTTATTAGCCGTAACTACGTGTTTCCCTTTTTGAAGCGCTTCACGTACTATTAAAAAAGCTTCTTCTGCATCATCAATTAATTCAACTACTACATTAATTTCCGGATTGTCTAAAATTTCTTTCTTATTGTACGTAAATATCTCCTGCTGCAAACTTCGTTTTTTATCACGATGTTTTACGGCTATTTTTACAATGTCGGCTTTAAAACCCTTACTATTATTTAGTACATGATATAGTCCTTGTCCTACACAGCCAAAGCCGAATAATCCTATTTTCAAATTATTTGTCATAGCGCTATTGATTTTAATTTTTGTTTTGATGTTATTTTTTCTGACTTACTATCCTTCTTATAAAACTTGCCAAGAAGATGAGCTATTTTTTTCGTTTCTATTAAAAAGCCATCGTGTCCGAAAGCTGATTCAACCAATGCCAGCTGACTTCCGGGGATATGATTTGACAAAAACTCCTGCTCAGAATTAGGAAAAAGTAAGTCTCCTTTAATTGCCAAAACCAGTGTTTTTGCTTTAATTTTATTTAGTGCATAAGCAACCGAAGGCCTGCCCCTTCCTACATTATGAGAATCCATTGCTTCGGATAAAGCTACGTATGAGTATGCATTAAACCGATTTACCAATTTTTGTCCCTGGTAGCGTTGATATGAAGACGCCTTGTAATTGCCAATATGTTCATCATGATCTTCGGTTTGGGTTTGGTTGTAGGTTTCGTAGTTCCGATAACTGAGCAGGGCTATACTTCTGGCTGCAGAAAGTCCTTTTTTTCCTCCATCCTCTGTGTTAGAATAATAGGTGCGATCGGCCTTAATGGCTAATCGTTGACTTTCATTAAATGCGATTCCCCAGGCCGAATGTTTAGCATTAGTAGCGATAAGCACGGTGTGCTCAAAAAGAGTTGGGTTTTGAATATTCCACTCTAAAACCTGCTGAGCTCCTTGCGAACCCCCAATAACAGTGTGTATTTTCTCAATACCCAAATGCGCACGAAGTAAATCATGTGCTCGCACCATATCCCGAATAGTGATGGAAGGAAAGTAAGAAAACCAGGGTGTTCCGGTGTAGGAGTTAATACTTAATGGTCCGGTGCTTCCGTAGCAAGAACCTAAATTATTGGCACATACAATAAAATAATCATTCGGATTGAAAAAATCATTTTTTCCAAAAAGTCCGGGCCACCAATCAAACACATCACTATTTGCAGTTAAAGCATGACAAACCCATATTACATTGTTTTTTTGAGGATTGAATTTGCCGTATGTATGATAGGCAATCTGTAAATCGGGTAATTTGCCTCCATTTTCAAGCTTAAATGCTTCTTTATGATGATATATTTTCTTTTCCATTTTTTTAGCCATTTAGTAAGTTAGAAATGTTTATATAGTTATTCCGCCTATTTATTTTCATGTGAGGGGGATATGTTTTTATATGTGTTGTTATTTTTTCCATAAATTACCTTTAGAAAGAGTTGATAAAAAACAAGAGGAGCTTCTTTTTGGAGAAGCAATGTTGTTTGAATATAAACTTTCGTTTATTTTACATGAAACAACAACAGCACATTTGCATACGAGCAGAATGAGTGCTTAGAGTTTTGTTGTTTGAAACAACAGACAGATTTTCTGCTTTTTTGTTTTTTGAAAGGTGTGTTCTTTTCATTTTTTCTTTTTTTAATTTATCTTTCCTCTTACTCTCAATCAGAGGTAGGAATTAGCACCGGTTTTCCAATATCAAACTTTTTGGTTTGATACTTTTAGTTGGTTGCCTGCGGGTCATAGAGCCTATTCTCTCACCGCATCTTGATAAACTAAAACACACCACGAAGGAGGTTTTAATCTGCAACAAATTTACGGTTAAAAAAGTGTAGATTGCAAATTATTTTTCTGTAAACAAGGATAAAATACTGTTTTTTAATTACTTATAAAACAAAAACCCGGCCAAGGCCGGGTTCAATTTTCTTATAGAATTAGGAATACTACTCCACACTCATCTTCTTCATTTGCTCCATCATTTCTTTGTAAGACATCATTTTGTAGCCTTCCGTATTTGGAACAAATTCCGAATCATCAATTTTATCTGTGCTTACTTCCGAAACAGTTTCTACGTATTTAAGATCCATTCCCTGTTGCTTTGTAGTAAACTCGATATGCATGGGGAAGCCATCAATTTCCTTAAAGTCGAAACTTCCGCTATTCATAGTGCTTCTTCTGGGTTTAGAGCTTTTAGCAGCCACGGCTTGCGGTTTCTTAATTTTATCGGTGTGCCAAATGGTGATATCCATTTTTACATCTTTCTTGTCTTTATCTTTTGCGGTAATTTTTACGATGGATTTTTGACATTCATACCCGGCAATGGTGCGCTTATCAGAAGTTTTTTCAACCACAATTTTGGGTTCATCTTTCTTGCTGTCTTCGGCGGCTTCCATCTCTTCCATGGTAGCGGTCCATCCGGTTTTGTTGCCCATATATTCCTGCAAAGTAGTTACTGTTTTTCCATCGGAATATTCTATAGAGCTTGACATCATCGAAGTAGTTTCTTTTTTAACCTTATCACCTTTAATCATTACCACCTTGTCGCTTTCTGCGAATGCGGAGTATGCTTCCGGTAGCCCTTCCATTTTTACACTGCTTTTAATAGTGTATTGATCCTGAGCTTGCAGGCCTGCTGCCATAATCAGAGCGGCTATAAATCCTGTACTTTTCATGTTTTTAATTTTTCTGTATTCAAATCAAATTTAGTACCAAGTTAATAAAGTATATCTGTTAAAAATAGTAAATTGTACCAGTGGACGGTTTTACTGAAGGTCGGTAAAAAACTTGGTCATAGCTTCTTTACTCACAATACGCATATAGGCCGGAATTTCAAACGCACTTTCGGGAACTTCCTCTTTTTTGTGTTTTTTTGCCACAAAATGCATTTCCATGCCCATTTTTTTCGCCCTGTAATCCAGCAATACTCCTTTCACTTCTGCATAAGGAGTAAGAGCATTGCAGTTGGGCATGCCCAGATCTTTGGTATAGTAGGCATCAAAAACAATGTTTGGATTGTCTACCATGGTTACCTTTAGCCTGTAACATTTAAAGCCTAATATTTTCTTAGTTTCCTTAGTTTCTTCTATTTTGAGTTTGTAGTTCTCATTCTCCTTTTTAATATCTCCCTCATTTTCAATACAGGCCTGTTTAATATCCATAAACTTCACCGTTTGCACCATGGTTTTCTCTGTTAGGTTTCCAATAATGGCTGTATTAAACATACCCATCGTGCTCATTTCCATTACAAACTTGTCGCCTTTATATCGGAGTGTTGCGCTTCCGGGGGCAAGTCCTGCCAACGGATGAGTCTGATCAATGGCTTTAGTATCAAACTCTATTACTCCTTCATTTTCTCCTCCCTCTTTCTTTTCGCCACAGGATAAAAAAAGAATTATGGGCGAACATAACAGTAAAATACTTCGGAGTATTTTGGTGTAATTAGTCAATTTTTAAAAGGGGTAATATTATTATTTAATTTTTTTATTTGCAAAAAAAAATCATCCCCCGTATGAAGAATGATTTTGTCTTTTTTACACCAATCAATTTACTTTACCGTTACCGTTTTTTCAACTGTTTTGCCTTCTTCAAGCTTAATGATACCAATACCTGTAAGAGTTGTTGAGCCAACTGCGGTTCCGGTAGCAGCAGCTACTTTAATAGCCTCAATATCGTATATAGCCGGAAGCTTAAACACAAAAGAAACCGTTCCTCCCCCATCGGTAGTGCCATTAGCCTTTATATCGGCAGTTGTAGTACCATTAGCCGGTGTTTTAACCGTTGCATAAAGCCTAACAGCGGCCCCTTCTACCGGTGAACCATCTTGGTAAACACACTTAACTCTTGCTTTGCAGTCGGTATTCTTTTTACAAGAAATAAAGTAGTAATTAGTACTTACCACAAAGATGATAAAGGGTAAAACAAATTTGCTTTTCATGTCCGGATATGTTAATTTTAATGTACCCTGAACTGACAGAAGACAAAGCCGAGTACTTTAAGGTAGCTTGGCGTGCCATCTGCAAATCAAGGACGTACTCACAAATATAGGAATTTTAAATGGTATGGCAAAATATGTATTTTTTACGCTTCTTGTAAATTTGCTATGTACTCGCAACCTTTTGGCTCAAACTCTATCAAAAGAAACCATTTTACTGGAAACCATTTACGGAACAATTAGAATAAAGCTTTACGAAGAAACACCAACACACAAACAAAATTTCATAAAACTCGTAAAGCAGGGCTTCTACGATAGTTTGCTCTTTCACCGGGTAATACAGAATTTCATGATACAGGGAGGTGACCCCTTGAGCAAAAAGGCAGGACCGAAGGACACCCTTGAAAACGGTGAAATCGGGTACACACTACCTGCCGAAATTAATCCCCTGCTTATTCATAAAAAAGGTGCTTTGGCTGCCGCCCGGGAGAGTGATGACATAAACCCAAATTTTGAATCCAGCGCTTGTCAGTTTTACCTAGTACAAGGCAAGGTTAGAAGTTTGGAAGATTTAAAAAAATACGAAGAAAGAATACAGAAAACAGCCTATAACAATGCTGCCAGAGCCTTTATGAAAAGCGAAAAAGGCAAACAACTCAAGCAGCTTTATGATACCCAAAAAACAAATGGAAACGCTGATAGTGCCATGGCAATCCATAATTTGATAGAAAAGCAAATATTGCAAGAACTAGAAAAAACTACCCCATACAGGTTTAATGAATTTCAACAAAAAACATATACAAATATTGGCGGTACTCCACATTTAGATGGCACGTATACAGTGTTTGGAGAGGTAATTGAAGGCTTGGAAATAATTGACAAAATAGCTTCCGTTAAAACCAATAAACTGGATAGGCCTGAAAAAGACATACGGATGAAAATGCGGCTGGTAGAATAAAATCAATGTTTTCTGCCTGGGCATTTTTTGCATCGATCTCCCTTTTTAAACTGTTTGCAGCAATTTTTCTTTTTTTTGGAGCATTCGGCAAACACCAGCAAGGGACAACGGTTCACAATAATTGGTGCCATCAAATTTTTCTCTTCGAACATAAGCAAATTTAGTTTGTTTTATAAGAGCATACCATACCCCAAAAAAGGTATTATTACATGATAATTTATTTCAGTTGATTGGTTTTTGTAAGTAATTTTAGGGCCCATGATTACAAATTTGCCGCTTTACCAATGGATTAACTCTTCCGAAAAACCCTTGCTCATCTGCGGCCCCTGCGGAGCAGAAAGCGAAGAGCAAGTTATGGAAACAGCCAGGCTACTGTGTAATCTGAAAAATATGGTGCTTTTTCGTTCCGGTATTTGGAAACCCAGAACCCGCCCACACTCATTTGAAGGGAAGGGAGAAGAAGCACTCAAATGGCTTTTGCAAGCAAAAAGAGAATTTGGAATAAAAACCACGGTAGAAGTGGCCAACGCAAACCATGTAGAGCTTGCCCTAAAATACGAAGTGGATGCTCTGTGGATTGGGGCCCGCACCACGGTAAACCCGTTCAGCGTTCAAGAAATTGCCGATAGCCTGAAGGGGCTGGATATTCCGGTACTCATAAAAAACCCCATGCATCCCGATTTACAATTATGGATTGGTGCCATGGAGAGAATTAACGGTGCGGGAATAACAAAAATAGCAGCCATTCATCGCGGATTTCACTATTACAAAAAGGGAAAATACCGCAACGAACCTTTATGGAAAATCCCCATCGAACTCAAAACACTACTTCCTAAACTCCCCATATTTTGCGATGCCAGCCACATTGCCGGCCAAAGGTCTTTAATTCAAGAAGTAGCGCAAAAAGCCATGAACATAGGCATGGAAGGGTTGATGATTGAAAGCCACATGAACCCTGATAAAGCACTAAGTGATTCCGAACAACAGCTAACACCCGATACGCTCAATAACTTATTAACCCAAATTGAAATAAGGAAGCAACAAACCGATACAAAAGAGGAAAACACCTTGGCGGAATTACGAAAAGTAATTGATGAAATAGATGAAGAAATACTAGACGCCGTTCAAAAAAGAGAGGAAATAATTCGACGGATTGGCGCCTTTAAAAAGGAAAATAACATTACCGTATTTCAATTACAACGTTGGCAAGAAATTTTGAGAACCAGGGCACAGTGGGCAGATGCAAAGGGACTTTCAAGAAGCCATATAGAAAGGCTTTGCCAACTGCTTCATGAAGAAAGCATACGCATTCAAAATACTATTTAGAAATAACAATCGTCCAGTATCCGAACCTGTTTTTTGTCGTTACTGTTCCCAAACATAGGGCTTAGTCCTATCATAATTTCGGCTGTGTGCGGTGCTGCTCTGTAGTAACGGCTAATGGATAAATCATAGGCCAAACCAACTATCAAATTATTTACGATGCGTATCTGAAATATGCCACAAACAAAATTGCGTTGCCTTACGCTAAAACCATAGGCAAAGCGATGATACCAGTAGTTCATAAAATTAATTTCCAAACTGGGGATAGTTTTGTAAGTACCTCTCATATTAACGGAAATCAGTAATTTATTGTCAAATGGTAAACTAAATTTACGGCCGGCACTAAATATATAATGAAGCGGTAAACGGCTGGGAGAACCTATTTGTTTCCCGGTAAAATAATTTTTTTGACTTACAATACTCAGCTGCCATAAACTAAAATCTACAAAAAACCGCGAATTATACAATCGAATACCGGGTACTATATCCGGATAAGCAAAGAGCGACCTTGAATTATTGGCCACAGCCGGGTCGGAACGGTTAAGTAAAGTAGTGTTTAAACTAAACTGTCTCATTCCGGCAAACACACCTACGGACATGACTGTTTTTTTGGAAATGAATTGATGAAAAGCATAACTCAAATAAATGCTGTTATCTATAAAAACGCCGTGTCTATCCTGATCGATATATATACCGGCATTATGCCAGTTTCGGTACGCCCGCTCCGGAATAAAAGTGTAATTGGCACTCAAAAATGCCGACTTGGGATTGTTGCTTACACCAATCCATTGTGTTCTTCCGCCAAAAATTATTTCATAAGGATGCTTTAACGAAGTTCCGGCAGCTGCCGGGTTATAGCCCGCTTTATTAAATAAAAACTGGGTGTATTGAGGTAACTGTTGAGCCTGAAAAAATAAGCACGAAAAAAACAACAAGCTATATGCTATCCACTTCCTCATCTTAGTATAGAAACATCGCCTTTTAAGAATTTATCTTTTTCGGAAGCCTTAAAATAAAACACATAATAATACGTGCCATCAGCCGCTTTTAACCCTAACCAGGTCCCATCCCAGGGAGTGTAAGAATTTTTTTGATGAAAAACCTGTTGGCCCCACTTATTGTATACAAACAACTCAAACTCCGGATAATTTTCAATATTGATAATTTTCCATGTATCATTATAATCGTCTCCGTTTGGTGTAAAATGATTAGGAATTATTACCGGGCATTGAAATTTCTGTATAGTAAAATAAATAGTAGTATCTTGTTTTAGTGTATCTGAATCCGATACTTGGACATGATAATCTCCCTCTTTTAAGTCTTTGATATAAGAAATGTTGTTTGCACCATTACTCCACTTTATCTCATAAGGCTGCTTTCCGCCCGATATTTCAACGGCGGCAGCTCCGTCGGTGCAAACTACATGTTGTATACTTAAATTAACCCGCAAAAGAGAATCTCTTTGCGCAGGGGCAATTTTTAATAAAAAAATAAACAGAAACGCAATTAAACACCTACTGTTGAGCATGGATTAATCTCATAAATATACAAAATCTAAACGGGTTTATCCATCCAATCTCCGTGCGATTTAATCAGGGCAATAAGTTCATCCACAGCTGTTTCACTATTAATGTTTTTCTTTACTACTTCTTTTCCTTTGTACAAGCTTATTTTTCCCGGACCCGTTCCCACATACCCATAATCGGCATCGGCCATCTCTCCCGGACCATTTACAATACAACCCATGATACCTATTTTAATGCCTTTTAAGTGATGGGTTTTCTCTCTGATTTTTTGCGTTGTTTCCTGAAGATCAAAAAGTGTTCTGCCGCAACTAGGACAACTGATATATTCTGTTTTACTGATACGTGTTCGAGAGGCTTGTAAAATTCCGAAGGCAGTTGAATTAAGTATTTGGCGATTGACACAGTTTTTTTGTTTTATCCAAATCCCATCTCCCAAACCATCAATCAAAAGCGCTCCCAAATCCGTTCCACTATATAACTGAAAATCAGATTCGGTTAAGTTGCTGTAATTACATTTTATGATAAAAGGTACAGAGCAATTACTTGTAATTAACTCAATGGCCATTCTTCTGATTTCCGGCATAGCCGCTGTATTAAAAGAATCTAATACCAATACCACGTTTTTTAAATTTTTTATTTTTTCAATAAAAGATTGTGTAAGGGCGGTTACATCAACAGCTATAAAATTAAGTTGCGATGAAACTTCCTTAGCCCTAAAAAATTCTTCTCCGCAAAACAAAGGGTATGAACGAGGTTGGTTTTTATATTTAGGCCATTGTTCAGAGTTATAAATAATACCTAATGTTCCCGGAATTTCAAAGTTAACCTCATTGTTTCCCACATAAACGTAATCAGCGGCCATTTCGGTTAAATTCCATTTATCCAAAGACACGGAATAATTATATCCAACCGCAAAAAGCGTTGAAGATTTAATTTCGGTCAAATCACTGTAATCAGCTATTACTCTGGGCACATGATGTTTACCAATATTCACAACCTCGCGAGTTTCGTTTCGTTTATACTCAAAAGGATTGTATGGCAGCTCTCCTTCTAATTTTTTAATTTCAGTATGCTGATGCCTGTTTTTATATCTATCGGCAAGTGCTCTGGCTACCGGAATTTCCTTTTCGGGTTCTTCGGTTAAAGATACCCGTATGGTGTCTCCTAAACCATCTTCGAGTAGGGCACCTATACCTACGGCAGATTTAATACGCCCATCTTCTCCATCTCCTGCTTCGGTAACCCCTAAATGTAGCGGATAATTTCTGTTGGTTTCCATCATTTTATGAACCAGCAAACGATATGCTTGCACCATTACCTGCGTATTGCTTGCTTTCATGGATATCACAATATCATAAAAGCTATTTTCTTCGCAAATACGAACAAATTCCAGTGCGCTCTCCACCATCCCCAAGGGCGTATCTCCGTAGCGGCTCAAAATACGGTCGCTTAAAGAGCCGTGGTTAGTACCTATTCGCATGGCAGTACCGTATTCTTTACATATTTTTACTAATGGAGTGAAACGGTTGCGTATTCTCTCTAATTCAGCTTCGTAAGAGGCGTCTGTATAATCAATAGTTTCAAACTTTTTCTTGTCGGCGTAGTTTCCCGGGTTTACTCTTACTTTTTCTACTATGCGTGCTGCCCATTCAGCAGCGTTTGGAGTAAAATGTATATCGGCAACCAAAGGCGTATTAAATCCGGCAGCTCTTATTTCTCTTTTTATAAACTCCAAATTTTTTGCTTCGTTTAAGCTTGGAGCTGTAATTCGAACCAATTCACAGCCCGCCTCAATCATCCGTATACTCTGAGCCACAGTGGCCTTAGTATCCATGGTATCGGTAGTGGTCATACTTTGAACCCTTATAGGGTTGCTGCCGCCCAACAATAATTCACCAATTCTTACCTCGCGGGTTTTAAAACGCTCGTATCGGGTTATATCATTGCAATACCTGGTGCTGGAAAAATAATCTGCCATAACAACAAAACAAAGATAGGTCTTATTTGTTTTAAAATGCAGTTATGTAAATGCCTAATTATACCACACTAGAATACCTAACGAACTTCTATTTCATCTACAAATATAAAAGCCTCTCCTCCTCTACCATCATGCCAGTCGGGTAATTTTCCGAAGTTTTTTGCCGTTATTTTCACGTACTTGGCCATAAAAGGCTTTTCCGGCACAAAATTTAGTTTTTTGGTTTGTACCTGATAATCATCTGCGGGAATATCTATCTTCTGCGGAGGCAACAGAGTATAATCTTTCCCGTTTAGGGATACATGCACCAAAACCTCTTTAGGAAAGATTATCCAGGAGCGGGTATCCTGTAAAAAATTTACCGATACCTCTTTTATACTTTTTAAGGACTTCAGTTCCAAGACAGCTTCAAAATCCTGCCCCTGATACCCATGCCAGTCTCCTTTACGCCAATCCGGGTCTCCATATATTCCATCTACCAATGCCTGAGGACCTCCGGCCTCGTACTGTTTATTTGGAACTGCATTAAGTTTTACAAACAAATCCGGATTAATGCGAAATAAATTTGCTACGGTTACATCGCTGCTGTCATTTAATGTATAACACTTTGCCTGAATTTGTGTGCTAACTGATATTATAAATGGTTTAGAATAAGCGACTTGATTTTTGCTTGGTGATTTACCCGTAGTGGAATAACTGAGTTTTACTCCGGATATGTTAATGGGCAACAACTTAACCATTTGTGGATTTTTAAAGGCTTTAGATGAATAGCTTATTATTGGAGCAGGCACAATATCAAAATCTTTAAGTGCAGTTTTTGGTCTTATTTTTAATAACTTTCCATAGTGCGCCGAAGTATCCGTTTTTAACTTGTATACAAATTGCAGAATTCCGCCACTCTCCAGTTCATGATGCGTTAAGTAAGATTTCTCCTGAAACACTTCATTCAGTTTATACCCGGCCAATACTTTGTTTGGATTCAACTCAGATGCTATCTTCATTTTATTTCCCGACTCAAAATTTATTTCTATTTCGGAAAATTGAGGCTGAAAAAACACATACTCGGGTATGCCCGGACAAACCTGATACAAGCCCATAGAGGCAAGAACATACCATGCGCTTAATTGTCCACAATCATCATTTCCAATTAAGCCGTCTGCGGTATTTTTATAAAAAAGCGAAATAATCTTACTAACCTTAGAGAAGGTTTTGTCTGGCTTCCCTACATAATGGTATAAAAAAGGAGTATGGTGGCTGGGTTCATTCCCATGTGCGTATTGTCCTATTAAACCGGTAACGTCAACTTGTTTACGACCGGTAGTTTTGGAACTTGCGCTGAATAATTCGTCTAATTTTTTTTCAAATTTATGGTCTCCGCCGTGTAACTTAATTAAGCCATCTATATCGTGAGGAACATAAAAAGAATAATGCCAGCTGTTTCCCTCGGTATAATGATTATTTATTTCATATGGATTGAAAGGAGAGTACCAGTTTCCGTTTATACGCGGTCGCATAAAACCGGTAGAAGCATCAAACAAATTTTTATATGCCTGTGCTGAACGGAGTAATTTCTTCTGCTCCGAACTTTCATTGAGCAAACTGCCCATCTTGGCAATACACCAGTTGTCGTAAGCATATTCCAATGATTTTGATACGCTTTCACTCTCATCGTTTATTTCCAAATATTTTTTGTCATAAAATTTACTTATCCCAAATTTCTCGTACCTAGCGGCTTCCAGCATAGCCTTAAACGCCTTACGTGCATCAAAATCGCTAATTCCCTTTACGTAAGCATCGGTAATAACAGAAACCGAATGGTATCCTATCATGCAATCTGTTTCGTTAGAAGAAAGTTCCCAAACCGGAAGCCTCTTAGCCTCCTCATACTGAACCATGAAAGTTCTAATAAAATCTCTTGTTCGGTTTACTTCAAGAAGAGTGAATAAAGGATGTAAGGCCCTGTATGTGTCCCACAGAGAAAAAACGTTATAATGAAGAAAACCCGAAGCTTGATGAATTTGGTTATCTCGCCCTCTATACCTTCCGTCTACATCCATATCTAAACTTGGATGAATAAAACAATGATACAAAGCCGTATAAAAAATAGTTCTTTTATCATTGTCTGTTTCCCTGATGTGTATTTTAGACAGTTGTTTATCCCAACTTTCAAAGGCTGTGTTTGAATAATAGTTAAAATCATTTGATAATGCTTCCGTTATCAAGTTACTGTATGCTCCTTTTTCATCTACGTTTGAAAGACCTACTTTAATGAGTAAAGGTGATTTATCTGAATTATCGAACTCTATAAGTACCCCATCGGGAAACTCGTTTTTTTTGAGTGAAGCCAGCTCTACAAATTTTCGGTTGGCGGTATACGTTAAACTTTTTATTTTATGACTAAAGCGGGCGGCAAAATAACAATATTGCCTGTTTGCCCATGATGAACTTATCCTAAATCCTGTGATTGTAAAGCTATCTTTCAAATTAAGATTTCCTTCTATGAGTTTATCTCTGTGTAACAAATCGAGAAAAACAAATGTTTTGTTTGTGGGATAAGTATATTGATGTATGCCGGTTCTTTCTGTTGCCGTTAAATTAATTTTTATCTTATTAGCCAAAGTAACCGAGTAGTTTCCGGCCTTGGCTTGTTCATCCGTGTGTTTAAATTTAACGGCATAATTTCTTGAATCGGGGCCAAGATTTGCATTAGAGGGAATTAATAAAATATCTCCCCAATCGCTTACGCCTGTTCCGCTTAAATGCGTATGCGAGAAGCCGTATATAATACTGTCACTGTAATGATATCCGGAACATCCCTCCCAACTACCGTCTATACGCGTATCGGGACTGAGCTGTACCATTCCAAAGGGTTTAACAGCTCCGGGAAAGGTATGACCCGTTCCTGAAGTACCAATAAATGGATTAACAAAAGCAGCATTTTGCGACAACATGAAAAGAGATACAAGATGCAAAAAAACACAGAGCTGATTTTTATGATTCCGAAACATGAAACGAAAGTAAAAAAACACTACTGTAAAAAAACTGACAAAAATCCTTTGTTCTTTTTTAGAACGAGAATCCTAAATTTATACCAAATGCTCTATAGCTTGCCATAGGAATTCCCCTTATAACCAAGTTAGCGGAATTAGCGTTTATGTCGAGTTTTATTGCTCCACTGCTAAAACGTCCCAATTCATCTATATTATTTAGTATATCTTTCCTTAAATCATCTTGTTCGGCCTGTGAAAGCATATCGTCTGTCACCGCATTAACTCTTAATGAAGAGCTGCCCGCTCCCCCTCCTACTATCCAGAAATCGAGAGAAAAATGCCCTTCTGTTATTATTTGTGCCCCCAACATTAGTCCAACCGTATATCCGGAATAGTTTATAGATGCCTTATACAAACGAGGAGGCAGTGAAGTTCTTTCCTCCAAATAATCTGCTTTAAGAGTAAAACTGGAATATCGCAAGTAGGGGGCTAGATAAAACCCATGCGGAGCCTGGTGTTCTTTCTTTTTTCCGGGATAATAGCGAAACTCCGGAGTAATCCCCCACCCGGAAAACTGAGGAACCTGAAATCCTTTTGTATCGCTTTCAGGTTCAAAGATTACGCGGGGTACTGTACGATGCATTACGTAATTAAATCCTAAAGCCGCCGACATATTTTTATTAAATCCATACTCGTACTGAAAACTGAAGTTCCGAAAAATAAGCTGGGTAATGTTCATTTTAAGAACGTTTCGTCTTGTTTTTCTTTCATCTTCAGATAAAAGCAACAAAGAGCGTTTTGGGCTTCCGGCGTTTTGAGATGTTTTCGAAAATTTTTCAAAAGGATTGTTTGCCAAGAAACTCTGTTTTGTTACACCCAAAAAAAGAACAATAATAAAAGCATATCTATAAGAAATCATGTGACAAGTATTTTGCAGAAAGTTAGTAAAATAAAACGAGCGCCGGGAAGTTTAACAAATTTATAAAGAGGAATTTTAGTTTTTAGTCTTCATGCTTTGCATCTTTAATCCGTAAAAAACAAGGTACGCAAAGCATAAAACACCGGTAATATAGCTGTATTTAATCCCTAACAGATTATCTCCGGCCAACCAGCCCTGAAACAGACTAACGATGCCTCCTCCCATAATCATCATTATCAAGTACCCGGATGCCTGATTGGTTTGTTCTCCTAGTCCTCGAATAGCTATAGTAAATATACAAGGCCACAATGTAGAACAAAATAATCCCACGCTGATGAAAGCATATACACTCAAGATTCCGGACGTAAACATCCCCACACATAAACACATTACTCCCATAACAGAAAAAATAATCAGCTGCTTCTCGGGGCTGCCTTTACTTAATATATCACCAACAATCATCACAGTAATTACCGCTGCATATATATAAAACGGCTCCACATCATTTCCGGCAATTGTATTTACCAGCAGGAAAAAAGCAAAGGCTAAGTAGGGCATAATAAATCGCAAAACTTTTTGAATTCCGCTCTTTAGATTAAATGCATTTGCGGCCGATGTCCATCGGCCAATCATTAAGCTTGCCCAAAATAACGAAACATACGGTGCTATGCGGCTGGTATCGGTGCCGGCATACTGTCTCATATATTCAGGCAAGTTAGACGCCGTAGCTACCTCTACCCCAACATACAAAAAAATAGCAGGCATCCCAAGATAAACTTGGGGCATAGAAAGTACGTTTGAAGCAGGAACCATCGTCTCTTTATTTCTGCCATTCGCATCACCGGTATAGTTAAGATGACGAGGTACTAAAAACTTGAAAATCGCAGCTACCAACAAAAAAGACAAACCTAACCACAGATAAGGATTTTTAACAGTTTCTAGTGAAACAGGCTGATGAGTATTTGATAAGCCTCCAAAAATGGCAAAACTTAACACCAGCGGCCCAATAGTGGTTCCTATATTATTTATTCCTCCGGCCAAACTTAATCGCTGAGAGCCGTAAGCAGGATCACCCGAATTAATCACCATGGGGTTGGCAGCAGTTTGCTGCAAAGAAAAACCAAGTCCTACTATAAATAGTCCGGTTATCATTAGTAAAAATGATGCGTTTTGTGCGGCCGGATAAAACAACCAGGTTCCGCAAGCCGATACAAATAAGCCCAGCGCAATTCCATTGTTATATCCTATGCGGTTAAGTAAATCGCCGCCAAAAAATCGCGAAATAAAAATATAAGCAACAGAACCTACAGTATACGCAACATAAAAAGCAAAAGACACCATCTGACTTTGCCACTGTTCCAGATGCAGATGCTCTTTAAATACAGGAATCAAAATATCATTTCCTGCGGCTACAAAGCCCCAGAAAAAGAAAACCGATATTAGTATAACGAAGGGATTTTTATTTCTCGACATAGCGGAATAAAATTAGCAGTTTACCCTTGGGGGTTTTAAACAGGGTACAATAGTTTTTAACACCGCATTAGCAATATTTAGTAAACTACTGCTACCTGAAGCATGCCTCTACTGCGTACCTTTAGTATTTATCCTATGGAATTATTAAGCCCCAAAAACTGGAAAGAATACGAATTATTAGACTGCGGTAATTTTGAAAAACTGGAGAGATTCGGTTCATTTATAACTGTTCGACCGGAACCTCAAGCTGTTTGGAATAAAAAACTGTCGGATAAAGATTGGGAAAAAGCAGCTCATGTGGTTTTTGTTCCTAAATCATCCAGCAGCGGAAACTGGAAGTTTTTGAAGAAAATGCCCGAACAATGGGAAATTACTTACCCACTATGCGGAGATACCGGCCAATTAATAAAATTCCGCCTGGGGCTTACCTCCTTCAAACATGTGGGTATTTTTCCGGAACAGGCATGCAACTGGGACGTTATTTACCGGTATTTAAAACCAATATCTTCAGCACGCTTTCTGAATTTATTTGCTTATACCGGAGGGGCTTCCCTTGCAGCAAGAAAGGCAGGAGCTGAAGTGACCCACGTAGACAGCATAAAGCAAGTTATCACTTGGGCAAATGAAAACATGCAACGTTCGGGCCTCGATAATGTTCGCTGGATGGTAGATGATGCCCTTAAGTTTGTAAAAAAGGAAATTAAGCGTGGGCGAACATACCAAGGAATTATTTTAGACCCGCCTGCCTACGGTCACGGACCCGATGGGGAAAAGTGGAAGCTGGAAGAACAAATTGGAGAAATGATGGAGTGTGTGCTGAAGTTGTTAAATCCCCAAAAACATCTGCTTATATTAAATGCCTATTCCCTCGGATTCTCGGCCTTGGTAGCGGAAAATCTGCTTTCAGATTTTGCTAAAAAAAACCAATCGGAATTGGCATGTGGGGAACTTTTTTTAAATTCAGCCAACGGAACAAAACTCCCACTGGGCGTTTTTGGACGATTAAAAAAATAAACACATGAGACATCTGTTTTTTTTACTCGCTAATTTTTCGATTTACCTGATGGTTGCGCAAATAAATTGCTCCGACTTAAGAACAACCGGAGTTCAGTATACACTCACTGCTTCCAAAAACGGAAAAGGAAAATTATTCCCGACAGACCCGGAAATAACCAACCAATTTAAATATGCTAGTTTTAAACTAACTCTCGTAAGCGAACTGGATAAACAAATTCAGGACGATATCAAGAAATACAAATTTCCGCTTGTGGCAAGCGATTCAGTAATTTTATACGACTGGGACATTCTACACCAAGCCAACATGGGCTATTTTGGCCCTGCAGTTGGTAAAGTGAAATTTAATTGCAAAGACAGTACCTTATACATATATAAATACGTGCTGAAGCCGGAAACAAAAAACTACGTTCCAACCCGCTTCAAAATCATCCGAATGGGAAAGGACAATTTCATCATTTTAGACATAGATCATCCCTATCTGAACTTAAACTATTATTTTAAAAAAGAAAACTGATTACTTTTTCAACTCCGGCTCTTCCTCTTCCGAATTATTTGGAAGTTGCATAATCACCGGTTTTGCTTCCAACACCTCGGGTTGTTTCTTTTTATTTTTATTACGAAGAAGTGCACTCTTAGCTTGCGAAGTATCCGACGATTCATTGCTTGAAGAAGTAGTGAGTGAATTCGACAGAGCCGGATAAACCGGTGCTCGCTGCACGTTTATTGTTGTTTGAGGAGCACTTTCTTTTTTTTCTGTAATCTCGGCTTGTTCGGTTTTCACCACAACTGTATCTGCTGCAGGCAGGTTGTTAGATAAGGGCGAATCGGAATCTTCATCCAACTTTAGCTGCTCATTCTTGGGTAAAGCAAATGAAGATGCATCCGGAATAAGTTCTACCTCAGCAGACTTGTCTGCTTTAGTGCCTGAACCAAAATCGATTAAGCGAGCTATCAAAAAAGTAAAGGCAAAAATCAGAATAATAAACCCTACACTCAGAACAACATTCTTATTCACCTGAATGGGAACCGATTTTATACCGGCAGCTCTTGAAGGCCGTGTCTCCGATCGATATTTTTCTATATACTCACTCCAGTACTCGTCTTTGTAAGACAGCGCATTCTCCTGCAAAAGAGCCTTAATCCTCTTTTCATTAAGTTCGTAATTAAAGTGCCTGCTCATTTTTTGTAAGCTTTATATTTTTCTCAATATTCTTCTGGAGGTTATACCTCGATTTTTCCAGATTACTTTTTACGGTTTGCTCGCTGGCTTCCAGCATTTCGCTAATACTTGTAATATCCATCCCCTCCACAACGAACAAATTAAACACCAATCTTTGCGACGGAACCAACTCTTGTACCGATTTCACCAACAGAGGAGTTTCTATCCCCGAAAAATCAATAATCTCATTATTATCAAACAAACTGTAATTTTTCACACGATCAGTATCTGCATACACCGTACTTGCCACATAATACTCGCTCCTGATACTTCGAATAAAACGAACTGCCTCTATGATAAACTGTTTCTTCAGATAAATTTCAAAATCTTGCTCCGTTTTATCGCGCGTTGAAATAAACCCATTTATGCAAGCAGAAAAGCAACTCATCAGCAACTCCTTTGCCTGAACATCATTTTTGGAAAAACGAACTGCCACACCCGACATGTAGGAAAAATAATTCTCAAACAAACTGCGGATAACAACCGCATCGTTCTTCTGTAAGGCGTTTATAAAATCATTTCCAGTCACACTTATGTACCCTACCGTTTTACGAAATTTAAGTTAAAAAGTTACAAAACCACCGGAAGCTCTGTTTTTACGGCAATTTTAAGCCATATCTTTAATACAAAAATGCTATACCCCGATAATTAATTTCAACTGAAATTCCTAATGTTTTTTTTTCAATTTTTTACTTTTTTTTAATGTTTTGTAAATCAAGCTATTTTATTTTATCAACGTGATATGGTTAATTAAGTCGTGTTTAAAACTTAAGTTCAAGTGTTAATTCATTTGTTAAGGATATACGTTCATTTATACAAATATTTGTAAACCTCTAAAATTGAAAACTCATTAACTAAACATCATATAACACACAAAAGCACTATGAACGAACCTATTCTAGTTGAAAACAAAGATCGATTTGTACTGTTTCCGATAAAGTACAAAGACATTTGGGAAATGTATAAAAAAGCCGAGGCCAGTTTTTGGACGGCGGAAGAAATTGATTTGGCATCTGATATTGCCGACTGGAATAATAAATTAAACGATAACGAACGTCACTTCATTAAACACGTACTGGCATTTTTTGCGGCCAGCGACGGGATTGTAAATGAAAATTTGGCCGTGAACTTCCTCAATGAAGTTCAATACCCGGAAGCAAGATGCTTTTATGGCTTTCAAGTGATGATGGAGAATATACACTCCGAAACCTACTCGTTATTAATTGATACTTATATAAAAGACCCTGTAGAAAAGGACCGCCTGCTTCATGCCGTAGACACTGTGCCTTGTGTTGGCGAAAAAGCAGAATGGGCACTCCGTTGGATTAGCAACGGTTCTTTTGCCGAGAGGCTGATTGCGTTTGCTGCCGTGGAAGGAATTTTCTTCTCCGGTTCATTCTGCTCCATATTTTGGCTGAAAAAGCGAGGACTTATGCCAGGCTTAAGCTTTAGCAACGAACTCATCAGTAGAGACGAGGGTCTGCACTGCGACTTTGCCTGCCTGCTATACACCCAACACCTTAAAAACCAGTTACCAAAAGAGCAGGTAACCAAAATAATTACAGATGCCGTAGGCATAGAGAAAAAATTTGTGGTAGATGCCATACCGGTAAAGCTTATCGGTATGAATGCAGATTTAATGTGCCAGTACATTGAATTTGTTGCCGACCGCCTGCTGGTTTCCCTAGGTTGCAGCAAATATTACAATGCAGCTAATCCTTTCGATTTCATGGAAATGATCTCGTTGCAGGGTAAAACAAACTTTTTTGAAAAACGCGTGGCCGAATACCAAAAGGCAGGCGTAATGGGCAAAAGCGAAACCAACAATGTGTTTAAACTCGATGAAGATTTTTAAACACCGTTTTTTGTCGGTTTAATTTCCAGCACCGTCGTGTTATTTTCTTAGTTGGGCAAAGAGCTTTCTTTGCAAGGGGAGATTAACCCCTCTAACCAAAAGAAAATCAGATAGTAAGAATAAACCGATAATTGTTAATTAATTTAAAAAAAGAAAGCACTTAAAGGAAAATATTGAAAGTAACTTGTGTAAACCAAATCACTCAAAAAACTAACACAAAAAATTAAGGCGTATGTTTGTAATAAAAAGAGATGGCACCAGGGAATCGGTAAAGTTCGATAAAATTACCGCCCGTATTCAAAAACTCAGCTATGGTTTAGACCCAACGCATGTAGACCCCATATTAGTAGCCAAAAAAGTTATTGATGGCGTTTACGACGGGGTTACCACCAGCGAATTAGACAATTTAGCTGCCGAAACTGCAGCCGGTCTTACCTCCCGCCATCCCGATTACGCCTTACTTGCTTCGCGCATCGCAGTTAGTAACCTGCACAAAAATACTATTAAGTCATTCTCTAAAACCATTGAGCAATTATACAACTACATCGATCCCAAAACAGGACTCAGAGCCTCTCTTATTGCCGATGATGTTTATGAGATTATCATGAAAAACGCCCAATTACTCGATTCATCGATTATTTATGATCGCGATTTCGGTTACGACTATTTCGGCTTCAAAACGCTAGAGCGCTCCTACCTTTTGAAAATGCACGGAAAAGTAGCTGAACGCCCGCAACACATGCTTATGCGCGTGGCTGTTGGTATACACAAAAATGAAATTGAATCAGCAATAGCTACTTACAACATGATGAGCGAGCGCTGGTTTACACACGCTACTCCCACCCTATTTAACGCCGGTACACCAAAACCGCAAATGAGTTCATGCTTTTTACTGCAAGTAAAAGAAGATAGCATAGATGGTATTTACGACACCTTAAAACAGTGTGCTAAAATTTCGCAAAGCGCCGGAGGCATTGGTTTAAGCATACACAATGTACGCGCCACAGGTTCCTATATCAAAGGCACTAACGGAACATCCAATGGAATCATCCCCATGCTTAAAGTATATAATGAAACCGCCCGCTATGTTGACCAAGGTGGAGGAAAACGAAAAGGATCCATTGCGGTTTATTTAGAACCTTGGCACGCTGATATTTTTGAATTTTTAGACATTCGTAAAAACCATGGAAAGGAGGAATTACGTGCCCGCGATTTATTTACCGCCTTGTGGGTACCCGATTTGTTTATGAAACGTGTAGAGGAAGAAGGGGTGTGGAGTCTGATGTGCCCAAACGAGTGCCCTGGATTAAGTGATTGCCACAGCGAAGCTTTTGAAAAACTCTATACCCAATACGAAAATGAAGGGCGTTTTCGCAAACAAATAAAAGCCCGCGAACTTTGGGCCGCTATCATTGAGGCGCAAATTGAAACAGGAAATCCCTATATGCTGTTCAAAGATGCTGCCAATTCCAAATCTAACCAACAAAATTTGGGAACCATAAAATCCTCCAACTTGTGTACAGAAATTATAGAGTACACCAGTCCCGACGAGGTAGCTGTATGTAACTTAGCTTCTATTGCCCTACCTCGATTTGTGGATGAGAAAAATGGAACTTTTGACCATAATAAATTATTTGAAATTACCTACCAGGCCACCCGCAACCTGAATAAAATCATCGATCGAAATTACTATCCTATACCGGAAGCTCGCAACAGCAACATGCGCCATCGCCCAATTGGATTAGGCGTTCAGGGCCTGGCCGATACTTTTATTTTAATGCGATATCCGTTTGAAAGTGAAGAAGCTCGCAAACTGAATAAAGAAATTTTTGAGACCATATACTTTGCCGCACTCACCGCCAGTAAAGATTTAGCAAAATTAGACGGACCTTATGAAAGCTACCAGGGCTCGCCTATCAGCAAAGGCATATTCCAGCACGATATGTGGGGCGTAACCCCAAGCAGCCGCTGGGAGTGGGATATTTTACGTGAAGAAATTCTGAAATATGGCGTGCGTAATTCCTTGCTGCTTGCACCCATGCCAACTGCCAGCACCTCGCAAATTTTAGGAAATAACGAATGTTTTGAACCTTATACCAGCAACATTTACACCCGCCGCGTATTAAGTGGCGAATTTGTGGTAGTAAACAAACACTTACTGCGCGATTTGGTAAAACTGGGTATTTGGAGCGAAACGCTCAAAAATAAGATTATTGCCGCCAACGGCTCTGTTCAAGATATTCCTGAAATCCCACAGAATATTAAAGAACTTTATAAAACCGTTTGGGAAATAAAACAACGAACCATTATAGACATGGCTGCCGACCGCGGCGCATACATCGACCAATCGCAGTCATTGAATCTGTTTATACAGGATGCCAACTTTGCAAAAATGAGCAGCGCACACTTTTATGCTTGGAAAAAGGGCTTAAAAACCGGTATGTATTACCTGAGAACAAAAGCTGCTGCCGATGCCATTAAATTCACGGTTGATCAAAGCGCTTTAGCTAAAACTACCATTTTAGGAAATGAAGATGCCCTCTTGGTTGAACGCGGTCAGGCTCACATTTTAAGCGCTGAAGAACAACAGGCCCAACTGGCTTGCTCATTAGATAATCCGGAAGGATGCGAAGCCTGCGGAAGCTAAACAACAAAAAAAGATAACACACTAAGCCCCGTTTTAAAAAATTAAAGCGGGGCTTTTTTTAGGTAAATACATGACAGAACTCACCGGTAATATTTTTTATTTCAGTATAATTCTTTTAATCAACATCATTTCGCTGATTTACCGCCTATATCCTCCCAAAAAAATAAACTCGTTGTATGGCTATAGAACCGGTCGTTCTATGTCGTCTCAAGAAGCCTGGGAGTTGGCCAATAAAATATTTTCAGAAAAATTTTTACAATTAAATCTAACTGCCTCAGTCATTCTAATTTTTTTGTTCTTTACGCCCCTCTCCTGTGAAATAAAAATAATAACAGAAACAGTATTTATACTCTTTAATATCATATTAAGCATTGTTATAACAGAAAACCAGCTCAAAAAATTTACCGATTCTTCAAAATAACATACCCAATCTATAATTAGATATCCATTTTCTGATATCCTTATTTTTTATAACTTTACCGTAAGTGATATTCCGATGAAAAGGTTCGTTTTACCGTGCTTTATTTTTGTGGCATTATTTAGCTGCAAAAAAGAAAAGAAAAAGGATGTAGTGTGCACTACTGAAGCTAAGGCAGCCTTGCAAGTAAAAGTCAGCACCCAGGAAGGGAAAACATTATACATAGACAGCCTTAAAGTAATTGCTCTTGATGCCGCTTTTTCCGAAACGCTATCGGTGGTAAGCGCCTCTGAATACATTTTTGCCGGCGCATACGAAAGACCGGGCAATTATCAAGTTACGGTTAGCCATCCGGGGATGAGTACGGTTACGCTAAAAGATATTAAAGTAAGCAAGGACGAATGCCATGTTATTACAAGGCAGTTGGATGTTCAAATCGGTATGAAGTAAAAATATCTCAAAAACAAATCGGTAAATTACGTAATTAACAATTCCTATCTTTGCAGGAATGCTGTTTAGTTTCCTGGAAAATTCAGAATATCAACTTATAAAAAACTGCGCCGATAAATTGGAAGTAGACGCATATCTGATTGGCGGTTTTGTTCGGGATATATTTTTAAATCGCTCCAACAAAGATATTGATGTAGTGGTGCTTGGAAAAGGGATTGAACTTGCCGAAATGATAAAAAAAGAACTTGGGGAAGAAGCCTCTTTAAGTGTTTTTAAAAATTTTGGTACTGCGCAAATCAAATACAAAGATTTAGAAATTGAATTTGTGGGTGCTCGTAAAGAAAGCTACGATCGAAATTCGAGAAAACCAACGGTTGAAAACGGAACCTTACAGGATGATCAGAACCGCCGTGATTTTACTATTAACGCCATGGCCATTGGAATTTCAAAAAATAATTACGGCCAACTGCTCGATCCATTTAACGGACAAACCGATTTAAAAAACAAAATCATCCGTACACCGCTCAATCCTGATATTACTTACAGCGACGACCCCCTGCGTATGATGAGAGCCATTCGCTTTGCTTCGCAATTAAATTTTACCATCGAAGAGACCTCATTAAAAGCCATTACGGCCAATAAACAAAGAATTTCTATTGTCAGTAAAGAGCGAATTACAGACGAATTAAATAAAATCATTCTTTCCCCAAAACCATCCATAGGCTTTAAGTTACTTTTTGATACGGGGCTTCTTCACCTGATATTTCCCGAAATGGTAAAACTATATGGAACAGAAACCATAAAAGGACTTTCTCATAAAGATAATTTTTACCATACCTTAGAAGTACTGGATAATGTGGCTAAAAAATCCAACAAACTTTGGCTCCGCTGGGCGGCCATATTGCATGATATTGCCAAACCGGCTACCAAACGTTTTGAAGAAGGGAGAGGCTTTACCTTTCACGGACACGAAGATAAAGGTGCACGCATGGTACCCAAAATTTTCACTTCTCTTAAGTTACCACTAAACGAAAAAATGAAGTATGTACAAAAACTGGTGCTCCTTCATTTACGACCCATTGTGCTGGCAAAAACGGAGGTTACCGATAGCGCCGTTCGCAGAGTATTATTTGAAGCAGGAGATGATATTGATGATTTAATGACCTTGTGTGAAGCAGACATCACTACCAAAAATCCGAACAAAGTAAAACGTTATCTGCAAAATTTTGAGTTGGTAAGAAAAAAATTGATAGAAATAGAAGAAAAAGACAAAATTAGAAACTGGCAACCACCCATTGATGGAAATGAAATAATGGAAATATACAAACTAAAACCCGGCAGAGAAATTGGTATTTTAAAAAATGCACTCAAAGATGCGATACTGGACGGAGAAGTAGAAAACAACTATGAAAGCGCCCGCGCATTTTTAGACAAACGCTATTTGGAATTAAAAAAATGAAATTTCACCTGAACTATAAATCACAAAAAGCCATTTATGAAATTCATCATAAGCATAACATCTTGCTGTTGGGCTCTTGTTTTGCCGATAGCATAGGTGAATATTTACAACGATACAAATTTGGTGTGCTTAAAAATCCATACGGAATATTGTTTAACCCCATCAGTATTGTACAATTCATAAATGATACGCTAAATATAGAAGAAGATAATGAGTGGAGCATTATTCACAGAAATGGTGTTTTTTATTCTTGGAAATGTCACAGCAGCGTTTATGCGACCGAACGAAATGAGTTACTGAAAAAACTAAGTAATATAAAAAGAGAAGGAGGAAGCTATATAGCCAAATGTGATTATTTGTTTATAACCTTTGGAAGTGCATTTGTCTACCGATTGCAGGAAAACAACCGCATAGTTGCCAACTGCCACAAACAGCCCGGCAATTTATTTGGCAAAGAATTACTGAGTGTTAACGAAATCGTTCAAGCCTGCAAAATGGCTTTTGAAAAATGGAAAATCGTAAACCCAAAAACCAGGATAATTTTAACCGTTTCTCCGGTAAAGTATTTAAGAGATGGTATACACGGAAATAATTTGAGTAAAGCTACTTTATTACTGGCCGTAAACCAACTGTGTAAGGAATGTGAGTGCGATTACTTTCCTGCATACGAGCTGGTGAGCGATGATTTGCGCGATTACCGTTTTTACGAAGAGGATTTGGCACACCCCAACGAAGTTGCTGTTAACTATGTTTGGGAGAAATTCAGCGAAACGTACTTCGAAGATGATACCAAGGCAATAAATAAAGAAATTGACAAATTGCTTCAGGCACAACATCATAAAATACTGTTCCCGAATACCGAAGATGCCGTTGCCTTTCAGCAAAACATAGATAAAATGAGAAAAGAACTAATAAAAAAATATCCTTATCTACGGTTTTAACCTTTACGCCTCTACCGCTTTTGCTGCTCTTTTTCTTTCGTTTTCGTCTAATATAATTTTACGCATACGAATATGGTTGGGGGTAATTTCTACATATTCGTCATTTTGTATATATTCCATCGCTTCTTCCAAGCTAAACCGTATTTTTGGGGCAATACGCATTTTTTCGTCGCTTCCGCTGGCACGCATATTGGTTAGTTTTTTCTCGGTGCAAATATTAATCACCAAATCATCCGGACGAATATGTTCACCTATTACCATGCCCGGATAAACCTCTTCTCCGGGGTCAACAAAAAATTTGCCGCGGTCCTGCAATTTATCAATACTGTAAGCAACTGCCGTTCCTTTTTCTTTGCTTATTAATACGCCGGCAATTCGGGTGGGTATGCTTCCTTTCCAGGGTTCAAAGGCTTTAAAGCGATGCGCCATAATAGCCTCGCCGGCTGTAGCAGTTAACACGCTATTTCGCAACCCAATAATTCCTCTAGAGGGAATATTAAACTCCATGTGGATTAGATCCCCCTTAGGTTGCATCATGGTCATCTCTCCTTTACGCTGAGTAACCAAGTCAATCACCTTGCTGCTGGTCTCTTCGGGCGTATCTACGGTTAGTATTTCAACCGGTTCGTGCTTAACCCCATCAATTTCTTTAATGATAACCTGCGGTTGCCCCACCTGCAACTCATATCCTTCTCTGCGCATGGTTTCAATTAATACAGATAAGTGTAATATGCCTCGGCCGTATACCAGGTAAGAATCGGGCGATGGTGTTTCCTCTACTCTCAAGGCTAAGTTTTTTTCGAGTTCTTTCATTAATCGGTCACGCAGGTGACGAGAGGTTACGTACTTGCCGTCTTTACCAAAGAAGGGAGAGTTGTTGATAGTAAAGAGCATGCTCATAGTAGGTTCATCAATGGCAATATTTGGCAGACCTTCGGGGGTTTCGAAATCGGCAATGGTATCGCCAATTTCAAAGCCTTCTATTCCGGTAAAAGCACAAATATCACCGGCTTGTACCTCACTTACTTTCACTTTTCCTAAGCCATCAAATACAAATAGCTCTTTTACTCTGGATTTTAATATGCTTCCGTCGCGTTTAACCACACTTACGGGTAAATTTTCTTTAATGGTTCCGCGGTATACCCTTCCAATGGCTATACGACCTATAAAAGACGAATAATCTAAGGATGTTATTTGAATTTGTAAAGTTCCTTCGCGTTTTGGCGCAACCGGAATTTTCTCAACAATAGTATCCAGCAAAAAAGTAATATCGGAAGTGGGCGTTTTATAATCAGGTCCCATCCAGCCCTGCTTAGAAGAACCGTAAACCGTTGGAAAATCAAGTTGTTCTTCCGTGGCACCCAAATTAAAAAATAAATCAAACACAGCATCATGAACTTCCTCAGGGCGACAATTGGGCTTATCTACTTTATTAATTACCAATACGGCTTTTTTTCCGGCGCTGATAGCTTTTTGAGTAACAAAACGGGTTTGTGGCATGGGGCCTTCAAAAGCATCTACCAATAATATAACACCATCGGCCATATTCATTACGCGCTCCACTTCACCGCCAAAATCAGCGTGGCCGGGAGTATCAATAATATTTATTTTGGTTCCTTTATAAGTAACAGAAACGTTTTTTGCTAAAATGGTAATTCCTCGTTCACGTTCCAAGTCATTATTATCGAGTATAAGCTCACCGGTTTCCTGATTTTCACGAAAAAGTTTGCAGGTGTGTAATATTTTATCTACCAGAGTGGTTTTACCATGGTCAACGTGAGCAATGATAGCGATGTTTCTGATTTCGGACATAATTTATTAAAGCCCGCAAAGATAGGTATTTTTTACTATTATAAAGGTTGTTTTAACTACAAGAAAGCCCTAAAACTGATTGAAAAAGACCAAAATCGGTAAACGATACCGGTTTGGCAAATTCCTTAACCTTGGCTTTAAGAAGCGCATTGGCCGTTGCATCGCCCATAGCAACCGCTTTGCAGGAGGTGTTCCATTTATTTTTCTCAAAAAAGGCCTCTACATTACTTGGGCTTGTAAATACAATTATTTCAAATGAATTATCAATTAGTTGCTGATGTTTTACGGTGTAATATACCGGCAGGTTAATTGCGTTTTCTTTTTTGAGCATTTGATACTGTATGCTTTGTAAACTATCTTTTGCCATGGGAAAAAGAACTTTAGCATTTCCTATCCGCGATGAAAATTGCTTTCCTATCAACTTGGTATCGGTTCCTTGGCCTATAAAATCAGCGCGATATCCCCTAGCTCTAAGTTCCTGTGAAGTAGCTGTACCAACACAACCAAACTTTACGTTTTCAATTTTAGGATGTTGATTAAAAAAATACGAAACGGCATGCTTGCTGCTGAAAAAAATCCAGTCTGTTTTGGGAAGCTCTTTAATTTTTATCTCTTTGAACTCAATGAGGCTCTTTCCTTCTACTTCAAAATTCAACTTTCTTAGCCCGTTAAGTAAATAACTGTCTTCTTTAAGATTTTTTGTTACAAATACTTTTTTAGGTTTAACGGAGGTAACTGCCTGCACTATGCGTTCTGAAAAATCTTCGGTGTTGGTGGTGGCAAAATTCATCTGAATAGGCTGACTTTGAGCGTTTTTGGCATAACTTACATAGGTTTTAAAAACTCGTCTGTCGTTATCGTCAAATTCCGTTTCGGTATACACCCCAAGAGGTAATTGGCAGCCACCGTCAAAAAGTTTTAAAACACCACGCTCTATATTTATCCTAACTTGCACATCAATATCCGTAATATCTCCCAGTATATCAAACAACCTGTCGTCGCTTTCCCGTATTTGCCAAGCCAGCACCCCCTGAGCCGGAGCAGGAACAAATGTATGCGGATCTAATACTTCGGCATGAAACTCGCTTAAATCCAACTGAAGTCTTTCGGTACCGGCTACTGCCAATAAAATGGCATCATAGTCATCCTGCTTTAACTTCTTAATTCGGGTTGGTACATTTCCTCTTAAATCAACAAGCTGTATATCGGGCCTAAAGGCCAGCAATTGGGATTTACGGCGAGCCGAAGAGGTTCCCACACGTGCGTTTTTTTTCAAACAAAAAAGTTGTTTTTCGTCCGCACAATCTTTTTTAATTAATAATAGTTCGGAAGGGTCTTCTCGCTTTGAAACACCTGCTATTATTAAGCCATCAGGATTTTCGGTAGGTAAATCTTTGTGAGAGTGTACCGCTAAGTCAATTTCTTTTTTTAACAGAGCAGCCTCCAATTCCTTTGTAAAAAAGCCCTTACCCTCCATTTTTTCAAAAGAAGTATTCCACTGCTGACTTCTGTCTCCTTCTGTTTCAATGATTTTTATCTCTACCTGATGGCCTTTTTCCTGCAATAACTCTTTTGTGTAATTGGCTTGCCAAAGAGCCAAATCGCTGCCGCGAGTACCAATAATAATTTTATTCATGCGTGAAACAAAGATAGAAAAGGATTATTCATCCTTTAAAAAAACTTCCTTAGCGGTTTTCATGGCTACCGCATTGTATTTTTTTTCGATATAGGAAATTACTTTATCAAGGACTTCTTTGCTATTTGCATCTAAGCCATTTATTTCCTTGGCAAAAACCTCGGTAACTGCCAAATCTTTAATTGCTTTTACTTGTTTTGGAATTTCGCCAAAAGCCAACTCAATTTTTCTCTCTTTATGAAGTTGCTGAAATTCCTGAAGTTTAGCATTAATAATGTGCTCACATTTTTCCATTTCAGATAAGCGGAGTTGTAAATTTTGGTCGGCCTGCTGCTTAAGGGAGGAAATGTCGATATAATGGTTAGGGAATTCCCGTACAACCTCGGAACTGATGTTATGAGGAGTGGATAAATCTATTAGTACCTTCTTACTTTTTTCTCCAACTAACAATTTAGAGTAATTAGTTTTATTAATAACGGGAGACGAAGAGGCCGTGCAAACAATCAATACATCAAAACCCTGATGATAATTTTCGAATTCAGATAAAGCCAGAGCTTTTCCCCCAAGCAAATCGGCTAATTTGCGGGCGTTGGAAAGGGTGCGGTTGAAAACGGTAAAATTTGCGAATTTATGCTTACGCAGGTAGTTTGCCATTTTGGTATTGGTATCGCCGGCACCAACCAAAATAATTCGAGCATCATTTTTTATTCCTAAATCGCGTAATTGGCGGTATGCTAAAGAAACTACCGAAACGGGGTTTTTGGCTATGGCTGTTTCGGTAAACACCTGCTTAGCTGTTTCAATAGTTTGCTTCATGAGCAGGCGAATAAAATCTCCGGTTAGGCCCATGAGATTACAAAAGTCATAGGCTTTACGTAACTGGGTTATAATTTCCCTTTCTCCAACCACCAAAGAATTAAGAGAAGAGGCCACTTTAAATACATGCTTAACGGCTTCTTCTCCAGAAAAAATTAAGGCTTTTTTAATGAGTTCACTTTGCTGTTCGGAACCAAGCGATGAGTTTACCATACCTATTATTTGGGAAAGTACGGCTGGTGTAATCTCCGATTCTGTGCAAACATAAAGCTCTACCCTATTGCACGTGCTTAAAAACATCAACTCGGAAAAACCGAACTGAAGCTTCATAGCTCCTAAACTTGCCGATTGAGAATCTTCGCTAAGGTGCAAACAACCTATGCTTTCTAAGGGCAGGTTTTGATGATTAAACGATATAACAAAGAAGTTACTCACAAACTCTTGCAAAGTTAAGCCTGAACAAATTTTTTATTGTCATAAAAATGTCATAAAGCTTTATTAAGAATGATTCTAAAAAATTTGCTTTTATCAATATTAACAAGGGCTACAGGGGATTTCAAAAAATTGATTTTTATCAGTGTAACTGTTGATACAATTTTTAAAGCGGAAAATGGAGTGTGAAGCGTGTATATATGGTTACTTACCGAACTTACTGCCATCGTAGGCCCACTTGAGATACATGGCTCCCCAGGTAAATCCGCCTCCGAATGCAGACAAGATAAGATTGTCTCCGGGCTTAAGTTGTTTTTCATAATCCCATAGAAGTAATGGAAGAGTTCCGGCAGTGGTGTTTCCATAACGCTCTATATTCATCATCACTTTCTCCGGACCAATTCCCATTCGGGTGGCAGTTGCATCGATAATTCGCTTGTTGGCCTGATGAGCCACCAGCCAGGTAATATCTTCCGATTTAAGGTTGTTTTTTTCCATTATTTTGGCGCTTACCTCCGCCATATTATAAACAGCGTGTTTGAATACGGCTTGTCCTTCCTGATATACAAAATGTAACCGCTGATTAACCGTGTCGTGTGAAGCGGGTAATAATGAACCTCCTGCTTTCATGCGAAGATGTTGGGCGCCATTACCGTCGGCATGCAAAATAAAATCCTGCACTCCGTTTCCATCATCTCCGGGCTCAAGCAAAACGGCTCCTGCTCCATCACCAAAAATAACGCAAGTTGTTCTGTCTGTATAATCAATTATACGACTCATCATATCGGCACCAACTACTACCACTTTTTTGTATTTACCGGTTTCAATAAATTGTGCCCCGGTAGCCAAACCATATATAAAGCCGGAACAGGCAGCAGATAAATCATAGCCCCAGGCATTTTTGGCCCCAAGCTTAGCACAAATTAAATTGGAAGTAGAAGGAAAAACCAAATCGGGTGTAACTGTTCCACAAATTAACAGGTCTATGTCCAGTGGAGTAATGCCTCTTTTTTGGCAAAGTATTTTAACCGCCTCCACGGCCATATCAGAAGTGGCTTTGTTTGGGTCTTTTTCAATATGGCGTTGTTTAATACCGGTTCGGGTGGTTATCCATTCGTCTGTTGTATCTATAATTTTTTCAAAATCAAAATTAGTTACAATGTTATCGGGCAAAAAGCCACCCACAGCAGTAATTACAGCCCTTGTCATGTTTAGTTAAATAGGGTTTTTATTTTTTCGTTTAGGCGAGCTTCTACTAAGTCTTTAGCCAGTAATAACATATTTTTAAAAGCAAGCGCACTTGATATACCGTGACCAATCATTACAGTTGAATTAACTCCCAATATAGGTGTTCCTCCATAGAGCTCGTAGTTGAACTTATCGAAGTATTCATCGCTGCGATTTCGCTTCATGATTAATCTGTAGAATGCTTCTGCTGTTTTTAAAACCACATTCCCAACAAAGCCATCGCATACTATTACATCCACCTTATCGTTGAATAAATCACGTCCCTCAATATTTCCAATAAAGTTAAATTCCTTGGTTTCTTTCATCAGATTGTAGGCGGATTGGGTTACCAAATTTCCCTTCTCGGGTTCTTCTCCTATATTCAGTAAACCCACTTTGGGATTCTTTATTTTGTATATCTCGCTGGCGTATATAGAACCTAACACACCAAACTGATAAAGTACATCGGGCCTGCAATCTGCATTAGTACCAACATCCAGCATAATTCCATATCCACCGTTTAGCTTAGGCAGAATGGTAGTTATACAGGGGCGGATAACGCCCGGTATGGCCTTTACGGAAAACATGGAACCCACCAACATGGCTCCGGTATTTCCGGCGCTTGCAAAAGCGTCTATTTGCTGGTCTTTGAGCATTTTGAACCCTACGGCTATGCTGCTGTGTGGTTTTTGAGAAAATGCCTTGGTTGGATGTTCTGCCATTTCAATAACCTGCGTAGTATGAACAAACTCCAATTTGTCGATTGGTACATTTTTTTCTTCCAAATATTTTTTGGCAGCCTCGGTATCTCCTATCAATACTATTTTAACATCTTCGGGCAATTCCTTGATGGCAAGTATAATGCCATCCAAACAATTCTTGGGAGCAAAATCTCCACCCATAATATCTAATCCTATTTTTATCATACGGCTAACAAAGCAACAGGAAAACTGATATACATTTACCTAAATTATAGTTGCGAAAAGTACTAATTATCATTTAAAAAAGTGCCATTAAATTATTAACCTAAAAAAGGTTTAAAAATAAAAAAGCGACCTGGTGGTCGCTTACAATTAATTTATTTAGCTTCAGGCACTTGCCCTTTCCATAACAACTTTTCCTTTGTAGTAAAGTTTTCCTTCCAACCAATATGCTCGGTGCATCAGGTGAGCTTCACCGGTAACACTGTCTTTAGCGATGGTCATACTGGGTGCCTTGTAGGTTGAACGACGAGAGTCTCTTCTAGATCTGGATAATTTTCGTTTGGGATTTGGCATGGCTATTCTTTTTTAATTATTAATTTAACTTTATTTTATTCAACTGTTCCCACATGGGATTAGCTTCTGTTTGTTCTTTTATTTCATATTGCTTAAGCTTACTGAGTACCTGTTCATCACATGCAAAACCTTCCACCAATTCGCAAGGTACTTTTCTAGCCGGTACAGAGGTGAGCACAAATTCAAAAATTTGAGCACTGATATCTACATCTGTTTCACCTTCGGTAATGTATATTATTCCATCTTCTGAGGCTTCCGGATTTCCTTGTTTAACCAAAATTTGTTCAGTTACGCTTAAGGGCAAATCAAAATCCTTAAGGCATTTATCACATGGCTGCTTTATACTTCCGTTTATCTCAACATGCATGCTTAGTACGTTATTTTGTTTGAACAGAACAACTTTAACCAACAAGTGAGCCTTGTTTATTTCTTCAATGTCTCTTTCTTTAAAGAACGCTTCGTTTAACGAAAACTGGAACTCGTGTTCTCCGGCCGGCAAGCCTGCCGTTTTGATAATATACACGGACTTCCCCATGTTTTCGGTAAAAGGGAGGCAAATATACAACTTTTTTTGTTTCTGCAAAAGGCAAAATATACTGAAATTGAGAGAAATAGGCGGTTTTTCGTCAATTAAAGCTTAGGAGCCCTGTTTGCTTTTGGCCGAAAATTCCATTAATACAGGCTGAACTGTGGTATTAGGGATGTATAAAAGAGACGACATAAAGTCAGGATATTTAAAAGTAAGAAAGTGTCCTTTGCCGGAAAGCTGAGTGGAATAAATAGTTTGCCGACAAAAAATGCTGTCGCAGACGGAAAAATTTGAGGAATGAGCTATACGGTCTTTTTTACCCGAAACGATAATTAATGGCGCTTGAAGCTCTTTGTAATAAACAAGTGCGTCCTTCATTTGACATAAATGTGCATACTTTTCATCGCTGGCAACCTGAATAGGCTTAGGTAAAAGCCACTTGAACGGAGGCGACTTAACAATTCCCGAAAACCAGTATTTTTTTTCATGATAGGGCGACAAAACCGGTGAATAAAAAACCAGCCTGGTACAGCGCCTATTATTTAAAGATGCCAAGGCTGCCGCTATGGGGGCTCCGTAGGACCTACCGGCCAGCACTAACCCGTTATCAGGATAGCGTTGTAATATTGCCTGCAATGCGCCAATTTGGTAATGTATATTAAGTTCTGCTTTGCCGTAGCCGCTTTTACCATAGCCGGGCCTATCTGGTATAACAATAAAAAAATGCTCTCTGAGTGTTTGGTTATCCGCAAAATTCATCCAGGTGTACCAGGCTCCGGGTGCACCATGAATAAGCATTAAAAGAGGTTTTGAACTATCTCCGAATGTTGTATAATGAACCTGTTTTTTTTGATATTGAACAGCTTTAAATGTTGGTTTATATGGTTTGTCGGCATAATAACGCTCAATTTCTTTATCTGTGTATATGTACTTAGAGAAGCAGGCAGAGAGTAGGAAAGCAAAGCCTGCGAGAACGGAATATACAAACAACCTGGCCATACAAACAAAAAACCCTTTGTCTTGAGACAAAGGGTTGCAATATTTTATTTACAGCTTACTCAAGCGTACCGTTTCTTTGTGCCTCTTTTTTATACTTTACCAGCTTTAAACACCAGTAGGTGAGCAAATAAATAATGAAAGCGGAAATGAACACATTGGGAACATGACCCATTGCTTTCATTCCTTTAAACATCCATTGGAAAACGGCTCCCGTTCCTTCAAATATATCAGTCCAAGTTATCATTAATGCTTTCATGTGCGTGTTATTTAGTATGTTTACGGGAACAAATATAGGAAAATATTTGGTTCGGAAAAATTGTGTTTGCAAGCAGGCTAAATAACGGATTAAGAGGTAGTTTTTGGTTACTGGCGTGTTGCTTTTTTGTTACAGCCTGTGTAATTTTTTTTACCGAAGGCCTTAACGATAATTACTACTATCCTAATATATTCTACAACTTTTTAACCAGTAAACTAACACCCAGCTTTTTCATTTTCTTAATTAACCAATTTTTTTTATTGGTAGCTATGGCCCTAGTTTCTTACATTATTTCAAACGAAGAAATTACCGAAAAATTAAACTATTTTCCGGTTTTTATTTTTTTTGTTATTAATGCTGCCGTATGCGGAAAAGAGGAGCCTTCGGTTTTTCTGCTGAGTAATATAATATTACTTTTTGTGCTGCATCAAATAATCAGTACTTACCGAAAAGAGCATGCATTAAGCAACTTATTCACGGCTTGCTTTTGGGCATCGATAGCTGTTTATTTAAATATTACGAATGTTTTTATTTTACCGGTTATTCTTGTGTCCCTACTGGTTTTAAGGCCTTTTTACTGGCGTGAACAGGCAGTATGCTTGTTTGGATTTATTGCACCTGCTTTCATTTATGAGTGTTTGGCTTACTTATTTAGTTTTAACCAGTGGTACGTGCTGGAAAACCTGAATGTTTTATTTTCTCAGTTTAGAGTTCCTTCTGTAAACACCCATTATTTGCCCTTGTTAGCTGTGCTATTGTTATTACTCCTGTTTTCGCTAATTTATTATCTGGTATACGGCTTCGGAAATACCGTAAAAAAACAAAAATCTAAGAGTATCTTTTTATGGTATACCATATTTGCTACACCCCTCATTTTTACCACCGGAGTAAATTATGCCAACATAGCGCTACTTTATGCCATACCTCTATGTTTTTTATTGGGTGATTTTTTTTTCTTGTTAAAAAATAAAAAGTTAGTTAACCTATTTTCATTAATGGCATTTTTATGTCTGCTCTATTTCCTGATAACAAAAACAGGATGGTTGGCTTTTTATACAGGATCAACATCAACCTGAACGTAGAATTTCAAGTTTTTAAAATTGCTTTGCAATTTTTGCAGGGAATATTTTATCTCCTGCTTCGCCTGTTTTAAGGAATCTTGTTTGGGAATTTTAATGAGCAATTTTCTGTAATGTTGATTTTTAACTTTTGAAATTAACGGCTTTTCGGGACCAAGTAATACGCCCTGAATAACCAATTTAAGCATGTTTGCAAGTTCTCCGGCAATATATTCACACTCATCTGCACTTTTGGAAATAACCTGCACTTGAATTATTCTGTAATAGGGTGGATATTGAAATTTTTCGCGTTCGGTTAACTGTAAAGAATAAAAATCGTGTATGTTATCCTGCTTTACATATCCAATTACCGGATGAGTCATTTGATTAGTTTGTACAAATAATTTACCGGCCCTATGCTTTCTCCCTGCACGGCCTTTTAATTGTACCATGAGTTGGTAGGCTCTTTCAAAACTTCTGAAGTCGGGGAAATTTAAAAAGCTATCTGCATTAATAATTCCAACCACATCTACACGATCAAAATCCAACCCCTTGGTAACCATTTGTGTACCCACCAATATATCCGTATTTCCCTGTTCAAATTCATCTAATATTTGTTTATAAGCATATTTGCTTCGGGTAGTCTCCATATCTAAACGCGCTACACGTGCATCCGGAAAAAGAATTTCTATTTCTTCTTCTACTTTTTCCGTTCCTATGCCACTGTATCTTAAATCGGAGCTATTACACGCCGGACAGACTAAAGGTATTTCCGAATTATACCCACAATAGTGGCACTTAAGTCGATGAATGTACTTATGATATATCAGAGGAACATCACAACGAACACAATATATAATATGAGCGCATGTTCTGCAGCTCAAATAAGGAGCAAAACCACGACGATTTTGAAAAAGAATTACCTGTCTTTTTTCGCCAATGGCATAACGTATGGCTTCATACAAAGGAGGAGTAAACATCCCCTTCATTTGATTTGATTTGTCATAAAAATTCAAATCACAAATTTCTACCCTGGTAGGTTCATCCTGAGCATACGGTTTGCTGAGTTCAACAAGCGTATACTTTCCCGTTTTTGTATTGTGGTAGGTTTCTAAGGAGGGAGTTGCGCTACCCAAAAGCACTTGTGCTTTAAAAATGGAGGCTAAATACACGGCCGCATCTCGAGCATGATATCGTGGAGAGGGAGACTGCTGTTTGAAAGAATAATCATGCTCTTCATCTATAATTACCAAACCCAAATAATTGAAGGGAAGAAATACTCCGGAACGAGCTGCCAGTATTACGCTACAATGTGCTTCGTTGTTCGGAGTATAACGCAATACCTTATTCCAAATTTCAACACGTTCCTGATCGCTGAATCTGGAGTGATATACAGCAACCTTTGCTCCTAAAACAGCCTGTAAACGAATTATTAGTTGCGTGGTAAGCGCAATCTCGGGAACCAGATATAAAACTTGTTTTCCTTGTTTAACCGTTTCTTCTATGAGTTTTATATAAACCTCCGTTTTTCCGCTTCCGGTTACGCCCATTAATACGGCGGGTTTTCCCTGATTAAATGATGCACGAATTTTTTCTAAGGCTTCTTGCTGATAATTGGTTAAGTGTTTTGTTTTTTGAGAAATTTCTTCCTGTTTTATTCTATCAACCTGTGTAACCGTTTCGGAGAAAACCCCCTTTTTTACTAACGCATTTAATGCCGCCTGTGAGGTTTTTTTTATCAATTCCGTTTTTAAAATATCGGGAAAAAAATCTTCCGAAAGCCTGCAATAAGAAAGATAGGCCAGTACAACCTCTGCTTGTTTAAATGCCTTTTTTTCGAGCGTATTAATAATTTCTGATAGCGCTTCTTCGGTTCTGTATTTTTCCGACAGTCTAACAAGCGTTACCATTTTTGGCTTATACTTTTCTTTAACATCTTCATAAGAAAATATGGCGCCCTTTTTAATCAATTTATTTACATGGCTACCCACGCTTTTCATACCAAGAGCTTGCGCAACTTGGTTTATCTCAAGACTTGAATTAATATGCAATAAGTCTATGATTTTCTCTTCCGTAGCAGTAAAAAAGCCGGACGTTATTTCATCAAAACCAAATTCAGGATTTAACTGAATATGCGATTCACTACTTAGCTTTAAAGCGGAAGGAAGTGCCGCATTCATCACCTCCCCCGGATGTACCATGTAATAGTCGCTTAACCATTCCCAAAAAGATAACTGACGCTCTCCAACAACCGGTTCTTCATCCAATAAGGCCTCCAGGTATTTTGCCTGATATAATGTTGGTGCACGGTCATGTATCTTACATATTATTGCTGTATATATTTTGGCTTTACCAAACTGCACCAATACCCTTTTCCCTTCCATTACCTCTTTATTCCAATCAGCCGGAACTCTGTAAGTATAGGAGCTTGGAACAGCTAAAGGAATTATTACGTCAGCAAAAAGGGTTTCGTTATTCATGAACTTATCAGATATGCCGATAATACGCCTGCTACTAGGGCCATTATTTTAGAAGGTGTGTATCGGTGTTCTTCTCCTGTTTCAAATAAAATTGCCGTTGATATATACAAAAATATTCCCGTTACCAGGGCCGAGGTAATGTACGGATGAAGGCCTAAAGAATCTCCACCCAAATAATGAATGAAATAATTAAAGAGCATACCCAAAGGAGCCATTAATGAAAAAACCATCAGATTCAGCAATATGGCAGGCAAACGCAAACTGTGCTCTTTAAGCAGTCCTACAAACAGGAAAGAAATGGGAATATTATGGATGATTAATCCAAAAACAATATTAAAATCTATTTGGTTACCATTACTAGACATCCGAAAAACCGGCATTCCTTCAATAAATGAGTGTAGCAGCAAACCCGCTATAATAGCAAATGGAAAATGTGTTTTACACGTTTCGCTATGACGATGAAGGTGCCCGTGTTCAATGCCCGAACTAAAACTTTCTATAAACAACTGAATACAAAACCCTATAACTATGAATAAACCTGCAGATTTAAGTCCAACTTCCCAGTATACCTCAGGCAACAGGTGCATAATAGTAGTTGAAAACAGATACGCAGCACTAAAAGCCAGAATAAGTTTAAACGTACTTTGCTTTAACTTTATATACAAAGCCAGCAACCCGATAACTATGACCGGCACCGAAAGCAAAAGTATGGCTGAAAGAAAAAGCATTAATTTTTTTGAAATACCATAATTAACCGCTGAGAACTATCAAAATCGAATGGGTGCAGATTATACGACCCAAAACTATTCATGTGTATCAGTCCATTTTCTGTTGCTAGGGATTTTAAATCCGACTCCAAAAAAAGACGAACCTTTTCGAAGAAGTTATACTCTTTTCCTTCATGGATAAATGAGATGTTCTTTATGATGTAGTTGTCTTCTATTCGCTTTTTGAGGTGGAAGGATATGCCATCTATGGTTTTAACTTCATAGGGTATTAAATTATTCTTTACCCAATTTGTATTGAAAAAATCCAAAATAAAAAATCCTTTTGGCTTCAGCGATTTGGAAACATTTTTAAATACTTGTTTGCTTTCTGCTTCGGTATCAAAATATCCAAAACTGGTAAACAAATTAAATATTGCTGCAAATTTTTTTTCTGCCATTGGCAACCTCATATCGTGATACGTAAAGCAAATATTTTCATGTGGTTGGTTTACTTTTATATTCGGCGGCAGTACAATATCACTGGCCAACACATTGTATCCGGCTTTTTGAAGCATGTTTGCATGACGTCCGTTACCACAGGCCATGTCCCATACTTCGCTGCCGGGTTCAAGTTTTAAATAGGCGACTATGTTGTTTATAAAAAGCTGTGCTTCTTCTTCGTTTCTATGTTTATAGAGTATAGAATAATATTTTGAGCCAAACCAGTTTGCGCACCAATCATTATTGCCCGAAATACCTTGTTTAATAGATTCCATTTTGTAAACCGGTTTTGATGAGGAGTACGAAGTTAACAAAAACGCCGGAAAATTCCGGCGTTTTATTACGAATCAAGCAAATATGAGGGTTAATAAACTTTTGCTTTTACATACTGATGGGGCTCGTACTTCTTTCTGTTTCGGTGGTCGCCGGCATACCTTGGCCCACTTACTCTTGACTTGCGCTTATAGTTGATATTAGCCGTATTGCCTCCACCGGACTCAACAGCCGCATTAATTTTTTCAGCGGTTTTTTTAGCCCTGGAAGCAGCCAGTTGTTTATTGTTTTTATACACACGGGTTGGAACGGTTGAAGCGCTTGAAAACACCTCAACGGTAACCGTGCGCTGTTTACTCAACTCTGCCACTTTTGATATAAAATTTGTCCAAGAAGCTTCTGTTTCATCAATCTTATTTCTATTATACTTGAAATAGAAGATATACTCTCCTTCTGCCACAGTTGCTTCGGTTGGTATCGAAGTGCTCTTAGATTCCTGATCTATCAGCAAAAGAGATTTTCTAAGGGCTGTTTTACCTTTTAACCCGGTTGTATTAAAAGCCACCTTCTCAGACGACTGATCTCCCATTACCGCATACACTTCATACTTGGTATCGGCATCTATGGGTATGTTTCTAAGAACACCTTTACTGTCGGTAGTCCCCTCGTACTTATTTCCGGCATCATCAACCAATATAACCTGAGCATTGGCAACAGGCTTTTTCTTTTTGTTGGTAACGGAAACATCCATGCTTAAGCTTGAAGATGTTGCCGCTTTAGCACTTAGATATAACACTTGCGAAAGTACCTTCGGGGGTAAAACTCCTTTAGTTGAAACTTTATAAACCTCCGATTTTTTGCCCTCTTTCTCTGCCACTACAGCGTATTCTTTTTCCGGAGCAAGATTGATTCCGTCATAGCGTCCGCTGGCATTGGAAACGAATGTTTTGGTGCTTCCGCCCGACTCAACAAGTGTAATGTTTGCCGATTCTACCGGTTTTTTGTTTTTACTGTTTTCCAGCACAACCGTGTTAAGGCTTATTAACTTAGATTTTGCTTTAATTTTTCCGAGTAATTGAACGGGTTCTAAAGCAACCTCTCTTTTAATTTCCTGGTAAGTGACATCGTTGCTTACAAAAACATCTTCACTGTAAAACTCGGCTCCGGGAGGTGCCTGATACGAAAAAGTATACTCTTTTCCGGGAGGTAAAATGGTAGAGAAAGTTCCATTAACTAGCTTGGGTCTGTATGTTCCCACAATTTCGCCGGTTGCTTTATCACGAACTATAATAACCAAATCTTCGGGAAGCTTTTCCCCATCAGCAGGAATAATTTGACCTTTAAATAAAGCCAAAGCCTTTTCCTTTGCTTCGGGAATAAAGGCAGTATAAATATCCTTTTCTCCTAAACCTCCGTCTTTTACTGAAGAGAAATAGGCCCTTTTTCCATCAGGCGATACCACGTAAAAAATATCATCATCGGGTGTATTTATAGGATAACCCATATTTGTTACGTTAGAAAACTTGTTGTTTTCATCCAGAGTAGCAAACATAATATCAAATCCTCCCATGGTATTATGGCCGTTGGAGGTAAAAAAGAATGTTTTACCATCCGGGTGGATAAATGCGCCGTCCTCATCATACTCGGTATTTATTACGGGACCCATATTCAGGGCTTTACTCCACGCTCCGGTGGGCAATTTTACACAACGATAAAGGTCTCTTCCACCAAAACCACCCGGCCTGTCGGACACAAATATGAGCACATTGCCATCGGCACTTAAACAAGCATGAGACTCCCAATACTTGGTGTTAACATCAGAGCCAAATTCTTTTAAAGGACTCCAATCTGTTCCGTCAAATGTGGAATAATAAATATTTCCTCCCATTCCATCTCCTCCGTCACGATATATGATAAGCGTTTGTCCGTCAGGTGTTAAATTTATGGAGGCCTCCATTCCATTGCCATTGATGTTTTTAGACAAAGAAACCGGAGAACTCCAATTTCCGTTGTCGTCTTTGTAGCTCACCACCACATCTTCGTTGTAGTTGCCTTGATCATCTTTTCCTCCACCGGTTGTATTTGGACGACGAGTAGTAAAAATAAGAGTCCTCTCATCGGCACTAAGAACCGGGCTGTAATCGGGATAAGGACTATTAATGCTATCTCCTAAATTGGTAATTTGGACATTGAGCGGAGATTCCATGAGTTCTTTGGCATACTGACTCATTTTTCGGTTTCTGGCCAGTTGTTTTTTCCATTCCTTGTCTTTTTCTCCCACATACTTTTCAAACAAGGTATATTGTTCAAGTGCTTCGTCAAATTTATAGTTCAAGTGTAGGGCTTGTGCATAAAAGAAATGAGCTAGAGGCGGAGCATCTTTCTCCATGGGGTTATCAATATTGGCATTTCTGCTTACTCTTTTAATAGCACGGGCTAAGTATCGCTCGGCATTATTTTTTTTATTAGGAATACTGAGATAAGTCATCCCTATATTATAACTCAGGTAAGCACTGCTTGAATCCATGGCGTAGGCCGTCTCATAATTATAGAGTGCCTGAGGATAGTTTTCTTCCATGAAGAGGTAGTTACCTTCCAAGACATAATCTTTATATGTGGCTTTTTGTTTAGTTTGCGAAAAAGCAAACGATGCCATCATAAAAAGAAACAAAAACAAAATGTTTTTCACTAACGCTTGTTTTGCAAAAATTGACTTGCTTTCGTAATTATCTGCCATTTAAGAATTTACTGTAAACCAACAAATATAAATTTTTTTTTAAACAAAAGGAGTAATTTGGGCACAAATCCCTTAAAACGGATTTTTAAAAAACCAAATTATTACGGCTACTGAGCTTGTGCGGAATTATTTCATGGGACTGGCTGATGCAAGGAACCATCTTTAACAGCTGAAATACTTTATACTGTTCGTGTACGGCATTTTCGCCTTTTAGTATGAGGAAGTAGTCTGTTTGCGGGAGCTCCGGAACAAGTATGGCCACCTGTTCAAATCTTTGACCACTGTTTTGAAACAAATCGTAACCGGTTTCGGCCTTATCATTTATCTTGTAGTTACTTCTGTTGGGTATTAAAAAATATTCCAAACCTAAATCAGATTGCACATAGCTGAACAAAGAAAATTCAAAGTAGTCCTTATTTTTTACCTGCATCTTCATGTTTTCGTAAAGAGCTAACTCCAAGTCCATTGAATTGTTCAACTCGCTTACCAATACATATTGATTTTCCGCGCAGGTAATTCCAAATAGTATAAAATCATATAAATCCGGTGTATATCCTAAATTATATTTAGCCATTATTTATTTCGGAAAGCGCTATTTGAGCTACTTTTTGTTCGGCATTTTTTTTGTTTTTGTCTTCAAAAGGTCCGTAAGATTTGTCATTTACCACCACTCTCACCCTATAATACAAGCCTCTTGACGAAGCTTCTATTTTTTCAACTTCGTAGTTAAATGGTATTTTTCTTTGTTGACAATATATCTGAAGCTTACTCTTAAAGTCTGTTTCTTCGTTCGCTAATTTTTCCGTATCAAGATAAGGATTTATCACTTTTTTTACCAGAAATTTTTTCGTTTTCTCATATCCCTTATCAAGAAAAATAGCTCCAATAAGTGCTTCAAAAGCGTCTCCGTAGGCACTCGACTGAACAAGCGTGTTGTTTTTCATATCAGCCCTTAAAAAATCCGGTAAACCAAACTTAACTGCCAGCTGATGTAAAAGCCCCCTATTTACCATTTTACTTCGAAGCTGTGTTAAAAAACCTTCCGAGCGATTTGGATACTTTTTAAAAATATACTCACTGACTATTGCGCCCAAAACGATATCTCCCAAAAATTCCAATCTTTCATTATTGGGCAACTCTTTTCTCGTTTTCCTGCAAACACTACTGTGAATAAAAGCCTGTTCATACAAAGAAATATTGCCGGGCCTCATTCCGGTAAGCGACTTAACAAAACGGGCTAGTTTTTTTTCGGAATTATTTCGGATACCATTAAAAGGAATAAACCTCTTTATCAATGGGTGTTAGTTTTTGAATTTTTTTACCACAATGGCAGCGTTATGGCCTCCAAAGCCAAAGGTGTTACTGATTGCAGCATTTACCTCTCTTTCCTGCATCTTATTAGCAGTGAGGTTTAAGCGAGAATCTATCTCAGGGTCTGGATTATAAATATTAATTGTGGGTGGAACCATGTTGTTTTTCACGGCCATTATAGTGGCTACTGCCTCAATAGCCCCGGCAGCACCCAGTAGATGGCCCGTCATACTTTTTGTTGAGCTGATATTAATCTTGTAAGCGTGCTCACCAAAAACATCCAAAATAGCTTTCAGTTCGGCCACATCACCAAGCGGTGTGCTTGTTCCGTGGGTATTGATATAACTAATTTCTTCGGGCTTCATCCCGGCATCTTGAAGAGCTCTCTGCATCACCAACTTTGCTCCGAGTCCCTCGGGATGGGGAGCAGTAATATGATGTGCATCGGCACTCATTCCTCCGCCTACTATTTCGGCATATATTTTTGCTCCACGTTTTAAAGCATGTTCCAGTTCTTCTAAAACAATGGCTGCGGAACCCTCTCCCAGCACAAAGCCATCTCTGTCTTTATCATACGGCCTTGAGGCCTTTTCAGGCTCGTCATTTCGGGTACTCATGGCCTGTACAGCGTTAAACCCTCCAACACCACTCTCGTTTATTGCTGCTTCGCTGCCACCGGTAACTATAACATTTGCTTTCCCTAATCTGATGTAATTAAAAGCATCCACCAGCGCATTGGTAGATGAGGCACAAGCGGAAACCGTAGTAAAATTTGGTCCACGAAAACCGAAGCGAATGGAGATATGACCGCTGCATATATCCGCTATCATTTTAGGAATAAAAAACGGATTAAATCGAGGGGTTCCATCTCCCTTTGCAAAAGCAAATGTCTCTGTTTGAAAAGTATCTAAACCTCCTATTCCGCTGCCCCAAATAACACCTATCTCGTTTTTATCGATATCCGGAGAATCAATTCCGCTATCGGCCACAGCCTGAACGCTGGCTGCTATGCCGTACCAAGAGTAGGGGTCCAGCTTTCTGGCTTCTTTTTTATCGAAATACTCTTCGGGGTTAAAGCCTTTTACTTCGCAGGCAAAACGGGTTTTGAATTTAGAGGCGTCAAAACGTGTAATAGGAGCGGCTCCACTTTTACCCTGTATAAGGCCATTCCAATAATCATGAACAGTATTGCCCAAAGGGGTAACGGCACCCAAGCCGGTTACTACTACACGTTTTAATTGCATGAAAAAACAGAATTATTTTTTGGCGTTATTTTCTATGTAGGCAATTGCTTCTCCAACGGTGCCAATCTTTTCGGCCTGCTCGTCAGGAATAGCAATATTGAATTCTTTCTCAAATTCCATTATTAACTCCACGGTATCCAAAGAATCTGCACCTAAATCGTTGGTGAAACTTGCAGTTGGAGTTACCTCTTTTTCATCTACGCCCAATTTGTCTACGATAATAGACTTTACTTTGTTTGAAATATCTGACATTGTTAGTTAGGTTTTAAAATTCGGCACAAAATTAACCATATCCGCTACAAATCAAAATTGAGAGGTGCAGCCAATATTTTTTTTTTAACAAATAAGCAAAAAAGGCTTAACAAAAAGTATTTTAACTATTTGATTTTTAATAATAAAAAAGGCTCAACAAATTAGTTGAGCCTTACCCTGTTGTTAAGAAGTTTTTTTAACTACAGGCCTATGGTAGTGCCTTTGTCTTCGATAATTATTGTATCTAATAGTTTGATTTTGGCTCACCTGTTCCGCGTTCTTCATCCAAAAATACTGTATAATTTTACCGATTACACCGGCTATTAACACGCCAAAAATTATGTACAATCCGGTAAGGTTAGTAAATTCGCTCAAAATGTATTTGTCAAATTTTTCGGCTATTCCGGCGTAGCTGCTATGAGCAAGCATTGATAACGCCACCGTAAGCAATAATACTGCTTTATTTCTTCCTATCGTTTTCATAACACACAAATTTTATAAGTTAAACATCACTGACTTTGATTTTAAAGCCTCTACTATAGTATACGCAGGAAATAAAAAAAGGTTGTGTTGGATTATTTTTTTATGCGTTAAAAATTGTTTATATTTGCAGCGGAAATATTAAAAATTGAATGGATGGGGACGAGAAAGTCCCCACTTTTTTTGAGTAAAAATTGATTACGAAAGAGCAAATAAAAGATTTGGTTGAGCAACACTTAGCAAAAAGCGATCGATTTGTAACAAGGCTGGTTGTGCTGCCCGGAAACCGTATTGAAATAAATATAGATGGAGATACTCCGGTTAGTATTCAGGATTGTGTAAACCTAACCCGCCACATTGAAAGCAAACTCAATCGTGAGGAGGAAGACTTTTCTTTAGAGATTAGTTCCCACGGAGCAAACTCGCCACTTTTGTACAAAAGACAGTACCCCAAGCATATTGGGAGGGAACTACGAGTTTCCACAGCTCATGAAACTATTATCGAAGGAAAGCTCACCGGCTTTTACGAAGACTTTATAGAACTCACCTGTATAACCAGGGAAAAAAAAGCCCTTGGAAAAGGCAAAATTGATGTAGAACGAAAAATTCAAATCCCCTTTAGTGAAATAAAAGAATCAAAAATTAAACTTAAATTTTAATCTCAAATACCATGGAAAGCTTAAATCTTATCGAATCGTTTTCGGAATTTAAGGATGTAAAAAACATAGACAGGGTTACCCTTATGAGCATTATTGAAGATGTATTCAGAAGCATGCTCACAAAAAAATACGGAAGCGACAAAAACTTTGATATCATCGTAAACCCGGATAAAGGAGATGTTGAGATATACAAAAACCGTACAATTGTTGATGATGAATTTGCCGAAGATTCGTTTGACTATGATGAAAATAAGCACATCAGCTTAACAGAGGCAAGAAAAATAGAACCCGACTTTGAGATAGGAGAAGAAGTTTCGGAAAAAGTGAATTTTGAAGACTTTGGCCGCAGGGCTGTATTAGCTGTTAGGCAAAATTTAGTTCAAAAAATATTAGAACTCGAAAAAAGCGAAGTATTTAACAAATACAAAGAAAAAGTAGGAGACATTATTACCGCCGAGGTTTATCAGGTTTGGAAAAAGGAGATATTGCTGCTTGATGACGAAGGAAACGAATTGCTGCTTCCAAAGTCAGAACAAATTCCTTCTGATTTTTTCAAAAAGGGAGACACGCTGAAAGCTGTTGTGTCAAAAGTAGAAATGAAGAACGGCAACCCAACCATCATTGTTTCCAGAACCTCTCCGGTATTTTTGGAAAGGCTATTTGAAAACGAGGTTCCGGAAATTTTTGACGGACTAATCACCATTAAAAAAGTGGTTCGTGAACCGGGTGAAAGAGCAAAAATTGCCGTGGAAAGCTATGATGATCGCATTGACCCCGTAGGAGCCTGCGTAGGAATGAAAGGTTCGCGCATTCATGGAATAGTTCGTGAGTTAAAAAACGAAAACATTGACGTAATTAACTTTACCACCAATCCCAGCTTATTTATTCAGCGCGCATTAAGTCCGGCAAAAATAACCACCATTAAAATAGACGAGGAAAATAAAAAAGCCGAAGTATTTTTAAAACCCGACCAAATTTCGCTGGCAATAGGTAAAGGAGGATATAACATAAAACTGGCCGGAAAACTAACAGGCTATGACATTGACGTATTCCGCGATTCGGACGTAGACACAGAAGATGTTGATTTAGATGAATTTGCCGATGAAATTGAAGCAGATGTAATTGATAAACTCAAAGCCATTGGTTGCGATACGGCTAAATCTGTTCTTGAATTGAGCGATGAAGAAATTGAAAGAAGAACAGGTATTGAACCCGAAGTAATTTCAGAAATCAGAAAAATTTTAGCTGCCGAGTTTGAAGATTAACAAAGGGTATAGAACATTGTGATTAATAAATTATTTAAAAAAAGGAGAGTGAAAATATGCCGGAAGGTACAGTACAACTAAGATTAAGTAAGGTTGCCAAAGAGTTTAACCTTTCTCTGGCAAAAATTGTTGAGTTTCTAGCCACTAAAGGTTTTAAAGTAGAGGCAAATCCGAACGCAAAAATCGGTTCGGTTGAGTACGACTTGCTATCAAAAGAGTTCTCTACCGATAAATCTGCCCGAAAAGAAGCAGAACAAATAACTCAAAACATCACTAAAATTAAACGTGAAGTAATTGTTTTAGACGATGTAAAAAAATCCAAAAAATCGGAAGAGGTAACCAAAGAAGTAGTTATCACCGACCTAACCGGAGCCAAGGAGACTGATACAGAGAAAACAAGCAAAACCAAAAAAAATCAACCCGAAGAAGAAATAGTAAAAGTTGAAACTGAACCTGTTGTAAGTCCTAAAGTGTTGGGTAAAGTAAACCTTGACTCCATCTCTCAAAAAGGAAAAGCAGATAAGAAAACCAAAAAAGACGAAAATAAAACTGCCGAAACTAAAAAGAAGAAAGACACGGAAGAAGCTAAACAGGAACCAGCCATAACCGAAGAAAAACAGGACGTTAAGGAAGAGGAAATTCAGATCGAGCACATTGAAACAAAGTTCGAGAAGTTAGAGGGTCCTAAAATACTCGGAAAAGTGGATCTTCCGGTTGAGAAGGAAGCACAGAAAAAATCCGATTCGGGCAGTTTCAGCCAGGAAAGAAAGAAACGAAAACGCATCAAAAAAGGAGGACTAAGCGAAGAAGAAATTAAAAAAGTTGGTAGCGAACAGGCAAAAATAGCTCGAGAGCGCGCTAAAGAAAAATACGGCGATCCCAAACAGAAAAAACAAGGCCTTGGAAATAAGCCTCGACATGAACTTACAGAGGAAGAAATTCAAGCACAAATAAAAGAAACATTAGCTCGGCTAAGCGAAAAAGGCAGTAAATCTAAATCTTCGAAAAATAGAAGAGACAAACGTGAGGTTATTCGTGAACGAATGGCCGAAATGGAAGAACAACTAAATGCCGAAAAAAGCATCTTAAAGGTTACCGAGTTTGTTACGGCAAATCAGTTGGCAACGATGATGAACGTTCCGGTAAATCAAATTATTGCTACCTGCATGAGTCTAGGCTTATTTGTTTCCATCAACCAACGTTTAGACGCTGAGACTATTGCTCTGTTGGCCGAAGAATTTGGATACAAAACAGAATTTGTATCGGCAGAAGTGGTAGAAGCTATCGAAGAAAAGGAAGAAGAAAAACCCGAAGATTTAATGCCTCGCCCACCCATTGTTACCATCATGGGCCATGTTGACCATGGAAAAACTTCCTTGCTTGATTATATCAGAAAGGCTAACGTGGTTGCAGGAGAAGCCGGCGGAATTACGCAACACATCGGCAGCTATAATGTAACTCTAGAGAACGGTCGCTCCATTACCTTTTTAGACACACCGGGTCACGAAGCCTTTACCGCCATGCGTGCCCGAGGAGCTAAAATAACTGATATTGTTATCATTGTAGTAGCTGCCGATGATAGTGTAATGCCACAAACGAAAGAAGCTATTAATCACGCGCAGGCAGCCGGCGTTCCCATGATTTTCGCTATTAATAAGATAGACAAGCCGGGAGCCAACCCAAATAAGATCAGAGAGGACTTGGCAAATATGAATTTACTGGTAGAAGAGTGGGGAGGAAAATATCAGTCGCAGGAAATTTCAGCCAAAGCCGGAACCAATGTGGATTTACTACTGGAAAAAGTATTACTTGAAGCAGACATACTGGATTTAAAAGCAAACCCCAAAGTACGTGCTTCAGGAACAGTAATTGAAGCTAAGCTGGATAAAGGCCGAGGACATGTGGCCGACGTTATTGTTCAAAAAGGCACCTTGCGTGTAGGTGACATTTTGGTTGCCGGAGGGTACAGCGGGCGTGTAAAAGCAATGACGAACGAAAGAGGGCTTCCTATTAAAGAAGCTGGGCCTTCGATACCGGTTCAACTGCTGGGATTAAATGGATCTCCAACCGCCGGCGATAAATTTAACGTGATGGCTGATGAACGCGAAGCCAGAGAACTGGCCAACAAAAGGCTGCAACTACAACGCGAGCAAGGCATACGTACCCAAAAACACATCACGCTTGATGAAATCGGTCGCCGCTTAGCAATTGGCGATTTTAAAGAACTGAACGTTATTGTAAAAGGCGATGTTGACGGATCTATAGAGGCACTTTCTGATAGTTTATTAAAACTATCTACCGAAAAAATAGCCGTAAACATTATACATAAATCTGTTGGAGCCATCAGCGAGAATGATGTAATGCTTGCCTCTGCCTCTAACGCCATCATTGTAGGCTTTCAGGTAAGACCTACTCAAAATGCCCGTAAACTAGCCGAAACAGAAGAGATTGATATCAGGCTTTACTCAGTAATATACCAGGCTATAGACGAGGTAAAAGCTGCTATGGAAGGAATGCTGGCTCCTGAGTTTGAGGAAAAAGTGGTGTGCAATATAGAAATTCGCGAAGTGTTCAAAATAAGCAAAGTTGGTACTGTTGCCGGGTGCTATGTGATGGACGGAAAAGTAAGCCGCAACACTAAAGTTCGCATCATACGAAACGGTATTGTAATCCATGAGGGAGCGCTTGGTTCACTTAAGCGTTTTAAAGATGATGTGAAAGAAGTTTCAGCAGGATATGAGTGCGGACTCAACATTGATGGATTTAATGATATAGAAGTGGGAGATATTATCGAAGGCTATGAATTAGTTGAGGTAAAGGCCAAATTATAATCAATAAATTGTATATTTGCAGCCGCAATTCGTTCTTTCTTTCGCACGTAGAAATGGGGGATTAGCTCTCCCGATAGCTATCGGGAGGCTAGAGCGATTGTTACTCGGAAAAAATTGCTTTTGTTCTTTCTTTTGCACGTAGAAATGGGGGATTAGCTCAGCTGGCTAGAGCGCTTGCATGGCATGCAAGAGGTCACCGGTTCGACTCCGGTATTCTCCACTTAAAATCCCGTTGTTGCGGGATTTTTTTATATCTGTATATAGACTATAAAAGGGCACCGTTCGCCGCAGCGAACGAATCCGGTATTCTCCTCTTACACCCGCCAAAACTCCGTAGAATCGAAGGCGGATTTTTATTTTAGAACAAAACAAAGCACAATAGCCTTATAAGCACAGCCTTTCACAAAAAAATTCTTTCCTAATAAAATCAATTATCTAAATTTTAATATTTAAAAACACCCTGTTCAAACTAAAGCGGAATGGAAAAACATTCTATTTAAATTATTGTTTCTTTTGTATATTTAGTAACCAATGCCTCTTCCTACCAGATACATAGCAATACTTTTTTTGTTTTGTATTGGCACCTTGTTTTCACAGGAAAAAGAAAGAAAATTTCCTAAAAGATTCATGGGATTTCACAGCCTTGACGATACCGTAAACTGCGAAAAAAAGGGCTTTTTTGTACTTCCTTTACTATACTATACACCAGATACGAGGTGGGCAGCAGGAGCCGCAGGGGTTTACTACTTTAAAATATCGAGTGACATTGAGGGCGAGAAAGAAACCAGAGTTTCCAACGTTCAATTTTTAGCTGACTATACACAAAATAAACAATCCGATTTTTGGGGCCAATGGAATATTTTTACCCGAAATGAAAATTATTTATTCAGAGGCGAAATGCGCTTTAGGAATTTTCCTGATCGTTTTTACGGACTGGGCAACCGCTCATTAAAGGAAAATGAAGAGAAATATGAATATAACCTTCTAAGCTTTAAGTCTCTTTTTCTAAAACGTATTGCCAAAGCAACTTTTTTAGGATTTGACTATCACCTGGAAAAAGAGTTTGGATTTAAGTACGCCGAAAACGGAGAATTAATTAAGGGAAACATTATCGGATACAATGGTGGAATACAATCTGCGTTAGGATTTGTTGGTATTTACGATAGCAGGGATAACGTGATAAATTCCTATCGCGGCAGTCTTTTAGAAGTTTCTTCCTATTTCTATCGCAATTTCATTGGCAGTACATTCAACTTTACCTATTTGAATCTACTTCATCAAAAGTTTTGGTCTGTTAGACCCAAACACATTATAGCTGTACAAACAAAATTAAGATACGGTTTTGGAGAAGTCCCTTTTTTAGATATGTCCACCGCCGGTAACGACGATTTGCTGAGGGGATATCCAAAAAATCGTTTTCGAGACATCCATTTTGCAGGAACTCAAGCAGAATATCGTTTCCCACTTTTTTGGAGATTTGGCATGGTTACCTTTGCAGGAGCCGGAGATGTTTTTTCCTCTGTTAATCAGCTAAGTTTTAATAGATTAAAATACTCTGTAGGTATTGGGCTCCGGTTTATAGTAAACCCGGCCGAAAGGCTTAATATCCGATTTGATTACGGCTACGGGCGTGAAGGAGGTTATTTTTACTTTATGGTAGCAGAATCTTTTTAACTAATATTTTAAGGCAATTTCTTTGATAATTTAAATTTTATCGTTAAATTTGGGTAACTCGTCTTATAAATTAAGCCTTTTGTCCGTATGATTAACGAGGAAAAATACACTTTAGAATTACTAGAAGGCAGAATAATCAGGCTGGTATTTAAGGATGGCGTAGAAATAGATAAGGACGATATTGAGCAAATAAAAAAATATAATCGCTCCCTAATTCCGGAGGGGAAATATGGTGTATTAACTATTGCCTTAAGCCCGTTTGAAGTAACAGCCGAAGCAAGAACTTTAGCGTCCAGCAAGGAATATACAAACGACCGTGTTGCTACTGCATTTGTTACCACTTCAATCGCCAACAGACTAGTAGGTAACTTTTTTATTAACTTTAATAAACCGGCAACACCCACCAAAATGTTTTCAAAAGAAGAGGATGCTTTAAAATGGATGAAAGTTCAAATGGAAAAATATCTTTAAAATTTAATTCCGATAACACAAATATCATCCATCTGCTCTTCTGTTCCCTTCCAAGATTCAAACTCAGCCTGAACCATTTCAAATTGCTCCTGAGTGGGCAATGAACAAATAATACCAAAGAAGTTCTTCATTCTTCGAGTAGAGTAACGTTTCCCTTTTGGGCCGCCAAACTGATCGCCAAAACCATCACTAAATATATAAGCAGCATCCCCTTCCTTTGTTTTTACTGTGGCATCAAAATATCCTTTTACTTCGTTTGTGAAAACGCCTCCTACAGAATAAATAGGCGATTTGTACTCCTGCACATCTTCATTATCCGGATAAAAATACAGCGGACGATTTGCTCCTGCAAAAACAAGTTCATTCGAAGATTTATCTATACGAAGGATAATGGCATCCATGCCATCACCTATTCGTTTTTCTTCCTCTCTGGTCTTAAATGCTCGGTTTAAACGTATATCTAAATTATTTAATAATTCGGAGGGCGTGCCGTTTTTATTTTCACTTAATGCCTGATCCAAGAATGCGGAGCCCAGTAAACTCATAAAAGCACCCGGAACACCATGGCCGGTACAATCTACTGCTGCTATATACGTATACTTTTCAGTTTCTGAAAACCAGTAAAAATCGCCGCTCACAATATCTCTTGGGCGGTAAAACACAAACATATCAAGCCTTTTTTTAATTAGTTGGCTATCCGGTAAAATAGCGCCCTGAATACGTTTGGCATAGGAAATACTGGCTGTTATATCTTTATTTTTTTCATTGAGGAGTTTGTTGGCTTCTTCTATTTTTAATTTTTCTTTCAGCACTTCGGCTGTCTTTTCCATTACCAGTCCTTCCAGTTCGATTTTTGCTCGTAATAAGTTCTTGGTTCTGATTTTAAAAAATGCATAAAAAGCCCCTGTAATGAGTACAGCAACCAAAGCATAAAACCATATTTCTTTCCAAAATGGTTTTTTAATGTAAATACTAAAAACCAGAGGTTCAGGGGTTTCAAAACCATCTGAATTTCTGGCATAAATAATAAAGCGATACTTTCCATCGGATAATTTTGGATAAAGCGCGAACTTCTCATCTGTTACCCGAAACTTTTCATCAAAACCATCCAGCATATACCTATATGTAACACCATCAGGGTTGGTTAAAGAAACTCCTATAAAGTTAATTAGTACTTCATAATTGTTATAGTTAAGCACATGCATAGTATCATTTATATTCATTAATGAGTCGTTAAATGATACCGAAAGGAGAGTAAATAAAGGAGGATTTATATTTATTTTATCTTCCGTAAGCGAGTACTTAATCAAACCTTCTGTAGTGCCCATCCATATATGGCCTTTACGATCTCTATACAAAGAGTTGTTATTTACATTGTTAGCCGGCAAGCCGTTTGACTTATTAACGCTACGAAAGGTTTTTAAATTTGCGTACTTTATACTTATTCCGTTTTTATGAGTGGCAATAATATCCCCCTGTTTTGATGCAATAATTCCGTATATAAAATCAGAGCTTAACCCTTGGTCTGTTCCATAATGTTTAAATTTTTTATACCTGTCGTATACAAAAATGCCATCTCCCTCAGTAGCAAACCAAATGTTTTCATCTTTATCCTGAACAGCCGATCCAAATCTGAAAGAAGTAAGAGAATCTAAAGTTTTTTCCAAACTCACTTCGTCTTTGTACACATAATACAAGGGTGTTTCCGGTGAAAATACCCACATTTTTCCACTACGGTCTATTAAACATCCCAAGAAATTATTGTGGGGGGCCTTTACATCTGTATTGAAAACCTTTTCAGGTTCGTTTTTTTCATTCAGGTAAAATAGTCCTTCGGTAGTGCAAACAAGCATTTGTCCGTCCAATTCGCGAGTAATATAATTTATTGTTTTACCGCTAAAAAATGTAGGTTTGCTTTTCAGCTTAGGTATAGATTTTTTGATATCAAAAATGTAAAGGCCGGCTGTGCTTCCTAACCAAAGCTCACTCTCGTTTTTACTCAAAAAAGAACAACGTATTTCTTCTTCACTGTTTTCAGGAATTACTCTTTGTAAATTAGTAAAGGTATTGTTAGGGTTAAAAACAAATAACTGGCGCTCATCACATATATATACATGATCAGAGTCATCCACTGCTACTGTTTTTACATCGTCAAAAGGCAAAAAGTTGTTTGTGTTATACAATTCAAAACGGCTTGAAAGAAATTGTAACAAGCCGCCTCCAGTGGTTCCAAACCATATATTTTCTTCTTTGTCAATAAATATTTTATTAATGAACAAACTCTTTAAGCCATTTCTATTGTTTAATACTATTATTTTTTCGGGCATAAAATCGCTGGTGTACTTTATATTGCGCAGTCCTTCACCGGTAAGGGATATCCATAATTCATTACTTCCTTTAACTTTTATATCCTTTATTGCTTTTCTATTGCTTTGAATAGCTGTTGAAAAAGTTGCTACCGGTTTATAGGTAGTTTTATCAACAGAATACACACGTATTCCATCGCCCTCCACCCCTATCCATAATTCGTTGCGGGGAGTTATATCCAGCGCCGTTACATTTTTTCCTTCTGTCTCTCCAATCGTTTGAGAGGATCTGGATCTGTTTGATAAGTTAAAAACCAGCATTCCTTCTTGACTGGCCACGTAGAGTATATCGTTTACAATTCTTATACGGTTAATTGGTGGCAACTCCTCTTCCGTAAATACAGTTACCTTTCCCTCTTTGATTACATATAAAGCTCCGGAACTGCTTGCATAATAAATATTTCCTTTACTATCTTCTGCAATGCCTATTACCTTGGCGGATGGAAACTGAGTAGTATTTATTTTTTTAAACTTAAAGTTTTCAAGTAGTGTTACTCCACCCTCAAAATGGCCAATCCAAAGGCGTTGTTTGCTGTCGTAAAATAAAGCACTGCAATAATTTTCAGCCAAACCGTCTTTAGTACTAAACTTCACAAACTTTGTTCCGCCAAAAGAAGCCAGGCCATCTCCGGTAGCTACAAATAAAAAACCATTCTTGGCTTGTATAATATCGTAAACATAAGGTTGTGGCAAGCCCTCCTCTTGTCCAAAAGCATTGAACTTAAATTCCTGTGCATGCAGGAAGGCCGATGCAAAAACTAGAAAGTATAAAAGTAGTTTTTTCACTTGTCGGGTTTTACGCCAATTTTGTATTTATACTTTGGAACACCCCCAATTGGCAAGGAGTAAAAGGGCATTAATTCTCCGTACTGATTGGTAATGTATACTGCCACATTATTGTTTTTAACTTCTTTTTTATTAATAAACTGAATGTCGAGTGAGGTGTTTATTTCTTCTTCGGAAATAGCAAATTTCATTTGCGACCAAACTCCTTCTGTATTTGAAGCAAACATATCTCCCTTTTTGGCAACGGAAACTACACGAATTGTACCTGCATTATCAAAGTCAAACACATTTATTTCACAAGAGATTACACCCTTAGGAATGAAAGGATAGATATGGGATACTGAACCCATTTTCTCATCTAAACGAAATGTATACTCATAACAAAATGAATTTGCGCCCTCCACTTTCACATTTTTCTCTTTTTGCGAGGAAAGAAACATTTTAAACAAATTCCCGTCATCTCCCTCCAATCCTTCTACTACCATTTTAAATACATATCCTCCGTGCTCGGGTTGTAATTCACCTTCTTTTGGATTAAAGGGGCCGAAATCATACCACTTCCCATCCAACTCTGGGTCTTCTCCAAACGTTTTCCCCATAATAAACACTCCTGATTTGTAATTCCCTTTAGGATTTTGTCCCTTTGCATCTTTATCGGAATGAGCTCCTTTTCCACCATAAAATGAAAACCTAGTTTTCGAATTAAAATTAGCCGCTTTTTCGTCGATAGTTCCACCCACATCCGGGTCAAAAACCCGTATGTAAAAAGGATCGTTTGATTTTTCTGGAATTACAAAAAAATAAATTTGAACATAGTCATCGTCTCCAAAAGAAATATTGGCTCCTTTAGAAAAGGTTGTTAGGTAGGGGATTTTTTCGTCTTCCGAGGGAATGGCCTGTGAATAAGAAGTGAAAGGAAGTGTAAATAAGACACTCAACAGGAAACAGAAAATTTTGTACATACAAGTAGCCTTTAGTTTATAATCACTACGTCAACCCTTCTGTTAAGTTTACGCGATGCCTCGGAAGAATTACTGTAAAGCGGATAAAACTCACCGAGAAACTTTCGGTTAACTTTTACCTTTACATAAGGCTGTAGGGCCTCTTCTACCGCCAGCACCCTTCGTTGACTTAATCCGAAGTTATACTCTGACGTCCCTAAATTACAAGTATTTCCTTCAAGTGCAATTTCTTTTATGAATTTATTGGAATAATTTTTGAAATAATAATCAATTTTTTCCAATTCAGCGGGTAATACTTTATATGAATCGAGATTAAAAAATACTGACAACCCATCTAAAACAGACTCTATAATGGATATGCGCTTTTCCCCTCTGTAAGCTGTTACAAAGGAGTTCCGATAACCCATGCTTAACAGGGCATTTTGGAGGTCTAAAGCATTTTCAAGGGTTTTCACATCTTCGCTAACATATTTAAAGTAACCATCATCCGCTTTTATTTCCTTTATGTACGCTGATAATTTCCCAAATTCAGTTAAGGATTTCTGAGATTTGTAGGCACCCACCTGAACCCGATAGGCAATTTTAGAAGAGTAGTCGAAATTTGCTGAATTGGGAACTTGATATTTGCCCGCAGGTGTTTTTTTATTTTCCCCCGGAATCGACGCCTGGGTGTAGCCCATAAAAATTAGAACCTCTTTTAAATCTTTGGCGTTTTCTTCGCTTTTTACGTCTTCGGTGTAATATTTGTAGTACCCGTCCTTTGTTTTTACTTCCATTACCTTCCCCATATTTTGAAAACTTTCCGGTGGTTTACGAAATCTACTGCTCATAATTTCTACTCTGTAACCTGAAGGTGCTGATGATTGAGCTAATTCGTTTTCATCTACGTTACTATTTTGATTAGACTCCTTTACTGTTTTGGTTGTTTTTATTGGCGGTTCGTATTCTTTAGGAAGCTTTTGAGGCTTAACATTAGTTGCGGCGACAGCTGCTACGGTTGGTGTCTTTGAAATTGTTATGCGGTCCTTTCTTTCACTCTCTGGAAGACTTTTTAAAGTGTCTTTAAACATTTGAAATTGGTGCCTCAAATTTTGGTTATCCAACATCAAATCTTTTTGAAACGCACTCACAATGGAAGATTTAAATCCTTCTTTTTTAGCAGTATCCAGGTAAGGAACTATTTCCTTCAAAGATTTTTTTACACCGTAGAAATAATGAAAAACACCATCTTTCTCCTCATACGTAATCGGACTCATGCCTTTAAAAACAGGATCATTAGGTTCTATTTTTTCCGTAGCAACTCCTATGTGTACTTTGTAAGTTATTGTGCTGTCTTTCTCATTAAACACAAAAACATTGTTTATTTTTTTCGTAGGGTCATCCTTTTCCGGCTTTGGATTTAAACCAACATCGCTCTCATTTCCCTTAATAATCTCCGGAATTAAGAATGTTTTTGTACCGGCTATGGAATCCATTTTTTCTTTTTTCTTAATAAACTCGGCAAAATCCGGTTCGTTCTTTTCAATGCTATCTCTAATCATTTTCACATAATCAATGGGTGGAACATGTTTAACAGGTGGTTGAAAACGATAAATCGGTTCTTTTACTTCATTGGTAATAACTATTTTTTTACTGGCACATTGTTTATACTTTTCCCCGTTCTTAATCCCCTCTACACCAAGAGTAACCATATACTCTCCTGTTTTGGAATAGACATGAAGAGGCTTGTCGTCAAAGGAAAAAGAACCGTCTCCAAAATCCCAAAAATATTTTTCTATCAATAAACTATCAATATTAGTGTACCCGGGATCAAAGCTAACTTCATAGCCGGGCGGCGCTGTATCAGGTGCATGAATGTATATCTGAATAATATTTTTTAGTTCAAATTCATAGCTAACCTCATTAAAAAAAACTACTCCGCTTGTTTTGTCAACCACATTTAGCTCAACCAGATAGGTTCCTTCGCCTTTATAACAGTGCCTAACCTCCAATCCTCGTTTTTTACCTCCATCTCCAAAACTCCACTCATAGCTGTAGCCCGTAGTATCCTTTTCATCCATGCTGGTTTCTTCATAAAAAGTAAAACAATAATTATTGGATTTTACTTCGTTACAATTATCAAAAAAAGGCAAAACTGTTTTAAAAAAATAAATATCATCATTACCGGTTCTGTTTGAACTAAAGTATCCGGATTGTTGCGTTGAATCTATGTAAACACCAAAATCATCATAGCGAGTGTTTAATGGATTACTCAACAATTCAACTCTGGCATCAGGATTAAAAAAATCTATCCTATATACGTCCAAACCTCCAAATCCATTGGGCCTGTCAGAAGAAAAGTAAAGTATTCCGTTCATATAAAACGGAAATACTTCATTGTACTCGGTATTCACTCTAGTACCACAATTAACGGGCTTTTGCCACTCTCCGTCTTTTTTAATACTATAAAAAAGATCTATTTTTCCGGTTGCTGCATACAAATTACTCGAAAAAAACATCAGTGTATCTGCCCACACAGAAGGCTGAGCACAAGATATCGTATCGCTTATGCCAAAACTAATACGCGTAGGATTTTTGAATTTTCCTTTTTTATCTTTTTGTAAAAAGCTGATTTGAAGCGGTAATTGCTTCTTTGATTTTAACAGCCCTGCGTTATTTACCGTACAATAAAATCCACTTTCTGTTTCGCAACTGGGACCTATATAAAACTTTGTCTTTAACTGTTCGCTAATTGGTGTGGGCGACTTAAATTTCATAGTGTCTGTCATATACGCCCTATATAAGTCTGAAAACTGACGTGCACTTTTTTTATCGAAGTAAACTATTCCAAAATCATTTTCCCTGTCGGAAACAAAATAAAACTTATTCTGATATTTAAATGGCGAATATTCCGCATCCTTTGTATTTAATTTTGAAAGCGGAAAAACTTTTACTCGCAAAGAATCGTGCAGAGATGTTTGAGAAAATAAATCGGAATACAATCCCAAGCAAACGGTAATAACCAGTAAGCCTATAAACTTTTTACAGGTGTAGTTCCCTCGGGTTTTTGGCATCTATCAGATAACCAAAATAATACCTAAGCAGTATCTCATGAGAACCGTACTGATATTTTTTTAAACGGTTTAATTCACAGTCGTAACTGTAACAAATTTTAAGCTGCTGATTAATTCCATACTCGGCAATAGCAATAAGCGATTTGTTAGTTCTATAAGAAATCCCTATTCCAAAATTTTGGCGGTAATAATAATTACAATTTATATCTCCGGTAATCGGCGAGCTATTTACGTATCTTATTAAAAATGAGGGTTTTAATCCGTTTTCCTTGTCTATTTCAATGTAATACCCTGAGCTGAGTAAAAGGTTATTCTCCTGCAAAAAATTACGGTTAAGTGTATTAACTAATAACGGTGCGCTAAGTCCTGCAAAAAAGTTTTTAGAGTGTAAATACAATCCGGCACCTGAGATAAAACCAACATTTATCCACCGTTGATTGTTCAATAAAATATCTTGCTGTTGATTTCTAAGTAGATTATCGTAATCTACTTTTTTAATGAGCACACCGTTTTGAAGTCCAAAACTCAACTTTGCTTTTCCCACACGTATGCGATATGAATATATGGCATTAAATGACTGGTTACTGAATGGTCCAAATCGATCATCTACAGCCGAAAAACCTAAACTGATTGCTTTAATCCTTAGAGGTGTGTTCATATTAAACGAGCTGGTAACAGGCGCTCCGTTAAACCCTACCCACTGTCTTCGGTGGGCGGCTGTTATGTCTAATACTCCATTTCTGCCGGCATAAGCCGGGTTTATTACCAAACCATTAATTATGTATTGGCTATACGTAGGGAAATGCTGAGCACTGATTCCCCCAACCAGTAGTAAAAAAGCAATTATGTAAATTATTTTTTTCAAGCCTATTGTGTTTTTATAATGAAATAGCCCTTATAAATTTTCTTACCAACTTCTATAGCGTAATAATACGTATCATCTATCAGTATTTCTCCACTACTACCTCTGCCCTTAAAATCATTTCTGTAATCGTTTGTTTCATAAACCAAGTTCCCCCAACGATTAAAAACAGCTAATTTAACTCCACTTAAACAATCAAAGGCTTTTATTTCAAAAGAGTCGTTATTTCCATCCTCGTTTGGCGTGATTACCTGAGGAATCAATATAGGATTAATTCTTATTTCAAGCGTATCCGAAGAAACAGGGCATACTCCGTTTGCTATATTCCAAGACAACAAGGCAACACCATCTTTTTCGGATGTGAAAAATGTATTTGGAGAAAGTGCATTTTCAAAACTTCCCTCTCCGGATAGTAATTTCCAATGTCCACTACCTATAAGTGGTGTGTTTCCGAAAAGTTCTCCTTTAAAACAATCTGTTATGAAATCTAAACCTGCATTGGCAGGTGTAGGATTTAAATATGTTGTTACAAAAACAGTGTCTCGCTTAGGTACACAGTACGGAGAATTAGAAACCTCCCAAACGAAACCATATGTTCCTTGATTTGTAAAAGTAACTGCCGTTAGGGGATTTAACGGATTAGTCAAAACTCCACCCGATATGGGATACCAGGTTCCGGTTCCAATAGCAGGAACCTGCGCATCAATAGTAGTAGTCAATGCACAAAGAACTTGATTAGGCCCGGCGTTAGGATTACTTGGGCTTAAATAAGAATATATTGTAACCGTATCTGTACTGTTAGGGCAAACTCCGTTTCCTGTTGTCCACACATAACTGTATATTCCCTGATTAGTGAATGACACAGAAGAGTTGGGTGAGCCCGGATTAGTAACCGGAGGCGCGGGAGCCAGCGGAAACCAAGTTCCTGTTCCAATGGTAAGCGTGTTTCCATTCAATGTTGCCTGCAACTCACAAGTGTGTTGATCTGCTCCGGCAATTGCCGGTGTTGGCAAAGCATCCACAAACACTCTAACAGTATCATACTTGGGTGGGCAAACGCCGTTATATACCATCCACTCAAAGGCATTTACACCAACCGTTAAGTTAATTACCGAACTATTGTTAAGTGTGGGGGTAGTAACAACTCCGCCGCCGACTAAGGTAGTCCATAAGCCATTACCTAATATGGGTATATCTGCATTTAACGTAGTTGTGCTAACACAAATTGTTTGATCCGGACCGGCTACCGGGTTAGAAGGATGGTCATCTATTTGAACAAAAACAGTATCTCTAGATGGAGGACAAACCCCATTACTGATTACCCATTCAAAGGCATTTACACCAACTGACATTCCATTAACGGCAGTTATGGTTGATGTTTGATTTACAATATTCCCGTTGCCTCCAACTAATTGCCATATACCGGTACCTACTGATGGTGTATTTGCTGAAATGGTAGTTGTAGAAACACACAGCGTATGATCCGGAGAAGTGATTGCTGCATCCGGAGGTTCCCAAAGAGTCACTTCAACTGTATCGCTTTTAAGAGGACAAGACAAATAACCTACCGTCCACTGATAACTATAGGTTCCGTAAGCAGTAAATGAAACTGCTGTTGTAGGATTGTTGACGCTAACCACATTCGGCGCAGAACCTATAGGTGTCCATGTTCCGGTACCCACACCGGGTGTTAACGCATTCATATTACCCGTTAATCCACATAGTTGCAGGTCGGGTCCTGCTGAAACAGGCGAAACATCAGTAATTACAATTATCTCCGTAGTACCGGTATTTGGTGGACATATTCCGTTACTTACCGTCCACATAAAAATATTGGTACCTATGGTCATGGAACTTACTGAAGTAGTATGAGTAAATGGATTAGAGACTACCCCGCCTCCTGCAAGTACTGTCCATGATCCCGTACCTACCGCCGGTTGAACTGCATTTAGTGTGGAATTGGTTATACAAATAGTTTGTGATGGCCCCGCATTTGCCACAGAAGGGAAATCAAACCTAAATACGGCAACAGTGGCAGTTGATACGGGGCAAGGACCGTTAGATATTGTCCACTGAAAAATGTTTGTGCCAACTCCAAGGCTTGTAACTGCCGTTGTTGGATTGGCAGGAGTACTAGGAATTCCTCCACCGGAGAGTAAAGTCCAATATCCGTTGCCAATAGAAGGAGTGTTAGCCGTAATTGTTGCTGTGGTAGCGCATACTGTTTGCGATGCTCCTGTGCTTGCTGCACTCGGATTAGTAAATGAAGTAATTGCAACTGTTGAAGCTGAAGGAGGACATACACCGTTGCTTATCATCCATTGAAATACATTTGTTCCTAAACCAAGGGAATTTACCGGAGAGCCGGGCGAAACGGGATTAACAACATTTCCTGAACCTGAAACTAATGTCCATAAACCTGTACCAATAGTTGGATTATTTGCTGCCATTACTGCATTTGTTCCACAGACAGATTGTGACGGTCCCGCATTGGAAATAGTCGGAACTTGATCGCGTTGTATCGAAGTAGTGGAACTTTGTACAGGGCATACTCCATTGCCTATACTCCACTGGAATACAT
>CAZPEC010000003.1:0-333198 GCA_964585565.1 uncultured Akkermansia sp. | reverse complement strand
GTAGTGGAACTTTGTACAGGGCATACTCCATTGCCTATACTCCACTGGAATACATTCACTCCTACCGCCAAGTTCGTTACACTGCTCACCGCTGTGTTCGGACTTGTGGGCACTCCACCACCTGATAGTAAACTCCAGGTACCCGTACCTACTGCCGGTACATTTCCATTCAAGGTTGCAGTGGTGGCACACACCGTTTGGTTAGGGCCCGCAACTGCTACACTGGGGAAGTTATCGCGTTGTATCGAGGTAGTGGAACTTTGTACAGGGCATACTCCATTGCCTATACTCCACTGGAATACATTCACTCCTACCGCCAAGTTCGTTACACTGCTCACCGCTGTGTTCGGACTTGTGGGCACTCCACCACCTGATAGTAAACTCCAGGTACCCGTACCTACTGCCGGTACATTTCCATTCAAGGTTGCAGTGGTGGCACACACCGTTTGGTTAGGGCCCGCAACTGCTACACTAGGGAAATCATCTCGTTGGATACTCATCGTACTCGTCGATGAAGGACATACTCCGTTGCTTATTGTCCATGCAAATACATTCACACCAACTCCCAAACCACTTATGCCGGTAGTTTCTAAAGTAGGTGTTACTATGGTCGCTGTTCCAGATAAAACAGTCCAACTTCCCGTACCTATGGCCGGTGTGTTTCCGTTCATCGTTGCCGTAGTAGCACACACCGTTTGGTTGGGACCGGCTACCGAAGCAGTAGGATTTAAATAACGGGTAATAGACATAGTGGAAGTGCTTGGAGGACATACTCCATTACCTATCGTCCACTGGAATACGTTTACACCAACTCCAAGACCTACTATCGGACTATTCGCCTGATTCGGTGATGTAGGTATTCCCGAACCCGATACCAAACTCCAGGTGCCCGTACCTACTGCCGGTACATTCCCTGCCATCGTAGCAGTAGTAGCACAAACGCTTTGTGAAGGTCCTGCATTGGCCGTAGTTGGATTGGCATCTTGCTGGATAAGAACAGTTGAAGTAGATGGAGGACATACTCCGTTACTTATCGTCCACTCAAAGACATTACTGCCTACTCCTAAATTTACTACCCCTGAATTGGGAGAAAGAGGAGTGATGATAATTCCCGGGCCACTTAGCACATTCCATATACCAAAGCCAACGCTCGCCGTGTTCGCTGCAAGAGTGGCACTCGTTGAACACACCGTCTGATTCGGCCCTGCATTAGCCGTGGTTGGAAAATCATCCCGTTGGATTGAAACCGTAGAGCTGGAAACAGGACATACCCCATTACCTATGCTCCACTGAAATACATTCACTCCTACCGCCAAGTTCGTTACACTGCTCACTGCTGTATTCGGACTCACAGGTACTCCGCCTCCCGATAATAAACTCCAGGTACCCGTACCCACTGCCGGTAAATTTCCATTCAACGTCGCCGTCGTAGAGCATACAACCTGGTTGGAACCTGCATTTGATATGCTGGGCGCGGGATCAACCTGTATCATAACAGTAGAACTGCTGGGGGGACATACGCCATTACTAATCGTCCACTCCAAAATATTCGTACCTGTCCCCAGGGAAGTAACCGTGCTGTTAAACTGATTAGGATTTGTTACGCTACCACTGCCAAGCAATACGCTCCATAAACCGTTACCTACTATGGGATTATTACCGGATAAAGTAGTGCTGGCAGTAGAAGCACAAATGGTTTGATTTAAACCTGCACTCGCTATTGTTGGGTTTGCATCATTTTGTGTTAATACCGTAGAGGTGCTGGCAGGACAAACACCATTACCTATGCTCCACTCAAACACGTTACTACCCGTTCCCAAAGAAGTAACGGACGTATTATGTTGATTGGGATTTGTTATAGTTCCAAAACCGGAAATTAACGTCCATGTTCCGGTGCCTATAGCCGGAATATTTCCTGACATGGTAACACTTGAAGCAGCGCATAAACTTTGACTAGGGCCGGCATTCGCAACACTTGGAACCGGATCAACCTGTATCATAACAGTAGAACTGCTGGGGGGACATACGCCATTACTAATCGTCCACTCCAAAATATTCGTACCTGTCCCCAGGGAAGTAACCGTGCTGTTAAACTGATTAGGATTTGTTACGCTACCACTGCCAAGCAATACGCTCCATAAACCGTTACCTACTATGGGATTATTACCGGATAAAGTAGTGCTGGCAGTAGAAGCACAAATGGTTTGGTTGGAACCTGCAACAGCGGTTGTTGGGAAATCATCACGCTGTATGCTCATCGTACTCGTTGATGAAGGACATACTCCGTTGCTTATTGTCCATGCAAATACATTCACACCAACTCCCAAACCACTTATGCCGGTAGTTTCTAAAGTAGGTGTTACTATGGTCGCTGTTCCAGATAAAACAGTCCAACTTCCCGTACCTATGGCCGGTGTGTTTCCGTTCATCGTTGCCGTAGTAGCACACACCGTTTGGTTGGGACCGGCTACCGAAGCAGTAGGATTTAAATAACGGGTAATAGACATAGTGGAAGTGCTTGGAGGACATACTCCATTACTAATAGTCCACTGGAATACATTCACACCAACACCCAAGCCTATTACGTTACTGTTCGGTAGTGTTGAGGAAGTTGGGATTCCCGAGCCGGAAACCAGTGTCCAAGCACCCGTACCTATTGTTGGCGTATTTGCTGCCATAACTGTACTGCTGGTTACACATAAGCTTTGGTTTGGTCCTGCATTGGCCGTAGTTGGATTGGCATCTTGCTGGATAAGAACAGTTGAGGTAGATGGAGGACATACTCCGTTACTTATTGTCCATGCAAAAACATTAGAACCTACTCCAAGGGAAGTGATGGTTGTGTTTGGAGAGTTTGAAGCGGTAATAATTCCACCTCCTGAAACCAGCGACCAAGTTCCTATTCCAACCGTAGGTGTATTCGCACTCATGGTAGCAGTTGTGGCACAAATTGTTTGGTTAGGGCCTGCCGAGGAAACCGTCGGATTGATATCTCGGTGAATTAAAACTGTTGAGGAGGAGGGCGGACAGACACCGTTTGAGATTACCCATTCAAACACGTTGCTTCCTGCTCCTAAACCCGTAACAACCGAGTTAGGAGAAGTAGGAGTTAACACCGTTGCGGGGCCTGATAGTACATTCCAAAAACCCGTACCAACCGTGGGGGTATTCCCGGCCAGCGTGGCAGTTGTGGCACAAACAGATTGATTTGGGCCGGCATTAGAAATTGTAGGAACCTGATCTCTCTTTACCAAGAGAGTTGCTGTGGATGGAGGGCAAACGCCATTACTGATAGTCCATTGGAAAATATTGTTACCAACTCCTAAAGTATTAACAGCCGTAGTGTTGGAAGTAGGACTTGTAATGGTTCCACTACCGGCAACAACACTCCAACTTCCGGTTCCAACAGCGGGTACATTTGCGGTAATTGTGGCCGTAGTAGCACAAATGGTTTGGCTTGAACCTGCAACAGCTGTTGTTGGAAAATTATCCCGAAATATCACTACCGTATCTGAAAGAGGAGTACAGCCTGCTGAGTTGACTTGCCAGACAAACGTGTTCGCTCCCACACCCAAGCCCGTTATTTGAGAAGTTGGCGAGGTGGGAGAAACAATAGTACCCATTCCGGCCATTAAACTCCAGGTTCCCACACCTGCGGTAACTGAAGTAGCAGCCATGGTAGCGGTAGTTGCGCAAACTGTTTGATTGGGTCCGGCATTTGGTATGGGGAGCAGTACGCCGCAACCAATTTTTGAAACAAAAATGTTTGCATAAGTCACGTTAGGTAAGGCTGCTAATGGTGGAAATACCGTATTATTTGCATGTTCTCCGGTTACGTAGGCATCCCCAATATTATCAACGGCGATACCATGCCCATAGTCTACATTTGCGGTACTTCCTGCTGTTCCGGCGTAATAGAATCCTCCGTTCGTAAAAAAAGACGCAACAAAAATATCGTAGTTACCACTTGTGGTTACATTGGGCCCGCCAAATAAACTAAAGTTAATGTTTGATTGATACCTACCCGTAATGTATACCTTGCCTGATGAATGATAATCTATTGCGCCTGCATATTCAATACCACCTCCGGGAATAACACGCACCCAATTAAAGTTTCCGCTGCTTTTTGTAAGAGACGCCACAAAAGCATCTACCGTAGTAGCTGTTGTTGTAAAGGCAGGGGTTGGGTTTTGAAAATTGGCTCCTGTTCTAACGCCGCCTGTGATATACAGATTATTGGCATCTTGAGTAATTCCTTTACCAAAATCCTGACCGGTAGCAGTAATGTTATTTGCCCAATTAAAAGCCCCTGCTTGTGTATACGCTATGATACATATATCTGTATTATTCACGTGGGTAAGCGAGCCACTATTTACTCCCGAAGAGTTAAATATGGAAAGCGCTCCGGCATATTCGCCTATCAGGTAGATATTGTTTGCATCAGCAACAATGTCAAAACCCACATCGTTAAAACTAGCATTTCCGGCAGTGGCAACCCATTGAGCAACTCCGGCCGTTGAATACTTTACGCAAAAAATATCCCCTGCACCAGGATTAGCGAGTGTGGTTAGCGTAGTTGCACTGGCATACGAATTAAAGGTTGCACTGGGCGTTAAAAAATTTCCTGTTGCATAAACTCCATTGGCATCTGCGTATACCGCATAGCCAATATCATTATTGGTACTACCACCCCTTACTGCCCATTGGAAAGCACCGGATGCATTATACTTCGCAATGAATATATCGAGCCCTCCAGCCGATGTTAAGTTGTATACTCCCGGGCCGGGATCAAAATCTGCCGTGCCGGAAAATTGTCCGGTAACATAAACATCTCCATTTGGATCAACGCTAACTCCATAGCCAATATCATTTTGGCTGGCAGCACCAATCCTAAAGCCCCACTGAAAAACTCCGGACGAATTAAATTTTACCAAGAAGGCATCGGTTGTGCTACCACCGCCGGACCAGGCAAGGCCCCACGCAGCAATATTTCCGTTAAAGGCGCCGGTAGCATATACCTCTCCGGTACTTTTATTTACGGCAATTTTAAAACCGCGCTCGCCTGTTGCCCCTGCTCCACCGTTATTTGCCCAAAGCCAATTTTGAGTTTGAGTAAAAAAATAAAAAGGAAACAGCAAAAATAACAGTAGCGAGTTTATCAGATATTTTAAGCTGTTATTCAATGAGTTAAGCCAACCTATAAAGTTAAAATATCTGCTATTAAAAGCTATTAATTTTAGATTAAATAAGGTTTTTGATAGACGAATTTGCTCTTGTTCGTAAATCTTTAGTCATTAATACCCAGTGTTTTGGGTTTTGATACCTATTTTCATTGGAAAATTGATTTACGCAAAAAATTATTTAGGTCTACAGAAAAGAAAAATTAAAATGGGGTGTTTTGGTAAACATACATGATTCCAAATTGAATGGGACTGATGAATACAAAATGTATGAAAATAATTTAACTATCTTCGGAACTTAATTATTGTAAAAACTATGAAAGGGATTATTTTAGCAGGAGGGTCTGGAACTCGTTTGCACCCGCTTACACTTGCTATGAGCAAGCAAATGATGCCGGTGTATGATAAACCCATGATTTACTACCCTTTATCGGTTTTAATGATGTCGGGTATTAATGAGATTCTCATTATTTCCACTCCTCACGATTTGCCCAACTTTCAAAAACTACTTGGAAGCGGCGAACAAATTGGTTGTAAATTTTCTTATAAAGTTCAGGAAGTCCCCAACGGGCTTGCTCAAGCTTTTGTTATAGGCGAAGATTTTATCGGAAAAGATAAAGTAGCGCTGATATTGGGTGATAATATTTTTTACGGTGTTGGTTTAGGGCGAATGCTTCAAAAAATTAACAACCCGGATGGAGGCGTTGTTTTTGCTTATCACGTTAGCGATCCAGAGCGCTATGGTGTAGTAGAATTTGACAAGCAAAACAATGTATTAAGCATAGAAGAAAAGCCAAAACAACCCAAAAGTAATTATGCTGTCCCCGGCCTGTATTTTTACGACAACTCGGTAGTTGAAATCGCAAAAAGCTTAAAACCTAGCGCCAGAGGGGAATACGAAATTACGGATGTAAACAAAGAATATTTAAAACGAGGGAAATTGAAAGTAAGTATTATGGATAGAGGTACTGCTTGGTTAGATACAGGTACATTTGCTTCATTAATGCAGGCGGGTCAATTTGTACAAGTAATTGAAGAACGACAAGGTTTAAAGATTGGTTGTATTGAAGAAGTAGCGTTTAAAATGGGTTACATCAATAAAGAGCAACTGATTAGTATTGCCCAACCGCTCACCAAAAGCGGCTACGGAAATTATTTGCTTGATTTGGCAAAACAATCCGATTAACCAAGTGTTATAGTTCTGTGACTATTTTAGAAAATAATCTAAAAATTTTCGAGGCTTACCTACATGCATATCGCAAAAGCCTGAATAAAAAAAAGCCGGAAGAACTTTATAAACCCGAAAGTTACATACTATCGCTGGGAGGTAAAAGAGTAAGACCTCTATTAGCCCTTATGGGGTGTAAACTTTTTGATAAGCCTGCGGAACTTGCCTTACCGGCAGCGCTGTGTGTGGAGTTGTTTCATAACTTTTCACTTATACATGATGATATTTTAGACAATGCTCCGCTACGAAGAAATAAAAAAACAGTTCATAAGAAATGGAACACCAACATTGCTATTTTGAGCGGTGATGTAATGCTAGTTAAAGCATTTGAAGTTTTACAAAAATACCCTGCCGACATATTCAGCAAACTTTTTCAAATATTCAGCAAAACAGCTATTGAAGTGTGTGAAGGCCAACAAATGGATATGAACTTTGAAACAAAAAAAAGAGTTCAGGTAAATGAATATATCGAAATGATAACCCTAAAAACAGCCGTACTTTTAGGATGCAGTTTACAAATGGGCGCAGTTGTAGCAGGCACGCACGAAAAAAACCAACATAATATTTATGAATTCGGCAAACACATAGGCATTGCTTTTCAATTACTGGACGATTATTTAGACGCATTTGCTGACGAAAATTCAAAATTCGGAAAACAAATTGGCGGAGATATTATGGCCAATAAAAAAACTTTTCTACTACTAAAAGCCATTGAAAAAGCCAATTCCAAACAACATACTAGGTTGCGTGAGCTGATGCAGTTACCCACCTCTAAATCAAAAGAAAAAACATCCGGTGTGCTTGAAATTTTCCAGGAATTACAAGTTGGGAAATTGTGTATACAAGAAGCCGACAAACATACACAACAAGCGCTCAGCTACTTAGCAAAGGTAAAAGCTGCATCAGACAAAAAAAATGAACTAGAACTTTTTGCTATTCAATTACTGAATCGTAACGTATGATTTTTGAAGACTATAAACACGTTTTAAAAATTCAAATTCGTTTTAGCGATATCGATAAAATAAATCATGTAAATAATGCCTGCTATTTAAATTATTTTGAAACAGCCCGGGTAGATTACTTCAATACCGTATTTAAAGGCAGAAATAATTGGGATAAAACCGGTTTTGTGCTTGCCCGAAATGAGATTAATCATCTTCTCCCGGTTCACTTAGAAAACGACATTTACTGTTTTACCAAAGTTATTAAGTTGGGAAACAAAAGCCTCACGCTAAAAAACGCCATTGTAAAAAAAGAAAACGGAAAACTACTTGAATGTGCCAACGGCATAGGCATTTTAGTTGCCATGAACTACATCACACATGAGAGTATAATGCTGCCGGAAGAGTGGAGAGAAATGATTCAGGAGTTTGAGAAATAAAAAACCTGCCACGTGGCAGGTTTTTTTATTTTAATTTACTTTGCTAGCACCTTTTTCAAATTCTCATCTAATACAGACAAAAATTCTTCGGTGTATAAATAATGTTCACCATGGTTTACTTTATTTCCGTATATACAAACAGCCAAATCTTTAGTCATTTTGCCGCTTTCAACAGTTTCAATACAAACCTTTTCCAAGGCCTGGCAAAAGTTAATCAACTCTTGATTATTGTCTAGTTTACCTCTGAACTCTAACCCGCGTGTCCATGCAAAAATACTGGCTATGGGATTGGTAGACGTAGGTTTACCCGCCTGATGGTCTCGATAATGGCGCGTAACGGTGCCGTGAGCTGCCTCGGCTTCCATGGTTTTTCCATCTGGGGTAACCAAGGTAGAAGTCATTAAACCTAGAGAACCAAAACCCTGAGCTACAGTGTCGGACTGCACATCGCCATCATAATTTTTACATGCCCACACAAAATTTCCGTTCCATTTAAGTGCCGAGGCAACCATATCGTCTATCAAGCGATGCTCGTAAACAATGCCCAAAGCATCAAACTTAGCTTTAAACTCTTTTTGATATATCTCTTCAAAAATATCTTTAAAGCGGCCGTCGTACCTTTTCAAAATGGTATTTTTTGTTGAGAGATACAGTGGCCATTTTTTAGCCAAAGCGGTATTAAAGCAAGAGTAGGCAAAACCTCTGATGGACTCGTCTGTATTGTACATGGTAAGAGCCACACCATCTCCTTTAAAGTTAAAAACCTCATAGCTTTGCGGAGCCCCTCCATCGTCGGGCGTAAAGGTAACCGTAAGTTTTCCTTTTCCCTTTGTAACAAAATCCGTAGCACGATATTGGTCGCCAAAAGCGTGGCGGCCAATGCAAATAGGGGCTGTCCAATTTGGTACTAAACGCGGAACGTTTTTACATACAATGGGCTCACGAAAAACCGTACCATCCAATATATTACGAATAGTACCGTTTGGTGATTTCCACATTTGTTTAAGATTAAACTCTTTTACTCGAGCCTCATCAGGAGTAATAGTAGCACATTTAATCCCTACATTGTACTTTTTTATCGCTTCGGCGGCGTCAATCGTTACCTGATCAGCCGTTTTATCGCGATACTCTATCCCCAAATCGAAATATTTTATATCAACGTCCAAGTATGGAAGAATCAATTTGTCTTTAATAAATTTCCAAATGATGCGAGTCATTTCATCTCCATCGAGTTCTACTACCGGGTTAGCTACTTTAATTTTGCTCATAGTGCGGGTGTTTAATCAAATATGTTTTGTGATTTTTTAGCGTTACAAAAGTAGAAAAGCCTTTTAATTGAGCAAGAAAAATGATTAGTAAATTATCCTTATAATACCTGTATATTTGCGGGCAAAAAATTATCAGATGAAATTTCACAAAGAAGGTTGGCCAAGCTTATTTATAGTATTGGTTTTCAGTATCATAATTATATTTATTGCTCATTATTTTTTTCCTGAATTTGCGATAGCGCATTGGTTTTCATACGTGTTAAGCATTTTTCTTATTATAACCATCCTTCAATTTTTCCGAAATCCAACCAGAACGTTTACCACCGGCGAAAATTTAATAATTGCACCCGCAGACGGAAAAGTAGTTGTTGTGGAGGAAACGGAAGAAAATGAATACTTCAAAGACAAACGCCTGCAGGTATCCATATTCATGTCTCCTATTAATGTTCACGTGAATCGTTATCCTATTTCCGGTAAAGTATCTTTCTTTAAATACCATCCGGGCAAATTTTTAGCCGCCTGGGAACCCAAAAGCAGCACCGACAACGAGCGCACAACCGTAGTGGTTGAACATAATAATGGAAAGCAAGTTTTGTTCAGACAAATAGCCGGAGCCCTAGCCCGAAGAATTGTTTGGTATTGTAAAGAAGGTGATATGGCTGAACAATGCGGAGAAATGGGTTTTATTAAATTTGGATCGCGAGTTGATTTGTTCTTACCCCTAAACACCAAAATAAAAATAAAAATAGGCGACCGCGTAAAGGGTTCCCAAACCGTAATTGGCGAATTTTAACAAGAACTTACTGCCTTTTTTCAGAATAATTGCGTTAATATCTTAGGAATTTCGGTGCTTCTTACATTTGGTAATACACTAATTTTATTCTTTAGCTGATTTTATTTGACGACAGTAAACCCCATAAAAAAACTGGCCGGACAAACTCTGGTATACGGGTTAGGAACCATTTTGCCGAGGTTTTTAAACTATCTGCTTACTCCGCTATTAACATACATTTTTCAAAAACCGGTAGAGTATGGAGTTAACTCTGAAATATATGCCTACATTGCTTTTTTAAATGTGATTTTCACCTACGGTATGGAAACCGCATTTTTTAATTTCTCAAGTAAGCACGAAAACAAAATGGCTGTGTATAACACCGCATTGAGCTCCATTCTTATTTCTTCGTGTTGCTTTAGCTTGCTTCTTTTTTTATTTTCAAAACCAATTGCTGATTGGCTTAATTATCCGGATAAGCTAAACTATATCTATTGGACTATTTTAATTATTGCCACCGATGCCATCATGGCCATTCCATTTGCGCGCTTGCGATTAAGTAATAAAGCCACCCAGTTTGCATTAATAAAATCCGGGAATGTTTTTGTAAATATTTCGCTCCACGTTTTCTTTTTTGTGTTTTGCAAAAACGCCTACGAAAATAACGAGAACAATATGCTGGCGTCGTTTTATAATCCACAAATTGGAATAGGCTATTCTTTCTTATCCAATCTACTGGCAAATTTATTTTCTCTTTTGCTTCTGGCCCCCCAGTTTAAAGATTTTCGAATTTCCATTAACTATGAACTTCTAAAAAAAATGCTTGGCTATGCATGGCCCCTTTTAATACTGGGTTTGGCCGGTATGGTAAATGAAACCTTTGACCGTATTATTCTAAAAAAACTTTTACCTCCGGATGTTGGCCAGCATGCGCAGGGTGTTTACGGCGCTTGTTATAAAATAGCCATTTTAATGACTGTTTTTATTCAAGCTTTTCGCTATGCTGCAGAGCCTTTCTTTTTTAACCAAGCCAAAGAAAAAGACTCTAAAAAGGTGTATGCTTTTGTAATGAAAGTATTTGTTATTTTTTGTTCCTTTCTGTTTCTAGCTACCATGATGAATTTACCATGGCTAAAATATTTTGTAAGCGCGCCTTATTGGGAAGGGTTAAGCGTAGTGCCGGTATTACTGATTGCCAATTTGTTTTTAGGCGTGTATTTTAATTTAAGTATTTGGTACAAGCTAACCGGACAAACAAAATACGGTGCTATCATAACCATCATCGGAGCGGTAATTACCCTTATCATCAACTTTGCATTTGTTCCTGTTTACGGCTATCATGCCTCTGCCTGGGCTACCTTAGCAGCTTATGGTTCCATGGTTATTATTTCTTATATTCTTGGGCAAAAACATTATCCTGTTAAATATAACATTCGCGCTATATCATTTTTTTTCGCCCTGGCACTAACTCTTTATTTTTTTTCTTACCTGTGGCAAGGGCTGGAAAACAAATATCTCCGCTTAATTTTGAATAATTTGTTAGTAGCTTTGTTTGCTTTCCTTTTTTATAAATTGGATTTTTCGAACCTGAAAAAATTCAAACAGCAAACAGGTGATAACAGTCAAAGTAATTAATCAGTCTTTACACCCACTTCCGGAATACGCTACAGAACAATCTGCCGGCTTGGATTTACGGGCAAATTTGGGTGAGCCCATTCTTTTAAAACCTTTGGAGAGGGCTTTGATTTCTACCGGATTATTTATTGAACTGCCGAAAGGATTTGAAGCACAGATAAGACCACGCAGCGGTTTGGCATTTAAACACGGTATAACTGTTTTAAACTCACCCGGCACCATCGACGCCGATTACCGAGGCGAAATAAAAGTATTACTGGTAAACCTATCCAACGAAAATTTTATCGTTAATGATGGCGAACGTATTGCACAAATGGTTATTACCAAACACGAAACCATTGAATGGTACTCGGTTGTGAAAATTGAAGAAACTCAAAGAGGTGCTGGAGGCTTTGGAAGTACAGGTAAAAAATAGTGAATGATAAATTACAAATATTTAATTACTTCAAACAGCATTTGAATGAAAACTGTTGACTCCATAAACTTCTCTAATAAACGTGCTATAATTCGCGTTGATTTTAATGTTCCTTTAAATGAAACTTTTCAGGTAACGGATGAAACCAGAATAAAAGCTGCCATACCTACTCTAAAAAAAATATTGAAAGATGGTGGCTGTATTGTATTGATGTCTCACTTGGGCCGTCCAAAAGAAGGGCCATCCAATAAGTATTCCTTAAAACATATTATTCCAAATATTTCCTCCCTTTTAGGCACCGAAGTTTCATTCGCCAACGATTGCATCAGCGAAGAAGCTTTTTCTAAATCTGCCTCTCTAAAACCGGGCGAAGTATTATTACTGGAAAATTTACGTTTTTACAAAGAAGAAGAAAAAGGAGATGAAGCATTTGCGCAAAAATTAAGTAAACACGGTAATGTTTACGTAAATGACGCCTTTGGAACAGCCCACCGCTCACACGCATCCACGGCGGTTATTGCGAAATTTTTTTCGCAGGAAAATAAATATTTTGGCTACGTGATGGCCAACGAAGTAGCAAGCATTAATAAAGTGCTGAATAAGGCAGAGAAACCTTTTACCGCAATCATAGGCGGAGCCAAGGTGAGCGACAAAATTTTAATTATTGAGCAACTGATGAATAAAGCCAATAATATTTTAATTGGCGGAGGAATGGCTTTTACCTTTGTAAAGGCTATGGGAGGAAAAATTGGCAAATCATTATGTGAAGATGACCGACTGGAAACAGCCAATAACCTCTTGCACAAAGCCAAGGAAAAAGGAGTAAATATTTATATACCAACTGATGCAATTATTGCCGATAATTTCGCAGAAGATGCCAATAAAAAAGAATCAAAAATTACGGAAATTCCCGATGGATGGATGGGTTTGGATATAGGCCCTGAAACCATTAAAACATACAACAACGTAATCAAAAACTCCAAAACCATTTTGTGGAATGGACCAATGGGTGTTTTTGAAATGAAGAGCTTTGAAGAAGGAACGCATCAGGCTGCTTTAGCTATTGTAGAAGCAAGCAAACAAGGTGCTTATTCGCTTATTGGCGGAGGAGATAGTGTAGCCGCCATTAATAAATACAACTTGGCTGATAAAGTAAGTTATGTTAGCACCGGCGGAGGTGCTCTGCTGGAATATATTGAACAGGGAAGTTTGCCCGGAGTAACGGCCATTGAAGAACTTTGAGTAAAAAAGTAACATATTTTATTTTTGTTTTGTTTTTTACTGCCTGCTCTAAAACCAGAGTGTGCGAGTGTGAAAACAGTGGCGGAAAGTATATGGCAGGTGTTATAGAAGAAAAAAAACGAAAAGCTAAAAAAACTTGCCAATCACTATCAACCGAACATACAAAATGTTACCTTATCGACTAAGTTTATGGTAAATTTCAGAATTGGATTTGGATACGATGTTCATCCGTTTAAAAAAGGAAGGCCTCTGTTTCTCGGAGGGATTTTAATTGAACATCACAGCGGTTGCGACGGGCACAGCGATGCTGACGTACTTATTCACGCCGTTTGCGATGCGCTACTGGGAGCAGCTAACTTACGTGATATAGGTTTTCATTTTCCCAACACCAACCCCCAATTTAAAAATGCCGACAGTAAAGTACTTTTACAAAAAGTGGTTAATTTACTTTACGAAAAAGGATATGCCATTGGCAATATTGACGCTACACTTGCCATAGAGTCTCCCAAAATAAACCCGCACATACAACAAATGACTAAAACATTAGCTCCAATCATGGGTATAAATGAAGATTGTATTTCTATAAAAGCTACTACCAACGAGAAACTGGGATATGTTGGAAAAGAAGAAGGAGTTAATGCCTACGCAGTTGCGCTTATTTACAAAAAGTAAGCAAAACCTGTTTTAGTACCGGCAAATTAACTGATTCTATAGGGTGTTTTGAGCCCGGCAGTACGTACATTTGAGCACGCTTTAATTTTTTGTATACATGCACCGTCTCCTCCAAGCTAACCATAGAATCTTTATCAGCTAAACCAATCAGCACCTCATTTTCAATTTCATGTAATAAATTATCTGAAAGCAGATTATTATTCCCCAAGTTTATCATCATATCGGCCGTTTCCCCCAGTAATTTTTCCCACGTCTCACCATGTCTTTTTTTTAATACATCAGCGAACTTTGGAACTTTATCGGAAATAACTTTTGGATTTAATTGCAGTATTTCCTTCTCGGCAATTTCTTTAGTCCAGTTAAACTTAGTTCCCAAAGTAATTATTTTTCCAAGTATATCTTTGTTCTGCGAAGCTAAATACAGCGCTACGTAACCTCCCATACTGTATCCAAAAATGATTGGTTTGTGTAAATTTTTATCCGAGATAAATTGTTCTAATTCCGAAGCAAACTGAACAATACCAAAATTATTTTTAAAAGGCATTCTGGCATGTCCCGAAAACGAAAATTTGAATACCGTAAAAAAATCATTCAACTCATTTTCCAGAGGCAGTAATTGATCAGAAGCGCCTATGGCACCGTGCAAAAGGATAATAGGTTGCATTAAGCCTTTTGCTTAAACTTGTTTATTGCATTAACAGTAAACTCAGAGAGCACGAGTTTACCACTCATACCGGCACGCTCCACCAGCAAATTATCCCAATGTTCTGTACCTTCCCACATTATTTTTTTTAGCATGGCCATTGCTTCGGGGTTACTGGCCGATAATTTTGAACACAAGGCTTCAATGCTTTTATCCATTTCCTGTGAAGTATCAAACAACTCGGCATACAAGCCCTTCTCTTTAGCCCACTGGGCACTTTGCCACTCTGTGGCATTAATGGTTAACTGGCAAAACGCCGATTTCCCGATTTTTCGCTCTACGGCAGGCCCTACCACAAAGGGGCCTATACCCACTGCCAGTTCGCTTAGTTTTACAGAAGCATCTTTTACGGCAAAGGCATAATCGGCAGCAGAAGCAATCCCTACCCCACCACCTACCGCTTTGCCATGCACACGCACCAACACAAATTTTGGTGCTTTTCTCATCGCATTAATTACGGAAGCAAATCCAGAGAAAAATTTCAGCCCCGTTTCCATATCTTTTATCGAAATCAACTCGTCAAAACTGGCACCGGCACAAAAAGCGCCGGGTTTGCCTGCACTTGGGCTTTCACTCTTAATCAAAATTACTCTGGCCTCCTGATGATTGCCCATTTTTTCCACCTCCAAGGCTAATTTTCGCAATTGTTCTCCGGGCATTGAATTGCTTTGAGGATGGAAAAATGTGATAATTCCTACTCCATCCTTAATTTCTGATTTTACAAAAGCTTCCATAAATATCTGTTTGACTTCAAAAGTAAAACATTTAACAGCTTGAAACAAACCTCAACAATTAATAAATAAAACAGGAAAAGTTATTATTTACAACAGGGCGTAAAAAAGAGCGTATTGGAATATAATCAAACCATCAACCAACACACTATAGTAATGACGTTTCCTGATGGGATAGGAAAACCATATCAAAATGCTTGCCACTACAGTACATAACATATATACGTATAACTGTACTTCATCTGCTGCCAACAAAAAATATCCCGCTAAAATTATAATGCCAAGCCATCTGGCAACCTTAATTCCAAACTGAACGGGAATGGTTAAAATATTATTGAGTTTGTCCGACTCAAAATCTCTCACATCAAAGGGTATGCATATTGCCGATATAAATAAAAATTGAGCTATGACGTAAGAAAGTGCTTCTTTAGTGAGTAATGCACCAGGATAAAATTCAAAGCCATTATAAGAAAGCGGTATAATAATACCGACATACATCCATACTAGGCCTATAAAAAATATTTTTACATACGGCAGGCTTCTTAAATTAAATGGAGGTAAAAAATAGGCCAAAGAAAGCAACACAACCGGTGCATATAAAAAAAGTCCCTTTAAAAAAGTTTTGTAAAATGAGCCAAACCAGCTAATATGGAGGCTCGCAAGAAGCAATATGATTACCAGCACCCATTTACCATAGGTCTTGAACCATTTTGACACAGGATGAAAAGGTCTTTTTCGAATAAAATATACCCTCTGCAAGCTATACATACCCATAGTGGCAACAAAATTTATCATGCCAAAAAACAAGGCGGAGCGAAAACTTTGCTGAAACACAAAACCGGTTTGCAGAGTAAATAAAAATGCCGAAAAGGCAATATATACATTAGAATAAGTTAATGTATCTAAAACACGACTTAAAAAAGCTGCCAGCATTTACAAAAATCCTCGTTGTCTTACTACCTCATACATAACCACACCCGCCGCAACCGAAACGTTTAAGGAAGCTATACCTCCAATCATGGGGATTTTTACTTGCTTGTCGCATCGTTTTACATACTCTCCGCTGATTCCATTTTCTTCACTTCCTAAAAGTATAGCCAATGGCGAATTAAAATCAACATCATACAACAAATTATCCGTTTTTTCATGGCAGGCCACTATAAAAATTCCTTTCTCTTTAAGATAATCTATCACCACTTTCAAATTTTCTTCTCTGCATACTTTTATTCTATGCAGCGCACCTGCACTGGTTTTAACAGCATCAGCATTTATTTGAGCAGACCCTCTGGAAGGTATAACAATAAAATCTACACCGGCACATTCGGCACTTCGGGCAATAGCTCCAAAATTTCGAACATCGGTTATTCGATCCAAAATCAGGATAAAAGGTGTTTTCCCTTCATTAACTATTTCAGGTAAAAGTTGCTCTGTTTTAAAATATTTTATTTCGGAAAGGTAAGCCACAACCCCCTGATGATTTCCTTTTACCAGCCTGTTCAATTTCTCCGGAGGAACAAACTGATAAGGCACTTTCTTTTCGTTCAATAATTTTCTGAGGGAATAAAATAACTCATTGGATAAGCCTCGCTGAATCATCAACTTATCCAAAGTTTTGCCGGCTTGCAAGGCCTCCATTACGGCTCGTATGCCAAATATTAATTGCTCGTCGGCCATTATATAAGATTAAATTGCTTCAGATGATGGCACGCGTGTTTATGCAATAAATGTAGCCATTCTGCATAGTTTAAAGGTCCAAAAAAAGGGTTGGTTACCACTTCGTCCGGATTGGCTTTGTAAAAGTTTACAAACATTTTTATCTCATTTTCTAATTCAAGAATGGCGCTTTGTAGGTTTTCATTTCGTAAAGGCGCAGGCGTTTCCGGCATCAACGAGTTTTTGGTACCGGGCTTAAATTCCTTTTCGCTCATGGCAAAAGCCCTCATTTTTTCCATTTGTTCGGACGAAACTTGTATGGGTTCCACAATGCGCTTCCAGGCTATCCCTATACTATCCGTCATATGTTCAACCATGCCCTGAGGGCTAAGTAAACCCCATTGGGCTTCTGTATCAGGACTTAATTTGTGCAATAATAAAATATACTGCTCCGTAAAAAATTTTTCTTTCTCCATTCGGTAAATTTAATTTTTATTCATGTATTCAAAAACTTTTCCTGCACAGCGGTCTCCATCCATGGCTGCACTTACAATGCCTCCGGCAAAACCCGCTCCCTCTCCGCAAGGAAATAAATTAACGCATTGCGGATGAGAGAGTGTATCGGCATCTCTGGGAATTCTTACAGGCGTTGATGTCCTCGATTCCACCGCCACTAAAACAGCCTCATTGGTGAGGTAATTGGGCATCTTCTTTCCAAATTCCTTAAAAGCAGTTCGCAGACTTTCTGATATGAGACCTCCCAGTACTTCTTTGAGCTGAACGGATCTTATCCCTGGTTGGTAAGAGCAAAGCGGTAAGTCGGAACTCATTTTCCCGTTTACAAAATCCAGTAAACGCTGGGCAGGAGCTGTTTGTGTTTTTCCTCCCGCAAGCCAGGCATTTTTTTCTATTTCCTGCTGAAAAGCCAAACCCGCCAAGGGACCGTGAGTCTTGTAAGAAAAAAAATCTTCCTGTCCAAGTGCAACCACCATGCCGCTGTTGGCAAAGGGATTATTTCTTTTGCTGGGACTCCAACCATTCGTCACCACCTGTTCAGGACCTGTTGCACAAGGAGCAATTATCCCACCCGGGCACATGCAAAAAGAATATACTCCTCTTCCATTTACCTGTTGTACCAGGCTATAACTGGCTGCCGGAAGCCATCTTCTTTTCTCTGCCAGTTCATGAAGGGAACCGCAACGATATTGAATTTTATCAATTAATTCCTGCGGATGCTCCACCCTAAGGCCCATGGCAAAAGGTTTTACCTCAATTTGTAACTTATTATGCTGCAACAAATGGTATATATCTCTGGCAGAATGTCCGGTAGCCAACAACAAAGTCTGTATAGGAAAACGCTGCAAGCCATTTACTCCGGAAGTTTCTAACTCACAAACCTTATTGTTCTTCAAAAAAATGTTCTCCAACCTTGTTTGAAAATAAATTTCCCCACCATGCTGTAAAATTGTTTCTCTTATTTTTTGAATAAGCTTCGGTAATTTATTAGTTCCTATGTGCGGATGAGCATCAATCAAAATTTCTTGGCCGGCGCCATGATAAACTAATGTGTTCAGTATTTTTTCTATGCTTCCTCTCTTATGACTTCGGGTATATAATTTTCCGTCACTATACGTGCCCGCCCCTCCTTCTCCGAAGCAATAATTACTATCCGGATTAACAACATGCTGTTTGTGAATGGCTGCTAAATCTCTTCTTCTGCTTTGAACATCTTTGCCTCTTTCTATAATAATAGGTTTTATTCCCAGCTCTAAACAACGTAACGCCGCAAAGAGACCGGCCGGCCCGCAACCTATAATATGGCAGGTGTTTGATGCTTTATAAACATTTTTATAGGAAGGCTGCCATTTATCTGATAGAGGAGTTTCATAACAATAGGCTTCCAATTGCAACATAATTTTTATGTTACGGGAACGGGCGTCTATACTTCGCTTCAAAAGTTTTATATACAAGCTATCTTGCTGAGTAAGTCCCAGCTCTACTTTTACGGTTTCTTTAAGCCTGCTTTCATCAAAAGCAACCGACGGAGAAAGAGAGAGGTGAAGCACTTTTTTCATGGCAGAAAGGTTTTTATCCTTTATGGCACAAACATACATAAAATTACGATTTAGCATAAAAGATATGATTTGTAAAAAAAATTTTGCCAGCTAGTATATTTATCGTAATTTTGCGATATATAATTATGGGACTTACTAAATCGGAAGAATTTACGGTAAAAGACAATAAAATTGCTCGTTTTGCAAAAGCGCTGGGGCACCCGGCTAGAGTTGCCATATTGCAATTACTGATCAAAAAACAAAGTTGTATTTGCGGAGATATTGTAGAAGAGTTGCCCCTCTCTCAGAGTACGGTTTCTCAGCATTTAAAAGAATTAAAAGAGGCAGGACTCATAAAAGGAGATATAGAAGGAACCAAAATTTGCTATTGTATTGATGAAAAAGAATGGAACATGGCAAAACAGTACCTGGTGTCTTTTTTAGAATCTTTCCGAGCAGGAAAATCTTGTTGTTAAACTCTTAATAATCGAAATATTACGATAAATTAAATGCCATGAAACTATCCGAAGCTAAAAAAGCACTTGAAAATGTGAAAGAAATACATTTTCAGCTACCAAACGGGCTCTTTGTTCCTCCCCATTTTCATGTAACTGAAGTAGGAGAAGTGTCTAAACATTTTATTGATTGCGGAGGCACTGTAAGACATGAAAAAGTTATTTCTTTTCAGTTGTGGGAGGCAAACGACTTTGAACATAGACTAACACCCGAAAAACTCCTCCAAATTATTTCCCTCTCAGAAAAGACCTTGGGCCTGGGAGATTTGGACATAGAGGTGGAATATCAGGGAGAAACTATTGGTAAATATGGACTTGATTTTGACGGAAAAAATTTTCTCCTTACCGGAAAATACACTACCTGCTTGGCAACTGATAAATGCGGAATACCACCGGAAAAAATAAAAGTAAGCCTGGCATCGCTCACTAACACAAAATCCTCCTGCACACCGGGCTCAGGATGCTGCTGATAAAATGAATACCGGAAAATATATTGCCGAAGCTGTAGGAACCTTTGCGTTGGTTTTCTGCGGAACCGGAGCTATCATTATTAATCAGGAAAGCGGTGGAATAATTACACACGCAGGAGTAGCTCTAACTTTTGGTTTAATCGTATCTGCAATGATTTTTGCACTGGGAGATGTTTCAGGAGCTCATATGAATCCGGCGGTAACCCTTTCCTTTGCTTTGGCAAAACGGTTCCCCTTTTCAGAAGTTCCCGGATACATTTTATCGCAGAGCGTAGGGGCCTTTAGTGCAAGCTCAGTACTTAAATTTTTATTCCCTATAAACGCTACATTAGGAGCTACCTTGCCGGCAGGACCTCCCGCTCAATCATTTATCCTGGAAGTAATTCTAACTTTTCTTTTAGTGCTGGTTATTTTCAACGTTTCAACGGGTTCTAAGGAAAAAGGTATTACCGCAGCCATTGCCATAGGCGCAACCGTAGGGCTGGAAGCCATGTTTGCCGGACCAATATGCGGGGCTTCCATGAACCCCATTCGTTCCATTGCCCCTGCCATCGTGTCGGCTCACACCGATTATTTATGGATATATATTACCGCACCTGTCCTCGGTGGTATACTGGGTTTACTCATCCATCAAATTTTATATAAAAAACGCCATGATAACCAATGTTAAGAATTACTGCGACAGCTTATTAAACGAGTTCGATAAGATATCTCCGGAAAGAAAAACTCTTCTTGAAGAAATTAGTAATTACATCAGAAAAAAGAAATCGGAAAATAAAGAGATTAACCTGATATACATTTGCACACATAACTCTAGAAGAAGTCATTTCGGACAAGTTTGGGCACATGTTGCAGCTGATTATTTTAACATAGAGCAAGTACATGCTTTCAGCGGAGGCACTGAAGTTACTGCCTTCAATCCAAATGCTATAGATGCGCTTAAAAGAATTGGATTTAAGGTAATTAAAACATCAGAAACCGATAATCCTATTTATGAAGTGTATCACAACGAAAATGATATTCCGGCAGTTTGCTTTTCAAAAACATTCGACAGCGAACATAATCCTCAAAATAAATTTGCTGCGATTATGACCTGCAGCGAAGCCGAAGAAAATTGTCCTTTTATTCCGGGAGTTGATATTCGTATAGGCACTACCTATGAAGATCCGAAGATGGCCGACAATACTCCCGAACAAAATAAAGTGTATGACGAGAGATGCAGGCAAATAGCCCGAGAAACCTTTTATGCTTTTTCTAAAGTATAATGAAAGAGCGTCTCATTTTATACCTTATTTTAAGCTTAAACAGTTTTTGTTATTGGGCGCAAAACATAAACTACTATGGTATATTTCCAACTATTGACCATAGTGGAACACTGTCAGAAAAATTTGGCTACAATATATATGTGTTTGATGCTGTTAAACCGTACAACCACCTGTTAAACGCAACAACAGACAAAGCTCGTTCTCTTTATATTTATTGGGAGTCCGGATTATCTTATGAAATAATTAGAAATCTTACTTTTACTGCTTCCTATGTATTTGAAAGGCAAAACCCCTTTACGACATATTACCGAAACGAAAACAGGGCCTTTCAACAAATTACCTATAAAATTCTTGTTGGAAAGGCCGAATTAAAACAGCGTTTACGTTTTGATGAGCGCTTCATTCAAAACAGGCTCACCGGAAGAGCTCCCCTTACCCACCGACTGAGATGGCTCAGCGGTATAAAACTCCCCTTTAAAAACGAAAAGCTTTATTTCTTTGCCTATACTGAATACTTTTTTAATACCACCCCCAATGCAAAATTTGTTTTTGATGAAAACTGGTCAGCCGCACAAATGGGATATAAAATAAACGATTGCCACGGTTTCGAAGCCGGCTTTTTATACGTAGGTTGGATAAACGATTCTTTCAAAAATCGGCTCAATCAATTCTATTTACAACTTACCTGGGTTAGTCATATAAACCTGAGCAAGAAGTAAATCAGGAAAGGTTGAAAAAACAAAAAAGTCCGAGAGGCTCTTCTTCGGACTTTTCTGATTTTCGTGATCCCGCTGGGATTTGTATTAAAGAGGTTACACACCTGTTATTCAGCAGTATAAATATGGGGAATTATCTACTCTGAAACAAGTCCGAAACAAAAAAGAGGCCCTTAGACCTCTTTCTACAGTAGTTACTTCTTTGGCCTACTGGTTTCTTTTACCGTGGTATTAGGATGTTTATCGGCGTATTTTTTAGTCACATATTCGCCGGTACGTGCATCTCTATACTTTGGTGCAGGAGTAGATTTTTTACTCATACGCAATGTATTTTCCCCAAAACTGAGAGTGGGTTCACCTCTCTTGACAATCAAACAATTGAAGCGATTGCCTTACTTCATTTGACTAATTGGGTATTTCGTACCCCAATTTTTGTTTTATCAAACTATACACTTGATGGTGAGTAGAATGATAAATCAAGTTACTTGCACAGCCATTCTTCAAGAATGTGCGCACTGATGGACGCTGCTCGGAACTATAAAGTCCGGCAACGTAGTCATGTTCTGATTGCTGGGAGCAATTGAACAACTTGTCGTCTTTTGCCTTGTCTCTGGCCATAATTACTGATTTTAAATTTACCTCTAATTTAGTAGAATATCCGTAGAATGTAGTAGAATAAGTGTAGAAAGTTGTTCACAATCTATTGAAGTTCTCCACATTTTAATAACTTTGAGGAATGAAGAAGTTGCATGAAAAGCAGGAGCGAATTTTAGAGTTATTAAAAGAAAATAAAGAAAACCCTTTGACCATCGGGCAATTGATGGGAGAAGTAAAAATTGATTCTCCAGGAGTTTTCTATTATCATCTGAATCAACTTCAGAAGAAGGGTTTTCTTAAATATAATCCCAATAACTCAAGGGATTATATCGTATTGGACAAACCAGAAGATTCGATTGTGTACATTCCAAAATATGGAATGGCGCAATGTGGTCCTGAGGGGTTGATCCTTGATTCAAATATTGAAGACCAGATTCCAATTGCGTCAAAGCTTTTTAGGTTTGCAACACAGGATGCCTTCATTGTTGAAGCTAAAGGTGACTCAATGGAACCAAAAATTGTTGAGGGTGATATTATCATTGCTAAAAGACAGACGAGTGCCGAAAATGGTGATATAATAGTTTGTTCATACAACTCGGCGGCTATGATTAAAGTATTCTCGAGCGTAAATGGTATGATAAGTTTAAACTCTCTAAAGTTCCATAAGTACAACCCAATCATGGTAGGTAAAGACGATGAATTTCATGTCGCCGGAGTCGTAAAACATATCTTGAGGTTAGATATTTTTTCTGCCTGAAAAGCTATTACCATTTCGAACAATTCTCAGTCCATAAACTGCAAGAAATTCTTATACGCTTCTTCATTGCTTTCCAACTGATCATAAGCCGCATCCAATAAACCGTTTAAGTTATCACACATCGTTTTATTTGATATTATCTGACAGGCGACTGTGTAGCAAAAGTGAGTTGCAGCATTGTCAGGACATTCAGGTCTTTTTAAATAAATTGTAAAAATGCCATTACCTTCATTTCTTTTCAGAATCTGATCCTCATAAACGTTAATGACTTGTTGCAATAGAGTTATTTGGTAAATTGTCATTACCGCACAACCGTCTTCATGCTCAAATATTATTGGCCTCTTTGCATGATCAAATAGTGTAATCTTTCCTCCTTCGCTTTTTGGCATTAGTAAAGGAAGACTAAATTGTTCACTTACGCTCACATTGATAAATTCTGTCTTTACCTTTTGACGCTGATTTTTTTTGAAAGGACAACCAGATGATTGAAAATAACCTGTGTCGGCAAGTGTTTTGTACACTAATTGGAATTTATTGAACTTGTTAAATGGTTCAGATTGTTGGTGTTGAATTTTTAGTTTCATTGTTATCTATTTTTAAAGGTTTCTAAGCGAGTATAGTATCATTACTCCTAAAAAAAACTCATTTGCAGGAAATACCTACTTCAACTTTTTCCATCAACTTTTTTGCTAAAAATTTCCACGGGAACCCGGAATCTGCTACACTCGAGGAATAAACCTATTTACTATGACACAACAAGAACTCAATGAAAAGGTGCTCGCGGTACTGAAAGAACACGACCGCCTGACGCCACAAGAAATCGCTTACAAGGTCGGCGACGTCGCAATTATCCAAGTGCACAAAAGCCTGAGTAAACTAACTCAAGATGCATTGGTGGAAACAGAAGAACACGAAAACAACAAGTACTTCAAGCTTCCTGCGTTGCAGAAACAGGCCACCAAAACAAGCAAGCGTGACACCACCAAGTACAAGTTCCGTAACCTGTCTGGACTGAATAAAGGTCGCCTTGCCCTGGCTGTGGTTCGTGCATACGTAGAAGAGCGCAAACCTACAATGGAAAAACTGGAAGAAGTGTTTCCGGCTAACATTGCCAAGCCCTATGGCGTATTTAAACCCTTCAAGCAAGCGAAGGAAATGAACGCAGGGAAAAAGCGATACTTCGACGGCGATGATGATGTCATCACCCTCACTCAAGATGGAAACAAGAAGGTTCTGATTACCAACCAATGGACTACCGAGCGCACTAATGCGCTTATAGAAGCCTGTTCCAAGGTCAACTTGAAGGTGCAGGTTGAATAATATCGCTTATTGTTTCTATGAGGCCCTTATGGTATTCCGTAAGGGCTTTTTTATTTCCCTACTTCAGTCCACTAATGAACCGAAGTTCACTTCCTGAAATGTTTAAATCCCAACGGCCTTAAATTGGCTCCCGTATCGCGTCCGTTTGAGCTCAGCCTTACATCACTACTTAAAAATCTTCCGGATTCGCCAGATTTGGTTTAAACGTTGTTCTGGTCAGTTTCAGGGAAACGGCAGAATGATTCATTTGGTCAAATCTGACCATTTTACAGTTTTTTCACCAAATCAGGGAACATTATCCTTTTCTATGAATAGATAGTTAAAGAAAATGTTTGAAGGTGCGTGAAATTGGCTTTTACGTGTACTTAAGGGAATTAAGTGGTTTTAAGTATAGCCATGGGAATCCCCCTATCTATGCATATTGCCGCACGCCCCCCTTCAAAACGTATCAAAAACAAGGGTTATGATCAAGAACAAACTACTGGCGATGGTGCCGGCTTACCTGCCGGAATTGAACACCTTTTTCAAGTCACCACGCGATGCAGACAAAGCCCGTGTCATTTTCCAGTATATGTTCTACATGCGCCAGTTAAAGCAAACTGAATCGAATCTCCTTCCGGCACTTCAGGGGCAGCGATGGGTGCCGGTGCAAGCAGAAAACCTCAAGCAGATGATCAGGGATTACCCCCGTATACTAAGAGAGATGCAAGCACTTAACCTCATTGAGGTAAAGACAAACACTGAGGGTAAAGCCTCATATTACCCAAAGAAATACACCAAACTGTTCCGATGCGTCTTCTCGCAAGACGTATTGGCAGATAAGGAAAGGTACCGCCGAGACTACATAACTACCCCGGAGTTGATTGAATCAGTTGGCAGATACCACAAAAAAAGATATGAAAAACAGAAGGCTATACTATTGTCGCACACACCATGGTACAAGCCGGCGATTGAAATGCTTGATAATTTGTATTTGGAGGTAGATGGAAATAAACTTAGAGCCGAACATCCAGAAACTTTTGAGGATTTGATGTCAACCGCAGAAATATTCAACAATGGTACCATGCGTTATATCCACCGCGACACCTACGGCCGAAGGATACACAGCCATTTTTGTTCCCTGCCTAAACGGTTAAGACCGTACTTGCGCTTAAAAGGATACGATGGTAAACTCGTAATGTTGGATGTCAAGTGTTCTCAGCCATACTTCCTGAGCATCATATTCTCTAAACCGGAAATTTTAAACTTGCGACCTGAACTTCGCCCGCTTATTCCTGTGATCAAGTCGATGCCGGACTCAGGGACGATCCGCCTATTTGTTCAGGACTGTGTGACTGGGACCATCTATGATAAACTGGCTGAGGCTGCCGGGTTGGAACGTGCTGAAATGAAGGATCTGTTGTACAAGCATGTATTATTTGCTTCGCCATACAAGCACCGTGACAATCTCGAACTTGGAGCGGAGCGTCTGCGCATGCGGTCATTATTTGCCACATTTTATCCTGATGCACTAAATCATTTGGATGCGTTGAAACGAACTTCATTAAAACTACTGCCTGATGTTGATACAAGCAGCATGAAGCGATATGCATTGCCGAACATGATGGCGCAGCGAGTGGAGAGTGCGGTCTTGCTTGATGGTGTAACAAAAAGAATACTCGAATCTCAGGTTCCAACTTGTACCATACATGACAGTTGGTTACTTAAGGAAAATGACTTTAAGTTTTTTACTAAAACAGTAGGCAATTTTATTAAGCAAATTGGAATTTTGGAACCATTATTTCATGCAGGGGTGTTGACATAACTATACCTAACAATCAGTATGCCAATGGGATATTCTTGAGATCGTGGCAGAATACAGACATCGCTTAAGAATTATTAGGTTTCGGAATGGCCTTAATGGTCACCTGGTATGTCATAGGTTCGAGCTTAACCTTAGGGTTTGCCGGATGAAAAGGGTTCGGAATCTCCCATACTTTTGGTCGCTGAGATAATATTTCAAACACCACGTAAACAAAATAGTTAGGCAGTGTCGATGCTTTGTTCTTCTCGTTCCTTGACAGGAAGAACTTAGCGTCTCCAGCCTTGGCTGTTGTGGCTTTAACCTCTATGTACTTTGGCGTACCATCAATTTCAAATGATTTGATGTCATAGCCATCAGAGTCGCGATCAGCTTTCTTCACATTATTAGCCAGCGTCCTCTTGCCAGCTTCAATTAGTTTCTTACGCTCCATATCAAATACTATTTTCTCACCTCTGTTACCGTATTGCTTCAGGCGTTTGGCTTGCTTCTCGTAATCTGGATCTTCTCCGCCAGAACCTTGAAACTCGCTTTCCGTTTTCGCATCTGGTTCTCCAATCAATAGTTTTACTGGCACAGGTTCTGGATCAGGAGGGAACACAGGTGGTTCAAAATCCTTAAGATCAGCGGAACTTTTATACTTGTCGTCATTCGGACCGAGTGGATACACACGGTATAAGAAGTAGGCAAACATATCAGCCGACCACTTCTTCATCACTTTGTCGCTATTCTTAAATTTCAGTAGCTCTTCTCTTTTGTAAACTTCATCTTTATAAAGAATTTCCTCGTTGTCAAGGTTGAACTGTATCAGGTAGTGATTAAGATGTTCATTAGAGAAAATGTTAAGGTAAGATTCAGGATAGTACGTGCATAGGATCTTTCCCTTGAACATCGGAGATAATTTATTCTCGGCTATTCTTTCTAAATCCCTTTCTCGTCCAGCCTCAAGCAAATCCAAGATTGACTCTATTACACCTTGGTAAGCTGTATTCAAATTTGTTCCAAATTTTTTAGTGAAACGATACTTCTTTGTCGGGTCAGATTTTGTTCGCCCCCAATAGACACCAAATTTAGATGCAGTAGCTCCAGTGGTGCGTCCAAGACCATCCAAACCTCGTTCAAGTGTGTAACAAAATAAAAGGCCGTTTGGTAATAAGTCATTTCCTAAAGCGAAATGGTCAATATCTAAGGTTTTTATTCGCTTAGGAGTGTAATACTTTACAAATTTATTTCGCAGGTCGTACAACTCCTGCCTTTCCATAATTACTGCTGGCAACATTCTTTCAAACCGTGCTTGCGCTTCTCTTAATTCGTTTAAACTCATTACACCAAAAAATATTTAGTAAATAAAAATACAAAAAATGGCATTGATATTTTCTGTATTTTTGTAACTCAACGAACTCTTTGGTAGGCATAAAAAAATTCACTTCATTCATAGCTTTCAATGATGAGTGTTGAAACTTGTACTTGGATATTGCTGAGTCATGTGCTATAAATTCAACATGGGATGTTTATCACATACAGTAAGGGGTCGAGATGCCGGGAATAGGTGAAATATCGATAGTGCAATAGTTGGCAGCAACCCTAAAAGACGACAACCAATAATTATTAACGACTTATGCAAATTGACATTAAAGGAAAAATAAACGAGAAAAGACTTGCTTACAGCAATACTCTTTTGCCTTTGTTTGAAGCAATCGTTAATTCCATACAAGCTATTGAAGAAGAAAGTGCTACCAAACCAGGCATTATTGAAATTGAGATAATACGCACTAACCAAGGCGATTTGAAACTTGAAAATCAAGAAAAACTACCAGACATAATTGACTTTATAATTAAAGACAATGGAATTGGCTTCAATGACGACAACTTTGAATCTTTTAATTACGCACACTCGACATACAAGAAAGGAGGGAAAGGTGTAGGCAGATTTACATGGCTAAGGGCATTTAATAGAGCAGAAATTGAGAGTAGATATAAAGTAAGCGGAAGTTGGAAACTAAGAAAGTTCAGCTTTGAGCCAACAAAACGTGGAATTGAAAAACATTCATTAGAAGATGTAAATGGAACAGCGGAACGATATACTATTGTCAAACTAAAAGGGCTAAAAGAAGATTACAGAAAGTGGTGCAATTCTCTATCAGAAGATATTGCAATGAAAATAATTGAACACACTTTTATTTATTTTCTTAATTCGGAATGTCCAAGAATATTTTTAAATGACTTAGGAAATTCAATAATCGTTAATGATTTATTTCTCTTGTTCACAAACGGCCAAGTAAAAAACGAGAATATTAAAATCAGAAACAATTACTTTAAATTAAGCATTGTAAAGCTATACAATGACAGAGTTGACAACAAAATTCATTATTGTGCGAATAACCGAGAAGTTCTTATTGACAAATTATCAATTGATATTCCAGAGTTAGACAATTTCCTTGTTGATGATGAAGGAAATAGGTTTTCATTGGCTGTTTACGTTGAAGGCGATTATCTTGACCAGAATGTAAATGACGAAAGAACCTCAATAAATTTTGCAAAAGGCGAAGTAGAGTTTCCAGACCAAACAACACAGGAAGAACTTAGAAGAGCAATTTCAGACTTAATTCTTTCAGAATTTTTAGAGCAAATCAACCATTTGTCCGAAACACGATTAAACAAAGTTAAAGAGTTTGTTGCTCAACACCCTCGTTATAGACAGCTCCTTAAATATAAACCTGAAAAGTTAAAAAAAATACCTTCTACATTATCAGAAGATAAAATGGAAATTGAAGTTTTCAAAATCCAACAAGAATTAGAACTTGATGTTAAGAAAGAAACTAAAAGAATCTTAAAGTTCATAGAAAATGAAGACGACTTGGAAGATTTTGATGAAAAACACAAGGAGTTGTATTCAAAAATTATTGAAGTTGGTAACGCTAAACTTTCTGAATATGTAATACACAGAAAATTAGTAATAGACCTTTTCGATAAACTATTAAAAAAGCGTGCTCCCGAGAAAGCCGTTCATAGTTTAATTTTTCCTTTGCAAACCCTATCAGATGAAATTGGATTTGAAGACCACAATCTCTGGTTGCTTGATGAAAAACTTTCCTATCATAAATATTTAGCTTCTGATAAATCATTCAAACAAATAACTGAAGTAAATTCTGAATCCAAAGACAGGCCTGACATTTTAATATTCAATAAACCGTTTGCTTTTGCGAATGATGACAAGCCTTATCAATCAATTGTTCTTATTGAGTTCAAAAGACCAATGAGAGAAGATTATTCAGAAATTGAAAACCCAATTCTACAAGTAAATAAATATGCAAGAGAAATAATTGAAGGAGAAGCGAAAGACAAGCACGAAAGACAATTTGACTTGAGAACAAATACTCCTATATACGCCTACATTGTTTGTGACTTGACAAAAAAACTGAAGGCATTTGCAAAAGATGCAGGATACAAATTGCTTCCAAGTGGTGACGGATATTTTTCATTCAATGACAATTACAATATGTATGTTGAAATATTAAGCTTTGACAAAGTCTTGAAAGACTCAAAAGAACGTAACAGAGTATTATTTGAAAAACTAAACTTGACTTAGTGAAACAAACGATAGAAAATAGAAAAGCAGCTGCCAACAGCCGTTTTGCAAAAGTGGAGTGTTCGTGCTTCTATGACAGCGAAATGCTAAATTCATGCTTTGTGCATCTAATTAAGTTTAATGCTGAAAATCCTCGCCTTCGCAAAGAGGCAAAACGATACCAACATCGAACATAGACGAAAACATAATTACAGAAAATGACTTTTGAAGAATTTAAAAACAGGTTAGATAAGGCGACAACAGAAGAAGTTGTTAAGGCAACTTATGCGGCCTATTTCAAACTGAAATACGACACTTCGCACCATCACGACCTTTATACACCCCAGGTATTTTTTGAGTTTAAGGCGGACAAGAACTTTCATAACCTAAAAGCACTTGCGACAATTCTTGCTCAATCCCTTTATTACATCAGACGACTGAAATACGTTGAAGTAGAGAAAGCTATTCCGTTTTTCATTTGCCTTGCCGACAAAAATGAAGCGACCTTAACAGAAACTCGTAAATGGACAACTTATTATACCAATGATGCTTACGATTGGGAACGACCAGCAAGCAAACCAGACCCAATGCTTGTTGACCATTTGGTAAAAGAACCCGAAACAGGGAAACTTCACGTTTATTCTGTAACCAAAAAACAAGAGCAAGAAGCATTTAAGAAAAACCTTGACAACGCTTTAAATCCTCAAATGATTTTAGATTTTGGCGACAAGAAAGTAATCAACGAAGAAAATTTTGAAGCCGTTTTTGAACATTGGAAATCTGTAATTGGACCTTATATTATAAACGGCTACAAGCCTTCTTTTTATTTCCTTGCCAACATTCAGCGTGACAAAGTAATCATTGACAAAGATAACAGCCGAGTAGTTTTCACTTTTGAAGATAAGAACTCAAAAACGCAAAAAGTCTTGATGAAGGACTACGATTATTTTTGGAGTGTTTACGATTATGTTGAAAATGCCGAAACAATAAACGGTATTCACGCCAAACTTGACCGATTAACAGACGAAAGCCAAAGAAGATTTGAAGGTGAATTTTATACACCTTTGCGTTTTGGACAAAAAGCTGTTCACTATTGGAATGAAGTGCTTGGAAAAAATTGGTATAAATCAGGCAAATATAGAATTTGGGATATGGCTGCCGGAACCGGCAACCTTGAATATCACTTGCCTGCCGAAGCATACAAGTATTTGTACATGTCCACGCTTCACGGAAGTGAAGCAGATCACTTGAAAAAGGTGTTTCCAAACGCAACTTGTTTTCAATACGACTACTTGAATGATGACGTTGAATATGTTTTCAACAAAGGTAATTTGCCATTTACTCCAAATTGGAAACTTCCTCAAAAACTGAGAGAAGAATTGGCAGACCCAAATATTACTTGGATTGTCTATATAAACCCTCCTTTTGCAACTGCTCAAGATGCTAAACAAAAAAAGTCAAAAACAGGTGTTAGTAAAACCAAAGTTGAGTTGCTAATGGATAAGGCAAAAATTGGACACGCAAAACGAGAATTATTTACTCAATTTATGTTTCGTATAGTTCAGGAATTACCCAAGAATTCTTATTTAGGCATGTTTTCCACTCTCAAATATGTTAATGCCCCCGATAGTGCGGAGTACCGAGATAAGCATTTCAACTTCAAATATGAAAAAGGATTTTTGTTTCATTCAAAATGTTTTCATGGAATTGCAGGAGATTTTCCAATTGGATTTTTAATATGGAATTTAAGTCAACCAAGAGTAAATGAAACAATTGAAATTGATATTTCTAACAATAATGCAAATTCAATCGGGGTAAAACATTTGCGTTTAATCAGTAAAAAAGATGTATTAAATAATTGGTTTCAAAGACCTCAAAACTCAAATGATTTTATTTTACCTGCATTAAGTAATGGAATCAAAATAAAAGAAGGAAATACTGACACGAGACACAGGGCAAGACCGGATTTTTTAGCTTCGGTTTGCAGTAATGGAAACGACTTTCAACACGCTAAATACGTAGTTATTTTATCCTCGCCAAATGCAAGTGCTGGTGCTTTTTCTGTAATTGAAGAGAATTTTAAAAAAGCAATAACACTTCACGCAGTTAAGAAAATACCTAAACCAACTTGGCTCAATGATCGTAATCAATTTCTAATTCCACATACAGAACCAACAAATGAGTTTTATAATGATTGTATTGTGTGGAGTTTGTTTTCAAATTCCAATCAAACAACAGCATTAAAGAATGTTCAATATTTAGGTAACACTTACCAAATAAAAAACAACTTCTACCCTTTCCGACTTGAAGAAATTAAACATTGGGAAATCAAGGACCCTGATTTTAAACTTCAAATCGTAAACGATCAAAACCGCTTTGTTGCGGATTGGCTTTCAAAAAATGACTTGTCGGATGAAGCAAAACAAGTGATTGAAAAAGCCAAAACAGTTTACAAAATCTTTTACGCAAGCCTTAACCAAATGGCGACCAACAAATGGAAAATTGATACTTGGGATGCAGGTTGGTATCAGATAAGACGTTGCTTGACCGAACACAATTTAGCGACAGATGAACTAAAAGAATTGAGCAAGGCAAACGAACAACTTGCAAACAAGATTTTACCACAAATAGAAGAGTTCGGCTTCTTAGATAAAGACGAAGTGTATGACGAAATATAAGGAAATACTGCTGGTAACAGCAGTTTGGCCTAATGGCTGGAGCATTGCTTCGTATGACAGTTTTGTGGTAGGTTCAAATGAATCTTTTCGTTTGAACTTTCGTGCTAAAAATTCGCTACTACTCTAAGCCACAACCGATTTACGACATAATATTAAAACTGTAACAGAGCTGCTTGCTAAGTACAATACGGCAGACCAAGATTTCAGAGAAAACGTTCGAAAGAAAATTGAGACTCAGAGTAACCGCAAATAAATTTCCTTGTATTCTATAGATTATTTGCTTTTAAGTATTACTACTTGATAATTTGATAAAATCTGGGTATATAATACATGAAAGCAAGTTCAATTTACAGATTTGAAGATTACGTAAACGAAGTTCGGAAGACCCAATCTTTCAGCAGTCCATATCATTTTGCAGGAAGAAATGGTGTTTATTCAGCCTCATTTTCAGATGACTTAGATATCGTTTGGCTAATTCTACCTGATAAGTCCAATATCACTATTCAGGCACAAGCCCTGCTTGACAACCCGGACGACAGCACTCTGAACAAATTAGAAGATGGGCAGGTTACGCAATGGCTCTACAATATCCTATCACGTTCCGAATTTCGCATCTACATGTAGCCTATCAATCCATTGCAGCTACATTAGGGCATGAATGCACTTGCCAAAAAGCTTTGCGCCCGCCGTGCGATAAATAAAATCGATTGGAAACGGATCCAGTCACATGACCCTATGTGTTCCCGTAAAGTGGCTGGAAAATGGCTGATTGAAGCCTGTGAAGTAATGATAACCTCAGGTATTAGAGACTTTGAGATGCTGCCTTGGATAATTAGGATGACTGATGCAGATGATGTCTTTACTGTTACGATTCACTATGCGTTTGCAACGTCGGATTGTCAACGTAAACTAAATGGGTACTTAGATGTTGAGAAAGAAGAGAAGGCTCTTCAGCGGATTTTGGATCGGTACATTGATGAGGAGAAATATGAACTTGCAGCACTGGTTCGAAATCATCTACATAATATAAAAAACAACCTCGGTACACAAATGCACCGAGGTTGAGTCGAACTACTCAGGTAACCTATCAAAGACCTCTGCCACAATCAAATCGGCAGTTACGCATGCCTTAGCGTCGAATTCGGCACGCTGAACCAAAGCTTTGCCTGCGAAGTCCTTAGCCGACTTGAACTCCCATTCCACCGCTCCGGATGGAATGAGATTGCGGATTTCATTTAGCAGATGACGGTATTTCTTTAACTCATCCTCTGACAAATCAGACGCCATGAATCTCTGTACCAAAAGACTTGCGTCTGAATCAATCTGCAACCTGTATGGGGCAAGTTCGTCAGCGAGAAAATTTTCCAGTCCTTCCCTAAGTGCTATCAACGCAAGTTCATTTCGGTCCGATGCTTTAATCAGTTTAGATATCTTGCGTTCCCCAAAGAAGGAATAGATTACTGCGGCGGTTCCGCCGATGCCGGTCTTTTTGGAATAGTTAGACCTTGTAGTTAAAAAAGATGTTCTCATTTTAGTTTATGGTTATTTTATTTTTTTAGGCATTTAACCCATTCTATATATTCATGGCAATCTGGAAAAAGCTCCGATTCTTAAAAAAACATCAAAACATAGTATGCAACAGTTTGATGTTTTTATCCATTCTTTCCATTCTATTCATTCAGTCCATTTTGAACACTTTGTTCATTTCGTTACCTATTTATTGACTTGGGGTAAATTCGGTCTATGCTGACCCCACTGGTAAGAGATAAAATAATTGAGCGCGCCGAGATTCGAATGAGATACTCCAAAGACTGTGATGTATTGGCCGCGAAGATCAATGAGAAGTGTAAGAGTCAGATAAGTCCGACAACACTTAAGCGCATCTTTGGGTTTGTAAGTGGAACATCAAACGTCAGGAGATCTACGTTAGACGTCTTGGCCTGTTACTTAGATTATGAGGACTGGGACGAGTTGATGAAGAATTTATTGAACATCACAGACTCAAAGACCAGCATATCAGAAATTAAAGTAGAGAAGCTCCCTAAGGACAAAATACTCATGCTGCAACTTGGGCCAATCGCATATACCAAGTTACACTACAAGGGTGGTTTGAAGTTTCATGTGCTGGAAGGATCCAATACTGAAGTTAAGCCAGGCGACGAGATAGAGGTCCAGGAAATAAAACTTCATTATCCGTTACTATGCAAGGAAGTTTTGAGGGAGGGGGTAACATATAATAACATCGTTCTGGGTTCTGTAACAGGTGTAACCAAGATTCAAAAAGCAAATCATAACCAAAAAACAAAAAAATATGGGACTGTTCAATAAAATTGCTGGAGCAGCCGGATACGGCGGAGACCAGATGTGTAAATGGTGTAAGGAAAAGAAAACAGTGATGAGTACTTATGCTTGTGGTAAAGGGTTGAACTCAGGCCAACCCCATGAATGGGTTGATGCAGATAAAATTCAAGATCAAAAAAATGACACTTCGAAGGATGAAAAAAAATCCGGAGGAGGTGTTGGGAAATGGTTATTAAAGCAGGCTACCAAAAAATATAAAGGCTAATTAAAATTTTGTATTTTTAAATATGAAAACATTTGTAATTACCCTGACGATTCTATTTCCTTTCTTAGGTTTTGGACAACAAGTAAAAAAAACATATTATGATATCCAGAAATCAAGGATTAAAGAAGAGTATCAAGTAAATTCTTCAGGCGAAAAAAATGGCTATTACAAGGGATTTGATGAAAACGGAGTTGTGGTATTAGAATACAATTTTCAGAAAAATCTTTTAAGTGGGGCCTGTAAAGAATATTCCACATTTAGTGGCAGAAAACTTGCCAAGTTAGAAACCTATAAAAATGGAGTTTTGCATGGTCCATTTAAACAGTATGGGGGTAAATCAGGTACCATAGTAATTACATCAGGAAACTATGTGGAAGGTAATAAAGATGGGGAGTGGTTGTACTATCAAAATTGCAACAATTGTTATGGATTGCCAGATGAAGTAATAAAAACTGCAGAATACTATATTCAAAAAATAAATTACGATAAAGGTAATGTAGTTCAACTTGAAGGCCCCTTTAAGTTTTTGTTTTACCCATCTGGAAAAACTTATTTGGAAGGAAATATCTCTAACGGTAAAGAGACCGGGGTTCATAAGTGGTATTTCCCGGATGGAAAATTAAATGCTGAAAAGAGTTTTGACGATAATGGAAAATTGATTTATTCAAAGTCGTATTACCACAACGGACAATTGCAGCGATATGTCCGATTCGAGAATGGTAAAGAAGTCTATGAAGGATATGAGGAAGATGGCTCACCTGATCAAATTACACGATATGAAATTCAAGAAAAGGAAAAGATTAACCAAAAGATCATTCTTGAAAAGAAAATTCGAATTGCAGATAGTACACTTATGTCTGGAAATTTGAATCAAGCAATTGAATTATATAATGAGGCAAAAATTACCACTCATTTGCTTATTGGGTTCAATAAATCAATGGAATTGTATAAAAAAGGAACAATAAGTTTAAGCGAACTTGATTCAAAACGTCTAAACATGTCAGAACAAGGCAATCCTACCAACGCCCAAATCAAGTACTGTAAGGACTTAATTCAAAAGGAAGTTGACTTGATTACAAAAAGAAAGAAGTTGGAAACGGATATTCAATCCGCGCTAAACTTGTACAATAAAAACTATGGTGCCCCATTTAACAGAAGTCAGATTTTATATGATAAATCTTGGCTGATATTAAATGAATATTTAAATAATTACAATAATGAATTGGATCCAGAAGTTAAATCTCAAAAGGGAGAGGTTGTTTTAAAAGGTCTTGTTCATATGAATTCGCTTTCTGAAGAAAAATGCCGCGAACTTAAAAAACAACTTAAAAAAATTGAAGATCTCAAAGAAATAAAACAAATAATTGGTATCGAATAATAATTGTTTAGGACACCCATATACATTCATCCGCTAACTGATCCATCAATACCTTTTCGTAGGCACCGTTATTTATGTATAATAGATAAGGCACATCTTCGTAAATCGAATCGGCGTGTGTGTCAATTCGTGTCTCCGAAATATCCAGAAAAATAATTTTTCGTTTAGGGTGTACGCCGATGTTAATTAAGGCATCCTTAATGACATACTCTTTAGTGTTGCAAAAACGAATCGGTAAATACTCTTTGTGATTGGGTGTGTCCTCAATTGAAGTGTTGTTCTCTTCAAGAACGCCATCGATCAGTTCCATTAAATATCCATCAAGTATTAGTTCTAACTCAGGATAATGCTCCGTTAACTCAACGAATGATGAGACAATAATTTGTCTTGGAAAAAACAAAGTGATGTCGCCTGTTCGTGGGTTGGCTTTGTATGAGTACTTTACACCATTCACGATGAATTCTTTTTTCGGCGAATCGTTTTTAGTCTCTGATTCGCGACCAATGCAATTGGTTATCCAGTTAATTAACTCAGGGTCGGCATGGAAATAGTTTATTTCGTTTCGCAACCAGTTGACACTCCCTTCGAGTGCACCATTGTTTGGTCTGTAGAGTTTGAATCGAGTTGTCTTATTAAACAACTCAAGAATGTAATAGCCACTTTCTAATTGAGTTTCAAAGCGCACTTTACCGTGTCCCATGTAATTTGGATAAACTTCCATAACCTCTGTTTTATCTATATATCCCCCAGCCAGGTTGGTAAAACTACACTATGTCCCACTTCTTGTAGTAGTAGGACTTATAAGTTGTTGGTTACCAACTATAATTGACTTTTCATCAAAAAATAACTCCCATTTCTGAGTTGTTTAGTTAAAAATAGGACTTCCTATTCATTGTTGTCGGCTATCCTCACTCAAAATATTACAGCAATGAAAAAGAAAACAACTACATGTTCAGCCCTTGAGTGGAACTCCATGCTTGGGCTTTGTGAGAGACTTAAGGCAGATGGATATTATCGTGAATACTTACTTATTCTTTTAGGCGCTCACTTTGGTTTGCGTATATCGGATCTGTTATCATTAACATGGAATCAAGTGCTCAATGATGAGTCCTTCAGAGTTCAAGAGGGAAAGACAAAGAAGGTTAGAGAAATTAAATTGAACTTGCGGATAAAAGAAGCTTTAGTATTTACAAGGGAAAAATTAGAAATTGAAAACACCAGTTGTCCGGTATTCTCAAATCGTTGGGGTCAGACGATAACAGTTAGTTATGTAAACAAGCGTTTGAAGTGGGTATTTACACGGTACAGAATTAAGACCCAGAACCCTTCTTCTCACACCTTGCGGAAAACTTTTGGAATGCGGGTGTTTCAACTACACGGCGAATCAGATAAGGCGCTGATATTTTTATCAGAGGTCTTCGGCCATTCAAGCACGGCGATTACACGGAGGTATTTGGGGATCACGCAGGAGGAGATAGCTGATTTATATTTGGGGTTGTAACTTTGAGAGCACTAAAAATCTTGTAAATAATCCGGAAAAAATTTACTTTTATTTTTATGGCTCGAAGCTATCGATATACCTTTTTTGTTTTACGAAATGTAAAAGGATTGCTCATTTCTTTTACTCAAAGGGATGTGTTAAAAGAGCTTCTTAGGCTAATTGAGTACAGACAAATCAATTTAATAAATAACAAACTGCTTGCAAAGGAATTTCCAAGGGTACATCATTTGGAACGTGAATTTTTGTTGGAGATAATTGAAGTTTATCATGAAATAGAACAGATGCTTTTTATTAGCCCCCCAAAAATACATATTGAGATTCGAGAGCAATTACAAGAAGAAATAGAGGATTTAGAATTGGCATTTACAAAGTCTGAATTGAAGGAACGAATAATAGAAGAGTTACCTACTGAGTATAAAAATATGAATAAGACTAAGTTTAATATCCTTTTCATTGAGCTTAGTAGCTTCTTCACCCATTTATTAAACCGAATTAAAGACCAGACTATATTTTTTACTTCGGATGAGACAAAATTTACAAGTGAAGAGCACTTGAAAATTGTTCCTCAACTACCCAAAAACGATCATTTATCAGCGTTTGCTGATGTGAACATCAAAAGCATGCTGAAGGATCCAGTTAGATTTAAAATTGCATGCGATAAATTATTGAGTTCTTTTGTCTATCAAGGAAAAAGATACACCCTAATGACAAAAACGAGTACTGATGAGTATGAATGGCTTGGTTCTGTTAAATCAGGAATACCGTCCTTGGCATCCTTTGTTGCATGTTTAGAAGATAAAAAAATACTCAGATTTGCCGGTGGCAATATTCAACGCGTAAACGCAGCCCGTTCCTTATTATCCTATTTTAATAAGGAACTCTCCCATTGTGATTTTTTTCTTAAATCTCTTCGTAGTCCTGAACACAACCTCCCTTTGATTGAAGCCGGCTTGAAAGACATTTAACAGTCCTCAACTCTGCTAACTCCGTTGGTGCCTTCTTCATAGGAAAGGTAGTTAGCTAAGTTATTTTCTTCGTCCATTTGTAGTATTAAAAATCATAAAAATTTAATGCTATGAAAAACTATTGGAAAAATTTTCTATCTAATTACATCAAGTGGTTGAATTCATCTTACTATTATTCCGAAGGAGGTGAAATAAAAAAATTCAAAAGTGGGCAACTTTATGGTGATTATATGCTCTTTGCTATTGAGCATCTCAGATTAAGGGTTGATGTATTCGTTAAGATAGCCTCAAAAGAAAGAAGTGAACGACTGATGAATGAGTTAATATGCAAGGATTCATTCAATAAGGTTGCCAATAAAAAGCAGTCAGATGTTATCTCTGCTTTCAAGGCCTACATTCTTTACAAATCAACAGTGAAAGGAGCGTAACATGAATGGAGTAAAGTACAACCGCGAACTATGCTGGGTAGAATTATCCAAATGTTTCCCTGATGAAAAACATGTCATTTATGGCCCCAAGGCCAGACCCGATATCAATATATCGGTAAGTGAAAAGGGGATTTTACAACCGCTTACAGGTTATGAAGAAGGTGACCGCATACTTATTTTCGATGGTCGTGAAAGATTAGAAGTAGCTAAATCTACTTTTCCAACAACTCATAAGGTTCCGATCTGGATTATCAAGGACAAATTATCTGACGATGAAATCCATTGGATAATGCTTGACCTTGAACGGACACGGAAAAAGAACTACGTTGATATTCTTGCTGAATTCTACTTGTATAATTCTCTTATTCCTTCCAATCAGGGAAAGAAAGATGTTGAGAATAGTCGTATTCAAATCATTTGCGACTTAATAGGTGTGAGCAAAAGCCAACTAATGATGCTGCAACGTATTGACAAGATAAATCCATCGCTCATACATGCGGTTGATTCTGGTGTAATCACCCTGGATAGTGCTAAAAGGAAAGCAAGAGAAATTGAAAAGCACAAAGATTCAGTACATGAAAAGTGTAGCGATGAAACTGTCGATGAAGGAAATGACATTGGATTAGGTGATAAAGAAGTTAACCTAATCGCACTACCCAAACAATGCCCATCTTGTAACAGACCATTTTCTTCAATTCGGTTTGAAGACATACCGGAACTTTTTAGTTTGAACCGCAAGGAAACGGACTTAGAAAGAGACTGGATCAGTTAATCATTTCAAAAATAAATTTATGAAAGAATCAACACAAACTGGAGAGGACCTCCAGCAGAATCTTACTGCCCTAATAATTTGTTCAGGTATCGGATTGACCTCGTGCGCTTTTAAAAAAGCCGGTTACAAAATTGTTGGAGCAATCGACAATTGGGCTTATGCTATGTCAATCTACCTTAAAAATTTTCCTGGAGTTAGCACCTTGCTTGCAAGTGTCAGGTCTCTTAGTGTTCAATCACTAAGCGAGAAGTTAAATTGGCATGAAGGCTTTGTTCCTGACTTGATTCAAATTAGCAATCCGTGCACAGGTGTTTCCACTTCCGGTGAACGTGAATTGTTTTCTGCTGTGAATGAATTATTCTTTGTGTGCATACGACTGGCTTTTGGATTAAAACCTAAAGTTATTGTTTTCGAAAATGTTGTTGGCCTAACTCACTCGAATGCTACTGTCTTGTTTGCCATGGTAATGAGCTTTATCGAGAAAGAAGGTGAAGAATATCATGTTGAAGCAAGAATACTGAATGCAGCAAATTATGGTGATCCACAAGCACGCGAAAGAATTTTTATTCAATGTGTCAGAAAAGATGTAGGAAAACCAGTTTGGCCAGAACCTTTTAAAATGGAACAGTTTAAGACAATTAGAGATGTTATTCCGGATGCCGAATACCTTGTAAATCCCGAATATGGAAGTCGCTTATATCTACCTGATCAACCAGCTCCAACAGTTACAGGGCACGCACGCTTTACAGTGTATAATGGCGAAGTTACACGGCAAGTGACGCCACGTGAATATGCTCGATTTATGGGATTGCCAGATTCCTTCGAACTTGAAGGCTCAATCAGTAATCAAATACTTGGATTAGGAAATGGTGTGTGTGTCGGTGTCATGGAAGCCATAGCAAGTGTAATTGCTAAACAATTACATTCTTAATACCTAATACGAATTCCCATTTATACTTGTGACAACTGAAGAGACGATATCGCAATTGTACGCCGAGATACGGTACTTAAGCAGCCGTATCTCGGAACTCTTGCTGCATTCAAATGCTAACGTCTTAAATGGATGGGTGTCTGAAGAGGTGATTATCAACCTCACAGGATTAAGTAAGTCATCTCTTTACAGGTTGCGCAAGAATGGAAAGGTCCGAAGTTCCGTTATCGTTGATAAAGGATACTTCTACAAGTTAGATGACTTCTCCAAATTACTTGATCAAAACCATAGAAAATTATGAAAGAAAACTTTACATACAAATTGATACCTGTTGACACGAACAACGCTGACGTAATCATTTATTTAAGAGTCACAGTAAATCGACGCAAATGTGAGATAAGTCTTGGCTTGCGTGGCTTAAAAAATGAATGGCTACCGAACCAGGGTAGGTTTATCGAGACTAAAAATTACAATCGATACCTCAACAATCAGATTGAAATCGCCATAGCACGTTTGCAAAATTGTGTTTCTGAACTTTTTGCTTTAGGTATAAAACCAACAGCAAGTCAAATTGTAAAAGAGTTCAAAGGTGAGAAGAATTCATCTCCAAAACCTATACTAATTCACCATATCAACAACTTCATTACACGACGAGAACAGTTAGTCGGGACACAATATAGTCGACCAACGATCACACATTACAAAGTAATGCTAAGAAGATTAACTGAATTTCTTAATCGTGAAGGTTTAAACTCCATCCTGGTACGCGATTTTAAGCGAATTCATATTATCAAATTCAAAGAGTTCCTTCTTACTCACATCCCTGATGACTCCAAATGGCCATTGAAGTTGGTAACCGTGAACAAATATTTAGCAAGACTTAAAGCTGTGCTGAATGACGCTGTCGCTTTGGAGATAATTTCAACTAACCCTTTTAACGGCATCAGATTGGAACGTATTACGGGCAATCGGGAGTTCCTTACTAAATATGAACTACGCCTTATAGAACAACTTGATTTATCGCACAACCGAAGTTTGGATTGGGTGCGATCTATCTTCCTATTTTCTGCATATACGGGATTGAGATATAGTGACACTATCGGATTATTAAAGAGTAATATTCTGCCTGTCGGAGAAGGAAGATACAGGGTGCGCATCGTTCAGAAGAAAACAAAGTCGGAGATTGAGCGTCCGTTGCTTCCCCAAGCTGTAAATATATTCCAAAGATTTAATGAAGTTTACCCTGAGTCTTTAAGCGTCTTTCCTAAGCTATCCAATCAAAAATTAAACACCTACCTCAAATTAATAGGTGAAATGGCTGGCATCAAAAAGAATCTGACACACCATGTCGCTCGCCACACCTTTGCTACATTGATGTTGGAAGCAGGTATCGACCTTAAGATGGTTGCACACTTTCTGGGGCATCGAAGCGTTCGAACAACAGAAGAGGTATATGCTAAGGTTACCCACTCTTTGGAAAACACGATTATTGATAAGTTTAATTCCACATTGTGATGAAAATCTTAAAACGAATTGAAAGCTCCTTAACGGAGCTTTTTTTGTGTCTAACAGTTCGCCAACTACCATAAAATTTCCAACTCTGAAACACTTTTTGGGCAACCCTGAAACAAACTCTGAAACATTTTGACTTCTTGAGACGATCTGTGACGATTTCTGACTCCTTTAAAATCAAGCCAAAGCCATGTAAAATAAGAAAAGCCGCCCTTTTAGGACGGCTTTCTGTGATCCCGCTGGGACTCGAACCCAGGACCCCTACATTAAAAGTGTAATGCTCTACCGGCTGAGCTACGGAATCAACACGACTTGTTTTTCAAAATCGGAGTGCAAATATACAAGCTATAATTAATTTACAAAAATTATTTGGCCTATTTTTGTTTAATGATATTTGACTCTTTTTAGCCATTTTTCAACATGGAAATAATCCCTTTACGTTGTTCTTTATCAATAAGTCCCTCCTATTTCGGGATTCCTGCCGGTAAATTCAATAAAGGCACTGTCTTCAGTCTATTTGGACAACCTGATAATACGAGTATTAGCCCCAACCACACTAAAAAAGATGAAGTAGAAATGCTTCATTACTCTGCACACAAACTTTGTTTTTATACAGAAGACGAACAAATCACCTGTTTTTCGGTACATAACCCCAATTTTTTGCTGGAAGATTTTGCTCCCATAGGAAAAAGCGAAAAACAACTTATTGAAACCATGGCTCAATATGGATTTAAAACCTACGAAATAGATTCTGATTTTGGAGAAAAGCAACTGATTTTTGAGGAGGTCGGAATTACCGTATTCTTCGACAACCAACTTATTTCGGAAGTTTTTATTGATATCCTTAATAAATAAATTTCTATTTTATAAAAACAAAAAGGCTGTTCAATATCTGAACAGCCCTTATGACAAGCTAAAAACCAATTACTCTTTAACTATTTTGCCTGTAAAAAGCTTTTGATATCCTCCCGATAATTCGATAAAATAAATTCCTGCCGGTAAAGCAGATACGTCGATACTCTTACTATAAGAAGGATTCATCTGCATTTTTAACATTATTCGTCCTATGTTATCAATTATTTGAACACTTACATAATTTGTATAATCCCCTTTAATGGTCAGTAAATCACGTGTTGGATTTGGGAATATACTGAATTGATAATTGCCCATTTCATTAATTCCGCTACATACCGATACTGACTGTGTATACACTGCCATGTTAGTGCAAGAATTTGCACCCGTTCCAATTACAGTATAGGTGGTGGTGGTGGTGGGAGAAACCGCAATGGCGGTAAGTGTTCCACCGGTACTCCAGGAATAGGTACCGGCTCCTGAGGCTGTTAAAGTAGCTGTTGAACCGCTGCACAATACCGAGTTGGTACTGGAAACACTCACGCTGGGAGCACTGTTCACGGTTACTGTTTTAAATCCTATGCTGTAACATCCTGAAGAGTTTGCTACTACACTATAACTTGAAGTAGCGGTAGGAGTAACCACAACGCTTGCAGTGGTAGGTCCGCTACTCCATGTGTAGGAAGCTGCTCCTCCGGTAGTTGCCATTAAGGTAGCCGAATTTCCGGGGCAAACAGAAACCGGTCCGCTAGGGGTTATTGTCACCGTGGTCGGAGCAAAAAGGCAGGTAGTGGAATAACTTCCGGGAAAAGATATCCAGTTAGATACCGTACCCGTTGTAAGTGCAAAATTATTAAGAGTAGCCGTATAATTAGAGGGAGATGAATCCATCAACACCGTTACGGTAGGATTATTGCCTGCCGGAATTCCTTGATTGAATTTGTATAAAGCAACCAGTTGCGGCTCGTTTCCAATGGCAGAGCAGTTTGCGCGGTGGGCAATTTCGGGTGCACAAACTATTCTATTCCAAAATCTAACCTCATCAATAACTCCGTTAAACGGAGATAGTCCTGCATCATCACTGCCTATAGCAAAACTTCCCGTTGGAACAGGAGGAGGGGGAGGAAAAACATTCCAAACCAAACTGCCATTGGCATATAACTGCAAGCCGTTAAAACCCACAATAACCACTGATAATAAGGTTAACGAACCCGTAGGCAACGTGTATGTTGATGTGTGTGTTGTTCCTCCGTATTTAACGGCAACCGAACTGGTACCGGAGGGAATAAAGATTCCATAACCGTTTGTTCCGTTTGTTCCGTTATACATTATATACCGATTAGATGGCGATGGTCCATTCCAGCTAACACGTGCCTCCATGGTTACCTGCATACTTTGGGTACTCACAATCCCTCGGCGTATATTATCGTCAACGCCATCAAAATTAAGCGCAGTTGAGCCTAAACTCTGCGACTTTAATAGCCCTAATGAGGACAAACTCAAAGCAATCAGTAATTGTAGTTTTGTTTTCATGTTGATTTTGATTTTATATTAATAAATTATACTATTTTTTCTGAATTAAAAGTTTTTTACTGAAATCTCCCGTTCTCAAGTAGTACAATCCATTGCTTAAACCGGATACATCCATAACAAATTCCCTGCTCACAAACTCACCGGCAAGCAACATTTTTCCATAACTATCATAAACAACATAGGGCTTGCCTATTTGCGCATCAGAAACCCTCATAACAAGAAAATCTTCCGCAGGATTAGGAAACAATTCGAATAAAAACTCCTCTTTTTCATGCCCTGCGAGCGTAGTACTAACTTGGCCGGCCTGAACAACAGCTATGGAATCCGTAAAAGCTCCAACCTTAATAATTACCCAACCGTTTCTGGAAGCAGAACTTGTGTTGGTGCTTGCGGTAACACTGAAAGAATCGCTTCCAACACCCATTGTTGTTGAAAGACTAAGCCAAGATTGAGAGGTACTTACCGTCCACGTACCCCATCCGGAATAATTTACATTAACCACTTTTGTTTCACCTCCCGCTGTATAATTAAGCGGAGATGGATTTGCGTCCAAGGGCGAAGCCTCCTGTTTTACAACCAATGTTTTGGTGGAATTTGCATTCTGTATTACGATATTGCCATAACGAATTCCACCATTATTAACCTGTACACTAAATGTACCGCCGTTAGAGAAAGTATGAAAACCGGAGCCGCCGCTCATTAAGCTCGGATTTATCCATGAAACGGAAGAGTTTAAAGTAAAACTGGAAAGTGTAGAAAAATTGAGTGCTTGTAAAGAAGGATTTGCTGGTACCACAATGGTATCACTGGCAAATTCCAGAGTACCATCAATTGGTTTTATCATAAACATAAAGTTTGTAGGGGTAAAATTTCCCTGAGCATTTACTATAGAAGTAATAGTATAATACCCATTATGAACCCCTCCCCAGCCAAAATTTACATGAAACTTATTAGACGCATTATACCCATCTATTACATAAAAATGATCTCCTCCCTTTGCAAAAACAGGTCTGCCCGCATTCAATTCTGCTTTCAGGGCGTTGATTAGGTCGGTAGTAGTTGGAAACATGTATGAAGCCGTGTTATACATTTTAGGCGAATAAGCAAAGTATTTTTTTAATAGCTCTCCGTCAAAAAAAGAACCCGAACCGGCTGCTCCCCACTGCATATTACAGGCCACACCCAAATTATACATCAGCTTTGCCACTTCGGGGTTTGCCGAGGTAACATTTAAAGGCATTGAGGCAAAATTGTAGGTTTGAGCTCCAAAGTTCACGCAATGTGTGGTAAAATTAGTATTACAGTGCGTTCCGCCTATCCCATTAGCGGGCCAGGCGTAGTATTTACAAATCATGGCCAAGGCCGTAGCATTGCACCCGGTATACGCCCTGCCGCAACTACCCCCCGAAGGAACAGTGGGAGTCATGGCATTGTAATAGCACCCTTGGTTCCAGGTAGCCGTAACAAAAGGGGCTACCTGAGCCGCCAACATTCCTGAGAGCATAAAAGCAGCTATAGTAAATCGTAAAATCATATTAAAATGCGTTTTAAGTCAAAAATAATGAAGAAAATATGTGTTTAATTTGAATTTATCCCAAGTGCAAAAATCCTATCCCAAATGCATAAAACACGTATTTTTTCTTGTTAGATTTGAAGAACATGTTAAAAAACAGACTTGTTTGTACTGTCATTCTTGTGCTTGTCACATTAACCATGTTGGCACAAAAAGAAACGGATTCATTAGTAACAATACTGGAAAAACCCGGGCCGGATACCTTAAAATTCAGTGTTATGCAAAGGCTGGCCAATTTGTTTATCAATCAAAATAATTATACGGAAGCAAAAAAATATGCCGCCCGTGCACTAATATTAGGAGAAAAATTAAAAAGGCCTGACTATATCATATCGGCCAACAATCGTTTAGGTGGCATATATAGGGAAATGAACTTGTACGACTCTGCCTTTTCCTGCCTCTTTAAAAATGTAAAACTTGCCGAGTCGTTAGGTAACAACGAACTCTCCGCTTCCGCTTACACAAATTTGGGAGCTTTATACATAAGAATGAAGAACTACAACAAAGCCGAATTTTACTATAAAAAAGCACTATCCATAAAGGAAAAAACCGACCAACACGAAGTAATTGCAGATATTAACACCAAACTGGCAACTATATACATTGCGCAAAAAAAATATAATGAAGCTATTTCACACTTGCTGGTTTCTGAAAAACTGATAACCGGGTTGAATAAAGAAATACCCACCCTCTCTAACATATACGGAAATCTGGGAAGAATTAACATGGAAAAGGGAAATATTGACACCGCCATTATCTATTTCGAAAAAACGGAAAGCTTGGGTCTTAAAATAGCTTCAGACCAAATATTAACCAGATCGTATTACTTTCTATCGAATGCATACATGAACAAGTATGACAGAGATAACAAGAGTGCAACACTTAATAAGGCCTTGCATTACGCAGAAAAACTTTACAAACTCGCCGAAAGATTTGAAGATGATAATGCTAAATGTGCTGCCGCCCTCGTTTTATATAAAGCCCATAAACTAAAAGGGAATCCGAAAGAGGCGTTGATTTATCATGAAATCTACATTAAGATAAACGATACGTTAACTCAGTTAGAAAACAGCAAATACATTGCCGATATAAATTTTAAATATGAAACTGAAAAACAAGAAAGGATAATCCATGAAATTAAACTTGAAAAACAAATGAAAGAACTGGAGCTGGAGATAGAAAAACAAAGATCGCGGAATAAAAGCATTATTTTTTTACTGACATCATTTACTTTAATCGGTTTAACCTTTTTGTTTTTTTATACCAATAAGCAGAAACAAAAGCGCAAACTCATTACACTGGAAAACGAAAAACTAAGTGCCGAACTCAATTTCTTAAAGGCGCAAATAGACCCTCACACCATCTTTAATACCATTAACACCATTCACGGACAGCTAACCATAGATGTTGAGAAAGGAAGGGAAAACCTGGTTAAATTCTCGGAGATTTTACACTACCAGCTATACGACTGTAATGAAAAAACCGTTGAGATAGAAAAAGAAATTGACTATCTTAAAAAATACATTGAGCTGCAAAAACTCCGTCGTTCAAAAAAAATGGAACTGGAATTTAGTATAGATGAAAACATGAAAGATTTTCGAATAGCCCCCTTACTCTTTGTTCCATTGGTTGAAAATGCTTTTAAGCATGCCAGCACGGATTCTGCCGGAAAATACTATATAAAAATATCCCTTCATGCTGCCAACAACATGGTTAACTTCAATTGCAGCAACTCTCACTCTAACCAATCCGGAAAAAATATCCGCTCGGGCGGAATAGGCTTGGAAAATCTAAAGAAAAGGCTGGAAAGACTATATAAAAACAGATACAGTTTGAATATAAACAAAACAGAAAATTATTTTACAACCGAACTACAAATTCATGTATAAACTAAGTTGCATAATTATTGACGACGAACCCTTTGCCATTGAGTCATTAAAATCCTTGCTCAAAAACTGTCCGGACATTGAAATACTAAATACCTTTGAAAATCCAATTGATGCATTAAAATTCATTCAATCAAATAATATCGACCTGATTTTTTTAGACATTGAAATGCCTGAGCTTTCCGGAATTGATTTATTAAAAAAAATGGAAAATCCGCCGGCTACTATTATTACCAGCGCATACCCGCAATATGCCATCCAAGGCTTTGAACTGGATGTGCTGGATTATCTCATAAAACCGATTTCAAATGAACGCCTCAACAAGTCCATTTTAAAAGCCAAAGAGTATTTAGAAGTAAGAAAAAATAAACCGTCAGAAAAAAATTTTCTATTTATTAAGTGCGAAAAAGTAATTGAGAAAATATTTACTGATGATATTTTATACATTGAAAGCCTGCATAACTACGTGGCAATTCATACGGAAAACAAAAAATATGTTACGTACAACAGCCTCAAAAATATTGAATCCATGCTGCCAAAAAATAAATTCATCAAAATTCAAAAGTCGTATATAGCAGCAATCAACAAAATAGATTCTTTAGAAGGATACACGCTCAGCATAAAAAATTTAAAGTTGCCCATCAGCAGGAGTAAAAAAGAAGAAATCTTACAAATACTAAACAGCAAATAAACCCTTCAAAATCGTATATTTGCCCTATAAAATTAAGCCATGCCCGGAACCGAATTATTTGGCGCCGAAGAGCGCAAAGAAGTAAACGACGTACTAGAAACAGGTATCTTGTTTCGATACGGACACGATTCGTTAAGAAACAACCACTGGAAAGCCAGAGATTTTGAAAATGAAGTAAAAAAAATTACCGGCGCTAAATACGCCCATGCCGTTAGTAGCGGTTCAGCGGCCATTGCAACAGCCCTGGCTGCAAGCGGTATTGGAACCGGCGACGAGGTTATTGTACCCCCCTTTACTTTCATCGCCACTATTGAGGCGGTCCTTTTTTTAGGAGCCATACCTGTTTTTGCCGAAATAGATGAAACTCTCTGCTTAAGCGCCGAAGGCATAGAAAAAGCCCTAAGCCCAAAAACTAAAGCGGTATGTTTGGTTCACATGTGCGGAGGAAATGCTGAAATGGACAGCATTATGCAGGTAATTAAAAAACATAACCTGATTTTGGTTGAAGATGCCGGACAAGCATTTGCTTCTACTTACAAAGGAATTTACACCGGTTTATTCGGAAAAGCCGGCAGCTACTCATTCGACTTCTTTAAAATTGCTACCGCAGGCGAAGGAGGTGTTTTAGTTACCAACGATGAAGAAACCTATAAAAAAGCCGATGTATACAGTGACCATGGACACGACCACATCGGAAATAACCGCGGTATGGAGAAGCATCCTTACCTGGGATTCAACTACCGCATTTCTGAGCTCAATGCAGCCGTTGGGCTTGCTCAAACCAGAAAAGTCCCAAAAATTTTAGCTGCCAATCGAAAAAACAAAGCCTACCTTCAAAACTTATTAGCTAAAAATCCGGCCATTTCCTTTGCCAAACTGGGTGATGAAAGCGGAGATTCGGCCACGTTCATTAACCTTCTCCTTCCTAATACCGAAACAGCTAAGCAAATTGTAAACGAGCTGAATGCGACCGGCATTGGCGGCTTCAATTATTGGTTCACCAATATGTACCACTTCATTAATCAGTGGGACCACCTCAAAAATTTGCAAACCGTTTCTAAATTACCTGTAGAAGTGCTAGGGCACAGGCAAGATTACCTGAACTTATCGCTCCCAAAATCACAGGAAGTTATCGGACGATTAATCTCATTTGGGGTACGCTGCACCTGGACAGAAGAACAAATGAATGAACTCGCCTCAGGTATCCTCAAATGTGTAGAAAAAGCTATGGTTGCCGTAAAAAACTAAAAAAGTTTATGGAAATAAAATTTTATGTTATATTTGAGCCATGAATTTTACAGTACATCATCATCACGCTTCTGCAAACGGTAAGTCGTAATGATGTTGTATTAACCATAATAAAAGGCTTACCATACGGTAAGCCTTTTTCTTTTTCCGAAAAGTCTTGCCAAATGGTTTAACCATAAAACAAAATAAAAAATGAAACTGAAAATTGCTATTCAAAAATCCGGCAGGCTTAGCGAAGACTCGCTAAAAATGCTCAAAGAATGCGGCATTGATATTAGTAACGGATTAAACCGGCTAAAAACAGAAGCCACCAATTTTCCATTAGAAGTTTTTTTTCTGCGAGATGATGATATTCCGCAATACGTAGAAGACGGAGTAGCCGACATTGGAATTGTCGGAGAGAATGTACTTCTGGAAAAAAACAAAAAAGTAGAGGTACTGGATAAACTGGGTTTTGGAAAATGCAGACTTTCTATTGCTATACCTCGAGATAAAAACTATAACGGCATTCATAGTTTAAAAAACAAAAAAATTGCCACATCGTATACGCAAATTTTAACAAAGCACTTAAAAAAGAATAACATAAAAGCCGACATCCACGAAATCAGTGGCAGTGTAGAAATTGCCCCGGGTATTGGACTGGCAGATGCCATTTGCGATTTGGTAAGTTCAGGTAGCACATTACTCAGCAACGGCTTAAAAGAAGTAGAAACCATATTAACATCTCAAGCTGTTCTTATTTCCAAAAAACAACTTCCTCAAAACAAAAAAGAACTCATAAATAAATTACTGTTCAGAATAAATGCACTGCGTAGTGCCAAAAACAATAAATATATTCTGCTGAATGCCCCTAATGATAAGCTGGACGTATTGTGTAAAATACTCCCGGGAATGAAAAGCCCCACTATTGTTCCGCTGGCAAAAAAAGGCTGGAGTTCTGTTCATAGTGTGGTTAAAGAAGATCAATTTTGGGATATTATTGAAAAATTAAGGGAAAACGGGGCACAAGGAATACTGGTAGTACCCATTGAAAAAATGATTATATGATGGAAATAATTACCTATCCGGATAAAGAATTAATAAAGGCCGCCCTGAAGCGGCCACTTCTAAACTCAAAGGAATTGGAGGAAAAAGTTTCTTTTATTATTGAAGAGGTGAAACAAAAAGGTGATGAAGCGATAAAAAAATTTACGTCGCAGTTTGATAGAGTTGGCCTAACGAGTATTGCGGTAAGTGAAGCAGAAATTAAAGAAGCCGAAAAAAATATTTCAAAAAAACTCAAAGAAGCCATTCATACAGCAAAAAAGAACATAGAAATATTTCATAAAGCACAACTAGAAGAACCCAAGCTAATTGAAACAGTAAAAGGCGTTACTTGCTGGAGAAAGTCAGTACCCATTGAAAAAGTAGGATTATACATCCCCGGAGGTAGCGCTCCACTTTTTTCATCCGTACTCATGCTTGGTATTCCGGCGGTAATTGCAGGGTGTAAAGAAATATCTCTTTGTACACCCGCTAATCAGGAAGAAAAAATTCATCCGGCAATTTTATACTGCGCCAACATAATAGGAATCAGAAGGATATACAAAGTGGGTGGTGCCCAGGCCATTGCAGCTATGGCTTACGGAACAGAGAGTGTACCGGCAGTATACAAAATATTTGGTCCCGGAAATCAATATGTAACTATGGCCAAACAATTGGTTAATAAAGATGGAATAGCTATTGATATGCCGGCAGGACCTTCCGAAGTAGCGGTTTTGGCTGATGAAAGTTGTTATCCCGAGTTTGTAGCTGCCGATTTACTCTCCCAGGCCGAACACGGGCCGGATAGCCAAGTAATTCTCGTAAGCAATAGCGAAAAAACAATCCAACAAATATTGAAAGAATTGGAAACTCAAATCAAAAATCTGGAAAGAAATTCCATCGCCTCTAAAGCACTAAAAAATAGTAAAGCCATATTGGTACACTCGTTAGAAGAAGGAATGAACGTTTTAAATCAATATGCTCCTGAACATTTAATAATTGCATCAGATAAATACGGGCAACTGCAAAATTTGGTAGTAAACGCCGGCTCTGTTTTTTTGGGTAACTACGCCTGTGAAAGCGCCGGAGACTATGCATCCGGAACTAACCACACACTCCCAACAAATGGATTTGCCAAAGCTTACAGCGGAGTTTCCTTAGATAGTTTTGTCAAAAAAATTACTTTTCAAGAGTTAAACAAAAAAGGCATACAAACATTAGGTCCGGCAATTGAAATAATGGCTGAAGCGGAAGGCTTGCTTGCTCATAAAAATTCAGTATCCATTCGATTAAATAAATTGAAAAATGACATTTGATATAAATAAGCTCATCCGAAATAATATAAAAAATATGAGCGCTTATTCCTCGGCAAGGAGTGAATTTGAAGGAAACGAGGGCATATTTTTAGATGCCAATGAAAATGCCTACGGTTCTCCGTTGGAATCAAATTATAATCGGTATCCTGATCCGCTTCAAGTGAAACTAAAACAAAAAATCAGTGAAATAAAAAAAATCCCCGTAAAAAATATTTTCATCGGAAACGGCAGCGACGAAGCTATTGATTTGTTATTCAGAATTTTTTGTGAACCCGCCATACACAACTCTATCATATGCCCGCCAACCTACGGCATGTATGAAGTTTGTGCAAATATTAATAACGTAGGCGTAAAAAAAGTTTTGCTTAGCCCCGATACTTTCCAACTGCAAGTAGAAAATATTTTAACTGCCATTGATGAAAAAACAAGACTTATTTTTGTTTGTTGCCCAAACAATCCAACCGGAAACGGAGTTAAATGGGCTGACATAAAAAGTCTTCTTGAACAATTTAATGGTTTAATAGTGGTAGATGAGGCTTATATAGATTTTGCAGACTATGATAGTTTAATACCTGAACTCAAAAACTATCCTAACTTAGTCATACTTCAAACACTTTCTAAAGCCTGGGGATTGGCCGGTTTACGAATTGGAATGGCTTTCGCTTCAGAATCGATTATAAAGCTGATGAATAAAGTAAAACCCCCCTACAATATCAATAGTCTTTCACAACAACTGGCAATACAAGCACTAAATAAAACAGATAGTATAACTAACTGGATACAACAAATCAAAGCCGAGCGCGAGATACTTATAAACAAAATAAAAGAGCTATCCTTTGTTTTGAAAATTTATCCTAGTCAAGCCAATTTTTTTCTTGTTAAAGTAGGTGATGCGCTTGCTGTGTACCAACACCTGTTAAACCATAAAATTATTGTAAGAAATAGAAGCCGGGTAGAACTATGCGAAGGATGCTTAAGAATTACCGTAGGTACCCCGGAGGAGAATAAGCAATTATTAAATACGCTGAAAACTTATCATCCATGAAAAAAGTTTTATTTATAGACAGAGACGGCACCTTAATTTGGGAGCCCCCGGACACTTTTCAAATAGACAGCTTCCAAAAGCTCCAATTTATTCCGGGTTGTATTACCTGGCTGGGAAAAATAGCCCGGGAAATGGATTTTGAATTGGTTATGGTTACCAATCAAGATGGGTTGGGCACTGCCTCCTTCCCGGAAGATACTTTTTGGCCTGTACAAAATTTTATAGTACAAACTCTGCAAAACGAGGGCATAACCTTTAAAGAGATTTGTATTGACCGAAGTTTTGAATCAGAGAACAAACCTACCCGAAAACCCAATACCGGAATGCTCACTCATTATCTTACAGATGCTTACGATATAAAAAACTCTTATGTAATAGGCGACAGGCTAACGGACGTAAAACTCGCCATGAACCTGGGATGCAAAGCTATACTTATAAAAAACAATGATAACCCAAGTAGTCTGGAAAATGACATTTCATTAATCGCAAATACCTGGGAAGAAATATACACACACCTCAAACTTCCCGAAAGAAAAACAAATCACCGGCGTGTTACAAACGAAACAAACATCTCCATCAGTTTAAATATAGACGGAAAAGGAAAGGCAGAAATTTCAACCGGACTAAATTTCTTTAACCACATGTTAGAACAACTTGCCAAACACGGAGGAATTGACCTGGAAATAACCGCAAAAGGAGATCTTCATATTGACGAACACCACACCATAGAAGACACTGCCATTACACTGGGTGAAGCCTTTACAAAAGCTATAGGAAATAAAAAAGGGATTGAACGATATGGCTTTTGTTTACCCATGGACGATTGTCTGGCACAGGTTGCTATTGACTTCGGAGGAAGGTCCTGGATAGTGTGGAACACGGAATTTAAAAGAGAAAAAATAGGTGATGTGCCTACCGAAATGTTTTACCATTTTTTCAAATCTTTCAGCGATGCTGCTAAATGTAATCTTAACATAACGGCAAACGGCACAAACGAACATCATAAAATTGAAGCTATTTTTAAAGCCTTTGCAAAAGCCGTTAAATTTGCTCTTAAGCGCGATGTAAGTAACCAAGAAATTCCAAGTACCAAAGGGTTATTATGAATGTGGTAATTATAAAATATAATGCAGGCAACATTCAATCGGTATTGTTTGCACTTAACCGGGTGGGTGTTTCAGCAAACGTAAGCGATAATCCTGAAGTTATCTCAGCCGCCGATAAAGTTATTTTTCCGGGAGTAGGCGAAGCTTCATCGGCTATGCGTTTTCTCAGGGAAAAAAAATTAGATACACTTATCAAAGAGTTAAAGCAACCAGTTTTGGGAATTTGTCTTGGGATGCAATTACTGTGCAGTTTTTCGGAAGAGGGAAATACAAAGTGTTTGGAAATCTTTCCTCAAAAAGTAAAAAAATTCACGAACCCTGATTTAAAAACCCCGCAAATAGGATGGAATACAATTAATAAATTAAATTCTCCTCTATTCCGTCTTGTTGAGGAAAACAGCTATGTATATTTTGTTCATGGCTACTACGTTGAAACCGGAGCATACACTATCAGTGAAACAAATTACGGTATTCCATACAGCTCTGCGCTAAACAAAGATAATTTTTTTGGCACACAGTTCCATCCTGAAAAATCAGGAGATGTGGGCGAAAAAATTTTAAAAAACTTTATTGAACTGACATGATAAAAAGCTTTGATATAATTCCCGCTATTGACTTGATTGATGGAAAATGCGTAAGACTCTCTCAGGGCGAATACACCAAAAAAATTATTTATAACGAAAATCCGCTTGAAGTTGCCAAAAAATTTGAAGATGCAGGAATAAAACGCCTTCATTTGGTTGATTTAGACGGAGCAAAAAAAGGAGAGGTGGTAAACTTAAAAACACTCGAAATAATTGCTTCCAACACTCGTTTGATTATTGACTTTGGAGGAGGTATTAAAACAAACTCCTCTATACAAGCTGTTTTTAATGCCGGCGCATCTATGGCAACATTGGGAAGCATAGCCGTTAAAAATCCGGAAATATTTCATAGTTGGATAAGCGATTTTGGAGCCGATAAAATTCTTTTGGGGGCAGATGTGAAAAAAGAATTAATCACTGTATCCGGCTGGTTAGAAAATACCAACTTACATGTTATTGATTTTTTAAAAACACAAACAACAAATGGTGTTTCGCAGGTTTTTTGCACAGATGTATCAAAAGACGGAATGCTGCAAGGACCTTCCTTTCAGCTCTACGAAAAAATACTAAAAAAATTTCCGTCGCTGAAGCTTATAGCCAGCGGGGGAATTTCATCGTTAAAAGACTTAGAAGAGCTTAAAAAAACAGGATGCAAAGGAGCTATTATCGGAAAGGCCATCTATGAAAACAAAATAAATTTGCACGATTTAATTCGCTTTAATGAACATGCTTTGTAAGAGAATTATCCCTTGTTTAGATATACAAAACGGCCGTACCGTTAAAGGAATAAATTTTGAGAATATCCGCGATGCCGGCGATCCGGTTGAGCTGGCTTCTCTGTACTGCCAAGAAGGAGCCGACGAATTGGTTTTCTTAGATATTACAGCTACTAACGAAAAACGAAAAACGCTTTTTGATTTAGTAAGAAAAATTGCCCTGCACATTAATATACCGTTTACTGTTGGCGGAGGAATTAGTTCACCGGAAGATGTTCAACACCTTTTACAGGCAGGGGCCGATAAAATATCCATAAATACAGCCGCTTTTAAAAATCCCGAAATGATAAAAAAAATAGCCGGCGAGGTAGGTTCTCAATGCGTAGTTTTAGCTATAGACACAAAATTTGAAAACGGAGATTGGTATGTTTACCTCAACGGAGGTAAAGTAAAAACAAACACCAAAGCCATTGATTGGGCGAAAAAAGGAACGGCACTTGGCGCAGGAGAAATACTGCTTACCTCCATGAATAATGATGGTACAAAAACCGGTTTTGCTATCGATATTATCAAACTTATTTCTGAAAGTGTAAACGTCCCCGTTATAGCAAGCGGAGGTGCCGGCAAAATAGAACATTTTATAGATGTATTTGCAAACGGAAAAGCTGATGCGGCACTGGCAGCCAGTATTTTTCACTTCAAAGAAATTTCTATTAAACAACTGAAACAGGAATTAAAAAATAACCAAATAAATGTTCGTATATGAAACCGGAATTTTCTAAATACGCCGGCGGACTCATGCCCGCCATTATTCAGGATAATGAAACAGGGAAAGTACTCATGCTGGGCTTTATGAATGAGGAAGCGCTTGAACAAACAAAAAAAACAGGGAAAGTAACCTTTTACAGCCGCAGTAAAAACAGGTTATGGACCAAAGGAGAGGAAAGCGGCCACTTTTTGTTTGTATCAAACATACTAATTGATTGCGATAACGATACTTTACTTATTAAAGCAATACCTGAGGGTCCGGTGTGCCATACCGGCGCTGATACCTGCTTTAAAGAAAAAAATGAGAATGTAAATTTTTTGATGAAACTGGAACACACTATACACGAAAGAATTAAAAACCCCGTAGAAGGCTCCTATACCAATTTGTTACTTAATAAAGGCATTAATAAAATTGCTCAAAAAGTAGGAGAAGAAGCGGTAGAGCTGGTGATAGAATCAAAAGACAACAACAAACAACTTTTTTTAAACGAAGCTGCCGATCTAATGTATCATTATATATTACTCATAAACGCTAAGGGGTATCGCTTAAATGATGTAATAAATATTTTACAATCCCGAGACACAAACAAATAAATTTATTTCAAAAGTTCGGGCCGCCGTTCCTTTGTTCTTTCTATGCTTTGTTCATGCCTCCACTTTTCAATATTTGCCGCATGTCCGCTTAAAAGTACTTCCGGCACTTTCCATCCTTTATATTCTGCCGGGCGTGTATATACGGGCGGAGCTATTAAATTATCCTGAAACGAATCGCTTAAAGCCGAAGTTTCGTCATTTAATACGCCGGGAATTAAACGAATTACCGCATCACAGAGTACTGCAGCTGCCAGCTCACCTCCACTCAACACATAATTTCCCACACTAATCTCTCGGGTAACCAAATGCTCTCGAACACGCTCATCTATCCCCTTGTAATGCCCACAAAGCAGTATTAAATTTTTCTTTAACGACAATTCATTACAAATTGGTTGTGTTAGCAGTTCCCCGTCCGGACTCATATAAATAACCTCATCATACGCTCTCTTACTTTTTAAATCATTTATACAAGCATCTATGGGCTCTATCATCATCACCATCCCGGCTCCACCACCAAAAGCATAATCATCTACACTCTTATATTTATCCGTTGCATAATCACGCAAGTTTATCAAATGAACTTCTGCCAAACCTTTGTCTTTAGCACGCTTTAGTATAGAATGACTAAAAGGGCTACTTAATAAATCAGGCACTACACTAATAATATCAATTCTCATAGTTCAAATTTATGGCTTATTTTAGTACCATGAAATTATTAAAATACTCGTTTTGTATACTGTTGTTTCTCTTCGTTTCTTGTACCGAAAAAAAACAGGAGGTTGATTTAATAGTTCATCATGCCGCAATTTATACGGTAGATTCTCTCTTCAGCGTAGAGCAAGCAATGGCTGTAAAAAACGGTGTTATTGTTGAAACCGGCAGTAACGAAGTTATACTAAAAAAATATACGGCTCCGGATAATGTTGATGCCAATGGGAAATACATCTTCCCGGGGTTTATTGATGCACACTGCCATTTTTATGGATATGGAAGAGGGTTAAGTCAGGTAAATTTAGTTGGTACCCACTCCTTTCATGAAGTAATTGAAAAAACATTGGCTTTCTACAATCAATCTTTCTTAGATGAAATTCCAAAAAATAAAGCGCAGGTTGTGCTTGATAACTACTGGCTTATTGGCAGAGGCTGGGACCAAAACGACTGGGAAATAAAAGAATTTCCGGACAAACAAAAATTAGACAGTCTCTTTCCGGATATTCCGGTTTTTTTAAAACGAATTGATGGGCATGCGGCAATTGTAAACCAAAAAGTGCTCGATTTGGTTAAGTTTAACAACAAAACTAAAATTCAAGGAGGAGAACTTGTTATTAAAAATGGCAAATTAAGTGGTGTACTAATTGATAACGCCGTTGACTCTGTAGAAAAATTAATTCCTAAACCAAGTAAAAGCTTTATTGAAAAAGCGCTGTTAAATGCCGAAAAAAACTGCTTGGCCATGGGAATAACAACCGTTGATGATGCAGGGCTGGATAAAAACATAGTAGATGCCATTGATTCATTACAACAAAAAGGCAAACTATCCATTAAGGTATATGCTATGTTAAGTCCCTCGCAGGAAAATTTTAATTACTACTTAAAAAACGGAGTATACAAAACCAATCGCTTAAACGTATGTTCATTCAAATTTTATGCTGATGGTGCATTAGGCTCAAGGGGAGCTTGCCTTTGTCATGAATATTCCGACAAACCGGGTTGGAAAGGTTTTTTATTAAACAATATTTCTTTTTTTGAAAGAAACGCTGAGCTGATGCATAAACACGGCTTTCAAATGAACACGCATTGTATTGGCGACTCGGCAGCAAAAGTGATTTTGGATATTTATGCAAAATACAGCCGTAACAACCGGAAACTACGCTGGCGTATTGAACACGCTCAAGTAGTAACAGAAAATAGTTTTACTTTCTTTAGCAATGATATTCTTCCCTCTGTTCAGCCCACACATGCCACCAGTGATATGTATTGGGCAGAAAAAAGACTGGGGGCAGAACGTATTAAAAATGCCTACGCCTATAAAAAACTGCTGTCCTATGCAGGTATCTTACCGCTTGGAACAGATTTTCCGGTAGAAGATATTTCTCCTTTTAAAACCATTTACGCCGCCGTATCCAGAAAAGACGAAAAGGGTTTTCCGGAAAACGGCTTTATGAAAGAAAATGCACTTAGCAGGGAAGAGGCCGTTAGAGGAACCACCATTTGGGCTGCCTATGCCAATTTTGAAGAAAAGGAAAAGGGTAGTTTGGAAAGTGGTAAGTTTGCTGACTTTGTAATTTTAGATACCGATTTAATGACCTGCAAAGAATCGGATATTTTAAAAACCAATGTTATAAGCACCTACATTAACGGAAAAAAAGTATATACGCCATAACGTAAGTACTTTACACTTGTTTGTTACGTTAACAAATCTTTATTTAAGCGCTTAACTATTTTATAACATTAGGATAAAAATAAGGTGAAAAGGCGCTCATAAATTTGCACCGTTGAAACATTTACTATACATATCCCTAATTTTAATTTTGAGTAAACAAGCTTTTGCCGGAGATTCTAAGAACGGCCAAAAAGAAAGTACCCGCGTTATTATTCTTAAAGTAAGCGCCAACAATGGAGAAGAATTAGCAGGAACAAGGATTTTTGTAGCCGAAACCGGAAAAGAATACTACTGCGATTTTAACGGGAACGTGCAGTTAGAACTTAAAAAGAACGAAACCCTTACACTTAAATTAACCTCCCTTGGCTTTGAAGAAAAACAACTCAAATCCTCCGAGCTAGGAACATTTAATGAGGTTTTCCTCTCTTCCCTACCTTAAAAAACGTAAAACATTCAATGTCAATATTTTTTGGTGTTTTTTTATTTTTTAAGTAAATTAATTGTTATCTTTTTGTTTTCATAACATTACCCATTTATTAATTTAATATTTTTGTATTAAGTTAATGTATGTTTCACCCTTTAAAAACAAACACCATGAAAAAACTAGCACTCGTTTGTTTCTTTTTCTTTGCGGTTGCAGCTCAGGCGCAACAACTAAACGAAAAAGGCCTTTATATTGATAGCGAAGGAAATTTATTTTCCGGGGTGATAACGGCCATGAATAATGGTGTAAAATCACAATTAGAAATTAAAGAAGGCTTACCTAACGGAAAAGCAGAGTATTTTTTCGCATCAGGCAGCCTGATGGAAAGCGGACTCATGGCTCAGGGACTAAAAACCGGGCTTTGGACTCGCTATACCGAAAACGGGAAAGTTGCTGCAACAGGGTATTACGAAGCCGGAAAGAAAAGCGGTACCTGGTTGGTTTTTGACGAAAATGGCAACAAACGCATGGAAATGAACTATAAAAACGGTGAAAAAACTGGCACCTGGACAAGTTGGAACGAAAATGGAAGTATCGCAAGTACAAAAACGTATGGAGAATCCAACTAATTAACCCTAAGCCTACTTATCGTAAAAACCGTCTTAGCAATTTGTTCAGACGGTTTTTTTATTTTTGGGAAATGAAGAAGCACTTATTGTTATTTGCGATTTTTACCTTCTTGTACTTGTTTATTCAAGCTCAAGAAGTAAATATCAAAGGTAAGTGGAAAGTAAATTGCCCGCTCGAAAAAAATGAAAACGGCACGCTGCATGTTTGCGATTTATGCCCACGTACTATGCTAAATAACAATGCAGCAATTGTTGAAGATTTTGTACTGGAATTTACAGACGAAACAATAAAACTTGATCACGAAGAAGTCCCGATAGAAATTGCCTATAAGTTCGATAAAAACACAAACCGGCTTCGGTTCAAATATCTGCAAAAGGAATATGTGTTTAAAGTAATGATTGTTTCAGACCCTTTTGTTCATATCATGATAGCGGAAAGCGGCGAGGTTTTATATCTGAAAAAGATTTTATAGTCCTTCTACTTGCCGAGCTAAACTATACAACTTAGCTTCTTCAAAATTACCGGCCATTAACTGAATGCCCATTGGCAGGCCGTTACTGTGTAAACCACAAGGTACCGATATGGCAGGTACTCCGGCAATGGGAGCCTGAACGGTAAAAATATCTTCTAAATACATCTTAATAGGATCTTCACTGTTTTTACCGAATTCAAAAGCTGTGCCGGGCGTAGTAGGCGTTAAAATAAAATCATACTTACTTAAAATTTCCAGGGTTTTATCCCGAATCAGCCGGCGAACTTTTTGTCCCTTGGCATAATAGGCATCATAATATCCGGCGCTTAATACAAATGTTCCCAGCATAATTCTTCGCTGTACTTCTTTACCAAAACCCTCGCTACGCGAAAGCTTGTAGGTGCTTTCCAGGTCGGTAGCGTTTTTGCTTCGGTATCCGTAGTGTATTCCGTCAAACCGGGAAAGGTTTGATGATGCTTCGGCTGTAGTTAATACGTAATAAACAGGAATCATATATTCCAAATAAGGAAAATCAACCTCTTCTACCGTATGGCCGGCTTTTTTTAATTGCTCTATTTTATGCAAAACGGCTGTTTGCACTTCCTTATCTATTCCCTCGGCAAAAACACATTCTTTCAGATAAGCAATTTTATATTTTTTATCCGACTGCAAACTTTTTGTGTACTCATCAACAAGTTTTTGCGAAACCGTGCTATCATATTCATCCGCGCCGGCAATTACTTCTAAAACCAAAGCATTATCTTCTACCGTTTTTGTAATGGGGCCAATTTGATCGAAAGAAGAAGCATAAGCAATCAAGCCCCAACGAGAAACCCTACCGTAAGTAGGCTTAATGCCTACCGTTCCTGTAAACGAAGCCGGTTGGCGGATAGAACCCCCTGTATCAGAACCCAATGCTATATGGCACAAACCGGCAGCTACCGCAGCAGCAGAACCTCCCGAAGAACCTCCGGGAACTGTTTTTTCGTTCAAAGGATTTAAAACCTGGCCATAAGCCGAATTTTCATTACTGCTGCCCATGGCAAATTCATCGCAATTACACCTGCCAATGATAATGGCATCTTCTGCCAATAGCTTTTCAGTTACTGTTGCGGAGTAAAGAGACTCAAATCCTTCAAGTATTTTGGAAGATGCAGAAACCTTATGGCCTTTATAGCAAATATTGTCTTTTAAACCAACTATTACGCCCGCTAATTTTCCTGCATTACCTGCTTTAATTTTTTGGTCAACTTCCTGCGCTTTTTCCAGCGCCGATTTTTCAAACAACTCTAAAAACACGCCCAAATGCTTTTTTTGTTTAGAAAGGGCAATGCTCTCATTTACCAAATCAACACAGGTTGTTTTTCCTGCATTCAAATCTTCCCGTAACTTTTTTATGGTAGTGAACTGATACACAAAATGAGGTTTAATTAAACAACAAAAGCGTTACTCCATAAGAATAACGCTTAAAGGTATAAAGAAAAAAGTTATTTATTTTCTATTTCGGGTTTGCTTTCTCCTTTGCTGGCATCTTTAAATTCTTTAACGCCACGACCAAGACCTTTCATTAATTCCGGAATTTTTTTGCCGCCAAACATCAGCAAAATTATAACCAAAATAATGATAATTTCAGGAGCTCCAAGCCCGCCTAAAATTCCTAATACAAATGCTGGTATCATGTTTTTAAATTTGAGGGATAAAGGTAATAAAAATTCTTGTGAAAACGGCCATTTTAGCCTTAATTTGCTGAAAAACAGCCCAAAATGCTCAATAAAGTAGAACATATCGGCATAGCCGTAAAAAATTTGGATGCATCCAACCATTTATTTACCCGCTTATTTGGTAAACAGCCCTATAAAACCGAGCAGGTACAAAGCGAAGGAGTAAGTACTTCCTTTTTTATGCTGGGCGAAACCAAAATAGAATTACTGCAAGCCACTAACCCGGATAGTGCCATTGCCAAATTCATCGAAAAAAAAGGCGAAGGCATACATCATATTGCCTACGATGTAGATGATATTTATGCCGAAATGGAGCGATTAAAAAAGGAAGGTTTTGAGCTTATTCACCAAGAACCCAAAGAGGGCGCCGACAATAAACTTATTTGCTTTTTACACCCAAAAAGTACCAATGGGGTATTGGTAGAATTGTGCCAGGAAAGAAAATAGCATAAAAAACATGCAGCAAATAATTTCTCATATAGCTGCGCATCATCATTTACAGGCAAAAGAAATTGTTGCTGTTAGCGGCGGGGATATTAACCTGGCCTTTTGTTTTTCCGCAAACGAGAAAAAGTATTTTATCAAAATAAATACTTCAGGGCATTTTCCCGATTTAATGGAAAAAGAAGCGCAGGGCTTAAACGAACTCCAAAAAAATAACCTCATACACATTCCGAAAATTATTGCCCATGGAACAGAAAATGGAATGCCATACCTGATACTGGAATGGCTGGAACGAGGAATACAAAATGAAACTTACTGGTATCGTTTTGGTGAAGCATTAGCACATCAGCATTTAATTCATGCTGAAAATTTTGGTTACCAAAACAACAATTACCTGGCCACGCTTAAACAAGATAACACACCACACAAGAGTTGGGGAGATTTTTATTTCAACTGCCGCATCATGCCCTTGGCTAAAATATTATTCCATCAGAAAAAAATAGCCAAACAAGAGTTTTTACTTTTTGAGAAACTGGAGAAAAATCTTTCTTCTGTTTTTCCGAAAGAAAAGCCGGCTCTGCTACACGGCGATTTATGGAGTGGTAATATCATGGCCTTACAAAATAGCGTGCCCACCCTTATCGACCCCGCAGTATATTATGGTCATCGTGAAATGGATATTGGCATGACTTTACTTTTCGGCGGTTTTAGCAAAACTTTTTATGATAGCTATAATAGTTTTTACCCCCTAGCCCCAGGTTGGGAAAAAAGAACAGAAATTTGTCAGCTATACCCGCTAATGACACATGCTGTACTGTTTGGAGGTGGGTATGTTCAAAACAGCCTTGATATTGCTATGCGATTTAACTGAAATTAAACGGTAACTTTATTTTTAAACCAATAAACCAAAAGCGTTTAGTTTAGGTGAAATAAACCCGAGGGCATACTTTGCAGAGCTAAAACAGAAAAACAAAACACTTTCTGCCAAAAAACTCCTTAAAGAGTAAACAGTATATACTTTATTTTCTCCCCTTTTTCGGTAAACAGTTTTTCGTAATAGGTTTTTATTTGAGTAAGTTCTTTTCTGTCGGGGGGGCACTCACTATATAAATCACTCGTATGCCAAATAATTTTACTGTTTTGTTTCTTTAAAACATCGAGTGTGTACTCGTACAATAAGGTACTGTCGGTTTTTAAATGCAGCAAGCCTCCCGGTTTCAATATTTTTTTATAGCGCTCCAAAAAGCGAGGCGAGGTAAGTCGTTTGCGTTCGCGGGGTTTTTGCGGCTGGGGGTCGGGGAAGGTAATCCAGATTTCATCAACTTCATTTTCTGCAAAACAGTGTTCTATAAAGTCTATGCGGGTACGCAAAAAAGCCACGTTTTGTAATTTATTTTCCAGGGCAGATTTGGCGCCCGTCCAAATACGGTTCCCTTTTAAATCAACCCCAGTAAAATTTTTATGCCGATTTGCTGCCGCCAATCCAACGGTATACTCCCCCTTACCGCAACCAAGTTCCAAAACCAAAGGGTTTTTGTTTTCAAAAAAATGATGCCATTTACCTTTGCCGGCAAAACCCTTTTCAAGTTCCAGGTAATGAAAAGAAAAACAGTTAGAAAAACGTTCTACCTCATCAAATTTTTGCAGTTTTCCGGGCATTCCTTATTAAATAAATAACAAGCCGCAAATATACAGCTTAAAGCTTATTTGTTATCTTTAGCTTTTTTATTGCTTAAGTAAGATGATACCCTTTAACCGTACCAAAATAGTAGCTACCATGGGGCCTGCTACCGATGATATTGCCGTACTGGAACAAATGATAAAAAACGGCCTCGATATTTGTCGTATTAACTTTTCGCATGGCGACTACGAAGCCGTTAAGAAAACCATACAAAATATTCGTTCACTCAATAAAAAACTCAATTGCCACGTAGGTATTTTAGGCGATTTACAAGGCCCCAAACTGCGTATAGGTGTTATAAAAAACAAACTGGTTCATTTAGAAAACGGTAAAGAAATTATTCTCACTACCAAAGAGTGCGAAGGCGATGAAAACCGCGTTTATATTACTTATCCCAATTTTCCTCAGGACGTAAAAAACGGAGAATTGGTGCTTATTGACGATGGAAAAATTCATTTAAAAGTAAACGAAACCAACGGAAAAGATGAAGTAAAATGCACCATTATTAACGGCGGACCGCTTTCCTCCAAAAAAGGAGTAAACCTGCCCAATACTAAAATTTCACTCCCCTGCTTAACCATAAAAGACATTCGAGATTTAGAATTTGCTCTGGAAAATGATTTTGATTGGATTGCTCTTTCATTTGTTCGTAGTGTAACCGACGTGGTAGAACTCAAAGATATCATTAAAAATAGCGGTAAACGAGCCAAAGTAATTGCCAAAATAGAAAAACCGGAAGCCATTCGAGAAATTGATAATATTATTGATGTTTCCGACGGTATAATGGTGGCTCGTGGAGACTTGGGCGTAGAACTTCCCATGGAAGAAGTCCCCCTACTCCAAAAAATGATTGTAAAAAAATGCAACTTTTACTCTAAGCCGGTAATTATTGCCACGCAAATGATGGAAAGCATGATTACCAACTATACGCCCACAAGAGCCGAAGTGAACGATGTGGCCAATGCCGTAATGGATGGCGCCGATGCGGTAATGCTGAGTGCCGAAACATCGGTTGGAAAATACCCTGCCCTAGTTATAGAAATGATGAGTCGTATTTTACAAAAGGCAGAAGAACAAGACAGTATATACTACCACGAGCACCCTCCTCAGCTGAAAACCATAACCTACATAACCGATAGTATTTGCTACAATGCCTGCACCCTCTGCAAGCAATCAGAAGCAAGAGCCATTATAAGCATGACCAACAGTGGTTATACGGCGTTTAAACTTTCCAGTCATCGACCCAAAGCACACATTTTTATTTTTACCGATAACCACCATCTGCTTACTACACTAAGCCTGGTTTGGGGAGTAAGAGGATACTACTACGATAAGTACGAAAGTACCGACGAAACCATCAGCGACTTGAAACAATTTATTAAAGAACAGGGATTCGTAAAAGTAGACGATTTAGTGGTAAACATTGCCAGTATGCCCATGAAAGAACGCGGGCGCACCAATATGATGAAACTGAGTTACATTCAGTAATGTGGCTAAAAGCTCCCAATATAAAGTGCAACCACGCCTTTAGTACCCGTTGGGGAGGCGTAAGTTCACAACCTTATAACGAATTAAATCTGGGGGGCAGTGATGATTTACCTGAAAACATCTCAACAAACCGTAATTTGTTTTTAAAAAGCTTGGGCTTTGACACCTCAAAGCTGTGTTACCTAAAGCAAACACATAGCAATGTTGTGAATGAGGCCTCCATAGGGCAAACGGAAGGTGATGCACTGATTTCGAATCAAAAGGGGCTTGTACTGGCCGTGAGCATAGCCGATTGTTTTCCTTTGCTGCTACACGATGAAAAAAATGGTGTTATTGCTGCTGTTCACGCAGGTTGGCGAGGAACGGTGGCAGGCATTGTCCAAAATGCGGTACTTAAAATGCTAGGCATGGGAGCAGAACATAAAAATATTCAAGTAGCCATTGGTCAGGGAATTTGTAAAGAAAACTTTATAGTGGGAGATGAGGTAATAGAACAGTTTAAATCGGCAGGATTCCCGGAAAAATACTTGAGTGACAACAAAATTGATTTGGCGGCTTGCAACCGGTATTTACTGGAAAAAAACGGCGTTCCGCAAGGGAATATTTGGAGCATGAACCGTTGTACCTACGAAAATGACTTTTTCAGCTATCGACGCGACAAAGGTATAACCGGAAGAATGTGGGCAGTTATTGGGATGTGATAAAAAAGCCTTTCCGAAAACTTGGAAAGGCTTTTGACTTAAAAAGTAATCAGAACTTATTTTTTGGCAGCTCCGGCAGCAGGCGTAGCAGCCGCACCGGCAGCAGGCGTAGCGGCTGCCGTGGTAGTAGGAGCAGCCTCCTCAACAACTACCTGACGTGTTACCTGAACGCTAACCACCGAAATATTCTTGGGATGTAAAACGGTTACCCCCTCTATATTAATATCACCGGTGGTAATTGATTTTCCTATACCCAAATTCTCTATATTCAACTCAATGCGCTCGGGCAATTTATCAATCAATCCTCTTACCTTTAACTTACGCATTTTAACCGCTAACTTTCCACCCTCTTTAACACCAACTGCCTGGCCAATGGTTTTAACCGGAAGGTGAACAGTAACAGGTTTTCCGTCAACGATTTCTAAAAAATCTGCATGAATTAACTTATCTGTTACTTTATGAAACTGAGCTTCTTGCAAAACGGTACGGTATTTTTTACCGTCAACCTCCACTTCTACAATGTGTGTTTCGGGAGTATAGATAATGTTTTTAAAGGCTCGCTCATCGGCATAAAAATGCACCTGGGTTCCGGCACCATAAATTACGCAAGGCACCTGGCCTTTTGCCCTAAGGGAATTAGCATCCGATTTCCCTACGTTCGCACGGGGCGAACCGCTCAAAGATACTGTTTTCATTTTTTTATTTTTTTCGGGTTTCTTCCTTCGCCGCGCCGAATTCCAAAACCCCATTTATATTTAATAAAGCGCGGTTATACAATAAAGTTTGAACTTATTGATTCGTAGCTGTGAACACTTCTGATAACCTTAGCAAAAAGTTCGGCAACGCTAAGTACTTTTATTTTATCACTTTTTTGCTTTAGGGGTATTGTATCGGTTACAATGAGTTCGGTTAATTTAGAATTCGCTATGTTTTCATACGCCTTACCGGAAAGAACAGGATGAGTACAAATAGCTCTGACACTCAGCGCACCACGTTCCATCATCATATCGGCAGCTTTACATAAGGTGCCTCCGGTATCCACCAAATCATCCACCAACACAATGTTTTTTCCTTCAATCTCCCCTATGGCTGTCATACTTTCTACCACGTTCGCTTTGGCGCGCTGCTTGTAGCAAATAACCAAGTCGGCATTCAAATGCTTAGCGTAAGCATTGGCACGCTTGCTGCCACCCATGTCGGGGGCTGCGATGGCTAAATTAGCCAAATTAAGCGACTGAATGTAAGGCATAAAAATGGTAGAAGCGTAGAGATGATCAACCGGAACATCAAAAAAACCTTGAATTTGATCGGCATGCAAATCCATGGTCATAACCCTGGTTGCTCCGGCCACCGCCAGCATGTCGGCAACTAATTTTGCTCCAATGGCTACGCGTGGTTGGTCTTTTCTATCTTGTCTGGCGTAGCCAAAGTAAGGAATTACGGCAACTATATGCCTGGCGCTTGCTCTTTTTGCAGCATCAATAAGTAATAAAAGCTCCATTAAGTTATCGGCAGGGGGCATGGTACTTTGAATAATAAATACGCTTTGCCCGCGTATACTCTCCTCGTAGGAAGCCTGCAACTCACCGTCGCTAAAACGGTAATGAGCAACCCTACCCAATGGCTGGCCAAAGGCCTTGGCAATTTTTTCGGCCACTTCGCCGGAAGCAATACCGGAAAATAAACGAACCTGCGATTCCATTTTTGAAAAAGGAGTGCAAATATACTGTTTTTCATGGTTTTGGCAAGTTTTTTTGGGGAATAGCAAAAGAACTTTTAGTTTTGTAGCCCTTTTGCACAAAAGGGTACTGGAAGCCCGGATGGCGGAATTGGTAGACGCGCTGGTCTCAAACACCAGTGATAGCAATATCATATCGGTTCGACCCCGATTCCGGGTACTAAAAGCCTTCTGAACGAAGGCTTTTTTGTTTTAAAACACCAATGATAGCAATATCATATCGTCCCGATAGCTATCGGGAGACCCCCATTCCGGGTACTAAAAGCCTTCTGAACGAAGGCTTTTTTGTTTTAAAACACCAATGATAGCAATATCATATCGTCCCGATAGCTATCGGGAGACCCCCATTCCGGGTACTAAAAGCCTTCTAAACGAAGGCTTTTTTGCTTTTAAAAACCAGTGATAGCAATATCATCTCGTTCCGATAGCTATGACCCCATTCCGGGTAATAATAAATCAGCCACGAGAGGATTTTTTTATCAGGAAAAGCTAAATGACTACTTGTACTCCGGTCTAAAATTCAATTGTACCATATGCAGCGTTGGCGGCCTCATATCACCGGGGCGGGCTTGGTACTCCACATTAGTGAAATTATTCACGATGTATGAAATACGTAATCTTTTACTTAATTGAATAGATACCCGCAAATCATGCACCCACACGTTTTTTTGAAACTGGTCAAAATTACGCCTTAGTCCGGGTAAAATAGTAGGGGCATCTTCACTATCAAACCCATTCCCCAACTCATCAAACAAAGGCCGAATAAATCGGTTGTCAATATTTTCTATTTTACTTTGGAAACGGGTACTATAGCCTATGGAAAAGAATTTATAGTCAGCCTGAATATCGTTTTTAAATAAATGGCGACTACGGTACTTAAGTACATTTAAACCGGGTAAACCCAAAGTATCAACGGTAGGATTAAAATCGGGTTTTATGGGATTCATGTAGGTATATCCGCTAAGTAGCGTAAGATTAACAGGACCAATTTTTCCGGTACCCGATAAGCCCACGTCAATTCCTTTGATATCAGCCCTTCCCAAATTATCTGACCGAAAACCATAGTATTTAAGTTTATCTACAAACGACAGATTGGGGTCGGTACCGTAGTAATTAAATACAAATTCTACCATATTTTCATAACGTGTCCAAAATCCGGCCACATCAAAAAATCCCTTAAAACCGGCTATTTGAAAACCCTGTTTAAATCCAATTTCATAGTTTTCTCCTATTTCCGGCTGTAGGCCGGGATTTGGGAAAATTCGCAGTACGTTTACATTGGTACTGATAAATTTTTCAGCCGCACTGGGAAAACGATATCCTTGACTAAAAGAAGCCCTGATATAGCTGTATTCCAAAACCTGATAATTTAGGCCGGCTCTGAATACTGGGTAAAACGGAATGGAATTTCCGAAGAATTTACCACGAGTTTCTGCGCTATCTAGTTTATAATATTCTCCGCGTGCACCAAACGAAACACTCAGTTTTTCAAACAAACGTTTGTCTGCCTGCACGTACCCGGCGTGGTTATATCCTTGTCTGCGGCCGTAAAGTGAATCTGAAATTATGTCCTGAAACATATAAACATATCCGGCAGATAAATTTAAGTTGTTGGTAAAACGTTTTTGATATTGTAATTCTCCATAGTATAGGTGCGCTACACTTCCTTGTTGTTTATCGTTTTGATTGGTGGTGTTGAAATAACGGGTTCTCAAACTCAGCTTATTGTTTTTCCCAAATAAATAATTTAGATAGGGATCAATATTGTACCGATAATTTATGTAGCGTTGGATGTCTCTTCCCTGAGGGATATATGCCGAATCGTAATTTTGCCATAGAAAAAATAATCCTCCTTTAGTTTGCATAATGTTTCCATTAACTCCAACCGACAAACCGGGTTTTTTAGGAAAATTATACCGCAAATTAGCATTCACTCTCCCTCTATTCTCCGTTTCCAAATAGCGGAAACCATCGTCGCTAAACATGTGCCCCCCAATTACCACATCCATATTATTTATTTTTTCGGCATGAGAAATATTAATTCCATTTTGCCACTGACTCCTTCCTTTCCACCATTTATAGGTATTGCGAGGGGCATCGTAAAAACCTGAAAAGGCTGTTACATTAGTAATGGGTTTATCTTTGGCGTAAGCTGTGCGTAAATGAATTACGCCGTTTAGGGCGCTTGAACCGTAAAGCGCCGAAGCAGCGCCTTTAATAACCTCTATTTGTTCTACGTTTTCCAGGGGCAAATAATTCCACTTTACATCGCCCGCATCGGCGCTTAGCATGGGCATATCATCAACCAGCATAAGTACACGGCTTCCTGCTCCATAACTAAAACCGCTTCCTCCGCGAATACTCGCTTGGCCATCAGCCACAATAACACCGGGCACCTGATTCATAATGATATCCAGCTGTGTGGTGTTTTTGTTTTCAATAAGCGAGGGTTTTATAACATCCATGCTCACGGTTACCTCGCCAATTTTTTGTTCAAATCTTCCGGCACTTACTACTACTTCATCCAGTGCAGAGCTGTTTTTTAAATCTATCAGTAAACGTAGCGTATCTCCTTCCTTTAAAAAAATCTCTTCTTTAAACGTTTTATATCCCGCAAAATAGCATTCTATAGTTTGCTTACCGGAATTGGTAATAAGTGAAAAAAAGCCGTTTAAATCGCTCTGACAATAGTATTTAGCGCCGGTTTTTACAATGGCTCCAACCAGCGGCTCTTGGTTTTGAGCGTCTTGTACCAGACCTTTTACGTAAGCCTGTTTGTCTTGCCCTTTAAAATTGCTACAAAACAAAGCAAGAAAAAACAACAAAAGGCCTTTACATTTGTACATAACGGGCATTTACGTAAAACCCGAAAGTATGAAAATTATTTAAAAAAAGGAATGCCGGTTTACAGCAAAATGAACGAAGAAGAATTAAAATACCAGATTGCACTAACCATGATTCCGCAGGTGGGTGATGTGCTTGGGAAAAGTTTACTTGCCTACTGCGGAAGCGCCTCGGCAGTTTTTAAAGAAAAACCCGGGCTTTTACTCAAAATTCCGGGTATTGGAGAAACTACCGCCAAAGAAATCAGGAAAGCTCAGAACGTTTTTAACCGTGCGGAGGAAGAAGTAGAGTTTATCAAGAAATGTAAGATTCAGCCTCTTTTTTATACAGCTTCCGATTATCCTCAACGACTTAAATACTGTAACGACAGCCCCATTCTTTTGTATTACAAAGGCAATGCCAACTTAAATAAAACTAAAATTATTGGAGTTGTTGGAACGCGCTCCCCTAATGATTATGGCCGTGAGCTTACAAAACAACTGGTTAATGAACTGGCCGGAAATGACATCTTAATAGTAAGCGGATTAGCTTACGGAATAGATATACAAGCCCACCGCTGCGCCTTGGATAATAATATGAAAACAGTAGGTGTATTGGCTCATGGCTTGGATATTGTTTATCCATCGGCACACACGGCAACCGCTAAAAAAATGATTACACAAGGTGGTTTATTAACCGATTTTCCGAGTGGTACAAACCCCGACGCAGTAAACTTTCCAAAAAGGAACCGAATTGTAGCGGGCTTGTGCGATGCACTGGTGGTTGTACAGAGTAAACGCGAAGGAGGAAGCTTGATAACTGCCACCATTGCTTCCAGTTACAATAAAGATGTGTTTGCCTTTCCGGGGAGACCAAATGACATTCTTAGCGAGGGATGTAACGGGTTAATTAAAAGAAATAAAGCTGCCATGATTGAACATGCCGGAGATTTGCTGGATGCCATGAACTGGCTCGAAAAACCAAATAATAAAAAAAACCAACAAGTTCCATTGAGTATTTCGCTTAGCGAAGAAGAGCAAAAAATTACCGCACTTTTTAAGGATAAAAAAGAGATGCATATAGATGAACTTTGTTATGCCGGCGAACTAACACTTAGTAAGGCTTCTGCCCTACTCCTGCAATTAGAACTAAATAACCTGATAAAAAGCAAACCCGGAAAAATGTATGAATTTTTAGGCTAGTATCATTAAAGTGCGCCTCTATTAAGCCACCCTGCCGGATCCATCGTTTTTTGTCCTTTCCAAATTTGAAAGTTCATGGCTGCTTTTGTATCATCTTCATCAGACATCACGGTTCCGATGGCTTGTTTCATTTTAACTTTGTCACCAATTTTAACACTCACATTACTCAAATTGGTATAAACACTTAAATACTCTCCATGTCGTATAATAACCAATTTACCTCCTGTTGGAGATAAGGCAACGCTGGTAACCTCCCCGTCAAATATAGCGCGAGCAGACGCTCCCTTGTTGCTGCATATCTCTATTCCATTATTCATCATCATAAACCCTTTAATAGCCGGATGTTCATGCTCTCCGTAGGGTTCGCAAATTATACCCTTAGTTATGGGCCAGGGCAACTTACCACGGTTATTGGCAAAATCTGCACTTAAAGCCTCGGCCTCTTCGCTCAATTCAGGATATGCAGGAGCGTCTTTAATTTTTACTATCGGGGTTTTATTTTCTTCATTTACAGGAACAGGGAGTTTATTTTTTTCTTTTGTTTTTTTGGTTTGTTGAGCTTTTTCCTCTTTAGCTTTTTTAGCTGCTAACTCCGCTTTGGCAGCCTCCTCGGCCTTACGCTTAATTTCTTCTTCTATGAGTTTTTTAATGGCCAGCTGCAAATCAACTGCATCTTGTTTTTTCTTCTCTAGAGTTGCTTTTAATTCCTTTTCTTTTTTCTGTAATTCGGTTAGTAATATCTCTTGCTCTTTCTTTTCCTTACTCAAACTATCTTTTTCTGCTGTTTCATTACCTAACAATATATTTTTTTCTTCCCTCGATTTTTTAAGCTCTTCCAGCTTAATACTTAGTTGGTTTTGGGTTAAAATTATTTCGTCGGCCTGTTTTTTTCTGAATACCGAGTATTGCTGCAGGTATTTTAGTCGCAAAACTGCCTGATTAAAACTGGAAGAAGAAAAAATAAACATTAGGCGGCTATAAGTATCTTGCTGCCGTTGGGCAGACAATATCATTCTTGTATATTCCGCTTTAAGCTTGGCCAAATTATTTTTTAATTGTTCTATTTCCGCATCAGTGCTATTAATAACTTTAGTCAACTGATTTATTTCGGCATTAATGGCGTTTATTAGTTCTTGCCGTTTCTCCAATTTCATATTCAGCGTTACCAAATTCCCCAAGGAGTTTTTTTTATGCACTTTGGTGGTATTAAGCATTTCGTTTATTTGATTTATTTCTTCGCTGATTTTTTTCTTTTTAATTTCCAGATCTTTCTTTGTCCCTTTAACAGCTTGCTGAGAGAAACCAAACTGACAGATAAAAATAAAAAAGGGAAGGAGTGCTAAGCAAACGGGAAGCCGACTACTTCTTTTGAAATTCAATAGCCTTATATTTAGAAGGTATGTTAAACGCAAACTTTTGAGGTTTATCTTTTTCAATACGAACATACTCAATTTTAATGTTCATGCTCCGCTCTGCTTTAATATCAATATTAACATGGTAAGGTGCAAAAACACTGTCTTTATTTTTAAAGTTGGTATACTCGGCCATAAAACTGCGGTTTGTAGATGGATCAGTAAATTCATTTTTAATAATTTTAAAATTCTCCGGATTTAAGGTCATAATTTGCAGCGCTTTTTTTAAATCCTCGGCTCCTTTCTCAATTCTTTTCAATCGCCTTTTTCTTTCGGTACTTAGCATATAACAGCAATTTGCACGATCGGTTACAGGTTTCAGCTTTTCTTCTTCGTCTTTAAACTCAGCACTGTTTCCAATGATAATTGCCTGGATTACGTTAAAGTCCAAATCGGCGTTTAACAGTTCATTCAAATAATTAAAATCTCCTTTAAAATATTGCTTGTTATGATAATCCACCATCTTAATTGAGTCTTTTGTGATAAGCACCTTAGCAAAATCAATGGTGAGTAATTCTATAGTAACTAACATAACACTATCTTTGCGCACGCGAACCTTGGCATCAAAGTTTTTATCCTCTCCCTCAAACTTAGTAGTTACATTAGATTTCATAAATAACCACTCAAATTTAAATTCGTTTTCGTGCATATAACGGGTAAGTGCCTTGGCGTTTTTATAGTCTAGCTTGCACTTACCGGTCAAAGTATCTTCTGAAGCGGTTTTTACTTCCTGTACTTTAGTAATTTTTTTTCTATGTTTACACGACTCAATAAGCACTAATGCCGGTGCCAGTAATATAAAAATGAGCGCGTTAAATTTCCACTTATTCACTAATATTTTTTTCCCTGATTTTTTTTGTGATTCTATCTGTATTACCCCCTGACTGTATAGCCTGGTTCCAATATTTAATAGCCATATCAATTTTGTTTAACTTAAAAAGACAATCAGCATAATGTTCCAGTATATTAGGGTTTCCGGGGTTTAAAACTGTTGCTTTCTGAAGCCACTCCTCTGCCTGCGTATATTTGGCCTGCAAAAAAAGAATCCATCCGTAAGTGTCCATATAATTGGCTTCGTTAGGTTTTATTTCTATACTTCGCTTAGAAAGTTTTTCTGCCTTTTCTAATTGTTCTTTTCTTAATGCCAAGTAATAGGCGTAATTATTAAGAACAGACTCATTATCCGGATTTATTTTAAGTGCATCATCAAAAGACTTATCACTGTTTTTATAGTCTTTCATATAAAAATAAGCATCCCCAAGATTAGATAAAAAGCCTGATAACATCAGGTTATCGTTGGTTACGTATGCCATTCCATCTTTTAAAACTTCTGCGGCCTTTTTATAATTTTTAATTTGCATGTTAGCCAGGCCATTATACAAATAAATAGTTGGCTGTCCAGGAAAAAGCTCCACAGCCTCATAGCTGTGTTTTTCTAAGGAATCATATCTGCCAAGCTTTTTATCACAAATCATTAGTCTTTCCCATATCCCATATTCACTTTTGTCTTTTTGAGCAGCACGATAGTAGTATTCTGCTGCTTTTTCAAAATTTTTATCAAAAAACATAAAATCGGCATATACCAGATATGCCTCATATGAGGCAGGATGCACCTTAATAAGAATAGAAGCTAATTCTAAGCCCTGGCTAAAATAAACCGACTCGGGGTGGTCTACGGCTGTATTATAATACAATTTATTGATGTTGTATTTTGTACGCACATCCAAATCCGGATTCATGAAAGCGAGTTTAAGTTCCTCGTAGGAACGGGCTTCATCTCCTTTCATTTTATAATAATCGCTCAAGGCAAGCCGTACGGTAGGGTTGGTGGGGTCAACCTCTATAATTTTATAATACACTTCTTTTGCTTTTTCAATATCTTTTGTGTTCTCATAATGCTCTGCCAGATAGCCTAAATACCTTGAATTATCAGGATTAGAGGCAATTAATCTTTTTATTTCTCTCTCTACCTCATTCTGCTTATTTTGCTTGCTTAATATTTTAACTTTGTTGATAGTAATTTGTTCATTAAGTCCATATAATTTTTCCAGTTCATCATATAATACCAGAGATTTTGCATACTGCCCTATTTGGGCGTATTCTATGGCTAAATTTTCCTTGAACTCTAGGTTGTTCGGAAAATTTTTAACCAAATTTTCCTGAACCTTAACCGAATTTTGATACTGATGAAGTGTTCGGTAACAATCGGCTAAAAGAAGTTGGTACCATATGTTTTTGGGCTCTGCTTGTGCACACTCTTTGGCATAATATAAAGCTAAATCATTAACTCCCATTACTTTGTTTATCATGGCAAGCTCATATTTTACCGGAGTGCTGGAGGGATTTATTTGTAAACATTTATTAAATATTTTAAGTGCCTCTTCCACATTCCCTTTCATCCTGGCTGCACAACCATCGATAAACAAAGAGCCAAAATAAATTTCATTCAATGAACTTAAATCGGATTTATCAGGCCTTATAGGAACTGTTTCTATACCGCTTGCTTTTTTTGTTTTGCACGAGGCAAACAAAAAGGCAAGGAAAACTAATGCGCAATATGTATGTAGTCTAAGCAATAACTTTACTATAGTCGCTAATACTCACATCATGAGGATGCCCCTCAATACTTGCTCCAATTCCTACCATACTATTCGCCATATTGGCATGATATATTTTAGCCTCCTCTTGTATGATGGAGTTGCTGATTACCGAACTTTTAACTACAGACTTATTCCCTATACTAACGTACGGCCCAAGAATGGTATTCTCCAAAACAACTTCGTCTCCCACAAAGCACGGAGGAACAATTACACTATTTTTAATTACCGCCTTTGCGCTAATCAAATTCTTATCTTTTTCAAAATCAAGAATGCGCGAATTGGTATACACGGTAGCATCTTTATTTCCGCAATCAAGCCATTCGGTAACCTGACCGGGGCTAAATTGAAGCCCCTTGTTTTTCATATTCTCCAAAGCATTGGTAAGCTGATACTCGCCTTTCTCCATTATTTTGTTATCAAGTAAGTATTGCAACTCCTTTTTAAGATTTTCTCCGTCCCTAAAGTAATAGATCCCTATAATGGCCAAATCGCTTACAAATTCTACGGGTTTTTCTATAAAATCGGTTATGATGTTATCGCTATTTAATTTAACTACGCCAAACTGCCGGGGGTCTTCTATTTTTTGCACCCAAATAACTCCTTCTTTGGAGGTATCCATTACAAAATCGGCTTTAAATAGGGTATCAGCAAAGGCAACTACACATTTGCCCTTCAAAGAATCTTTGGCACACATAATGGCATGAGCCGTACCAAGAGCTTCGTGCTGGTAATATATGCTGCCCTTGGCAGACTGACCGGAAGCTATTTGCAATAAATCATTTTCCGTTTCCGTGCCAAAATCAGGGCTTATAACAAATGCTATTTCGGTTACTTTTTCTCCGCAAACTTTTGTGATATCCTCTACCAAACGCTGAACAATGGGCTTACCGGCTACAGGCAACAAAGGCTTGGGTGTGGTAAGTGTATGTGGTCTCATGCGCTTACCTTTACCGGCCATAGGAATAATAATCTGCATAACTCTGAGAAAAAAGATAATCTTACAAATTTAAAAGAAAATACTGATTTTTGACCCTGACAATGCCTGCCTCAGTAAACAGTAAATACTTTATAGCCATATTAGTAAAAGGGGCTGCAGGTGATTTATTTGAAAATATAAAACAAGAAATTTTTACACATTTTAACTTAAAAGCCGGTTTGCGTTGTCATGCGCATATAACTCTTCATCGTCCTTTTGAGTGGCCGGAGCATAAAGAAAAGGAGCTTGTAAAAAAACTTTCATTATTTACTTATTCAGGGAGCAACTTCCCTGTTTATATTAACGGAACCGGTAATTTTGATACACGCGTTATTTTCGCAAAGGTAGAGCAAAGCATTCCGTTAACGAAACTGCAGGAAGAACTGAAATGGTATGTCCATAAAAATATCGGATTGTTTAATGAAACTGCCGACCTGAGAGGGTTTCATCCTCACATTACCTTAGCTTTTCGCGATTTAAAAAAAAGACATTTCCAAGATGTTTATGCATTCGTAGAATCCCTAAACATAAAGCAAAATTTTTTATGCCACGGATTCAGTTTATTGAAGTTTGAAGAAAAATGGGGAGAAATTGCTTTCTTTCCTTTTAACGAATAACTCCCAATTCTTTACCAACTTTTGTGAAAGCGGTTATTGCTTTATCGAGGTGAGTCTGCTCGTGGGCTGCGCTTAGTTGAACACGTATTCTGGCTTTATCTTTTGGCACCACGGGATAGAAAAATCCAATTACATATATTCCCTCTTGAAGTAACTTATCTGCAAATATTTGAGATAGCTTGGCATCATACAACATAACAGGAACAATGGCACTATCTCCCTCTCGAATATCAAAACCGGCTGCTTTAATTCCTTTCTTAAAATAATTTACATTTCTCTCCAGCTTGTCTCTTAGTTCGGTTGTTTGACTGAGCATATCAAAAACAGCTATGCTGGCTCCTACGATATGCGGTGCCAAGGAATTACTGAATAAATATGGTCGTGAGCGTTGGCGAAGCATCTCAATAATTTCTTTTTTTCCGGTTGTAAAGCCGCCCATTGCGCCACCCAAAGCCTTACCCAAAGTACCCGTAATAATGTCTACCCTTCCTATCACATTTTTGAGCTCTACTGTTCCTCTGCCTGTTTTTCCAATAAATCCGGTAGCATGGCTCTCGTCAACCATAACAAGTGCGTCATATTTTTCGGCTAAATCACAAATTTTATCAAGCGGGGCTACAAAGCCGTCCATACTGAACACGCCGTCCGTCACAATTATTCTGTTTCGCTGAGCCTGAGCCTTTTTAAGTTGCTCTTCCAAATCGCTCATGTCACAATTTTTGTACCTATAACGCTGCGCCTTACACAAACGAACTCCATCAATAATGGAAGCATGGTTAAGCTCATCGCTTATTATGGCATCCTGCTCATCAAATAAGGGTTCAAACACCCCTCCGTTAGCATCAAAGGCAGCTGCATAAAGAATAGTATCTTCCATTCCTAAAAATTGTGCAATTTTTGCCTCTAGTGTTTTATGAATATCTTGCGTTCCGCATATAAAACGAACACTACTCATGCCGTATCCATGAGTATCAAGCGCTCTTTTAGCTCCCTCAATTACCTTAGGGTGAGAAGAAAGCCCCAAATAATTATTGGCACAAAAAATAATCACCTCCTCTCCGTTAACCTTTACCGACGCTCCCATAGGAGTAGTAATAATGCGTTCTTTTTTAAACAATCCGTTTGCCTCAATTTCCGCTAAAGTGGATGCTAATTGATTTTTTAGTTTACCGTACATAGCTGCATGATTTTTGCAAAGTTATCAATATTGGTAATTCATAATACCAGAATAGTTATCGTCTATTTTGATTGTTAAAATCTTTTTTATAGATTTATTCCCCCAAACTTTTTTATGAAACTAACAAACAATGTTCTTGCACTTTTTGGGCTAAAAAATATTGGCTTGTTTGTTTTGTTTATATCATCTCAAACTATCCAGTCCCAAACAGAATCAGAACAAGATGTGGTGGCTCCCTCAAGCAGACACAACCTTGCTGTTAAAGCTTCAGCCGGCAGTTCGGCTCAAACGGCGCACTTGCTCAACTTTAACGCCATTTCTACAAAAAACGGTGTAGAGCTTTTCTGGAGCACAGGGGCCGAACATAACAATGATTATTTTGCGGTTGAAAAAAGCCGGAACAACATCGATTTTGAAACTGCGGTAATGGTTAAAGGAGCTGGAAGCAGTAATGTATTGCTGGATTATTTTGAAATTGATTACAACCCATTTGGAGGGCTATCATACTACCGATTAAAAGTTACCGACAGAAACGGCAAAATATCCTACTCCCCCGCTGTTCCGGTTAACTTTAAATTGGACAATAAGGGGAATTTTATCCCTGTTTCAAGATATGACGAAGAGATAGATATAGACCTTAGCGGCGTAGGTAACGAGGAAGTGTTGGTGGTATTAAAGAATAAAGACGGACAAGAAACCTACGGAAAAATATTTGTTAAAAAAGAAGGTAAAAATATTATTGCCACCGATGGTTATAACAAACTGGAGCCGGGAGCTTATTTGGTACTGGCCTCATCCCGAAATGAGTTATTCGCTCAAAAAATAATTATTCGCTAATTTTTTTCTTCCAATAGTTGGCTAAAAAATGCATCTTTGCCGCATGAGCGGTTCCTATATTATATCAGGCATACAACAAGTTGGCATTGGTGTACCAAATGTTCACGAAGCCTTCTCTTGGTACAGAAAAAATCTGGGGATGGATATTCCTGTTTTTGAAGAAGCGGCAGAAGCCAATTTAATGCTTCCGTACACCGGAGGCAAACCTCACAAAAGACACGCTATTTTGGTCATAAATATTCGAGGTGGCGGGGGCTTTGAAATTTGGCAGTACACCAGCAGAACACCCCAGCCTTGTTCATTTAAGCCTCAACTGGGAGATTTAGGCTTATTTTGTGCCAAGATAAAATCTTCCGACATACATAAAACATACGATTTTCTAAAAGAAAAAAAAGTTTCTGTTTTGTCCGATATACATACGGCGCCAAACGGCAGTAAACATTTTTTTATTAGCGACTTATACGGAAATTATTTTCAGATAACAGAAAATAACGTTTGGTTCTCCAACTCCTCTGCTTCCACCGGCGGACCCATAGGAATGGTAATAGGCGTTAGTGACCTAAATAAATCAAAAGAATTTTATAAAGAGATTTTAGGCTACGATAAAATTCTATTTGAAGAAGAAGGAATTTTTGCGGACTACAACGGCCTAAAGGGCTCAGGCAACAAACTGAAAAGATGCTTGCTTACCCATAAAGAAAAAAGAAAAGGCCCTTTCTCAAAATTGTTTGGCGACTCCTATATTGAACTGGTAGAAGCCACAGATTATAAACCCTCAAAAATTTTCGAAAACCGTTTTTGGGGCGACTTAGGATTTATTCATCTATGCTTCGATATAAAAAATATGCAAAGCTTAAAAACTTCCTGCGAGAAAGCAGGCTCTCCGTTTACGGTTGATGGAGGCGCAGGCTTTGAAATGGGTGAAGCAGCAGGCCATTTTACCTATATTGAAGACCCTGATGGCACATTAATTGAGTTTGTAGAAACCAAAAAAATACCCATCCTAAAAAAATTTGGATGGTATTTAGATTTAACCAAACGTAATCCGGAAAAACCTTTGCCCGACTGGATGCTAAAATCTATGAAACTAAACAGAGTAAAAGATTAGACGTAGGATGCTCATTCTGAAAACTTCACGTGAACACATCTTCTGTTTAGTGAGCAACTTACCGTAGGAATTTTTAATAAAAACCTACGGTTTAACTAATCAACCAGTAAAAAAATGTCCTTATTCAATAAACAAGCATGACATTTAACTAAGTAGAACTTTCATTAAAACTAAATATATTTTATATTTAGGGCTTTTAGTAAACCGTTTTTGCATGCGTTTTAGTATATTGTTTTTTTTATCTGTAGGAAGTTTTGTTATGAGGGCTCAGGATACCGTAAAGGTGGCCATCAATCAAAGTCCGGACGAACGAGCTCAAAGTGAGTATAACAACGGGCTCGCTCAAATGAACAGTAACAATTTTTCCGGAGCTATAGATTTTTTTACCAAAAGTATAAACCTGAAATCTGATTTTGAGAAAGCATACTACAACAGAGGAATTGCATATACTTCATTAAAAAAATTTCAAGAAGCCTTGAATGACTTAAATAAGGTTATTACTATGAATCCCAAAAATGCGGAAGCTCACTATGCCAAAGCACTGGTGTTTTATAACCAAAAACTTAGCGATAGTGCACATAAATCGCTGGATAATTGCATAAATATTACCAAACACCCTGAGGCAAATTATTACAAGGGGTTGCTCTATTATCAATCTTCTGATTTTGACGAGGCCATTAAATTTTATTCTGCTGCAATTGAAGCAAAAGCCGATTATGCCTATGCATACAACGACAGAGCAAGTTGCAAACGCGAAAAAAATGATTTAGCCGGAGCTATTGCTGATTACGAGAGGGCTTTGTCGTTTGATAAAAGTTTAATTTTTATAAATAACAATCTAGGCTCTGCTTACAGGTTAAATAAAAACTACGATAAAGCCATTGCCTGCTACGACAAAGTTTTAGCAGATAAACCGGATTATTTGATTGCCCTAAACAACAGAGGGGCAACCAAACTCGAAAAAGGAGACATAGAAAGTGCAAAAAAAGATTTTGAATCTGTACTCTTAAAAGATCCAAAAAATTCTTCTGCATTTAATAACCTTGCATCATTGGCCATCAAACAGCAAGATTATAAAAAAGCCAAAGACATGGCCTCTAAAGCCATAGAATTTAATCCTAATAACGGACCTGCATACTACAACAGGGGAATTGCCAGACAAATGCTACGAGAAGAAGAAGGCTCCTGTGCCGACTGGAAAAAAGCGTCGGAGCTCGGCGTAAGCATTGCGAAGAGTTTTATTTATTCAGATTGTAATTAAACCGATATATGAATTTTTTAAGATGCTTCTTTACCGTTTTTCTTTTGTTTGTCACATTTGGCTTTTTTGCTCAATCGGTAGAATTTGAAAAAGAAAATTTTCCGGGAAAAAAAGATGAATTACGTGCCGCGAAAAAAATGCTGGATGTTGGGATTGAGCATTACGTGAATGGGCGAAAAGAATTTGACGATACCAAAAAAAGTATTATCTCCGAAAAAAAATATTTACCCGTAAGTGTTCGCGACTATATGAGCGCAGGATACGACCACTTTAAAAACGCCATTGCTCCCCTTTCGGAAGCCAATAAATTTAATCCTAAAAATGCCCGTCTTAATTACATGCTGGGGTTTATTCGTTTTTTTGACCCGTTAATGGCAAAAGAAGCATTAAAACATTTACAGGAAGCCTATAACCTAGATTCCAAAGTAGAATTTGATGTTGCCTTTTGGCTAGGCTGGGCTCATCAATTAAATTCAGCTTGGGATGAAGCCATTAAATATTATCAAATACAACTGAGCATATATAACCAAAAGCCTCGTTCATTTGTGTACGAAATTGAAGACATAAACAAAAAACTGGCAGAATGTAATGTTGGGAAAACATTGAGCGCTAAGCCCGAAAGAGTTTTTGTTGACAACTTAGGTCCCAATATTAACAGTAAATTCCCGGAGTACAGCCCGTCCATTACAACCGACGAGGGAACCATTATATTCACGGCAAGACGCGACAACTCAACCGGTGGAAAAAGAGACGGAGATGGGAGCTATTATGAAGATATTTATGTGTCAAATAAAGTAAACGGCAAATGGGAGCCCTCTAAACAACTCAGTAAAAATGTAAATACCGATGGACACGATGCCTCAGCCGGACTTTCTCCGGACGGAAGTAAATTATACGTTTATCGCCACTCCGGAAAAGACGGAGGCGATTTGTACGAAAGTGTTTTGTTCGGAGCAGATTGGGAACCTCCCGTTCACATGAATAAAAACATTAATACCAAGTGGCATGAAAGCAGTGTGAGCTTAAGTTTTGACGGAAGAAAAATATATTTCGTTAGTGATAAACCAAGCGGTATTGGTGATAGAGATATCTACGTGTCAGAAATGGATCCAAAAGGCGAATGGGGGCCTGCAAAAAATCTAGGTCCGGATATTAACACAAAGTATGCAGAAGAAGGAGTATTCATGCACCCGGACGGAAAAACCATGTACTTCAGCAGCCAAGGTCATGGAGGAATGGGAGGCTACGATATTTTTAAAAGCACGCTTGAAAATGGTAAATGGACTAAGCCGGTTAATTTAGGTTACCCCATAAACGGACCGGACGACGACGTGTTTTTTGTAGTAAGCGGAAGCGGAAACAGAGCTTATTTCGCTTCCTCTAAAGCCGGCGGATATGGAGAAAAAGATATTTATAAAATTACTTTCTTGGGTCCCGAAAAACAACCGCTCCTCAGCACGGAAGACCAATTGCTGGCAATGGTAGCAAACCCAATCAGTAATCTTAAAACAGAAACTGCCGTAGAAGTTAAATCGGCTAAACTTACCATCCTCAAAGGGGTTATTACCGATGCCAAAACAGGGCAGGTACTTGAAGCCGCCATTGACCTCATTGATAATGATAAAAATGAGGTGCTGGCAACTTTTAAATCAAACAGCGCTACCGGAAAATACCTGGTAACACTGCCTTCCGGTAAAAACTATGGTATTGCCGTAAAAAAAGAAAATTATTTATTCCATTCAGAAAACTTTAATTTACCCGATAATGCCGATTATCAGGAATTCACCAAAGATGTTGCCTTAAAGAAAATTGAAGTAGGCAGCACCATTGTTTTACGCAACATTTTCTTCGATTTTGATAAAGCCAGTATAAAACCCGAATCGGCCAATGAGTTAGATCGTCTTATCAAACTTTTAAACGATAACCCTACCCTTAAAATTGAGTTGGGAAGTCATACCGATAGCAAAGGCTCAGATGAATATAACATGAAGTTAAGTGATAACAGATCAAAATCTGTTGTAAACTACCTCATTGGAAAAGGCATCTCCTCTACACGTTTGGTTGCTAAAGGGTACGGAGAAACTAAGCCTATTGATACGAATGATACCGATGAGGGACGTCAGAACAACCGCCGAACCGAATTTAAAATTCTGGAGAAATAACTTTTTTAGGCTGTTTTAAATCATTTTTTTCATGTAATTGTTGTATTACTTTTAGGGTGTTCTATACAATATAAACATGAAAACCGTAGAAGATATATACTCATTGCTCTCGGAAATTCCCGACCCGGAAATCCCCGTAATTTCAATAGTTGAGCTGGGAGTAATTCGAGAGGTTAAAATGGAAAATCAAAAATCCGTAGAAGTAAGTATTACACCTACTTACAGCGGGTGTCCGGCTATGAAACAAATGGAGGATGATGTAAGAAAAAAACTACAGGAAGCCGGTTATGAAAAAATATCTATAAAAATGGTATACAGCCCTGCCTGGACAACAGACTGGCTATCAGATGAGGCGAAACGTAAATTGCAAGAATACGGCATAGCCCCTCCCGAGCAAAGTACCGGAGATAAAAGTTTTATTACAGGGCAACCTAAATCCGTTACCTGCCCGCGTTGTAAGTCAAAAAACTCCATAATGATTTCCCAATTTGGAAGTACCGCTTGCAAAGCTCTATATAAATGCAATGAGTGTTTGGAAACGTTTGATTATTTTAAATGTATCTGATTTGGTTTCCATTTAAATAAAAACCCCCCGGAATTTTCCGAGGGGCTTCTATCACTAAACTAACTGTAACTACTGTTTAATCACTCGCATGATAACAGTTCTTTCATCAGATTTTATCTTCAGGCTGTATACTCCATTAGACAAATGCTGAATATCTATCATTATTTTTTCTTGTGCATGCTGCTCACTGTAAACCACTCTTCCGCTTAAATCCATCAACTCAACCTGTTTATTCCCTCCTATTCCAGACTCAACGATAAAGGAACCGGTATTAGGATTAGGATATACTTTTATATTTTCAACAAACGCAGCAGCATTATCTATTCCTGTACAATTAGAAACTATTACCGTTACGGTAGCTGAATTAGAACAACCGGTAAGCGTATTGGTATACGAATACATAGGCGTAAATGTTCCCGGATTTGCAATACTCAATAAACTACCCGTAACAGCTGCTCCGCTAAATACACCACCTGCAGGAGATCCGGAAAGCGATATACTACCGTTTGCCGAGCATATGGCAGTTGTAGAAGGAACTATGCTTACTGTTGGGTTTTGATTAACTGTTATACTGATTGTTTTAGTGTCAAAACTATTGCAAGCACTTGAAAAACCAGTTACCGAATAAGTAGTACTTACAGATGGTGTAACACTTATCGTTGAGCTGTTTGAACTGGTGCTCCAGGTATAAGTATCTACTCCGCTGGCTGTTAATATAACTGAGTTCCCTTCGCAAATTGTGTTAGTAGACGAACTCACGCTTACGGTTGGATTGGGACTTACCGTAAATACCACCGGTATTTTGGGTGAAGAACATCCGGGCTTGGTATAATAAATGTTTCCATTAAACATCCTTCCCGGGTTTACTCCTCCAAACTGAGAACACAAACCTGCTCCCATTTGAACAGTAACATCTGTATTAGAATACGCATTTGTTCCGTTGGTATACTGGGCGTTATAGTTTACGTAAAGGGCATGCAACGCATTGGCAGGTATGGGTAGCGGGTTATTAAATACCACCTTGGTTGGCTGACCGGCTCCTGCACTAACCGCAACAATGGTATCCCAAGGTATCCATGCGGCCGGAGTTGTTTCATTTCCTAAATAACCACCGGTTTTATAAAAAATCAATACACTCAGGGTGCTGTTAATGGCTACCGCCGTATTAACATCAATACTATCTATTGTTATGGCGCCATTAGTTGCAGTAACATCAAACATATTTCCTCCGCTGCAACCGTTTCCACCGGAAAATAGTGTTTGTAAACTTCCGTTAGAACTAGAAACAGCCTCGGCATACATGGTTGTAGTTACCGGGGAGGTAATGGTGTAAGTGTTTCCTGTTCCGGCAACAACGGTGGAAGTTAATGAAGTGTACCACGAAACAGGGGCAAAAGCATTAGCTGTTAGCGTTCCTGTTGGGTTTGAACCGCAGGCAGAGGCTCCTATTCCGGTTATGGTAGGATTAATAACTGTTACCGTAAAAATGGCCGATACAACGCAATTATTAGTGCCGGTTCCAAGGGCAGAGTAAGTAGTTGTAACCGATGGACTAACCACTATGCTGGAACTGTTAGAGCTGGTGCTCCAGGTGTAAGTAACTGCATTCCCTATGGCATTTAATGTAGTAGAGCCGGAAGAACAAATGAAGTTATTACCGGAGATAGCAAAATTGGGTAATTGCGTACGTGTAGCGGAAGTTTGATCATTAAAAGCATTGGGGTCGCCGGAAACACTGGTCAAGGCGTTGATAGTGTAAGTTCCGGACGGATTCATGTTTGCCGTACCTATGGTAAACGAGGCACTTGTATTCGGAGCCAGGGTTCCGGTAAAGTTAGAAGTAACCGTTGAATTTACAGGGCCGCTGATAAACGCCGTAACAGGGAAGTTGGTTATTGGGTTGAACCCAAAATTATGAACGGTTACCACAATAGGCTCATTATTACTTAAGCAGGCATTAGCCGTTGGAGAAAGAATTGCGGTAACACCTCCGTCTTGTGCTGCGGCATTATATATATTTATGTTATCCAAATGAAAATCATAATCTTCTAGGTCGTCAACCGGGCCGTCCTGCGCAAGAAATCCAATAATAATTTCCTGACCGGCATAGGCTCCTAACGGGATGGAGAAATTTGTAAAACTAACTCCCAAATTATTGGCAGCACTTAGGGTGAATATGGGCGTGTAACTTGCTCCACAATCGGTAGAAATCATTACGCGAACCCTGTCGTCACTTCCCATAACATCCGGAGCCGTTATACTGTTCCAGTCAGTTACTGCAGCATCAAAGCTTAAGAATGAACCGGGAGTGGCCAATACTTTGGGCCCTAAAATCCACTCATTTCTTGTAGTAGTGAATAAATTAATTCGGGCGGTAATGTTTCCTGTAGCATTCAATCCAGTTTGGCTTGTCCATATAGATGTGGTGCCTGAAGGAACTGTAGCCCCTACAGCCTCTCCCCAACCCGGAGCCACGCTTGGTAAGTTAGCTCCTGTAAAGCCGGTAAAATTAACAAACTGAGGAAGCGTAAAAAGAGGTAAAACATTTCTGGTTATAACAGATGTATCATTAAATGTATTCAAATCACCTACCAGGGTTGGAAATGCTTTAAAACTGTAGGTGCCGGCCGTAGTCATATTCAAATTACCAACAGTAAAATTAGCTGAAGCTGAAGGAGTAAGCGTACCTGTGAAAACCGAATTGAGAGTTTGAGAAACAGCTCCCGAAACAAGCACGGTAACCGGAACGTTTGAAATTGGAGCCATACCAAAGTTGTTCAAGTTAACCACTACCGGTTCATTATTCCCATAACAACCGGCAGCAGGTGCGGTAAACATATTCACACCGGCATCTGTTGCAGAGGCATTATATAGGTTTATATTATCCAAGTGCAGATAGTATAAAAGCGCATCATTAACAGGGCCATCGGTAGCTAAAAACGCAACTATAATCTCCTGACCCGCGTAGGCGCTTAGATTTACATTAAAATTGGTAAAGGAGGTAGTTAAACTGTTGCTCACACTAACTGTAAATATTGGCGTGTAAGACTGTCCGCAGTTTGTAGATACCATAACACGCAACCTGTCATCGCTTCCCATCGTGGCAGGATTAAACGGGGCCGATACGTTAGCTGTAACTGCAACATCAAACGAAATGTTTGTACTTGCCGTAGCCAAAACTTTGGGTCCCACAATCCACTCATTATTACTCACACCGGAAATATATACACGTGCATTCACGTTTCCGGGGCTATTCAGGTTTGCCTGGTTAATCCAATTGGAAACAGTTCCTGAAGGAACCGTAGCTCCCTGTGCTTCAAACCATCCGGGAAACACGGTAGGCAAATTAGCTCCGGTAAATCCGGTAAAGCTAACTGATTGCGGCAAAGGAGCCGGTGCTACAACCGTTCTGGTTTGGTTTGCCAGTGTGTCATTCAACGCTTGTGTATCGCCGGGCAAAGAGGTATAGGCTGTAAAAGAATATACTCCTGCCGCACTCATATTAATAGTTGGAGACAAGGTAAAATTAAAAGTCCCATTTGATGCAATGGTTCCTGTATAAGTGCCGGTTAGTGTCTGATTAACAGGACCGGATACAAGCACCGTAACAGGAATATTTGAAATGCTATTTACTCCGTAGTTTTTTATGGTAGCAACAACCGTTTCGTTGGCGCCATAACAGGCTAAAGGAGCAGGATTTACTATAGCGCTGATTCCTGCATCATCGGGTGTACCGTTTAATCCGTCAAACTCATAAGCTCCCATGTCGGGCGCAGTATTGGGGTTAATCCCCGATAATGGCCTTACGTTTCCGTTAATGTCAATATTTGTTCCTAAGGCCGGAATTAAAACGGCTCCTGATTCGGCTACGTAATTCGTATTAGCCGGAATATTGAGGTTGGTATTTGATACAAAGGGAGCAGGTGCATTAAACAGCGGTCCTGAATTTACGTCATTGGTTATGTTATTAACCTGAGAAAAGGCTTTCCATGCTGCTATATTGGAGGCTTCATTCACGTTATTAGTAACTCCTACCTTACCAACAAAATGGTCGGCATCATTGGTAACATTGTAGGCATTATTGTCTAAAACGGCGTTTGCAAAATTATAGGAGGCCGGAAACCAAACCGCCATAAATTTTTTGGTGGTTACTACAGGAGGACTGCTCGTTTGAATATTATTAAATATATTGTTTCTGATATCTAATCCGGTAACTGCTGTAGAGGTAATTACCAAAGCCGCAGATCCTGCAGCGGTAAAAGTAGCTCCCGTTAAGTCGCCGAACAGATTTACGGAATTATAATAAATTCGGTGACCGGTACCTGCTGTTATTCTTATACCAAAGGCATTCCAAGTGGTGCTGGTAGAAGAGTAGTTAACCGTACGAATATCATATATGGCGTTGTTCACAACTAAGTGATTAGTTCCACCTATTAGGTCAACACCATACGCTCCCCAACCTCCGGTTGAGAGACTATGAATGCCATATATCTGATTTCTGCTTATCGTAACGCTATTGCTGGTTGTACCCGCAATGCGTATCCCGGCATTGCTTACAGATGTTGTAACTTTTAAATTAAATATTTGATTTTGTGTTATGGTAGTTGTTACCACACCACTCAAGCTTACTCCCACGAAAGAAATCGTTTGGCCGGCAGTATTAGATCCTATGATATTATTTGCTATTAAATTGTTATCGGCCAAATTCGTGGTTCCGCCAATCCAAATTCCTATGTATGCCTTATTAATCTCGTTATTGGTAAACGTATTGTTATCGTAATTATCTCCGGTTGAGCCGGCCGTTAAAGCTACAGCATTTGTTCCGGCATAAATACCGTGACTATTAGTAACTGTAGAACCGCTTATGCCATCATTTCCTTCCGTATTACCGATGATAACGCAGTTGGTGATGGTATTGAATGTAGCCCCCAAACCTCCGGTTGTTCTACCTATTAAGCGAACAACAGCTGTAGCAGCCAAAGTGGGCGATCCGGCATGTTGTATGGTTAAATCTCGCTGAATGGGACCGGAGGCAATGTCTCCGTCAATGGTAACGTTATCGGCACCGTCTAATTCCAAAACACCACGTCCGGTTGCAGGAGCTCCGCTAATAGTAGCCTGAACTGTAGGACGAATAAGAATTGAGGTGTAATTAGCCGAACTTTGTCCACTGGCTAAAAGCGGTGTAGGAGCATAACCAACAGGTCCTTCAACTGTATTTCCGGTTATGTCAATGGTTATGGCGCCAAAATGCGTTCCGGCATTAATGGCTGCAAAGGCTGAATTTAAAGAGGTATAAGTAAGTGTGGGGCCTCCATTCACGGTAACTTGTGCTTTGACTGTAAGTGCCGTCGCAAGCAACAGTAACGCATAAATTTTTCTCATTTTAGTTTAGTTTAGTTAATAATTCAGTAATGTGTACAACAGTAAGAACAATACAAAGTTGAACGAAAAAACATTCTAAAAAGAGACAATTTTTGCAAATAAATTACATTTCAAAAATGTATTTTGATTATTATATAATTGATTATAAATATTTTATATAAATATTTTATACATTTTAAATATAAATGATTATTTTTAAGTCAACTTAAAACGCCTAATGTCAAAGAACCTTATTTATCTAATAAAATCGCTAACTCGTACGGAAAAAAGATACATTCATCTTAACATGAAGACCTTTTCCTTTGATGAAGACAAGAATGTTTTTTTAACCGACTTTAACACTGTTGAGCGATATGTGAAGGAGGGGAAAGAAAAAGGGAAACTAAAAATAAAAGGCAACTCAACAAGGCTTTATCACAAAATACTGGATATTCTTTTCCTATTGTATAAAGAAGATTTGTACGAAAACGAAAAAGACAACCGTTTAATAAAACATTCTCAGATACTTTTTTTAAAGGGATTTTATGAAGAAGGGCTGAAACACCTAAATAAAGTGATTTACGCAGAAAACAGTTACAGTTATTTATTGAGGATTGAAGCCATTGAACTAAAAATAAAAGCCGCCATCAAATTTTCAGATGTAGATTATTTGAGAAAACAGTTTGAAAGCGATAAACAACTTATTTCCAAACTTTCCAGGCTATACTTTAATCTGCTTCAGTTTGAAGGGATATGGGCTATGACAAAAGTAGAATCATCCGAAGCCAGCTTTTATGGAAATAATAAAAAATTTTTTAAAAGGCACAAAAAACTGCTGAGTGATGAAAAGTATGCATATAGCCCAAATGCTAAAATATTTTTTTATAAAATAAATGGCTTTTTAGCCATCCGAAACGGAGATCCCGAAAAAGCTCTTGAATGTGCACAAAAAACAATAGCACTCTATAACGAAAATCAAATTATCTTAAATAATGAGTTTGGTGAATATCTTCGTTCTATTCGGAATCTTTGTATTGCCCTCATATATCAGCAAAAATTTGACGAAGCAGAGTCTTTGCTAGATAAAACCGGACTTATTATCATGTCTAATCCCAAATCCAAGCTCCCTCATCTGAAACATGATATTTTTACTGTAAATGTACTTTTACGGATGGATATATGGATTGCCTCAGAACGCATCAAAGAAAATTTACATTGGATTAAACCAATGGAAACTTTATTTCATGAAAATGAAGAGTATTTGGGTTCAGATGAAAAAATAACCACCTATTACCATTTTATCGTATTTTCCTTGAATAAAAACTCTTATAAAAATGCCATACAATACATTAACAGAGCCATTATACAAACCGGAAATCAACGTGTTGATATTAAAAATCTGATCCTTTTATCGGAATTGGTTATTCATTTTAATTTGGGCAACATCGAACTCTTTCTCTCCAAACTACAATCATACCGAAGGTATTTGGAAAAAGGAAATCACTTTTTTGAATTTGAAAAAAACATCTGTAAAGAACTGCAAAAGTTAGCCGATAAACCGCACGATACAAAACTTCACCAATCACTACAAAAATTCATCAAGCAATCTTTGGCAAAAGAAAACAAACTTCGTTATGCTCCTTTCTTGCCAACAAATTATTTAAAAACTCCGTGAAACAAAACCCCCCGCATTGGTATGCGGGGGGTTAAAAATTAAGATTTCAAATTATTACTGCTTAATCAGTTTAACGACTTCTTCTTCGTTACCTGCAGAAACTTTAAGGTAGTAAACACCATTGGCTAACTGATCAAGCTGAACATCCAACCGGTTTGTTTGGCCTTTTAGCTCATGAACTATTCTACCGGTTACGTCAAGCACCTGAACTTTGTCAACTACCTTATTTTCATGATAAACAGTAAATTTTCCATTATTCGGATTTGGATAAACTTTTAAATAAGCGCTTACATCCGCTTTGCTATCCAGTCCGGTACAGTTAATTACCAAAACAGTTGTAGTGGCAGAATTTGAACATCCGGTTGCTGCATCCGTATACGAATAAACAGGGTTAAATGTACCGGCAGTTGCGGGATTGAATGAGCTTCCCGACACGTTGCTACCGCTATAAACTCCGCCGGAAGGAGAACCCGTAAGCGCTATGGTACTTCCGCCTACGCAAACAGTGCTTGAAGCAGCCGTTAAACTAACACTGGGCAAGGAGTTTACTACAAGATTAACGGTGGCTGAAGATGAGCAAGCGTTCGCATCTGTTCCAGTAACTGTGTAAGATGTAGTTACCGAAGGCGTAACATTTATACTGGTTGTTGTGGCGCTTGTATTCCATGTATAGGTAGATGCTCCGGAAGCGTTTAATACTGCCGAGTTACCCTGACATACAGCCGTAGGGGTAGCAGCTATGGAAACCGTAGGATTGGGATTCACCGTTAAACTAATTGTTTTGGTATCATCCGCACATGCAGGAGAAGACCCTGTAACCGTATATATAGTAGTTACGCTTGGTGATACGTTTATTACGGAGGTAGTAGCTGTTGTACTCCAGCTATATGTTTGAGCTCCTGCTGCTGTCAAAGTGGCCGTATTACCTATACAAACAGCTGTTGGATTAGAACTAACCGTAAGTGATGGAGCCGGAGATACCGTAACATTCACCGCGGTTAAGGTACTGTTTCCACAAGACGTAGAATCCATTACATAATAGGTAGTATTGCTGGTAAGTATAGGGCTGGTATAGGTTGTGCCGGTAGCAATAGCAGAAGTGGGAGTTGATGTTGCGTACCACAAAGCAGTTCCTCCCACGCTGGTAGTTAGGGTAACCGCACTTCCCGAACAAGTTAAACTTCCACTGGAAGGTGGGGCTGCAGGGGGGCCTGAACAAACGTTGATATTATCAATGTCGATATAGTAATCACCTCCTCCAACTTTTTTTGCTAAAAACCTTATGATAATATCACTACCGGAAAAAGCTCCCAAATTTACTGTTTTTGTAGTCATAGAAACAGTAGGTGTGTGGTTAGATGCATTAACACTCTGCACAAGAGAATAAGTAATACCACAATCTGTTGAAACATATATATTCAAACTATCATTAGCCAAATCTATCAAACTCGTTGCCGGGGAAGAAGGATATGAAAACCAATCCTGGTAACGGTAATCATATGTCATAAATGAAGAAGAGGTTGCTTGTCCTAATTTTGGAAGATCAACAATTGACAAGGAAAACGTTGAGTATAAATTCCTACTCATCGCATTATTATTATAATTGTTTCCATGATTAGCCAGCACTTGGAAAGGTGCATTGCCGGATGCAACCATTCCTGCAGGAAGTGTTAAGGAAGCATTAAAATCCTGAGAGTATGGGAATGGCAAAGCCGCAACAACTGTTCTGGTAGCCACCGGCATATCGTTATTGGAGGTAACAACATCTCCGGCAGTAGTAATATTGGCATTAAAGCTGTAAGTTCCAACGGTAGACATATTAAATGTGTTAGTTACTACAACTGTTTGGCTTGCTCCAACTGCAAGAGTTCCTGAGTTTAGTACAACAGGAGCAAATGTTTGAGTAACCGCACCGGCAACATCACAGCTTACCGTAGCATTATTCACCGAAAAATCCATAGGTGCTATGCCCGAATTTGTTACACGAACAGACACCGTTTGGTTTGGCCCATAACAACTAATCGTTGGTGGATTCACCAAAGCAGCAGCCGACATATCTATTGCCGCACCGGTAGAGCCCCATGCAAAATATTCATCTCCATTATTTATAGGGCCGGGTGCAGCAGTAGCGTTTGAGCGAGTGTATATGGTATTGTTCACAATTAAACCGGATCCGCTGGTTACAGAGCGCTCCGTCCAAGGACCACTTAATGAAGGGGCTTGAACTATACGAATATCCTGTAAATTTCCAATGAGATTATCACTACCGCCAAAAGTTGAGTTATTAAAACGCATAGTTAACACGTTAGATGCCGCTAATCCGGGGCCTCCGTTCATGTTTAAACGGTAGGCACGGCTTCCCATGATCACATTTACCGGGGCATTGGTTAACCCGCTGGGTGCACCTTCTATAGTAGCTGTTATGGTTTGACTATTCCAAGCCGTTACGCCCGCAGCCAAAGCCAAGCTTCTATTAACATTGGAAGAGGGGGTATTATTATGAAACGCTGTTCCCTCTCCTAAAGGAAAGTTTCTTGCTGTGGTTCCGGCAGTTGGAAAAATTATTCTGATAGGGCCGGCTACATAAGAACCATGATTTCCTCCATTCGTTCCATCACTGTTAATAGTACTTGGAATTGCCCCTGTAGCTCCTGTGGCAGAAGAATTAAGTGTAAGCAAATTGGTGGTATTTGTTATGATAATCCCTCTTGTAAGACTGATGTTTTGGGTTCCGGTAAAGGTACCAACCGACATGGGATAGTTCAACTGAATATTATTATGGGTGTTCATTGTTAAATTACCGGTTACCTGCCTATTACCTGATATTAGCTCAACCTCCTCTCCCGGGGATAACACCACCTGAGGAAGCGCTAAGAAGCAGTTTAGCATAGATGCTGAATTTAAAAAAGAAAGATTGCGCTGAGAAACATTGGTGTTGTTAAATATTGGGGTATTGGTAAATGAACCATAGGCTCTTTCTGTAGTAAAAGCAGCAGAAGCAGGCGGATTCCCTAAAGTAAGATTGTTTGCATTTACCACGCCTAAATATAGGGCACAGGTATTGGATATGGTAAACGGATTGCTATAGCTTACTCCGCCCTGAGCCATGTGAATTACCACCGGTACCCGGTTATTAAATAAGGTACCACTGCCCGAATAATTTCCGGTGTAGCCTACCCACATCAATGTACCAAGGATACTCGTTCCGGGTTGAAAATTCATCAATCCGTTATTAACAATGTTTCCGCCAAAAAAAGTTTTTCTGGCAGCAGTACCATTACCGGAAAAAAAGGTACCTGTAGGACTTACTGTCATATTTCCCAGAACATGCAAGAAGTGAGATGTCGTAGTTGAATATTGCAAAAACCCATCTACCGTAATATTCTGGCATCTTGCAGAGGTAAAATCTATAGTTACACTATGGCCGGGACTAATAACCACATCGTTGTTTGCCGTTGGCACAATACCTCCCACCCAAGTAGCCGGATTACTCCATAAGCCGGTGCCTGCAGAAGTTATTGTGGTTGGGGTAAATTCTTCTATAACAAAATCATCAATAAAATAATTTTGAACGCCCCATCCGTTAGTGAATTCCAAGCCAAACTTGGCATTGGCTACCATAAATGCAGAAGGAATCTTCACATTTATTCTTTGCCAGGGAGTAGAGGACGAAAATGTCGTATTAATTTCTGCATTGGGTGCTACCCACATAATGGTATTCCATGTATTCCCTCCATCATTGGAAGCAACAACCCTTAACTGCATTCTATCGGCCGTACTGCCACTAAAAAGCCAAAACCTCACATAAGGACTGGTTGACGAACTCAGGTTAACATTCGGTGTTTCCATCCTCCTGTTGCCAAAAGCATTCGCCGTGCTTCCAAAATAATATTCGTTCATAAAAAGTACGTTGCTACCACTTACTGCAGCATTTGGAAATATGCCTAAAGAAGATATACTCCAGGTTGCAGGCCCGATATTGGTATTTCTTTCCCAGTCCTTTTCACCATTGGTTGTTGGAGCCTCAGGATTTCCGTCCCCCAACAAAACCAAACGTGTTTGAGTCCAGCCGGTGGGAGCCGATGGGCTTCCGGTAAAGGCTGCTTCGAAATCCTCACTCAAATATATTTGAGCCTTTAAATTATTCCCGTACCACAAACATGCGATAAGAGAAACTAGTAAACTTATTTTTTTCATATTACTTGGTTAAACAATTTTAAACTTAAAAAGTTTGGGTAATTTAAATACTACCCAAACTTTCATTTATAAATAACCCTACTGCTTGATTATCTTGAATATTTTTAGGCCTTGGCTGTCGTTTATTTTGAGCTGATACCAGCCATTTGCCAAATGGCTTATATCAACCTGTATGCTGCTTTCTTCAGAGGTTTTTCGGTAAACAACCCTTCCGGCAACATCACTCAACTCAATGTCTTTAGCAAGAGTGTTGGTAGTTTCAATAACAAAAGCACCCGAGTTAGGGTTAGGCAGTATACGAATTTGCTCTGCCGACACACCATAACTTTCCGACAAGCCGGTACAATTTGCCACAATTACCGTGGTTGTGGCGCTGTTAAAGCAGCCGGTAGCGGTATTAGTGTAAGTGTACATAGGTGTATACGTTCCCGGATTTGTAACACTCAGTAAACTTCCTGTTACGGCCACTCCGCTGTAGGTACCACCGGGCGGATTACCTGTTAAAGCAATACTTCCGTTAATAGCACAAATTGTGCTAACCGCAGCAGAAAGAGAAACAGAAGGTAATGCGTGCACAGTAACATTTACAACCGCAGAAGTATTCGGACAAGCAGGTGCAGAACCTGTAACAGTATAGCTCGTAGTTACCGTAGGACTTACCACAACCGATGAAGTAGAAGCGCTGGTACTCCAGCTATAAGTAGAAGCACCCGAGGCGGTTATGGTTAAACTTTGCCCGGCACAAAGACTTGTTGTTGCAGGAGATATAGTCAACGAAGGTGCCGGATTAACCGTAACATTCACAGCCGTTACGCTACTAATACCACAACTTGTTGAATCTTTCACATAGTAAGTGGTATTGGAACTTAATATGGGTGTTACAAAAGTATTTCCCTGAGCAATGTATACCGTTGAAGAAGCAGAGCTGTACCATTGCGCTGTTCCTGTTGGAGAGGCAGTTAAAGTAGCTTGCGAGCCGGAACAAATAAGTGCTCCGGTTGCCGAGGGAGCAGCAGGTGGTCCAGCACAAGGATTAGAACAGCTTAAAGCTATTTCAAAACCTGAAAAAGTTACTGAACCATCAGAGGTAAACAGGAGCGTAAGGGCTCCGGAGCTATTACCAGCCGTTGTATTTGGAGGTAGCGTGTTTCCGTCATATTGACCCAAAAGCGGAGCTGCCGTAGTTGTTCCATCATAAATATACAGATAATCAAAATTAGCCTCCGTATCGAATGCATTAAACGTTAAGCTTACACTGGAACCTGGCGTAGACGGTAAAATAGTTAGTGTATAGCTTTCATTGTTGCTATAGTTGGCGCTTGGTCCACCTGAATCGTACACCGTTCCTCCACAAGTAGTAATGGTGTTGTTACTCATAATATAACAGTTAACGGGAGTGAAGGAAACCACCGAACTGGTTGCCGACTGGGCACTAACAGTACAGGTAGTTACCAATTGATAATAAGTAACCGTAGTGGGCGTAACATTTACGTTAACCATTGTAGCACTTGGAACGCTTGTCCAAGGTCCTGTTGGTGAACTTGATGAATACCACTGGTATTGTATACCGGAAGCCAAAGTAACGCCAGTTGCACCTAAACTGGCTCCGCTACTCAAGCAGGCGGTTGGAGAAGATATAGTAGCTGTACCGGAGTTAGGAGACCCCGAACAAGTAGGCAGAACACTGCAGGAAATGGTTGCGTCCCATCCGGATAAGTTAATAATAAAGTCGGAAGTAAATACCAAAGTTAATATTCCGGAACTGTTTGTTGCAGTAATAGGAGGTGGAAGTGTGTTCCCGTCATACTGACCGATTAAAGGAGCAGCTGTTGAATTTCCATCGTAAATATATAAGTAATCAAATCCAGATTCTGTATTAAAACTGTTAAAGGTTAGCTGAGCCATAGCATTGGGTGTAGCGGGAACTAACGTTAATGTATAACTCTCGTTATTTTGGTAGTTATTATTAGGCCCTCCGCTATCGTACAAAGTTCCGCTACAAGTAGTAATGGTAGCGGTACTCATTAAGTAGCAATTTGCCGGAGTAAAAGAAACAATTGAACTGGTTGCCGACAAACTACTGATAGTACAAGTAGTAACCAACTGATAAAAAGTAGTTGAAGAGGCAGTAGCCGTAAAATTAACTATGGTTCCACCCGGCATGTTAGTCCAAGGTCCTGAAGCGCTTGGTGCCGACTGCCATTGGTATTGAATACCGTTTCCTACAGTGATTCCTGTTGCACCTAAGTTAAACACATCGGTAACGCAACCGGTGTTGGTAGAAATGGTAGCTAAACCGGGATTAGGTGTTCCACTACAGTTTGTGGCTGCAATGATATCAATACAATAATCTTCTGTTTCGCCCCAAGTGTATGGCCCTGTAGGTCCGGGAACTACGCCCTCTACGGCAACTATACGCATACGAGTAATGCCAACACTTGCAGTGATAGGAATTGTTATATTTCCGGTATTGGGCCCCTGGTTGGCGTTTGTATTACTGTGCGCCAATTCCCCCGGATCGGTAAATAATCCATTTTGGTTGTAATCAATGTATATGTCAAACTGCATTCCAAACCAACCGCCACATGTATTAATATCAATATTAAAAGGTACCGATTGACCTTGCATTACCTGAGGAGCTGCCACAAAGCCCGCATAGTTTGCGTAACGGTTTAACACAGAACCCGGGCCCGGTGCAGGAACGGTACAATTACTTGTATTATTCAACGTTCCGAATGTAACACCAAAAATATCTTCATCGGCTGCGCTGGTAGCTCCGGAAGAACCATAGGTATTACAGATACAAGGACCGGGATTTACTACTGTAAAGCCGGTAACGCTGGTAGTAGCCGATTGACTACTGTTAGTACAGGTAGTTACCATTTGAAAATAGGTTGTAGAGGTAACTGTTGCATTATAGGCTGTATTGGTAGCATTGGTTATGCTTGTCCAGGGGCCGGTTGGTGTGGGAGAAGAATACCACTGATATTGGAGCCCTGTGCCAATGGTGAGGCCGGTTGCCGTAACGTTTACGGTAGAATTAGGGCAACCGGTTGGTGAAGAAACAGAGGCTGTTCCGGAGTTAGGAGCTCCTGTACAGGCGGAGGCAGATACAATATCTATACAATAATCCTCTGTCTCACCCCATCCATAAGTTCCGCTGGAGGAAATACTGGAAGGAAGTGTTGTTTCTACCTGTACCACACGCATTCTGGTAGTCCCCACGTTGGCGGTTAATGGAATTGTAATATTCCCCGACTCCGTAAAAGGACCCACAATCGAAGCTGCACTAACAAAAACCTCTTCTCCCGGATCAGTAAATACCCCGTTTTGATTAAAATCTATAAATATTTTTATAGCGGTGCCAAAATTTCCTCCGCAAGTATTAAGAGCCACACTAAACGGAACCGACTGACCTTGCATTACGGTTGGTGCAGCCACAAAACCTGCATAGTTGCTATAGCGCTGAGCCAAGGAACCCGGACCGGGAGCAACAGTTGTACAGTTACTATTGTTATTAAGCGTTCCAAATGTTACATTAAAAATTTCTCCATCAAAAGTTGAATTGGCAGATGAAGCCGGATAACCCGCACAAACACATGGGCCGGGATTAACTACCGTATAGCCAACTACCGAAGTTGTTGCAGATTGGCTGCTGTTGGTGCAGGTAACTACCATCTGAAAGTAGGTAGTGGCACTTACAGAAGTAGTAAATATGGTTGAGGTAGCGCCGGTGATGCTAGACCAAGGACCGGTTGGTGTACTGGAAGAAAACCATTGATACTGAATACCGGGACCTGAAGTTGCACCGGTGGAGGTCAATGTAAAATTGGTATTAGGACAACCTGTTGAACTGCTTATTGCAGCTGTTCCCGAAGCAGGACTCCCGGTACAAGGTGCCGGAGGTATCCAGCGATAGGTTAAACCTAATGATGGAGTTAGTGTACTCAAAAAATTAACGCTTGATGAATTTAAAGTGCCGGGGATGGAGCTACTCCAGGGATTTAAGGTATTAACGATACGGTTATTAAAGTCAGCATTGGATTGTCCGCGTAAGCCAACCTGAGCCACTTGAGCAGTAGCAACCGAAGTTGTGAAAGTGCCGTATACAACTGAAATTGTATTAGAAGTTTCCTCCAATCGAATTTGAAAATCGAAGCTGTCTCCCGTTTGAAGATATCTTCTATAATTGGTAAACTGAATTACGCAGGTTTGGTTTGGAGGAAAACCAATTGTTTGAACTCTTATTTCGGAGCCCGTTTGTCCCTGAAGGTCCCTGGCTAAAGCACAGAAACGGTTTTGTAGTATTCCGGGAGCGGTAGAAGTGGCTGATATGGGGTTATAAGATGTGGAAGAATTAATGTTTACCGGACTGGGTGTAACTGAGGAATTACCAAAACTCAACCAACCGTTTGCGTTCAAGGCAAAAACATCATATACATTCCCGTTAAAAGTAAAGTTGAACCCAATTGGGATACCCGGGCCGGTATCTGAAAAGCCACCTAGAGGCACGGTGGGGTCTACAAAACGCTGGTCGTCGGTAGAAGGATCTCCAAAAACAGTACCTCCGGTAATGGCCGAATAGCTTCCCGGAAACTGCGTAAAAGAGTATACCGAAACCTGAGCGGTAGAAAATTGAATTAAAGCGAGTAGTAAAACAGCAAGAAAGGAGTAGATTTTTTTCATGTTCTTTTTTTTAGTGTCAGGGGTGTAAATTTATTAAATTATTAACCTCAATTTAATAAAAAATACCCAACAATATTGTTATCCTAAACGATATCTTTGTGCAAAAGGTTGGTATTCATTGAAAAAAAAGCTGTTAATAATTCGTTTTAGTTCCATCGGCGACATTGTTCTTACCACCCCTATCATACGTTGTTTAAGAAACCAACTACAAAATGCTGAAATTCATTTTGTTTGCAAAGAAAAATTTGGTGAAACCATTAGGCATAACCCCTATATCGACAAAAAAATATATTTCAAAAAGGATTTAGAAGAGGTGTTACCTGTTTTAAAATCAGAGAAATATACATACGTCATTGATTTACATAATAATTTACGAAGCTTTTTACTTAAAAGGGCATTAAACACCCCATCATTTTCTTTTAACAAAATAAATTTCAGAAAATTACTATGCGTTTGGTTCAAAAACAGTAAACTGCTGCCACCGGTTCATATTGTTGATCGTTATTTTAATGCTGTTAAGCCGCTGGGTGTAATTAATGACAACAACGGTCTAGATTATTTTATATCGAAGGAAGATGAGTTTACTATCGAAGAAAAATTCCCTGAACTAAAATCTAATTCATTTATTGCACTGGTAGCCGGAGGGTCTTATTTTACCAAGAGAATTCCTGTAAATAAGCTTATAGAAATATGCAAGCGAACAAATAAACAATTTATAGTTTTGGGCGGAAATGAAGAAGCCGATGAGATAAAAAAGCTTGTTTCCGTTTGTAATAATGTTGTAAACGCTTGTGGACTTTTAACACTAAATCAAAGTGCATACGTTATTAAAAAAAGTGAACTGGTAATTACCTCGGATACCGGGCTTATGCACATTGCCGCTGCGTTCCATAAGAAAATAATTTCTTTTTGGGGAAACACCATTCCGGAGTTTGGAATGAGTCCGTACATGCCACATCCCGAAAATAAAATAATGGAGATAAAAAATCTGAAATGCAGGCCTTGCTCAAAACTGGGTTATAACAAGTGTCCGAAAGGACATTTTAACTGCATGAACTTACAGGATGTTCAATCACTCAATCTTTAACGAACAGTGCTTTTAGCTCTGTAGCCTCATCCGGATTTATTCTACCCGCCAATATTAAAGACAACTGCCTACGACGTAAAGCGCTTTCAAATCTCTTCTTTTCCAGTTCGGTTTCAGGGACCAACTGAGGAACAGGGAGCGGTGCACCGTTTTGATCAATTGCCACAAATGTTAAGATGGCCTCATTGCATTTTATTTTTTCTCCTGTTACCGGATTTTCAACCCAAACATCTACATACACTTCCATACTGCTGGAAAAAGCCCTGCTTACCTTTGCCTCTAAGGTTACTACTGAATTTTGCTTAATAGGATTATCAAATGAAACATGGTTAATAGCCGCCGTTACCACTACCCTACCACAGTGACGCTGTGCTGCAATGGCAGCAGTAATATCTACCCACTGCATGAGCTTTCCTCCAAATAAATTTCCTACGTGGTTGGTGTCATTCGGAAGTACAACTTCCGTATTTATGGTAAGTGATTGCGAAGGGGTTTTTACTTTCATGGTAAACTAATAACAAACCAAAGGTACGCTTTGGCAGTATAACTTATATATTTGCTGTATGGATTTTTTATACGTAAAGTCGCTGCATATAATTTTTGTAGTTGCTTGGTTCGCCTCATTATTTTATTTGGTTCGACTGTTTATTTATAACGCCGAAGCTCAATCAAAAGATGAAATTGCCAGACCAATACTAACCCGCCAGTTCTCTATCATGCAAAATAGATTACTTTTTATTATAGGCTGGCCCTCAGCAGTGGCTACTTTTATTTTTGGTTTTTGGATGATTTGGTTAAACACTGCTTACCTATCAATGCCCTGGATGTGGTTAAAACTTTGTTCCGTTTTTTTATTACTCCTGTATCACATCCAATGCCATCGAATAAACCGGGAGCAACAGGCAGGTATATACCGCTGTGGCTCATTTAAACTCAGGCTCTTTAACGAAGTTGCTACGTTGCTGCTGATTGCCATCGTTTTTTTGGTTGTTTTAAAATCAAATTCAGACTTTGTGAAGGGCATGCTGGGTACCATTGTTGTAGGCGTTTTACTTTTCTTGGCAGCATATTATTATAAACAAAAGCGTAAGAAACAGGAATTAAACGAAACAGAAAAAGCAAGCAATGAAACGACAGAAACTAATCAACCGTCTTGATCCATGCCGTAGGATAACTTTCTTTTACAGCCTGTAGGTAGTTAAGTGCCTCCTCTTTTGCCGAAAAACCCGAACAGCTTACAATGTGCATTCCTTTATTATTTATACCGGATATTTGAGCAGGAATGTTCTGATTATTTAATTTATTAACTAGGCGATGCGCATTCCCCTCCTGACTGAAACAGCCAAATACTATCTGAAATTTTCCTCCGGATGATTTTGTAACAGGGAAACTTTTCTTTAAAAAGGATTGGTTTTTATGTGCCACTTTAGTTTTATCTTTTTTAGCAGCAACGGTAACCGGAAAATGTTTTCCATTTAATTCCACAACCGATAGGCTTTCCGCATTTACAACGTAAGGCTTTAATTCAGCATCGATATTTTCTACTTTTAATTCGGGATAGGTAACCGGTTTATAAATAAATGCCGCTGAACTTCCGGATAGTCCTGCAAAAAGCGAATGATTAATTTTATTTAATTTAGAAAGTGCTGCCAGCGTAAAAAACAAAATACTACCTCCCAACAATATGTAAGCAAAGGGTTTAGCCCAATTACGATAGCTCTGCTTGGCGGATTTAGAAACGATTGTGTCTGCAGGTTTATCAACAAACTCCAATTTTCTTTTTTCTTGAGGCTTATCTTCCGGTAATGTCAATAAAATGGGGGCAAGTCCAAAACTTTCGGGCAAGAAGTTTTCTCCCTGTGCAGGTTCAAAGCAAACATTGCTTTCGGTGTCTAAATAAAAAAAGCCCAGGGACTCTAAATTCAATCTTTTGCGCGCATGAAGAACTTGCGAGCAATACTCACTAAATTCATTAACAGAAGCGGCGGCCTCTTCCTGTGAAATATTAATTTCAGAAGCCAACCAGTGTATCAGCAATCCATCGTTTTGCCGCAGTTGTTTATTGAATGAAATAGTTTTGCCGGGCGGCAGCAGCACATGTTTATTGGCAGAGAATGAGGCAAAATGATGGCGAGCTACAAAACCACCAAACCCTGGCAAAACAACATAATCGTTACTAAAAAGCAACTCTTTTATTCCTCGAATAATATGTTTTTGCACATCTACCATCATCAGCGGGACTGTAAATATAGGCTTCTTTAAACAAATTTAATTTTATTCATTCATAAAATGCGGTATATTTTTTAAAATTAATCTAAAAATCAGGCAACATTTGTTTCGTAGTTAATTTATCTGTTAATTTGCCGGGATGTTGGGTCGTTTTCAGTATTTTTTGTTCATCCAGGTTATTCTGCTGTTTTGCAGCAACATAGCTTTATCCCAAAAAGACGAGTTATCCTGTAAAGAAATTGTAGTAAAAACACTCAACAGCATAAGCGAAATTAAGGGGCTAAAATATCATCTTAAAATTACGGAACGAGGAAAAAAAGGATTTAACTATTACGAGAGTGCCGTAAAATTTCAAAAAAAACCAAGAAAGATATACTTGTATATAAAAGGTATAGAAGTTTTGTGGGTAGAGGGCAAGAACAAAGGAAAAGCATTGGTTAAGCCAAACTCTTTTCCCTACATCAACTTAAATCTCGATCCTTTGGGAGACTTAATGCGGCAAGACCAACACCATACCCTCAATGAAATGGGTTACGATTACTTTGCCACTATTATTGCTTACAGTGTAAAAAAATTAGGAGATGATTTTGACGAAGTGTTTTCTATGCACGGGGAAGAAAAAATAAATAATCGATTATGTTATAAAGTTATTATAGACAATAAAGATTTTTCCTTTGTTGATTACAAAATAGGCTCCAACGAAAACATAACCAGCATTGCACGCAAGCTGCACGTTTGCGAATACATGATATTGGAAAGAAATAAAAAGTATAAAGATTACTTTGATGTATTGAAACCCGGAGAGGTTATAAAAGTGCCTACTTGGTATTGCCGTAAGGTTGAATTGTATATTGATAAATTCTATTTTTTACCCATCAGTATAAAAATTGAAGATGACAAAGGGCTTTTTGAAGAGTACAATTACCATTTTCTTCAAGTGAATCCAAAGTTTGAAGAAGATGAGTTTACTAAAGACTACAAAGAGTACGGTTTTTAACTTTTAATCAAAACTTATCAATCTAATTCCGGCCGAGAAAGAATACAATTCCGGTCCCCTGCCACTGCTAAACATTGGATTAATAGCGTACTGAGCAAACAATGTTACGTTACGGTAACCAATGCTGGCATATGCATCAAATTGAAACGGATTTAAGTTATAGCTATCCTTTCTTCTGAACCTATACTCATCGCTATTTAATACCAATGTTTGTTTTGTTTTTGAATTCAGTAAGTATTTGCCAACTACGCCTAACGTGAGATGAAAATTATTTTTCAGCATTTTACTGCTATTGAAATTTAACAACAGTGGCACTGCTATATAACTTTGCTTGAATCGGTTTTTCCGGTAGCTATATGTATTTGAAGAATCTATAATACCCCAGGTAAATGAACTATCTGCATTTAATCGGGTTTTATTTCGGAAGGCTAAATTATTAAAATGAAAACCCAATCCGGTAGATAACTGTATGTATTTTTTGTACAGGTTAATATTTGTTTGACCTAAATTCCACTGTATATTAAAGGAACGAGCGTAATCCAACTCCATATAATTGTACGGGGTGTTCATTGAAAAACCTTGCTGCGGGTTGGTATAACCGGCAAAAGCAACCCATAAGCCCTGCCAATGCTCTCGAGATAAATCATTCCCATATTTAAAAATACTGGAATCAGGAACATTGTTATCCATAATAATAAGATGCTTATTTTTATAACGGATGGTTGTTTTTCGTTTAGTGCTGTCTCCTGATTCAACAAAATTTTTTTCGTTTAGTATTTTTACCACCTTAGAGGATGCTGCACTCTCCACAGTAATATCCTTGGGCTCTCCTTTAAATTTTACAGTACTGGATCCGGTTGAATTAATTTCTACCCTTGAAAATGCATATATCTTAGCCGATGATGCGCCGGCAGCCCTTAATACACAGGTATCTGTTTTAAGTTCATAAGCTTTTAACGAAGATGCTCCCGATAAAGATGCCGTTACCATTTTAGCTTCCCCTCTTAAACTAATATCGGAAGCTCCACTTGCAATTAACGAAACTCTAGAAGCTTGAAGCAAAATATTAATGCCGGAAGCCCCGCTGCAATCAATACTAAACTGTTCTGCCTCCAATTTGTAAGCCGACTTAAAACTTGAGGCTCCGGAACAAATCACTTCATGCAGCCCTTTTCCAAACAAATGAATAATTAAAGGGTTTTTAATATTTCCTGTTGTTTTTACCTGTACTACATCCCCTTCCTGACTATACTGTACCTTTTCAATATCATTCTCGTTTCCCTTAATTTGCATCTTACTGGTATCCGAAATATGATACCTTACGCTTGCCGATCCGGAAATGGCAAGCTTGTTATATTTATCTAAGAATATTTCCTTAATATCCTGAGAAAAAGCATTTCGAAAAAACAAAACGCTCATTACAAATAATACTATCCTGTTCATATACCTGTCTTTTAGCGTAAGACGATTGTACTCTATATAAGTTACAGCTTAAAATGAAAATTATTGTGCTTTACTAATACTTACGCCTCCTATATATAATGTGCGATTATCGTTAGAAGCACTTACTTTATGCCATCCTCCTTTGTTTAATATGCTTAAACCTTTGGCTGCTATATTCCATAACATATTTTTATTTGATGGGGTAATAGAAACTTCGTGAATATCCTCTATATCTGCTTCCTCAATAAAAAAAACACCTTTACTTTCTGTACTCATTTGCTGAACCAACGGTGATGCAGCAATAGCGCTGTCAGACACAAGCGAATTATATGGCATTGAAGTGATATTGTCCGGCTCATTACTTAATTGCGATAAAGAATCTCCACCATCAAACGAAAGATTTTCCTTAATCGAATTATTTGTAATTACGCTTGTATTTTTTTTATCGAATGTTTGATTGTTTTTTAACTGAATAGATTTATCATGCGTATTCCCTTCATTTTTCAAAATTGCTATAGACTTTTTATTATGTGATAAACTTGCGGGATTATCAGATAAATAATTTGTTAAAGGCTCTTCTCGTTTGCTATACAGAGCAACCAGTAAAAGAGTTATCATAACAGGTAAAAATATTACCGCAGCAACCTTCAAAAAATTTCTGCTCGGCAAAACAAGTATACGCCCCGTTTTATATAGTTTATGTTTTTCTTCAAAAACAATAGTGCTATCGGGTACAAGAATTGTTTTTTGAAAATCTTTAACTGCTAACTGAAATAATTTATTGTTTTTTTCGAGTAACTGTGCCTGAACTATTTCTTTTTCAGACAACATTCCCTCTACGTAACCGAAAACAAATTCTTCATCAAACTCCGCTTTAAGCACATCAAAGGGGCACTTTTTTTCTTCATCAGCAGGTACTATTATCCAATCTTCTTCCAAAAAAACATCCAGCTCAGGATGCAGCAGTAAAAAGCTTTTTAGCATACTCGCTTCTTCGGCGTTTAGCTTCCCGTCGTAATAATCAACGATATAGGCCTCGTAATTATTTAAGTCTACTTTTTTCAAGGAATTAGTTCCGCTTTAATTAAGTATTTTTTTAATGTTTGCCGTGCCCGGAAAATGTATACCTTAACCTGACTTTCGCTGAGCCCGGTTATTTTCCCTATTTCAAGATAATCGTACCCTTCATAATCTCGAAGCATAACTACAGTACGCTGAATTTCCGGAAGCAACTCCAGTGCTTTATTCAACAGTTCCTTAATGTTATCCACATTTTTCTCGTACACTAAATCCAACTCGTTAATTTCCGAAAATGCTGCTTTATGTTTTTGCTTTCTTGTATAGTCAATAAAAGCATGGTAGGCTGTTGTAAATAAATAGGTTTTGGCTTTATCGGCATGCACATCATTTAACTTACGCCAAAGTTTTTCAAAAGCATCCTGAACTAAATCTTTTGCCAAATCTTTATCCTTCGTATTCTTTAGCATGAAACGGTACAATCCATCTGCATAGTTATCCACACATTTATTGTAGTCCGATACATTCATGCCTTTGAAATAAGACGATAGAAGTTGGTTAGAAGTTACAAGTACTAAAAAAAGAAACCTAGTGATTATCAGTAAATTAAAAAGGCCGCCTAAATTGGCGGCCTTTTTAAACTAATCTACAATTAATTTTTTTACGGTTCTTTTACCATCGGTATTTTTTACCTGTAACATATATATTCCCGGCGAAAAGTTTTGCAAATCAATAATTCCCTTACCGGACTTGTCTATATTTTGAACGTATACAAGCTTGCCTAATTGGTTATATATACTTAGGGAAGCTTCTTTGGTCATTACCTCATCTATTTCGAACTTTACAAAGTCTGTGGCAGGATTGGGGAATATCTGTAATCCGAAACTGTTTTCGGAAGTGTACTCCTCCAAGCCAACATTAGGAACAAAGTTGATGGTAAAATTATTATCGCTGATATCGTAAAACACATTATTTGCCGCTTCTACCCTTATACGGCAAGTTGAAATGGTAGCACTAACGGTTGGAACGGTTATCAATTGACTTCCATCATTAGGCGTATTGGCCAATAACGTACTAAACGTACTTCCGGAGTTATAGCTTATTAAAATATTTACATTAGCACAACTAACCGGAGCTAAATTGGTGTTGTTAACATTCCAGGTTATAGTTTGCTGAGAACCCGAGTTCCAGCTGATTCCGGTATTGCTCGGGTAGGTAACGTCAAAAGGACCGGCAGAAGCATTAACGGTAATGGTTGTCGCCGCATAGCAAACCCCTCCTCCTGTTGCTTTATTATCTCGGGCTGTTAAGCGAAAGTTTAGGGTTTGAGCAGTAGTGGGCAAATACTCTCCTTTAAAGCCCTGTAAACTGTTTGTAAGAACAGCGTTTAGTGTAGGGAAATAACGTGTTGGCGTATTTACAGGCACATAAGAACGGAAAAAGGGTTTATTACCCGAATTCCAATTTCCGCCTGAAGAGCCCGGATCGGTTTCTTCCCATGAATAAGTAAGCGGGTCTCCGTTAGGATCAGTAGCACTTCCCGTTAATTGAAAAGGAGTATTTACCGGAACTACGTAACTTGATGGAGCTGTAACAACCGGAGCTCCATTTCCGGTGCTACTGGAAACCTGACAACTATTTCCGGCACCCGTAGTAACAAAATTTACAATTTCATCGTAACTAATTGCATGAAAGTATGCAATGCTGTTATTTGCTAAATTATTTGTTGCTCCGCAAATTCCGGCATAGCCCATAATCGTTATTCCACTGCCGGGCTCCACTGATGTGGCGGCATTGCGGTTACCGTTACAGGAGTTTGTTAGCGCATTAAATGTGTGGTTTCCGTTAAACTGATGCCCAATTTCGTGGCATACGTAATCAATATCATATGGGTCTCCCCAAGGCTGAGGGCTTCCGGTAACCCCCCTGGCCTTGTTACTGTTTGAGCAAACCACGCCCAAACCGGCCAAACCACCGGCCCCGGTGCTAAACGTGTGGCCTATGTCAAAATTGGCGCTTCCTATGGTATTGGTAATTACGGTTTGGCTTTGGCCTATTAACGTTGTAGCATTGGTGTTATTAAATGGGTCAGTTGCTCCGTCTAGAAAAATTACGTTGGTTGTTGTAGGAACTAAAGTTAATCGAACTGCAACTTCTGTTCTATAAACGCCATCCACCCTGTTTACACTGGTTACTATTTTTGACAAGGTAAGCGGAACTGTTGGAACTGAAGGATTACAAACAGCTACGGCATATTCGCCGGTACAGGCAACTGCCAAGCGGTACGTTCTCAGGTTACTTCCAACGCAGGGTGCGGGAGGCATAGTACTTTGCAAATTAGCGAAAGGTTCTTTACTCTTATCATGCGGTGCAGTTGCCATTCCTTCAACGCCAACCTCGGGTAATTTTCCCTCTTCCGGTTTCTCATAATCTTTTACGTAATAAGTGATATAGTCTTGGGTATTATATGCAGAATAAGGGTCTATGAAAAAGTCACCATTTATACTGCGCACCATGGCATGAAAACCAAAATGAGTAAAATCTATTTTACCGGTTGCATACTTATCGGTAATTCCCTGAATAGCAAAAGTTCTTATTTCAGGAAACGATGCGCACAACTCAGGCGCCATAACTGGTGATTCTACCACCCTAAACTCCTGCATTTGTCCATCAGGAGCAGGTAAACTAATAATACATCCGCTTTGATTAATAGGCACATTGTTCTCGTTTGGGGCAGTATACAAGTGTTGTTTGAGCTGACTATACTGCAACTCATACACCTTGTAAGCCTTAGGAACTATTTGGCGATAACTGCGCTGTGAAACTTTATCGTCGGAAGAGTACTTCCATAGAAGCGAGGTGTTTTTTTGAGCTGTAAGTAAAAGAGCCGCAAAAAAGGCTAGAATTGTAAAAAATGTCTTCATGATTAAAACCGATTTAGTTATACTTTACCAAACTTAAGATTTTAGATTTTTAAATGAAAATAAATTTCAAAAAACAACGAAAAGTACTGTATATTAGAATAGTAACAGAACAAAATTGTTAAAAATCAGGGAGTTAATATAAATACCAGCTGATATTTGGCAGTGTTGCTTGTTTATATTGGCTTTGAAGGTAAAAGCTCTGGAGTTTTTCATTTAAATCGGCAATATAATATCGTTGCCTTTCGAGAGTTAATTCTTTTGGTATGGTTAAAACCATTGTCTTTTCGAGTTCTTTGTCGCCATCAATACCTATGTACTTAAAGTTTATTTTGTGAGTGTTCCCTGATTTAAATACCGTTCTATTGACGTAAAATGGGAAAGGGTTTTTCAGCTGATGTCCGTATTTATTTTTTAATACAACAGGGGCCTGAAAAGCAGGATTACCGGTTTCATAAACGTATTTGGCAGTATCCTCTTTTATTAATCCTATAGAGGAATTATATACATAATCTTTCTCGGCAATCAAGTAAAACTGCTCTTTCATTTCAATCGTATTGTCTAACGAGAGTGTTGTATCAAGAAATATTCCTTTCCTGGCTCCTTTCAGTAAAGAATCGCTGTATTCGGCGTACATGAAATAAACTTTGCAAAAATTAAACTCGTCCATGTATGCACGCATCATTAACTTTGTGTAATACTGCGTTTCTGCCCTAACTTTATTTTCTGCTTCGCTGTTTCCTTGCTTTCTGAATGCCTCTATTTTTCGTCTGTTGCTTTGAAACCTGACGACTAAAGCTCCGAATTTTAAATTTTGAATTTGCCAAGCAGCTATTTGAGTATTGTATTTTCCGTACTTTTTAAATTCATCTTTACTTCTGTAATCTTTTTCAGTTGTTTCTCTTTCCTGAATAGAAACAGGTTTCTTTTGTGCGTAAAAAAGCCCTTTAGCAAAGAAAAAAAGCAGAATAAAAAAACATCTATTTAATAATAGACCCATTGTTTGCTATATCTTTATCAATAGGCGACACAAAGCAAAGTTCCCCTTTATCATTCTCTGCCATTAATATCATTCCCTTGCTCTCAATTCCTTTAATTTTACGAGTGGCCAGATTGGCCAAAACACTTACTTGTTGCCCAATAATTTCTTCAGGCTTATAATATTGTGCTATTCCGCTTACTACTGTTCGTACGTCTATTCCTGTGTCTATCTTCAATTTAAGCAACTTGTCTGTTTTAGGAACACGTTCTGCTTCCAAAATAGTACCTACACGAATATCCATTTTCATAAAATCATCAAACGTTACTTCGGTTTTAGGTGGGAAAATTTTGGTATTCGGTTTAGCTGAATCTTTTGCCATTACAAGTTTTTCCAGCTGATTTTGAATTTGTTCATCTTCAATTTTTGTGAATAATAGTTCTTCCTTACCAAGCGCGTGTCCGGCAGGGATGTTATTAGTATGCAAAGCATTTAGCCAGTTTAATGGCTTTACATTTAGCATGGCAAAAAGTTTTGCCGAAGTAAACGGTAAAAATGGTTCGCAAACAATGGCTAAATTAACCGTGATTTGAAGGGCTGTATTTAAAATAGTCTTTACTCTCTCTTCATCGGTCTTTATTAATTTCCATGGTTCTGTATCGGCTAGGTATTTATTGCCTAATCGGGCCATGTTCATCATCTCCTGGATGGCCTCCCTGAAGCGAAATTGTTCGAGTGCTCTGCTTATCTTATCCGGAAAAGCAGCTAGCTCCTCCAGCACAAGCAAATCTTCTTTTGTAAAAGTATTTGCCGGCGGAACTTTTCCCTGATAATATTTTGCGGTTAAAACCAATGTTCTGTTCACAAAATTCCCCAGTATGGCAACCAGTTCACTGTTATTCCTTGCCTGAAAATCCTTCCAGGTAAAATCATTATCTTTTGTTTCAGGAGAATTGCTGCAAAGTGTATATCTCAAAACATCTTGTTGGTCTTTAAAATCCTCTAAATACTCATGCAGCCAAACCGCCCAATTTCGTGAAGTAGAAATTTTATCTCCCTCTAAATTTAAAAACTCATTGGCCGGAACCTGTTCCGGTAAAATAAATTCCCCATGCTCCATAAGCATGGCCGGGAATATGATACAGTGAAAAACAATATTATCTTTCCCAATAAAATGAATCAGTCTGCTGTCCGGACTTTTCCAGTATTCCTGCCAGGTGTCCGGAAGCAGTTCTTTGGTGGCACTGATATACCCGATGGGTGCATCAAACCATACGTACAGTACCTTTCCCTCACCTCCGGAAACCGGCACTTTTACGCCCCAATCCAAATCTCTGGTCATCGCTCTGGGCTGTAATCCGTCTCCACTCTCCAGCCAACTTTTACACTGCCCGTATACATTGGGTTTCCAGTATGAGTGGGCATTAATATATGCTGCAATTTTGCCCTGAAGTTTATCCAGAGGCAAAAACCAGTTCTTCGTTTGTTTTAATACAGGCTTGCTTCCGCTTAATGCCGAACGGGGATTAATCAGTTCCGTTGGGCTTAATGAACTCCCGCATTTTTCACACTGATCGCCATAGGCATTTTCATTACCGCACTTTGGGCATTGACCAATAATGTACCTATCGGCTAAAAACTGCTTGGCCTCCTCATCGTAGTACTGATCGGTTATCTGCTCGGTAAATGCCCCTTTGCTATAAAGCGTCTTAAAAAAGTCCGCAGCTGTTTGATGATGAATTTCTTTACTTGTTCTGCTGTATATGTCAAAAGAAATTCCAAATTCCCGAAACGCCCTGTCCATTATAGCATGGTATTTATCTACTACCTGCTGCGGTGTAATACCTTCTTTTTTTGCCTTAATGGTTATGGGAACCCCATGCTCATCACTTCCGCAAATAAACTTAACAGGCCTTCCGCAGCTTCGAAGGTATCTCACGTATATGTCGGCCGGTAAATAACATCCCGCCAAATGCCCAATGTGTACAGGGCCGTTGGCATAGGGCAAGGCTGCCGTTACCAGTGTTCTTTTGTACTCTTTTAGCATATTTAATTTGAACTATCCCGATTTTTTTTAACTCGAGCAAAGATAGCTATTTTACGAGAGTATCTGCTTGTACACTTTTTGCAAGCGAAACAAGTAAAAATTTATACCTTAGCCGGAGTGGCCAACCAAGCAGAGGAAATATGGAAGATTGTTCGTTTTGAAGGACTCACGCTTCGAAAAAAATATTTTATCAGTAATTACGGAAATTTTAAAAGTGTAAGTAAAAAAAATAATCCAAATGTCACCCTGCTCAAAACAAAAACCATAAAGGGGTATCAGGCTATCAATTTGCGAAGTGGTAGTTTAAACTACACTTTTTTTATTCACAAACTGGTGGCTGAGGCCTTCTGTAAAAAAAAGAATTCTGCAGCAAAATTTATTCTGCATCTTGATTATAACAAAAACAATAACGATGCATCCAATCTTCGGTGGGCAACACAAAAAGAAGCTGTTAAACACCAAAGCAACAATCCTTACGTTATCAATCAAACCAAAAGAAACATTTTAAGCAGCGGTAAAAGAGCAAAAGTTTTGAATAAAAAAACCGTTGAAAAACTGAAAGAAGAACTCTTTGACAAAAAAAGGAATAAAAAATATGCCGATATAGCCAAAAAATACGGTATTAGCGAAATGACACTCTATCGAATTAAGAGAGGGGAAATTTGGTATACCGTAAAGGTAAAAAATGAACCAAAAAGTGAAAACTACAAACAGTTCAAGAAAGTTAAGAAAGAAAAAAAGAGACTAAAAAAACTCCTCAAAACATGAAGCAACCCTCATTTTTAAGCCCCGGAGATACCATTCTTATAGTTGCCACTGCCCGCAAAATTTCTGCTGAAGAAGTTGAACCCGCTGTTTCAATACTGAAGCAATGGGGACTTAAACCCGTAAAAGCTCCCCATTTACATAAAGTAAAAAATCAGTTTGCGGGAAGCGACGAGCAACGTGCCGCTGATCTTCAATGGGCTCTTAATCATCCGACGGCAAAGGCTATATTGGTTGCCCGCGGTGGATACGGCACTGTGAGAATTATTGACCAAGTAAGTTTTTCTTCATTCATAAAAAAACCCAAGTGGCTAATAGGCTACAGCGATATTACGGTTTTACACAATCGCTTAAACAAATTGGGGGTTCAAAGCATTCATGCCACCATGCCCATTAACTTTAATCAAAATAAACAAGCGCTAAATACGCTCAGAGATGTATTGTTCGGAAAAAGCATACACTACTCCATAAAACCGCACCGCTTAAACCGAATCGGAAACACTCAGGGAATTTTAACGGGAGGGAATTTGTCGGTAATATACTCGCTAAGCGGCTCCATTGACGAAATTGACACAAAAAATAAAGTCTTATTTTTAGAAGATTTGGACGAATACATTTACCACATCGACCGAATGATGATGCAACTGAAAAGAAGCGGAAAGTTGAAGGAGCTTAAAGGCCTCATAATTGGAGGCTTTACAGACATGAAAGACAATAAAATTCCATTCGGAAAAAATGCGGAAGAAATCATTTTCGATGCCGTTAAAGAATATAACTACCCCGTTTGTTTTAATTTTCCGGCCGGACACATTAAAAAAAATTTGGCGTTTTATCTCGGTAAAAAAATATCACTCAAAGTCACCAAAAACCATGTTGAATTTTCATATTTGTAATCATGTTTTGTAAAACAAAAGATAATCTGGATATCTACTACGAAGTTCAGGGCAATCCGGGAGCTCAAGAAACCATCGTATTTTTAAACGGGCTCACCCAGTCAACTTTGTCGTGGTTATTCGTAATTCCCGCTTTTAAAAAAAATTATAGGATTCTTTTGCTGGATTTTATCTTTCAAGGAAACAGTTCTAAAAACAGCGACGTTCGCAATTTTGATACCCACGCAGCAGATGTGGTATGCGTGCTGGATAAAGAAAATATAACAAATGCCCATGTAGTGGGGCTCTCTTACGGAAGTATGGTTGCACAACACTTGGCCATAAATTTCCCTAATCGAGTAAACAAACTTATTCTACTTTCCACGTTTGCTCATAAAACACCCATGTTTGAAATGATTGAAACCAGCTGGTGGAATGCACTCGAAAAAGGAGGTTATACTCTTCTTTTTGATACCATGATGCCCTTTGTTTTAAGCGAAGAATATTTCAATAACCCAATTGTCCCGATTACTGCTTTAAAAGCTTCAAAAGAAGAACTAAACCACAACACCCAGTCCATCTTTCGTTTGATGGAAGCCACCCGAACCCGACCCGATTACAGAAAAGAACTGAAAAAAATAAAATCGCCCACCCTCATTATTCAGGGAGAGAAAGACTTATTACTACCGGTTTATTTTGCCGAAGAAGTACAAAAAAATATTCCTGGTTCAAAACTCATCGTAATAAAAAGAGCGGGACATACTTTAAATTTGGAACATGTGACGGAAGTTTGCAAACACATCATCGATTTTTTAACCTCCTCGTAACTCCATTTCCATAAATTTATTGTGTTACTTAACTTATTGATTTACATTATTTTAAATCATATTTGAAATATAGCATTTCTGCCTTTTTTTCGTACTTTCGCTTTTCCCTTAAAACGCTGCTATGAGTAAATTCAGAAGAGAAGATGCCCTGGAATATCATGCCCAAGGAAGACCCGGTAAAATAGAGGTAGTTCCTACCAAGCCCTACAGCACACAGCGCGATTTGACTTTAGCTTACTCTCCGGGAGTAGCTGAGCCCTGTTTGGAAATAGAAAAAAATCCCGAAGAAGTGTACAAATACACCGCCAAAGGAAATTTGGTGGCTGTTATATCTAACGGAACTGCTGTTTTGGGATTAGGCGATATTGGCGCACTGGCTTCCAAACCGGTAATGGAAGGCAAAGGAATGCTGTTTAAAATTTATGCAGACATCGACGTTTTTGACATTGAAATTGACGCCAAAGACATTGATGAATTTGTCAGAACCGTAAAAAACATAGCTCCTACTTTTGGAGGAATAAACCTGGAAGATATTAAAGCACCGGAGTGCTTTGAAATTGAACGCAGACTCAAAGAAGAACTGGATATCCCATTAATGCACGACGACCAACATGGCACGGCCATTATCTCTGCCGCCGGTTTAATAAATGCCGTAGAACTTTCAGGAAAAAAACTAAAAGATATAAAACTAGTTATAAACGGCGCCGGAGCATCTGCCAACTCATGCGCCAAAATGTATATTGCCGTTGGCGTAAAAAAAGAAAACATTCTCATGCTCGACAGCAAAGGGGTTATTCATAAAGGACGAACCGACTTAGACCAATACAAAGCCTTTTTTGCCAGCGACAATACTAAGATAAATACACTTCAAGAAGCCATTAAGGGAGCCGATGTATTTGTAGGTTTGTCAAAAGGAAATATCCTAACAAAAGAAATGGTACAAAGCATGGCAAAAAAAGCCATTGTTTTTGCACTCGCTAACCCAACCCCCGAAATTTCCTACGAAGACGCCATCTCCGCCAGAAAAGATATTATAGTAGCCACCGGACGCAGCGACAACCCAAACCAGGTAAATAATGTACTCGGCTTCCCGTTTATCTTCCGCGGTGCCATGGACGTAAGAGCTACCTGCATAAACGAAGAAATGAAACTTGCCGCCACTATCGCTATTGCTAACTTAGCAAAGGAACCTGTACCCGATTACGTAAACTTAGCTTATGGCTCCAAAAACTTGAGTTTTGGCCCTGAATACATTATCCCCAAACCAATCGATAACCGACTTATCAGCGCTGTTTCCTCTGCCGTAGCAAAAGCAGCCATAGAAAGCGGAGTGGCCCGTAAAAAAATCAGCGACTGGGATGCCTACATAACCGAACTGGAAAACAGACTGGGAAAAGACAATAAACTAATGCGCTCGCTGGCAGCCAAAGCCAGAAGCAATCCTAAACGAGTTGTCTTTGCAGAAGCAGATACTTACAAAATATTAAAAGCCGCACAACTGGTACGCGATGAGGGGATTGCCAAACCCATTCTACTCGGAAACCGCGATAAAATAAATGCCATTGCCCAGGAGAACAATATTGATTTGGCAGACATGCCCATTATAGACCCCTATACCGAGGAAGAGGATAAGCGCAATGAATTTGGTGATTTGCTTTGGAAGAAAAGGCAACGCCGCGGACTCACCCAGTATGATGCCCGCAAACTCATGCGCGAAAGAAACTACTTCGGAGCTACCATGGTTGAGCTTGGTCTTGCCGACGCTATGATAAGCGGACTAACCCGCAAATACGCTCAACCCATTAAACCTGCTTTGGAGGTTATTGGTGTTCAACACGGAACTTGCCGGGTAGCAGGACTATATGTAATGATTACCAAAAAGGGGCCTTACTTTTTCGCCGATACAACCATGAATGTCGATCCCGGAGCTGAAGAATTGGCAGAAATTGCTGTTTTAACAGCCAATACCGTAAAACAATTCAATGTAACTCCCCGAATTGCCATGCTCTCTTACAGCAATTTTGGCTCCACAGAAGGAGATGTTCCAAGAAAAGTATCAAAAGCGGTAAGTATTTTACACGAAAAATACCCAGGGCTTATTGTTGATGGAGATATTCAGGCAAATTTTGCGGTAAATAATAACTTACTCAAAGAACAATTCCCTTTTAGCACACTGGCCGATAAAAACGTGAATACCTTTATTTTTCCAAACCTTGCTTCGGGAAATATTGCCTACAAACTCATGCAAGAACTCGGAGGAGCAGAGGCGATAGGCCCCGTACTAATGGGCTTAAATAAACCGGTACATGTACTCCAACTGGGCAGCAGCGTTCGCGAAATTGTAAACATGGTAATTATTGCCGTAGTCGATGCTCAAAATAAAAAATAAGGACTCGCAAAAACATGATTTCCTATATTAAAGGTCAACTCACCGGCAAAAATCCTGCACAGGTTACCATTGAGTGTAACGGAATAGGCTATTCCTTGCTAATATCTCTACAAACATGGTCAAAAATAGCCGAACAAAATGAAGTTCAATTATTCATCGAGTCTGTATACGTTCGCGACGATAATCCCCGCTATTACGGATTTGCAGATGAAGAAGAAAGAGAATTATTCAGAAAACTAATATCCGTTAGTGGCGTTGGAGGGGCCAGTGCCATTCTAATGCTTTCGAGCATGAGCCCGGCCGATATAGCCGGAGCCATCAACACCGCTAATGTTAGCGCACTCAAAAGCATAAAAGGAATTGGAGAAAAAACAGCCCAGCGTATTGTTGTTGACCTCAAAGGTAAAATGGGAAAACACGAGGGAAGCATCACCCAAATAATAAGCTCTTCTTACAATAAAAATAAAGAAGAAGCGTTAATGGCCTTGGTTACGCTGGGTTTCCCAAAGGCAGCAGCCGAAAAAGCCATTGAGAAAGCGGTGAAACAGCAAGGAATAAGTACAGATAATGTGGAATTATTGATAAAAACCGCGCTGAAAAACTTTAACTGATTTTGAGGGCCACAAGTATATACGGATTTGTTGCAATAACCGGTGCTACCGCCTGTTTAATGAGCGTAATTTCCCGCGAGCCAAGCATCAAAAACAATATTGAACTGCACAACGAAGTATATCAGTACAAAAAACAACTTCAAACAACATTGCCGCCTGATACGCCGGAAGTGAGTGTAGACGACTTGCCCTACAAGTTTAACGACAATAAAGGAACCTCTCCTTTATACGATCCAAAATCCAAACTCTACCTCGAGAATCCATCCAATGTTAAAACAGATATAAAATATAACCCAACCGACGGAACCTACGATGTTTCACAAAAAATAGGTGATGAGATAGACTACCGACCGGATACCTACATGAATCTGAAAGAATACGAAAATTACGTATTCAAAAAAGCCATCCGCGATTATTGGCGCTCCAGAGTTGCCGCCGATGAACTTAATAGCAAACCCAGAAAAAGCATGGTTCCTAAGCTGGAAGTAAACAGCGAACTCTTTGACAGAATATTTGGCGGAAATACGGTTGATATAAAGCCCACCGGTACCGCAGAACTCATATTTGGTTTGAATAGAAACAAAACGCTTAACCCGGCAATCCCTCAACGCCAGCAAAAAATCACCAATTTCGATTTCAACATGCGTATCCAATTAAACCTCATCGGAAAAATTGGAGACAAAATGAAAATAACCACCAACTACAACACAGAGGCTTCGTTCGACTGGGAAAATCAAGTTAAGTTAGATTATACCGGATACGACGATGATATCATTAAAAAGATTGAAGCCGGTAACGTTACTCTTCCCTTAAACAGCACCCTCATAACCGGAAGCCAAACTCTTTTTGGATTTAAAACAAAATTACAATTTGGCCGCCTCGATGTTACTACCGTATTCTCTCAACAACGTGGTAAAAAGCAGGAAATAAACATTCAGGGAGGTGCCCAAACACAGCCATTTATGGTGAATGGCGATAATTATGAAATGAATAAACACTTTTTCCTTGGCCACTACTTCCGAAAAAATTATGACGCCTGGATGAACACACTCCCCGTTATTAATACACCGGTAGTAATTACCAAGGTAGAGGTGTATGTTCTAAACCAAACCGGTAACGCCGAACAAACACGTAACGTAGTCGCTTTTGAAGACCTGGGAGAAGACGAAGTTGATGTGTTTCCGGGGCTCAGTGCAGGCTTTCAAGGTTCACTAATAACACCCATACAATATGCCATTGTGGATAGTGCCGGAGATTTTCCGCACAACGGAGCCAACAGCCTATACTCCATCATCACTAACTCCATAGACGGACTTTTGAAAGAGCGCGATGCAAGTAAAGCCGCTGTGGTTTTACCGGTAAACAGCATTGCCACAAACCCCAATAACTCTACGGGGCAATACATGGTTCAAGCACGAGACTACGATATTATATACAACGCTCGACGCCTGAATCCCACCGAATTTTTCTTTAACCCGCGTACCGGTTTTATCTCATTAAATCAAACATTGAATAACGACCAAGTACTCGCTGTTTCTTATCAATACACTTATAACGGAAAAATATATCAAGTTGGTGAGTTCAGCGAACAATTTCCTGACAATACAAAACTACTGGTTTGTAAACTGCTAAAAGGCTCTGTAGTTAACACCCGTTTCCCCCTATGGAAACTGATGATGAAAAACGTGTATGCCATTGGAGCGTTTAATATCAACCCACAAGATTTTCAATTAGGTATTTTCTATAACAACATAGAAACCGGCGTTGACATCCCATACATCCCTTTTGGCTCCATCAACGGTCAACAACTTATTCGTGTTTTAGGATGCGATAAATTAAGCGTAAACGGAGACCGCGTACCGGACGGTGTTTTCGATTTTATAAAAGACTATACGATAAATCCTGCCAACGGACGAATATACCTCCCTATGGCAGAGCCCTTTGGTAACGGCTTAAAAGGAAAGTTTGACATCAACAACGATTTTCCGGGAGCTAACAAATACATTTATCAAGAACTATATGACAGTACCCGGGTTGCTGCAACATTTATTCAAGAGAAAAATCGATATAAAATAAAGGGAACTTTTAAGAGTGCCGCAGGTTCAGAAATTTCATTAAATGCGCTCAATATTCCGCAAGGAGCTGTTATCGTTACTGCCAACGGAGTGCCTCTTACGGAAAATGCCGATTACACCGTAGATTACACCCTGGGTCGCGTAAAAATCATCAATGAAAGTTTATTAAACTCCGGAGCCCAAATCAAAGTTTCTTTGGAAAGTAATTCGTTGTTTAATGTACAACAAAAGAGTTTAATGGGTGCCCGATTCGACTACAAAGCCGGCAGAAATCTTACACTCGGAAGCACTATTTTACGATTTAATGAAAGACCTATCACGCAAAAAGTAAACCTGGGAGACGAGCCCGTTCGTAATACCATTATTGGTGTTGACTATAACTATAAAACCGATTTGCCATTCTTAACCCGTGTACTCGACAAACTGCCCTTTTACAGCACCAAAGAAATGAGCAGTATTACCACACGAGGAGAATACGCACAGCTGTTTCCGGGAAATGCAAAAGCTATTGGAAGAAGAGGTAACTCGTATATAGACGATTTCGAAGGCTCCATTGCACTGATTGATGTTAGAAGTCCGGGAGCCTGGATATTAGCCAGCGTACCTCAAGGCCAAGTAAGTATTTTCCCTGAAGCTCAGCTAACCGATAATATTGCCACAGGCTTAAACCGAGCACGTTTTAATTGGTACACTATTGACCCCATGTTAACCCGAACACAAGGACAAAATACCACCCCCTCATACTACAACGACCAAATATTTTCCAACAACATGTGGCGCCAGGTTTTCGAAACAGAATTATTTCCGGGAAAAACACCTCCCAATGGGCAGCAAGTTGTACTGCCCGTTTTAGATTTAGGCTTTTATCCCAAAGAACGCGGCCCTTACAATTACGACGTGCTACCTACTGCCTATTCCAAAGGAATGACTCCTGATGGTTTTTTACAAGACCCCAAATCCCGTTGGGGTGGCATTATGCGCAGGCTGGAAACAAACGACTTTCAGGCAGCCAACGTAGAGTATATCCAGTTCTGGTTAATGGATCCGTTTAACGAAGATTACAACGAAAAAACGCATCCTGATTTTGACAAAACAAAACTCCCTTCCGGCGATTTATACATTCATTTGGGAAATATTTCGGAAGATATTATTAAAGATGGCCGAATGAGCTACGAAAACGGTTTACCCGGGCAAAGTCCTACTTCACAAAATTTACCAACCATTCAAACAAATGTGGCCATTGTTCCCTCCATCCCACCCACCGTAAACGCATTCTCTCAGGATAATAACGACAGACCTTTTCAAGATGTAGGCTACGACGGCATGAATAACGCACAAGAAGCACAAACTTTCTCCGCCTCCATTGCTGATGCACAGGCTATAGGAAATCCAACCGCACCGGCAGTACAAGCCTTTTTAAATGACCCATCCAGCGATGATTATAATTTTTTTAGAGACGACGATTACGACGATAAAAAAGCTTTAACTATTGAACGTTACTCTAAATACAATAACCCCGAAGGCAACTCACCCACCGAAGCACAATATTCCAGTGCTAATCCAAAGGGAGGGAATTATCCAACCGGATATATAAACATTAATCCCAATATCGAAGATTTAAACCGTGATAATACCCTCAGCGAAACAGAAAGCTACTATCAATACAGAATAAGAATTTCTCCGCAAGACGTTAATCCAAACGTAGTGGGTACCAATTACCTGGTAGATGCTTTTGACGGCTCGGCAGATTTTGGAGGAATTAAAAAAACCGTAAAATGGTATCAATTTAAAATACCCATTAACCAATTCAGTGATGTAGTTGGAGGCATCGAAGGGTTTAACTCCATCCGTTTTATGCGCATTTACATGCGAGGGTTTGAAAGGCCTGTTTTACTACGCTTGGCACGTTTTGAATTGGTTAGAAGTGATTGGCGACGCTACGAGTACGACCTTACTAAACCGGGAGAGTATATAAAAAACGACGACTATACAACCGCCTTTGACGTATCTGCCGTAAGCCTTCAGGAAAATGGCACTAAAGTTCCGGTAAACTATGTAATGCCCCCTGAAATTGAACAGGTTCAAAATATACAAACTACCAATCTGGTTTTGCAAAATGAACAGGCTCTTCAAATGAGAGTTTGTAATTTAAAAGATGGGGACAGCCGAGCTGTATTTAAAAACGTTGACTTAGATACACGGATGTTCAATAATATTCGAATGAACGTGCACGCCGAAGCATTACCCGGAATTCCGCTGAACGATGGTGATTTACACTTATTCATGCGTGTAGGAAGCGATTATAACAATAATTTTTACGAATACGAAGTTCCGTTAAAGCTAACACCCAAAGGGGTTTACGACCCCAATAGCACCAGCGACAGAAATATTGTTTGGCCTGCCGAAAACGAAGTAAATTTTAAATTCAGCGATATCTCCGCCGCAAAAAATGCACGTAATACCCAGTATGGCTATTTCTCTAACCTCAACCAACTCAGCCAGCCCTTCTCGTTCCCGCTAAACGGATACACCATTCATGTTGTCGGAAATCCAAATTTGGGCAATGTGAAAAGTATCATGATTGGTATAAGAAATCCGAAAGACCCCGGTGCAAAAACCCACTGTGCCGAAGTTTGGGTAAACGAACTGCGATTAACCGACTTTAATAACAGCGGAGGATGGGCTGCTACCGGACAAATGCAAGTAAAATTAGCCGACTTGGGAATGGCCTCGTTGGCAGGAACTTACAGTACCCCATTTTTTGGAGGCGTTGAACAAAAAATAAACGAACGAAGAAAAGAAACTACATTTAACTGGGATATGAGTACCAACATCAATGTGGGTAAATTTTTTCCTACCAAGTGGAAAGTAACTCTCCCGGTTTACTATAACTACGGACAGACCATCATTACCCCACTTTTTAACCCGCTAGACCCCGATGTTCGAATGAAAGACTTTGATAAAAACGATGCCATTTCGGACGACAAAAAAACGGAAATACGACAACAAGTGTTGGATTTTACCGAACGAAAAGGATTTAACTTAACCAATGTTCGAATTGATGGGCTAAAAAGAAAAGGAGCTAAGCCCATGCCGTGGGATATCAGTAATTTTTCGGTAACCTATGCTTTTACTCAAATGTTTAAACGCAACATCAGCATTGATACCAATTTAACAAGGCAATACCGAGGAAATATAAATTACCAATACAGCATACCTAAACCATACGTTCTAAGGCCTTTCGAAAAAGTTAAGTTTTTACAGAATAAATGGTTCGCACTCATAAAAGATTTTAATCTTCAGTTGATGCCCAATAGTTTTGGCGCCGGAGTAGATGTTACAAGAAGTTTTTCATTACTTAAAAACAGAGATATTACCAGTTTTTATGCCGGCTCACAAACATTTGAAAATCCAAGACTATACAACAAAAATTTTCTCATTAATAGAAACTACAACCTCCGTTGGACATTCAACAAAGCAGTTACCTTTGATTTTACTGCCAATAATGAAGGACGTATATGGGAGCCCCTGGGAGATGTTAGCCGAAGTAACCCCGAAAAAAGAGATTCCATTATTCAAACTTTCTTAAACGGACGAGAAACCAGAATTGGTAACTCTACTATTAACGAAGGAAGATTTGGAGCAAATATTGCATATCGTCAGCAAATGAATTTAAACGTAAACCTGCCACTTAACAAAATTCCTTTACTCGATTTTACAACGGTTACTTATCGCTTTGGCGGAACCTACACCTGGAATCGTATGCCGTTTGGCGTTCCCGATACTTTAAATATCGGAAATACCATTAACAACACCAACACTCATAATATATCCGGGAGCTTTAATATGACCATGCTCTACAACAAAATCCCCTATTTTAAAAAGCTAAATACGAATCAGGGGTCTCAGAAAAAAACTGATACCAAGGCCAAACCAACGGGCAGCTCTACCAAAGAGCAAAACGACACTACCAAAAAGAACGAAAACTTTAAAGAAGTGTTGGAATTTTTAGCTCGTGCCGTAATGATGGTAAAAAACCTTTCTATTACATGGCAAGATCAAGGTGGGCAGGCTCTTCCCAACTTTTTGCCAAGAAGCCAACTGCTTGGCATGGATCAATCCAACAACAGCGCCCCGGGGTTTTTGTTTACCACCGGATTATACGACCCCAGCATACGCGAAACCAGTGCCCGAAACGGATGGCTGGCTAAACTCCCCAATCAAACAACACCATATATAGAAACGCAAAGCCGAAGTATTACGTATCGTTCCAACATTGAACCGCACGGAAGTTTAAAAATAGAACTGAACGGTAATTACACTAAATCCAAGAACCTGAGTGAATTTATGATTTACGACCCGGTAACAGACAGATTCGATTTCAACGTAAGTACCAACGAAACCGGAAACTTTAATATAAGCACCTTCACTTTCATGCGCGCTTTTCGCGATGCCAAACCGGGTGTAGAATCACCGCTTTATGAAGAATTTAAACAAGTACGTTTTGATGTAGCCAAAGAATTGGCAGCCAATAATCCTAACTCACAAGGCGTTATTACCGTAGTTACCCCCAGCGGGAATGTGAGTGTGGTAGATGGTTACGCCATCAACCAACAAGATGTTATTATTGGAGCGTTTTATCAAACATATACCGGAAATAAAATAAAAAATTACAGTACTAAAAATCAGTTCCCAACCATACCCATGCCAAACTGGACAGTAAGTTGGGATGGACTGGGTAAAATTCCCGCTCTTAAAAAAACTTTCCGTTCTATTACGGTTCGTCACGCCTACAGAAGTACCTATAACATTGCCGGTTATTCCAACAACCTGCTATACGGCAATGCAGCGGGCGGACAAATCACCCGCTCCCCGGTGGCAGACCCCACCACCGGAATGGCCAACTTTAACCCATACTATACCATAAATGCCGTAACCATAACAGAAGGATTTACACCATTGCTTAAATTTGACCTGCAATTCAACAAGCCCGGTTGGCAGGCCAATGCCGAAATGAAACGCGATAAAACAGTAGGGCTTAACATTACGGGGCCTCAAATCGTGGAAACAAAAGGCCAGGAATATATCGTTGGGCTAGGATACCGTTATCCCCAGTTGGCCATTAATAAAATAACCATTAACGGGAAACCATTAAAAAGCGACCTTACCGTTAAGGTTGATTTCAGCTACCGAAGAAATCTCTCCGTTATTCGAAGAATTGCCGACGATATCAGTGTTCCAACGGGTGGAACCAATATTATTACGCTCCGCTCCTCCGCCGACTACTTGCTTACGCCCAATATCAACCTGCGTATCTTTTACGACTGGATAAGAACGAAACCACAAACCTCTGCCAGCTTCCCTACATCAAATGCTACCGGCGGATTTAGCCTGCGTATAAACTTCCAGTAACATTTTAATATTATTTAAGCTTCACCCTGGCACAAAACACTGTGAAACCTTATTCATTTTATTTACCTTAGGTACATGAAAGTAGAACAAATATATACAGGATGTTTAGCACAAGGAGCTTATTATATAACTTCAGATGAAGAAGCTGCCATAATAGACCCTCTGAGAGAAGTACAGCCATATATTGAGAGGGCTCAAAAAGACGGTGTTCAAATAAAATACGTGTTTGAAACACATTTCCACGCCGATTTTGTCTCGGGTCATATTGACCTGAGTAAAAAAACAGGAGCTCCCATTGTTTACGGACCCGAAGCCAAACCTGCTTTTAAAGCACATATTGCCAAAGATGGAGAGGTATTCAAAATAGGTCGTATAACACTTACCGCTATTCATACACCGGGCCATACCATGGAAAGTACCTGCTACTTATTAAAAGACGAATCCGGAAAAGAAGTTGCGCTTTTTAGTGGCGACACATTATTTTTGGGGGATGTTGGCAGGCCTGATTTAGCACAAAAAGCAGCCTCCATGACGCAGGAAGATTTGGCCGGTTTGCTATACGAATCCATTTATAAAAAAATACTTCCCTTGCCGGATGATATTATGGTGTATCCTGCTCATGGTGCCGGAAGCGCCTGCGGAAAAAACATGATGAAAGAAACTATGGATACTCTAGGCAATCAAAAAAAAGTGAACTATGCCCTAAGACAACCCAATAAAGAATCGTTTATTAGAGAAGTAACCGATGGTTTACTTCCTCCACCGGCTTATTTCCCCATGAATGTTGAATTAAATAAAAAAGGCTATGATAGCTTTGACAACATACTCGAAAAAAGTCTGCGGGCAATTTCGGTGAGTGAGCTGGAATCATTCGCAGAGGCCAGAGGAGCCCTTATATTAGATACCCGGCCTGCATCCGAATTTTGTAAAGGCTTTATTCCTCGTTCCATTAACATTGGAATTTTAGGAGATTTTGCGCCTTGGGTTGGTGCTTTAATTAAAGATGTTAAGCAAACTATTATTTTAGTTACCGAACCCGGAAAAGAAACCGAAAGCATAACCCGACTAAGCCGAGTAGGATTTGACCGTGTTATGGGATATTTAAAGGGAGGGTTCCAGGCCTGGAAGGAAGCAAAAAAAGAAATTGACTCAGTAGAACGAATAAGCGCTGAACAGTTTTCGAAAGAAGTAGATACAAAAAAAGATTTAGTAATAGATGTTAGAAAAGAAAGCGAATACCGGGCAGAACATGTAGAGGAAGCCTATAACAAACCGCTTGATTCAATCAATGAATGGTTTCCCGAACTAAATAATGAAAAATCATTTTTCCTTCACTGTGCCGGTGGTTACAGAAGTATGATTGCAGCCAGCATATTAAAATCAAGAGGCATACACAACTTTAAAGAAATTGAGGGAGGATTTAACGCCATTGCCAAAACGGCTGTTCCTAAAACAAACTTCGTATGTCAAAGCAAATTACAAAAACTATGAATAGAGCCTTTAGTACTATAACTTTTGCATTATTTATCCTTACAGGTACTTTTGGGCAAAATGTTTCACAAAAAATTAGCGAACAAAAACTAAAAGCGCATATTTCCTACTTGGCCTCAGATAAACTAAAAGGAAGAGGTACTGCCAGTCCCGAAGAAAAAATAGCAGCCCAGTACTTAGTTAATGAATTTAAAAAAGCCGGATTAAAACCTATCAATAAATCTTATCTAAAACCTTTTGAATTCCGACATAACACCAACCCCCACGATACTTCTTTGGCCGGCCTCCCCGTAAAAAAATCAAACAACGTGGTTGCCTGGCTTAACAATAATGCCCCGCACACCATTATAATCGGTGCACACTATGATCATCTAGGCCTAGGGCATGACAGAAATAGTTTAGACGCCAATCCGGAAGGTAAAATACATAACGGCGCCGACGACAATGCCAGCGGAACAGCCGGTGTGTTGGAGCTGGCCAGATATTTCGCAAATAATAAAATAAAAGAACCCTACAATTTTCTTTTTATTTGTTTTAGCGGCGAAGAACTCGGCTTACTGGGCAGCAAAAAATACGTAGAAAATCCGGATATAAATTTAAATACGGTAAATTATATGATTAATCTAGATATGATTGGCCGGCTAAACGATTCTACTAAAAAGTTGATGGTGTATGGCGTAGGGACTTCCCCCGTTTGGGTACCGATGCTGTCAGATATAAAAAATACTTCTTTAAAATTAGTAACTGACAGTAGCGGAATTGGACCAAGCGACCAAACATCCTTTTATCTGAAAGACGTTCCGGTTCTTCATTTCTTTAGTGGGCAACATAGCGATTACCATAAACCATCAGATGACGAAGAAAAAATTAACTACAAGGGACAAACTGAAATTCTGGAATTCATTATTACTGTTATTGAAAAAACTTTAACCATGCCCAAATTGGAATTTCAAAAAACCAGAAACCCGGACATGGGAAAATCTTCTTTCAAAGTTAGCATGGGAGTAATGCCTGATTATAGCTATGATGGTAAAGGTATGCGCATTGATGGAGTAAGCGAAGGAAAACCGGCTCAAAAAGCAGGCTTGCAGGCAGGAGATGTTATCATTAAACTCACTGGAAAAGAAGTACGCGATGTAAAAGAATATATGAAAATTCTTTCCGAAATAAATAAAGGAGACTTATGCGAGGTAGAAATTCTTAGAGAAGGAAAAAACAAAGTATTGAAAGTACAGTTTTGATTTGTCTTAAAAATATCACTTATATTTTTTTAGTCTGTTGCTTCGCTTTCACTTTAAAGGCCGGCGAAGGATTAACCGAAGTATATGATTTTGGGAATAACCCGGCGGGACTACGAATGTATCTCTACAAAAACAAATGCGGCGAATGTACGGAACCGATGGACTTGGTGGTAGTTTTACACGGGTGCGGACAAAGTGCAACAGAAATTGCCGCACTAACCGGATGGAATAAATTGGCGGAAAAACATCATTTTATGGTGTTATACCCACAACAAAGAATGATAAACAATGCCTGGAAATGTTTTAACTGGTATTACGATTTTGAAATAAATAAAGGTCAGGGAGAGTGTGAATCCATATATCAAATGATTGCGTACACTTGTCAAAACTACAACATAAATAAAAATAGGATTTTTATTACGGGTGTATCGGCCGGAGCTGCCATGAGTGTAGTTATGGCTGCTACGCATCCGGAACTTTTTAATGCGGCAGCTGTTTTTGGCGGAGCAGCATATAAAGCCGCCATCGGTCCGTTAGATGGTCTGCTGGATATTATCCCCGAGAAAAGATACTCTCAATACGAGCTGGTTAAAAAAGTAGAAGAACAAAATAATTTTTATAAAACCTTTTACTGCAAAATGATTATTTATCAAGGAAAACGAGATAAAATTGTGAATCCTAAAAATGCCCAGCTCCTTATTAAACAGTGGACGGGACTACATGAAATTGATACTATTGCCGATGTAGTTGAGCCAAGCTTTAAAAGCCATGCCGAAATAACCAGGAAAGAATATCACAACAGTTTAGGCAAAGCAATGGTTATTTTTTACGAAGTGGAGTACTTAGGGCACCAACTTATGGTAAAACCCGGAACGAAAGAAGACGAAGGAGGCAAAACGGGATTATTTGCGGTAGACAGAGGCTTTCATTCTACTTATCAAACTGCCATTGATTTTGGTATTATTCCGGAGGATAGCTTTCCAAAATAAAACTAGTATTTCTTTCCTCCTGCACCAAAACAACTTTCTTTAGGATCCGGCAATTTAATATTTATAGTTAGGCCGTAAAAAAAATACCAATCCTTTGTTCTTGGATTTCCTCGCATGGTACCTACCAAGTCCACGGCTTCTTTATTTCTGTAGGCATACGATAAACCGTTTCCGGACGGTGGATTTTTTAATGGATCGGGGTATTTTCCGCTAATATCATCTATATAATCGGTAAAGGTTTTTCTTGGCCCCCACTCGAAAGCTATTCCCACAATTTCTCCTAGATTATATTTAAAGCCTAAACCAAAAGGAACAGAAAATTGATAGAGAGAATATTTTCTGGCCTGACCTTCTGTTCTCATTGGCTGAAGAGCCTGCCATCCGGCACCTATGTTTCCTTCGGGCTTAAAGTGAAACCCGGCAATTCCGGCAAAAATATACATGGAGGCATAATAGCGGCTGCTTCCCAGCCTGTATTCCACAAAGTTAAATTCCGCTATAGTGTTTAGCTCATATAGTTTTGTTCTAAAATTTGCGTTTCGCAAAATTTGATCGGGGTTTTTGCTGGATGCATCGCTCCCATACAAACTTCCATAATTAAAGCCCCACCGAAAGGCATACCGAAAGTTGGGCGCATACCGAAAGAATATGCCGGCGGCAGGCTCAGAGTATCGAAAATGAGCTGTTGTATTAATTTCACCCAGGTAATAGGAGCCTCCGAGTATAATACCAAGTTCGCGTTGGTTAAAGGAACGTTTTCTGGTTTGAGCCGTGGAAATAAGAGCAGTTAACAGTAACCAAAAAATCAGCTGTTTATGTATACCCGATAAAATCATGCGCTAAACGTAAACGAACAAAAGGAATAATTATTGTTTAACAGAAAAATATAAAAACTTCATTCCCCTAGCTCAAATTATTGCCTCTTGTCTATACCCCATAACAGTTTGTTGCGAAGTGTGGTAAAAAAGTGTTGTCCTTCCAAGTTAATAAGGTTGTATTTAAAATCGGCCAGTTTAATTTTTATGGATGAATTTGCCTGAATAGTTGCCGTAAGCGAATCGAGCGATATGTTGTAGGCATCGCTTCGTCCGCTAACGCGAAAACTAATTATTTTATCATTTGAAATGACCACAGGGCGAACATTTAAGTTATGTGGTGCAATAGGGGTGATAATAAAATTATCGGAATCGGGCATCATAATGGGACCTCCACAACTTAATGAATAAGCTGTTGAGCCGGTTGGGGTTGCTACAATAAGGCCATCGGCAAAATAGGAATTTAAAAAAACGTCGTCTACAAAAACATCTATGTGAATCATGGCTCCTCCCTCTTTTTTATGAATGGTAAATTCATTAAGGGCATAATCTACTTCTCCAAAACAGTTTGGGCAGTCAATTACCTGTATTAATTCTCTTTTATCTAGCGTGTATTTTTCTTTCAGAAAAAGTTCCACGGCTTTTTCCAAGTCTTCTTTAGCAACATTTGCCAAAAACCCAAGCCTTCCGGTGTTTACCCCCAATACAGGTATTCCTGACTTCCGAACCAATGAAACCGTTTCCAGTATCGTTCCATCTCCACCAAAACAAAACAAAAAATCTGCTTGAGATTTTAGTTCTTCGTATCCTAAAAATGTTTTAAGCGATAAATTAAAGCCATATTCTTTGACCAAGTACTGATAGTAAGGTTCATATATAATAAGTTCTACTTTTTCCTTACTTAATATTCCATACAATTTTTCTACATAAAGAGGTATGTTGTCTTTTGTTGAGCGAGCGTATAGGGCAACTTTCATAGAGGTTAGTTATTAATCATATCGCCCCTTAATTCTCGGTAGCGTTTGCGTGATTCCACAACAAAAATACTTCCCGGAAAATCAGTAATAAGGGCTTCATATGCGGATTTAGCTTTTTCATTATCTTTTAATTTAAACTGATATAATTCAGCTAGTTTAAATTGGGCATCATCGGCATACAAATCGGTAGGATAGAACTCCAGTATTTTTTTATACATCTTTTCGGCGTCCGAAAAATTTCCAAGTTTTTCATACACCATAGCTTTCTTAAAATAAATATCATCTCCCAGAGTGTTGTTACTATACAATAAATTTATGCTATCTAATCGATTAACAGCCTCCGCGTATCGGTGTTGAAGTATCATCAACTCAGCACTTGCGTACATTTTTAAGGGAGCATCGTTGGTATCAATTCCAATGGCATCTGTAATTACAAGAGATAAATCCATGGCATCATTGGCAATAAGCTTTGATGTGGCTCCTTTTAATACATCGCACTGGGTTTTCGACCATTTAAAATCTCCGGCATAAAAACTGAGCTTTGCATTACGAAACTTCGCCTCGTGGCCTATTGGCTCGTATTTAAAATCCTTTTCTACCTGCGAATATAATAGGGAAGCGTCCCATATTTGTCCGCTCAGTAAGTATATATCTGCCTGCAATATTTTAAATTCTGCTTTTTCAGCGGGTTTTAATCCCGGAATCAAAATAACCTCGTCCAATAGTTCGATAGCTTGTTTGTGTTTATTCAGATAAAATGCTTGCAAACTCGCTAAATTACGAGCAATGAATGTTTGCATATAAGTTCCCTTGTGTTTGGCAGAAGCATCTATCAATTTTTTCTCTACTGTTTGAAGTTCTATGGGAGTGACGCGAGGATTTTCGGTAATCATTTCATACTCTACGCTCAGTATTTCAATTGATGCGGGTGCAGCGTATGGCGAGCCGGTTTTGTCAATTACATACTGGTAGCATTTTGCTGCTGTTTCCCAAGCTTTATTAGCTACACATAGTTTAGCCAGTTCGTATATTCTTCTACCGTCTTCTTTATTGCGTTTATCTAATGCACGACTCTGTAAAAAAGCGCCATCAAAATCGCGCTGTTGTTTTAAAATAAATATCAGAAATTCTGAAAAAACGGTTTTATCGGGCTTAGCTTGAATTCTTTTTTGGAGCTCTTGTTTTAAAAGGGGATTTTTTAATCCGGCATTTTCGTCGTCGTACCCTAGTGAGTTTTGCAAATTATTTTGAGCCGTATATAATTCTGATTCCCTGAACTCAACGGCATCTAAATATTCGTTTATCATTGCCACCATGTTTCCTTGGTGTTTATATACTTCTGCACGTTCATAAAAGTAGGGATAATCGGGATTTACTTTTTTGGCTTTGTTGTATGCCTCTATTGCTTTATCGTATTGTTTTACCTCCAGTAAAGACTGAACAAGTGTGTTTAGGAAAGGCGGATAGGGATACATTTCTTTTACCGCTTTTTCGTAACATTCGTTTTCCTTTTTCTTATCACCTGTTTCCCTATATACCTTAGCCAGCTGAACATAGTACGACGTTTCATTTTTGTTATTCTTCAGCTGTTTTCGTGTTATTTTTTCGGCTTCAGAATAGTTTTTAAGTTGTAGCAAGCAGTTAAAATAATCAGCATACCAAGTGTTAGGCTGTTTTGAAAAGAGATCTTCTAAATAAACCGCTGCTTTTTCAAACTCCTTTTGTTCAAGATATTGTTTGGCCAAAGCTTCTTTGTTTGATTGCGAGAACGAGGGACTTACGAAGAAAGCAATTAATCCTATTAAAATAACCAAACGCATAAGGCCCTTCATCACATTTAAAATAGTCTGTTCTTCAAAATTGTTGTTGGCACTCTTTCTGTTTTTAATTAAAATTAAACCGAAGCATTACTTGTTTTCCGTTTTCGTTAAATTGAATATCATCAGAAAGATTTTTCATCAAAAAAATTCCTCGGCCATTTATTTTGTCTATATTTTCGGGAGATGTTGGATCGGGTAAATTTTGATAGTCAAACCCTTTTCCTTCATCTGATATAGAAAATACAAGGCTTTGGGGGCTTGCCTCATAACGAATAGTTACACTTTTTTCCGGGTTGTTGCTGTTTCCGTGCTGTATGGCGTTGTTTACGGCTTCTGTTACCGCAATTAGAATATTTCCGTAACGATCCTCGTTAATTTTATACTTTTCGCAAACTTCATCAATAACACGTTCTACTACACTTAAGTTTTGCGTATCTGAACTTATCTTCAAACTATCTCCCGGATTTGCAGCACTCATTTGGCATTAACCTGATTAAAATAATTATTTACCTTTTCTTTGTAATAAGGAGTTAAGCCCGGTGGTACGGTATTGATTAACTCCAGTTCCTTTTCTTTCAGTCTTTTATACTCCAAAAAACGGCTAGGGTTACTTAAATTTTGATTTTTTGCCTCATTACTTTTCCTTTTTTCGTCTTGTTCTCTTTCCCGTTCTGCTTTTTCGCTTTCGAGTAATTTTGTTAAAATATCATTTTGACGTTTTATCATTTCGGGAGTAATCATTTTGTTAACAAGTTCTTTTTCAGTTTGTTCCATCATATCAGCGATATCTCCACCCGGATTGGAACCTTTATTTTTAAGCTTATCCATAAGCTGTTGTATTTGTCTTCTAATGGCCTCTTGCTGGGCAGCCATTTTGGCAAATTGCTCGCTTGAACCCGGGAAATTAAAGCCTTTTGGCCCTTGATTACCACCTACTCCACTTTGTTGGCCGGGTTTTTGGCCGGGTTTTTCACCCGGTTTTTGTCCTTGCTCCAATTCCTTTTTTAATTGCTCCAGTTGCTTATTCAGTTGCTCCTGCATCTTTTTTAAGTTTGGAATGCTTGGTTGGTTAGAAGAATTACTTCCGTTTTTGCAGTTTCCGGGCTTTTTACACTTTCCTGATTTTCCGCTCATGTTTTGCTTCATCTGATTTTGTTTCTGCTCTAAGGATTCGTTGAGGAGCAGAGCCAGATTGTTTACGGAGGTCATACTGCTTTGCATGCGTATAGAGCCTTCAGATATGTTACGGTCTGAAAGGGCTTTTACGGTTTTTTCCATGTTGTGGTTAATAGCACTGATTTCTCTGTTGATTAAACTACTGATGGAAGGGTCGCGTTTACTAAGTGCCAGTAAACTGTCTTCTATTATCTTAGCATCATCCTTCAATTTTTTTTGCAATTGGGGAATTTTTACGTATTGGGGATTATCGGTTTTTACGGTATTCAGTTGTTTAATTAGTTCTTCCTGTGTAAAAGAAACATGCAGGAGATTTTCTAAAATTTGACGCAGTGCCTGTGCATTTTCAGCTTGTTTTTCTCCTTCCGAATCGGCCATGGCACTTTCCATTTCGTTTTGCATTTCTTCCATTTCAGAGGCGGCTTTTTCCTGAGATTTAGCGGCTTCTTTTTTGTTGCCTTTGCTCAAGTTTTCAGAGCTTTTTTGTATTTCTTTACTTATACTGTTCTCTTTGGCCTTCGTATCAGGTAATTTATTTGGGTCTTCCAAACGATTGTTTTTTTCCTGCAAATCTTTTAATTCTTCTTTAAGCTTTTCAAATTCTTTATTAATCTCCTCTTGCTTTTGCTCCAAAGATTTATTATCGGTGTTTTTATTGTTAAGCGTTTCTTCTTTAAGTGCATTTTCTTTATTCTTCAATTCTTCTAATTTATCAATGGCATTTTGCATTTTTTGCTGCACCTCCAGTTGTTTAAATAGTTCCAAATTTCTATCCAGCTCTTTTTCCAAATCTTTATTTGTCATTTTAAGTTCTTCCAGCTTCTGCTGAACCTGATTTTTATCGAGTTTATCCATGGCTTTTTGAAGTTCTTCAAAAAGTTTTTTCATTTCAGGAGTCATCAGTTGATCAAACAATTTTTCCAACTCTTGTTGTTTTTCTATAATAGACTCATCCACTTTAGAAAGCTCGTTCTGCATCAAATTGTTTTGTTGATTTTCTTTCTTAATTTGCTCTATTTTATTTTTAAGTTCTTGTTGTTTATTCAATATATCCTCCAACTTCTTTTTTTCATCATAACCCATTTGTGTTTTTTCGCTTAGTTTTTTGGAAAGTTCATTGGCGTCTTTCTGAAGATTTTTTGCTTTTTTAATGCTCTCTTCCAGTTCTTTCTTTATCTCGGTGTTGCTTTTTGATACACTTTCGTTTACTTCATCACGGGTTGGAGCCTTATAGATATTTGCCTGCGTACGTGCGGGCTTATGTCCGTTTACTCCGTCATTGTCATAAACTTCCACATAATACTCTATTTTATCACCGGGTTGTAAGCTGAATGTGGAGGCATTTAAGTAGTAATAATAATTCTGAGATACTTGAGTATGTTGAACAGGGAGAGGAATTTGTCCCACTGACTCAGATTGCTTTCCCGTAGAATCAATACTAAACTTTTTGTATACCAAATGTAGTTTGGAAAAACCATAATCATCCTTAATGCTTCCGCTCAAATAAATATTTCTTGCATCCAAGGAATCTACCTCCTTGTTCAAATCAATAACCGGGTATTGATCGGGGATAACACTTACGTTATATACAACCGAATCATTGATGTTTTTAACCAAGCTATTTCCAACCCTGAGCGTATACATGTTACTGTTCATAAATCTCCGGGTGTAGCTAAACTGATTGTCGGACGTTTTTTGGGGAGCGAGTAGTGTGTCGGAAAATCGGAGTTTTAGAAAGTCGGTATTTTTAGTATTAAAGTTCCAAATTACTTTTGTGCCCTGGGGAATTTGAATGTCTCCCATGTTAGATAATTGCTCATTAGGTCTGTTTAAATAACTTGGATAAATGAGTTGAGCAGTAAAATTAACCAGCAAAGGCTTAGGCAAAACACTCATTTGAAATGCTTCGGACTCAAAACCCAAGGCATTTAGGGTGAAAGAGAAATCCTTTTGAAGATTTTTAAATACATAAGTAAAATGAATTTTATCCTCTTTATCTAATCGATATTCTATTCCGTTTATCTTAACAAAAACTTCTGCAGGCAAGCTATTCCCGTTCACTTTAAGCTTTAGTGTGTAATCTTCCGATTGTAATCCGGACAATTCTTCATTAAGTATTTGAAACTGAAAAGGCATTTCTTTTGCGTAATAAGTTTGGTAATTCACCAACTGTTTTGTTCCTCTGGTAATAAAGGATGGCCAAAGGATATACGTAATGATGAAGATAAACGTTGCCGGGAGTGCGTAATAGAGGTACTTCCTGTTTTCTGAAAAATCAATGGCTGCCGTAAAGGGAATGGGTTTTAATTCCGCCATTTTTTGACTTATGCCTGCTTCCAATAAATCGCCGGAACCTGCCATGGCCTCATTATTTTGCAACTGAAGAACATTTAATAATTTATCTTGTACCTGAGAAAAATGGGTTCCTATTATTTCAGCCGCCTGAGCATGAGATATTACACTTCCTATCTTGTTTAGTTTTAATAGTGGTATGGCAATGTACTTGGCGAGTATAAGCAGGGCAAGCGCAAGAAATCCGAAAAAAAGAATTCCTCTAACCAGGCTTCCCGGCTCACCAAACCAAGTAAAGGCAAGAACGGTTAAATAGGCCGAAAGCAAAACCGCTGTAGAATATAAAACCCCCTTAATCAGCTGGTTCTTATAGTATTTTCTTATAAATTCATCCAGCTTGGATATAAGTATTTGTCTTGATCCACTCATTCACTTTAGTATCTCGGAGAAGCACAATTAATCCCTCCAAATTACACATTAATAACGAATTTTTATCTTAATGAATCATTCAAAAAGTGTTAAAAACAACCCGGATTTTTTTAGGTATATTCCGTTATATGGTAAAGAACATTTAGGGAAATCGGCTGTTTATAAAGCTTGTAAAATAATTATATTTGTAATCCTATTTTTCGCTTTTTATGAGTATTAACACCTTCGAAAATCGCCACAACGGGCCCAGAAAACAAGAGATTGAGCTTATGCTTCAAAAAATTGGCCTAAGCTCTGTAGAGGAACTTATAAACCAAACTGTTCCCAAAAATATCCGGCTGAAAGAACCTTTGAAAACCGGTCCCGCTATGAGCGAATTTCAGTATCTCAAACATCTTCGTAAACTGGCTAAAAAAAATAAAGTTTTTAGAAGTTATATAGGCATGGGGTACTATGGCACCATAATGCCTCCCGTTATTCAGAGAAATATTTTAGAAAATCCCGGATGGTATACTGCCTATACCCCCTATCAGGCAGAAATAGCACAAGGAAGACTGGAAGCTATTTTGAACTTTCAAACTATGGTTATGGACCTCACGGCCATGCCCATAGCCAACGCCAGCCTTTTGGATGAAGCAACCGCGGCCGCAGAAGCTGTATTTATGATGTACAGCAACCGCAGCCGAGAAAAACAAAAAAACAATGCCAATAAACTTTTTGTAAGCAACACTGTATTCCCTCAGGTAATTGATGTAATAAAAACACGCTCAAACCCTGTAGGCATCGAAGTGGTTACGGGAAATACCTCGTCTGTAAATATGGATGAATCTTTCTTTGCTGCAATCATTCAGTATCCTGATTGTTTTGGAGAAGCAACAGACTATTCCAGCTTCATTAAGACTTGTAAAAATGCAGATATACAAGTAGGTGTTGGTTCTGATTTAATGGCACTTGCTTTACTGGCACCTCCCGGAGAATGGGGAGCCGATGTGGTGTATGGTAATTCCCAACGCTTTGGAGTGCCTATGGGATATGGTGGACCACATGCCGCCTTTTTTGCCTGCCGCGAAGACTATAAAAGATTAATTCCGGGTAGAATTATTGGAGTGAGTATCGATGCGGAAGGGAATCCGGCACTGAGAATGGCCCTGCAAACTCGGGAACAACATATTAAACGTGATAAAGCAACATCCAATATTTGTACGGCACAAGCCCTGTTGGCCATTATGGCCGGCATGTATGCTGTATATCACGGCCCCGAGGGAATAAAAGAAATTGCCCAAACCATACACAACAACACACATGCTTTGGCTGTGGAACTTCAAAAAGCCGGATACAAAATAGAAAATAAACTCTATTTTGACACCTTGGTTGTTCAGTGTAAAGCCGCCGAGATACTGGCTTCGGCCGAGAAAAAAGAAATTAATTTCAGGCTGATAGACCCAGGAAATGTGAGCATCTCCTTGGATGAAACTGTAGAAGAAGAAGACCTGAGAGATATTCTGGAAATATTCGGAATTAAAAAGCAAACAGCCATTGAACGAAAAGAGGGTGTAATAACTTCCTCTGCTTTGAAGCGAAAATCTGCTTATCTAAGTCATGCGGTATTCAACTCCCACCATAGTGAAAGCGAAATCATGCGCTACATCAAGCGCTTAGAAAATAAAGATTTATCGCTTGTACATAGCATGATTTCACTGGGATCATGTACCATGAAACTCAATGCCGCTGCCGAATTACTTCCTTTAACCTGGCCTGAGTTTGCCAACATTCACCCGTTTGCTCCCGCTGACCAAACTTTGGGATATGCTGAAATCATCAACACGCTGGATAAAGATTTAAGTAATATTACCGGTTTTTCGAAGATGAGTTTTCAGCCCAACTCGGGCGCCCAGGGTGAGTACGCAGGGCTTATGGTAATTCGCCAATACCACATTTCTTGCGGAAATACTAACAGGAACGTAGCTCTCATTCCGCAATCTGCCCACGGCACCAACCCTGCAAGTGCAGCCATGGCGGGCATGAAAATTGTGGTGGTTAAATGTGATGAAAAAGGAAATGTAGACATCACCGATTTGAAACAAAAAGCTGAAGAACACAAAGAAAACCTCAGCTGCTTAATGATTACTTACCCAAGCACACACGGAGTATATGAAGAAGGCATCACGGAAATTACCCGCATTATCCACGAAAACGGCGGACTTGTATACATGGATGGTGCTAATATGAACGCACAAGTTGGATTAACTTCTCCCGGAAACATTGGTGCGGATGTGTGCCACCTGAATCTTCATAAAACCTTCGCCATTCCGCACGGAGGTGGAGGTCCCGGCATGGGCCCTATTGGCGTAGTAGAAAAACTGGTTCCTTTTCTTCCTTCCCACCCCATCATCAACACCGGTGGAGAAAAAGGCATACACGCCGTAAGCGCAGCACCTTTTGGAAGCGCGCTCATCCTGTTAATCAGCTATGGTTACATTAAAATGCTTGGAAGCGATGGTCTTAAGCGAGCTACAGAGATAGCTATACTAAATGCAAACTACATGAAAGCGATACTGGAAAAACATTACCGAATTCTTTATACCGGAACAAACGGCCGTTGCGCTCATGAAATGATTTTAGATTGTAACGATTTTAAAATGGCCAGCGGAATTGAAGTAGCCGACATTGCAAAAAGACTGATGGATTACGGCTTCCATGCGCCTACTGTTGCATTCCCTGTGGTGAATACCTTGATGGTAGAACCTACCGAAAGCGAAAACAAGGAAGAACTTGACCGCTTTTGCGAAGCCATGATCGAAATAAGAAAAGAAATTCAGGAAATCATTGATGGAAAGGCTGATAAGAATAACAACGTAATTAAAAACGCCCCACACACCGCCAAATTACTACTATCCGATAGTTATAACAAGCCCTACTCCAGAGAAAAAGCAGCCTATCCGCTTAAATGGATTAAAACCAATAAATTTTGGCCCAGTGTTGCCAGAGTTGACAATGCTTATGGAGACCGTAATTTAATTTGCTCATGTGCACCAATTGAAAGTTACACAGAAGAGAAAACACCCACCCAAGTCGAGGCGTAAATCGCTCTCATTATTTTGTAGCCAAAAAACTTCCTACTGCTGTTGGGTGCAGTAAAATATATCCTGATTGCTTATTCACGAAATAGGTATTAGCGGCAATTCTTGGTTATTTCCGGAATAAAATATTGGTTTTCAACAAGATAGGATTATAAAAAATTGGTAAATTATATTTTTTTTACCTACCTTGTAAAGTTGTTATGAGCAAAACAGCCGAGGACACTTCTTTTGCCAAAATTGATGAACTGAACAAGCAGGCCTGGGAGCTTAACAGAAAAGACCCTGTTAAAGCTATTCAGTTAAGTGAACAAGCCCTACAAGAATCTTTAAAAAATAATTACAAGTATGGTCAGGCTCAAGCGCTTAAAACACTTGGCGCTTCAAATGTTTGGATTTCAAAAAATGAGGATGCCTTAAAATGCAGCTTTGAAGCAATAGAATTGTTTACTCAGCTGAATGACAAAAAAAACGAAGCAGAAACATACTATAATATTGGAGCCAATTTTCGTTATATCTCTGACTTTGATTCGGCCATTCGTTTTTACAACAAGTGCTACGAGGTAAGTAAAGAAATTGGTAATGAAGTTGGAATGGCCGACGGGTTGAATGGCCTAGGTTCCGTTTATTATAATATGAACGAAAACCACAAAGCTTTGGAAGTGCTTCTGGAAAGCCAAAGACTGTGCATCAAACATAATTGCGAAGATATATACATAAAAGTACTCGACGGTATAGGAGAAGCTTATTACAACTTGGGAGAACCTGAAAAAGCATTAGATTATTACATCAAATGTGCCGAACTCTCAAAAAAATTAGGCAATAAACAGGTTGAAGCCTTTGCCTTAGACGGCTTAGGAAGAACCTACGCTGCGCTAAACAAAAATAAAGAGGCGGAAAAGTACTTTGACTTAAGCCTCGCTATCCGAAAAGAAATTGGTTTTAAACCGGGGCAGGTAATTTCTCTTCTCAATAAAGGCAACTACTTGCTCGAACAAAAAAATGTAGAAGAATCCATTAAACTCATACAAGAATCGCTGAATTTAGCTGCCTCCATAAATTCTAAAGAAGGAGTTTATAAAGCTTGTGAAAAAATTTCACTGGCCTATGAAAGAATAGGCGACTATGAAAATGCTTATAAGTACTACAAAAAATATGCTTCAACCCGCGATGAAGTAATTACCGAAAACACTGCACAACTTATTCGAAGCATTGAAATGCAGCAACGCATGATGCAATCGCAGGCAGAAAAACAATCGCTGGAAGCCAGAGCAAAAGAACTTGAAACGTACTCGCAAAACTTGGTGTTACTGGGAGAAATTGGTCAAAAAATAATCTCCCAAATTCAGGTTGCCAATATTGTAAAAACCGTATACGATAACGTAAATCAATTAATGGATGCCACGGGGTTTGGTGTAGGGTTGTTTGATAAAGAAAAAAATCAAATAAGTTTTCCTCTTTTTATTGAAGGAGGAGAACCCTTTGAAAATATCCGCTACGATCTCTCCGATAAAAACAGATTATCCACGTTATGCTTCACTCAAAATAGAGAAATCATCATTAACGATGTAGAATCTGAAATTAAACAGTACGTTTCGGTTAACCTGGCTCCTACATTTGGGAAAGCATCTCGTTCGGTAATTTATCTGCCTTTGCTCGTAAAAGGAAAAACAGTAGGCGTAATTACCGTGCAAAGTTTCTCTAAAAATGCTTACAACGCATATCACCTGAATATACTGAGAAATTTGGCGTCATACACCGCCATAGCGCTGGAAAATGCAGCACTGTACGAGGAGCAGGAAAAAACTATTTTAGAACGAACCCACGAAGCAATAGAGAAAAAACAAGAAGTTGAAGCAGCCTATCAAAATAATAAAAAGTTGAGTGAGTTGGGTCAGCAAATTACCGCTTCGGTGAATTTTGAAGAAATTTTTGAAAAACTTCACAAGTACGTTAGTAGTTTGATGGACTGCGGAGCATTTGGTGTACGGTTATATGATCCCGTAAAAAACACCATCGACTACAAATATGGTATAGACAAAGGTATAGTTCAGCCTTCTGTTGAAGTATCCATGAACGACAAGGACAATTTTTCGGTTTGGTGCGTAAGTAATCGTAAAGAAATATTTATAAACGATATAAAAAACGACTACAAAAAATATACCAACTCTATTATTGTGGTTACCGGCGATATGCCCCACTCGCTTCTATTCTGTCCGGTTATCATCAACGAAAAAGTACTAGGTTGTATTACCGTTCAGAGTTACGAGAAAAATGCCTATACCGACTATCATTTAGATATACTCAAAACACTGGCCACTTATACCGCCATTGCCTTAGAAAACGCGAATCTGTTTGAGATAATGGAGCAAAAGGTACAAGAACGCACTAAAGAAGTGGTAAAACAAAAAGAAGAAATTGAAAAAACATATAACAATGCTCGCTTACTAAGTCAGATTGGAAACGATATTACTTCTTTACTTTCGGTAAAAGACATCATAGAAAAGGTATATGATAACGTGAACGGACTAATGGACGCCGCCGGGTTTGGTATTGGCGTTTATAAACCCGAATCAGAACAAATATCATTTCCGCTATACATTGAAGACGATGAGAAGTTTCACAACATTGTGTACCATTTGTCGGAAAAAGATAAACTGGCCTCCATATGCTTTAATTCAAGAAAAGAAATTGTTATAAATGATTTCCTAAACGAAATTGCCTCTTATGTTGGGTATGTTCAGGCGCCACTTCAGGGAAAAGTAGTTAACTCCATCATATACATGCCTCTTCTTCTAAAAGACAAAGTACTGGGAGTAATTACTGTTCAAAGTTTCCAGAAAAACGCTTATAAAGACTACCATTTACAAATGCTGCGAAGCTTGGCGGTTTATACTGCCATTGCCATTGATAATGCAAACCTTTATGCCACCTTAGAACAGCGCGTACATGAAAGAACTGAGGAAATTAAAGTGGCATACCAAAATAATAAGTTATTAAGTGAAATAGGTCAGCAAATTACCGCTTCATTAAACTTTGAGGATATTTTTGATAAACTACACAAGTATGTTAACCAGTTAATGGATGCGGAATGCTTTAGCGTTCGTATTTATCATGAAGATACTCAAACTATTGAATATAAGTACGAGTTTGAAAAAGGCATTCGAGATTACGAAGTATTAACATTGCCACTCGACCCGGAAAATAATTACTCGGGCTGGTGTATATACCATAAAAAGGAAATACATATAAACGATCATCAAAAAGATTATAAAAAATATGTAAAAAACATCAAGGTTGTTGCCGGCGAAATGCCCGAATCACTGGTGTTTTTACCCATTATGATGGGCGATAAAGTACTGGGAGTAATCACCGTTCAAAGCTTTAAAAAGTTTGCCTATACGGAATACCACATTGACATACTAAAAAACCTGGCCTCCTACACCGCTATTGCGTTAACCAATGCTTCGCTCTACGAAACCATGGAAGAAAAGGTAAAAGAACGTACGGCAGAAGTAGTAAAACAAAAGGAAGAAATCGAAAAAACATACGAAAACACTCGTATACTCAGTCAGATAGGAAAAGACATATCCACCACATTCTCCATTCAGGACATTATTGATAAAGTATACACCAACCTAAATACCTTAATGGATGCCTCGTGTTTTGGAATTGGTGTGTATCGTGAAAAATCAAACGAAATAGTATTCCCGGCCACTATTGAAAAGAAAAAACGTCTCATGCCGTATTCGTATAGCCTTAAAGATGTTGACCGGCCGGCCGTGTGGTGTTATACAAATCAAAAGGACTATCTTATCAATAATTTCAGCGAGGAATTTATTAAAAGTAAAAAGGTTACCGACTATCAGGCCAAAGAGGGTGATAATCCGGAATCTATCATATACGTACCTATTACCCACAACGATAAAAAAATCGGTGTAATTACCGTACAGTCATTTAGAGCCCATGCTTATTCAGATTATCAATTACAGCTACTTAAAAGCCTTTCGGTATATGTGGCCATAGCTATCGATAATGCCTCTCTATATAATAATTTGGAAGACAGAGTTCGCGAACGCACCGAAGAAATCGAAAAAAATTATAACGATACCCGTTTAATCGGTGAAATTTCCAAAGAAATCAGCTCTTCCCTCTCTGTTGCAACAATTATCTCCTCTGTATACAAAAATATTCACCAGCTCATGAAGGCCGATTCATTTGGAATAGGGATTTTCAACGAAGCCACTCACACGATTGATTTCAGCAATTTCATGGAAAACCGGCAAGCAATCCCCGATTTCAAGATAGATGTAAACGATCAAAACAGACTGGGAGCTATTTGCTTTAAGAACAAACAAGATATCATCATCAACGACTTTTCTACCGAGTATTCTAAATACATTAAACTTGAGCGCAAGCCCATATCCGGCAATGATAATATGTCGGTTATATACCTGCCGCTATATTCCTCCGGCGATGTAATAGGCGTAATCAGTGTTCAAAGCCTTGATAAAAACGCCTATTCCGAATATCAAGTAAATATTCTTAAAAACTTATCCTTATCCATTGGCATTGCCATTGAGAATGCCTCTCTTTACCAAAACCTGGAAGAAAAGGTAAATGAAAGAACGCGCGAAGTAGTAAAACAAAAAGAGGAAATTGAAAAAACATACGAAAACACCCGTCTTTTAAGTCAAATTGGTAACGACATCACATCCACCCTATCGGTAGAAGAAATTATTGACAAAGTATATGCCAACGTTAACAACTTAATGGATGCCACCGGTTTTGGAATTGGTGTATTTAAAAAAGAAACCCATCAAATTGTTTACCCGGTGTATATTGAAGGAGAAGAGAAGTTTGAAGATATTGTTTATGAAAAAGATGACGTAAACCGCTTAACCAATGTTTGCTTTTACCAAAACCGGGAAATAGTAATAAACGATTTTTTAAATGATATCAAGCAGTACTTATCTAATTATATTCCCCCGTTGAAAGGACAGCCTGTAGAATCTCTCATATACCTCCCTCTAAAATTAAAAGACAAAAAAATGGGAGTTATTACCGTACAAAGTTTTAAGAAAAACAGATACAACGATTATCATGTGCAGATGCTGAAAAACCTGGCGGTATATGTCGCTATTGCGCTTGATAATGCTGCACTTTACGAAAATCTGGAAAACATGGTTCAGGCTCGAACTCGGGAAGTTATTAAACAAAAGGAGTTGCTGGAAAAAAATTTCAGTGATACCAAACTGATTGCTCAAATATCTAAAGACATCACCTCATCACTTTCCATTGAAACGATTATAGCAACTGTTTACGAGAATGTGAACAAATTAATGAGTGCCGAATCATTTGGAATAGGTATTCACAATCCTGACACAAATAGCCTTCAATTTCCCGGGTTTATCGAACGCTCTCAAAAAATGCCTTACTTCGAGTTTAAACTTGAAGATAAAGACCGATACGCTGTATTGTGTTTTGATAAGGGGCAAGAAATTGTGATGAATGATGTAGAGCAAGAGTATACCAAATATATTAAGGCACGCGTTACTCCCATTGCCGGTTCAGCCCCTTCTTCATTAATATACAGTCCGCTCATTGTAAAAGATAGAAAAATAGGTGTAATTACCGTGCAAAGCTTTAAAAAAGGAGCTTACAGCGACTATCAGGTAAACTTGTTTCGTAATTTAGCTAATTCCGTTGCCATTGCGGTAGACAACGCTTCATTGTATCAAAATTTGGAAGAAAAAGTAAAAGAAAGAACGGAAGAAGTATTCAGGCAAAAATCTATTATAGAAGCTAAAAACAAAGATATAACGGATAGTATTCAGTATGCGAAAAAAATTCAGTTGGCGTTAATGACAGAAACCAACCTCTTTCAAGAAACTTTTAACGACAGCTTTGTTCTATTTAAACCTAAAGACATTGTGAGTGGCGATTTTTATTGGGCCACACAAAAGCAACTGGTTAATTCAAAAGGCGAGATAGAGCGTTTGGTATACTTAGCCGTATGCGACAGCACAGGACATGGTGTACCGGGGGCTTTTATGAGTTTATTAAACATCTCTTTCTTAAACGAGGCCATTAACGAAAAAAACATCTCTGCCCCCAACGAAGTTTTCAATTATGTTCGCCAGAAGCTAATAAATAATATCAGTAAAGAGGGGCAAAAAGACGGATTTGACGGCACATTGCTGTGTATCAACACCACCACCGGAGAGATTACCTATTCAGCAGCCTATAATCCGCCTATTTTAATATCCGGAACTAGAATGAACGAGTTAGTATCCGACAGAATGCCCGTTGGCTATGGAGAAAGAACCCAACAATTTACACTAAACACCATTCGGGTTAAAAAGGGAGATGTACTTTACCTAACTACCGATGGCTATGCCGACCAATTTGGCGGACCAAAGGGCAAAAAGTTTATGTTTAAAAAACTGGGAGAATTGCTTTTGTCAATAAGTAAACTATCTTTGTCAGAACAATCCGAAATTCTGGCAAAAACATTTGATGACTGGAAAGGAAACTTGGAACAAATTGATGACGTATGCATCATCGGTCTTAAATTTTAACTTTTTAAGGGCACTCTTCCTTTTTGTCATTTTATTAAACCTAATTTCTCCGTCAAAGGCACAAAACAACCCGGTAGCCGATTCTCTGTTAAGCCTCATTAAAAACACAAGCGATTCCGATACAGTAATACATTATCACTATGCTGCTTTGGTAAAACAACTATTGCTTACAGAACCCGTTAAGGCTGAACAGATTTGCAAAAAGTGGCTGGAAATGGCTAAAAAGAGTAATTACAGAAGAGGAGAGGCGCTCGCACAAACAGGAACCGGAGAACTTAACAACGCAAGAGGAACCTATGGTTTAGCTCTGGAAGCCTTTTTAGTAGCAGCGCGTATCTACGAAAAACTGTCTGATTTTAAGAATGCTTCCAAAGTAAGTAATTCTATAGGCAATACATACCTGGGGCTCCGTAACTATGAAAAAGCGCTTGAGTTTTTTCTGCTGTCAAGTAATCAAGCAGATAAGGCCAATAGCAAATTAGCAAAGGCCACCGCCGCAATTGGCCTTAGCAATGTATATAACAGAACAAAAAAGTATAAAGAAGCTATTGAGCAATTGCACTATTCCAGAGTAGTTTTCGAAAGCGGCAATAAAGATAACTTATCTGCCTATTCCTACGCCAACCTCGCAGAAACATACAACGATATGGGGAATACAGATTCCGCCACTTACTACGCAAGAAAAGCACTGCCTTTAATGGAAAAATTTAATAATAGGTACGGCGTTTCGCTACTAAATCAGGTACTCGGAAACATTGATGTGAACAAAGGTAAATTCAACTCTGCTCTTAATTACTATTTCCGTTCTCTTCAAATTGCTGAAGAAGATAAGGCCGTTGACAATCAAAAAGACATCTGTTATCAAATTTATCAATTGTATGAGAAAAAGAATAACGCCGATCAGGCACTGGCCTATTACAAGAAATACATTCAGCTAAAAGATTCAATATATAACAGCGAAAGCAGAAATAAACTTTTTGAGTTGCAAACTAAATATGATACCGAAAGTAAGGAAAAAGAAAATAAACTACTAACTCAAGACAAAGAAATTGCGCGTAAGTCACTACAAACTCAACGTATATTGTCATATTTCATTATAGGTGTATTGATTTTAGTTTTTATCTTCAGCTATATTTCTTATAAAAACTTAAAACGCCAACGTAAAATGAATGTGATTTTACAACAACAAAAAGAGTTGGTAGAACAAAGCCGAAAAGAAATACTAGACAGTATTATGTACGCGAAGCGAATTCAAAACACTATTTTGGCCCACAAAGAGTTCATCAGCCAAAACATAAAAAACCATTTCATTTACTTTAAACCAAAAGATATTGTAAGCGGAGATTTTTACTGGGCAACCTCTAAAGAAAATTTTTTCTATCTCGCTGTTTGCGACAGTACCGGACACGGAGTTCCGGGGGCTTTTATGAGCCTTCTGAGTATTTCTTTTCTAAATGAAGCCATCAGCGAAAAAAACATTACCAACCCCAACGAAGTATTTAACTATGTTCGCCAAAAACTCATTGAAAATATCAGTAAGGAAGGGCAAAAAGACGGGTTCGATGGAATTTTGCTTCGTTTAAATAAAAACACCGGAGAAATCTCCTACGCTGCAGCAAACAACAAACCCATACTAATCTCTGACAATAAATTGATAGAACTTCAGGGCGACCGCATGCCCGTTGGATATGGAGAAAAAAGGGATGATTTTAGCTTACACCACATTACTCCCAAAAAAGGAGATATACTTTACTTGCTCACTGATGGGTACGCCGACCAATTTGGCGGACCAAAAGGAAAAAAATTAATGTACAAAAAACTGCAAGAGTTTTTATTAAACATTGCTTCACAACCTCTTGAGCAACAAACAAACGCTCTGGAAGAAAATTTTGAATCATGGAAAGGAAACCTGGAACAAGTAGACGACGTATGTGTTATAGGCCTGAAAGTGGCTTGATCTTAAAGTTTATAAAAACACTTACTGCCTTATTTATATCGACATTTGTTGGCTTCTCCTATTCTGGTAACAAAATAGATAGTCTCTTAATCACTTTAAAAAAATGCCAATCAGATACTGAAAAAGTAAATTTAATGTGTAAGATTTCTTCTACATATTATTTTACTGCCTCAGATTCGCTATCACAAAAAAAAATGTTTGATTATGCAAATGAAGCGCTAGAAATAAGTAAAAAAATTAATTATTCAAAAGGACTTGCCAACGCTTATTATCACCTGGCTAATGCCTACTACAAGTCAAACAATCATGCGGCCGCTTTCGAAAATTACCACACTTCATTAGAAATTGCAGAAAAGTATAACATGCCCGAACTAATAGCCAATAATACAAATAAAATCGGCTACATCCATTGCTTCATAATGGAAAACTTTGACAAGGCACTGGACTATTTCAGAAGATCACTTGCTATAAGAGAAAGCATGAAAAATAAAAATGCAATTGCAAAAACACTAACTAATATTTCTGACGCTTATTCAAAAAAAAATATGATGGACAGCAGTCTGCATTATCTCCTTTCAGCTTATAAAATAGCGGTAGATATAAAAGACTCTACCATACTTCTTGTAGTGACCGGTAATATTGGCGAAGAGTACATCAGACTAAAACAGTACGATAAAGCTTTCAAATATGTATCGCACTCAAAGAAAATTGCGGAATTAATAAAGTCAAAGTTAGGACAAGCCTACAATGGGGAACGACTCGGAAGAATAAATTATCATCTCGGAAATTATGAAAAAGCGGAAGAGTACTCTCTGTCTGCATTTCATTATGCCTCACAAGTTGTAGAATCCACTATTTTTCTTAACTCTCTCGAAAACCTAAGCAATATCTATGAAAAAACTAATAAAAAAGATGCTGCCATTAATTTCAAATTAAAGTTTTTGAGTGCAAAAGATTCCATCAATAGCCGAGAAAAAATGCTGCTATTAACACAAAGAGAAAACGAACGTGAACTTCGTTTAATTGAACTTAAAAAGGAAAAAGAAATAGAAATATCTAAAATGCAAAACCTTGAAGAAAAGAGGAGGAGTCAGCTGATACTTATTGCTATACTATCTGTATTAATTATTTCGATGGTTTTTCTTTTTATAGTAATTAACCGCTTCAAATTAATTAAAAAACAAAACGCCATTATAAAATCGCAGAAAAAAGAAGTTGAACTAAAAAGTGCTCTGATTGAAGAAAAACAAAAAGAAATTATCGACTCTATTAACTATGCCAAACGCATACAGCAGGCTTTAATGCCCAGCGAAAAAATTATCGATAAAATGCTCAATAAAAATAACTATTAGGCCGCTTTTACACTCATAAAACCGCTTGTAATGGCTATATGGCTTTTATGATATGAATTAGTAAATTTGTTAAAAATTTAATTATGAAACGAGCTATTATTTTAGGATCCATTGGGCTTTTATTGGCCTTCGGACTAATGTACGGATGCAGCAAACGCAACTCCTTTATGGAAAAACGCGAAGAAGTGAAAAAACAATGGCAACAAGTAGAAAGTCAATACCAACGCAGATTGGATTTAATCCCCAATATTGTTGCAACCGTTAAAGGGCAAGCCAATTTTGAAAAAGAAACCCTCGAAGGAATTGTTGCCGCCAGAGCAAAAGCTACTCAGGTTACCGTAGACCCCACCAAACTCGACGAAAACAGCATGGCAAAATTTAAACAAGCACAAGGAGAAATCTCCTCTGCCTTAGGCCGCTTACTGATGATTACTGAAAATTATCCGGAATTAAAGGCTAATCAGGCTTTTTCAGAATTACGCGTAGAATTGGAGGGTTGTGAAAATCGTATTTCCGTAGAACGTATGAAGTACAACGAAGTAGTAAAACAATATAATACCGCTATTAAACGGATTCCCGGAAGCCTATTCGCGTGGGGACACACCGATGCCGCATACTTTGAAGCTGAAGCCGGAGCCGAGAAAGCACCCAAAGTAGAATTTTAGCATGCTATTTGGTAAGCGACCCATAGACAAAGAATCGGAAGAACGTTTGGTAAAAGCTATTGCAGAAGCCGAAAGAAATACGTCCGGAGAAATACGCTTGCATATAGACTCCAAGCCTTCACAAAATCCTGTAGAAAGAGCGAAAGAACTTTTTGCTAAACTAAACATGCATCAAACAGCTCTGCGAAACGGTATTTTATTCTACGTAAATTTCACACATCACGAATTTGCCATTTGGGGAGACGAAGGTATCAACAACAAAGTACCCGATTATTTCTGGGATAACATAAAAGAAACTGCCATAGCTCATTTTAAAAAAAACGAGGGAGTATCCGGTCTTGAAAAATGCATCCTGCAATGCGGAGAGCAATTAAAAGCGTACTTCCCTCTCCTGCCAAACGATAAAAACGAACTTTCCAACGATATTTCTTTCGGATGATAAAAAAACTAGGCATAAGTTTTTGTTTTCTGTTACTTATTCCCTGCCTGTTCGCCCAAGTTCCGGAAAAACCCAAACCTGCTCGGTTGTACAACGACTTAACGCCCTCCGAAAATTTCATCAGCAGCTCTCAGGCAAACGAATTGGAAAAACGCCTCCAGGATTTTTACCACAATACCTCTAACCAAATTTGCATCGTTATTACCAACGATTTAAAAGGAATGCCCGCCTCCGACTACGCCTTTGAAATTGGAAATAAATGGGGGGTTGGCAGTCAAAAATTTAATAACGGTATTGTAATTGTTATTCAACCCGAAGGAGGCGAAGGTCAGCGAGATTATTTTATTGCTGTTGGTTACGGATTAGAAGGCGCCATTCCCGATTTGGCTACCAAATCTATACGGGAAAATGAAATGCTTCCTCATTTAAAAACGGGAAACTATTACGAGGCGCTTCTTGCCGCAGTACAGGCCCTGGAAAAAGCCGCTGCCGGCGAGTATCAGGTAAAAGTTGAAAGAAAATCAGGCAGTAGAGCATGGCCAATCATTATTATCATCATTGTAGTAATATTTGTTATTGTTTCCAATAAGGGAGGAGGCGGTACATATACCAGCAGAGGTGGAACATACTACGGTGGCTATCGGGGTGGCGGTTCCTTCGGTGGGAGTCGCTCCTCCGGAGGCGGGTTTGGCGGGTTTGGCGGAGGTAGTTTTGGCGGCGGTGGGTCCGGCGGAAAGTGGTAGCTGATTATACCTTCCCTTTCTCAAAAAATTAAACTCGTACCGCTTGAATTACTTGTTTCCAAAAACACTTATTAATCTTACCTTTGCGCCCTATGGGCCTCTTCAACAAAGAAAAAAACAATTCCGGCGGAAATGATGGCGCCGAAATGTCTTTCTTAGACCATTTAGAAGCCTTGCGCTGGCACTTGGTAAGAAGCGCCCTGGTAGTTGTAGTATTTGCCATTGGCGCATTTTGTTTCAACAACATTGTTTTCGATAAAATTATTTTTGGTCCTTTACAGCAAGATTTTATTTCCTACAGGGCACTATGCGCATTAGGCCACAAAACCGGAGCGGGCGATGTAATGTGTATTGAAGTAAAAACTCCTCGGCTGCAAACGCTTAATGCTTCCGAGCAATTTTTTAATCATATGTGGATTTCGCTCATGGCCGGACTCATTTTAGGTTTTCCCTACTTCCTCTGGGAATTATGGAAATTTGTAAGGCCTGCACTTAAAGATAAAGAGCTGGGGCCGGTAAAATTATTTATTGTTATCTCATCCTTTCTGTTTTTGATTGGAATTTGTTTTGGCTACTTTTTGCTTTTTCCCATGAGTTACAACTTCCTGGTAAATTACCAAATTTCAGACAGTGGTATTGTTCAAACCAATAATACCCTCGATGATTATATTTCTCTCATATCTACCATGACACTGGTATCCGGTATAATTTTTGAGATGCCCGTGTTAGTTTATTTTTTGAGCAAAATGACCCTGTTAACCCCACAGTTTATGGCTAAATACCGTAAACATGCCGTAGTAATCATTCTTATTGCAGCAGCTGTTATTACGCCCAGTCCCGATGTCACATCCCAAATGGTGGTGGCCGTTCCCATGTACCTGCTTTACGAAATCAGTATATTTGTTTCACGCTACGTGATAAACAAACAAAAGAAAGCAGAGGCTGCCTCCTAAATCTATTAAAAAGGGCCTTCATCCGCATTTTTAGCCGATTACATAAAAAACTGCTTATCATTTTATTATAACACAAATTAATGCCATTTTTGCGTGTTACATTATCTTAACTGATTAACCAAAACGCATGAGAATATTTTTTTTATACATCCTACTTGCATTAACTCCGGCTCTGTTTAACTGCCAGTCGAAGAAAAAAACCAAAACTTCCGAAACATCTTCGGTGGTTACGTCAAGTTCCACTTCGTCCTTAGCACCCGCAGAGGAAAACACTCCCCCAAAACGAGAACGATATCAGGCTACCAATACGCTTATAAATGATTTAGTACACACCAAACTGGAAATGAGTTTTGATTGGGCAAATAAATACCTGAACGGTAAAGCCACCATTACGCTTAAGCCACACTTCTATCCCACCCGCTATTGCTACTTAAACGCAAGAGGCATGGATATAAAATCGGTAAAATTATTTGAATTATCAAAAGTAAAAGAAAGCAAAACCGTAAACGGTAAAAAAACAGAAGTGTGGGTTGATAAAGTCTCAAACAAAGCCTGTTTACACACTTATAGAAATGACTCCATCATTATTGACTTGGGACGTGAATTCAGCCGAGACGAAAAGTATTTGGTTGAAATAGAGTATACCGCCAAACCTGAACAACTCCAGCAAGGGGGCAGCAGCGCCATTAGCAGCGATAAAGGACTTTACTTTATTAACCCCGACGGAAAAAACCCTCACAAAATGCGCCAAATATGGACACAGGGCGAAACTCAAAGCAACTCGGCCTGGTTCCCCACTATCGATAGCCCAAACCAAAAAACTACGCAAGAAATGTATATTACAATTCCGGAAAAATACACCTCTTTATCTAATGGAGTTCTTATAGACTCTAAAAAGAATAATGACGGCACCAAAACCGATTACTGGAAAATGGATTTACCGCACGCCCCCTATCTGTTTATGATGGGCATTGGTGCCTTTAGAAAAGTTACCGGCGACCCCTGGAATGGAAAAGAAATAAGTTACTACGTAGAGCCCGAATACGAAGAACATGCTTCACACATCTTTGCAAACACCAAGGAAATGATTGAGTTTTATTCTAACAAACTCGGAGTGGCATTCCCCTGGCCAAAATATGCACAAATAGTAGTTCGAGATTACGTTAGCGGAGCCATGGAAAACACCAGCGCAACCCTGCACGGTGATTTTGCGGTTTACGCTACTGCCCGCGAAATTTTAGACGGAAATCGCGGAGAAGATATTATTGCACATGAACTCTTTCATCAATGGTTTGGCGACCTGGTAACCTGCGAAAGCTGGAGTAACCTGCCTCTTAACGAAAGCTTCGCCACTTACGGAGAATATCTTTGGCAAGAATACAAATTTGGCCGCGATGCCGCCGACAACCATCACCTGAATAGTAGAGCTGGATACATGGCCAGCGATAAACAGGTTAATCTTATTCGATTCGATTACAAACACCGCGAAGATATGTTCGATGGATTCAGTTACAACAAAGGCGGACAAGTTCTCCACATGTTAAGAAATGTGGTAGGAGACGATGCCTTTTTTGCTTCGCTGAAAAAATATCTCGAAACCAAAAAATTCGGAACAGCTGAAATACACGACCTGCGACTGGCTTTTGAAGAAGTAACCGGAAGAGATCTTAACTGGTTTTTTAACCAATGGTTTTTGGCAAAGGGGCATCCGGTTTTGGATGTAAAATACGTTTACAACGAAGGCAAGAAAAAAGTAGAACTAAGCGTAGAACAAAAACAAGATTTTAAAATTGCTCCATTGTACGAACTTCCCTTGTACGTTGATATTTACACAAACGGAAAAGCAAAAAGGCACTTCATAAACATTAAAGAAGCCAAAGAAACTTTTGAATTGGATTGCGAAAGCCGCCCCCAACTGGTAAACTTTGATGCCGAACGCCAATTACTTGCAGTGATTAACTATACCAAAACCCTGGATGAGTATATTTTCCAATATAAAAACGCACCGTTGTATCAAGACAGGATGGAAGCACTTGACGAACTATCCGAAAAGATAAACGAACCCGGCGCCTACGAAACCGTAAAATTGGCTGCCGAAAAAGATAAATACCATATCATACGCATTCGCTGCATTAACAAATTAAACGAACTGGCAAACAGCAAAGAGGCAGAACTGAAAAAACTCATGCTCAGTATTTACAACTCAGATTCAAAAACAACCGTGCGTGCGGCAGCTCTCGAATTTTTAAACAAACATTATAAGAAAGACCCCTCCCTGAAAGAAATTAATGAAAAAGCTATTCAAGACCAGTCTTTGGCTATTGCCGAAGAAGCGCTAAAATATTTTATTGACCAAGACCCTAAACTGGCTATGGAAAAAGCCGAACTGTTTTCACAGGAAAGCAGCAAGTCTATCATGTATCCCATTTCCGCACTTTATGCCAACCACGGAAGCGATAAACACATCGTATTCTTCAATAAAAACTTAAAATATTTTGGCGGGTTTGAACTGGTTACCTACCTCAGCAATTATATCAAATTCGCCAAACGTTGCGAAATACCGGAAAATGCCATCACCGCCAGCATGGATTTTGAAGGCATTGCCCAAGAAGGTGGCCGTTTCACCAAAATGGGTGCACTTCGCGGATTAAAAGACATGGTTGTGTTGTGGACCAAAAAAGAATCCGATATGAAAACGGCTATTGAAAATGCCAAAAAAGAAAACAAAGACGTGAGCTCCATGGAAAAACAACTTAAAACCATAACCGAAACAAAAGATATCATCAATGGATTATTCAAAGGAGTAAAATAGGACTGTACCCAAGTCTTTTTACCTCATAAACTGAGCAAAAACAATTAACATCCCTGTTTCCAACAAAAGCACCGGCACAAGGCAGGTAAATAGATAAAATCATGATAATTGAATAATTCAAACCCGTACTCCTTCATTCCATAAAGCATCTTGTTGATTTTCAAAACATTAACTCTGCGTGCTTTCTTCCGTATTTTCACATAATATTTTATCTTTGCCATTCCTTAAAAAGTACGTGTTATGAATATCTTGGAAAGCATCAGAAAAAGAACAGGCATGTTGGTGGGTATTGTAGGCCTGGCCTTGGTAATTTTTATCTTGGAAAGTTTATTGGGTTCGGGAAGCTCCATATTTTCCGACGATATGAACACCGTGGCCATTATTGCCGGTAAAAAAATAGACCGAAATGAGTTCTTTAATAAGGTAGAGGCGCAACTGAACCTTATCCGTCAGAAAAAACAATCAAACGATATAGACGAAGAAACCCGCAAGCAAGTAATCGATTTTATTTTTCAATCTATTATTTCAAACGAGGTAATTAAGCCTGAATACGAGCGTTTGGGAATTAATGTGGCAGAAGATGAATTATACGAAAATATGGTAGTAAACCCGGTGCAAATTGTTTTACAAAGACTTACTGACCAAAATACCGGACAAATTTACGAACAACTTGCTGCGCCCGATGGTTCTCTGGATAAAATGAAGTGGAAACAATTTGTTACCGGTGCCAGTGGCGATATGGAAAATTTTTTGAAACAGCTTGAAGAAGAGGTTACCAGCACTCGCCTAACCGAAAAATATGGCTCACTTATTAAAAAAGGAATGTATGTTACAACAGCCGAAGCAAAACAACATTACCTTACTCAAAACAAAAAGCTTGATATAAATTTTGCCATTAAACGATACGAAGATATCAGCGATAGTGCCGTAAAAGTAACCGAAGACGATATAAAAAAATACTACAACGAAAACAAATACAAGTTTTTGAATAACGAAACCAACCGCCGCATAGAGTACGTTTCGTTTAACGTAATGCCCAGTGATGCCGATTATGCCGCTATTGAGAAAGATGCCAAGCGCACCGCCGATGAATTTAAAGGAAAAACCATTGCCGAAGACAGCGCCTTCATTATGGCAGAAAGTGAGGGTGGAAATATTGCCATTCAAGACTTTACCCGTAAAAACATGATTGTAAGAGACTCCTCCGTGTATACCGATCCGGTTGGAACAGTATACGGTCCATATAACGAAGGAGCTTATTTCAAAATATATAAGCTGCAAAAAGTAAATACCCTCGCCGATAGTGCCCGCGTTCGCCACATACTCATCGGAACCATGGACATGAAAACCAACCAGCCTCGCAGAACCATGGCACAGGCTAAAAAAACGGCCGACAGTTTAATCACACTCATCAAAGCCAAAAAAGTAAGTTTTGATACTTTGGTAAAAACCATGAGCGACGACATGGGAAGTATTGAAAAAGGAGGCGACTATGGTTGGTTTACCGAAGACATCGGCTTCGTTGAACCCTTCAAAAACGCCGGTTTAATGGGAGTAAAAGGGAATATAAGTCCGGTAGAAACTCAGTTTGGAATTCATATTATTGAAGTTTTGGACGTGAGTAAAACTTCGCATAAGAGCTACCGACTGGCGCAAATATTTAAACCTATTGTTCCCAGCGAAGAAACTGCTAAAAACACATTTAACAAAGCCAAAGAATTTGCCGGGCAAAACAATACCGCCGAGCTTTTTGACAAAGGTGTAGAAACAAACAAACTGGTAAAACGAATTGCCGACAACATTAAAGAAAATGATCTCGGAATTCCCGGTCAGGAAAGAGCCAGAGAACTGATACGTTGGGTGTATAACGCTAAAAAAGGCGAAGTAAACCTATTCAGCTTTAACGAAAAACATTTGGTGGTAAAACTGGCTTCTATAAAAGAAAAAGGATATCTGCCCTTGGAAGATGTGAGAGACGAGGTGGTGGCCGGTGCTACCGAAATGAAAAAAGCAGAACTAATCATGAACGAGTATAAAAATAAGGCTACCGGAGCAAACAGTTTGGAAGATATTGCCTCCAAACTGGGAATGGAAGTACTTAAGCAAGATAACCTCTCTCCCGAAAGCAGAAGTATTATGGGGGTTGGACGAGATGCCATTTTAGTTGGAACCGCTGCCGGAACCAAAGAGGGAAGCATGAGCAAACCCACCATTGGTGAAACAGGTGTATTTATCGTAAAGGTTAACAAGATAGAAAAACCGGCCGAAACCAATGATTACAACGTAACAAAAATGCAAGTACACCAAATGCTTACCTATCGCGTAGATGGAGAGGTATACAGCGTGCTTCGCGAAAAAGCAAATATTCAAAATTTCTTAAGTAAATTCGAATAGCATTTTAGGCAACTATTTCAAAACCCATTCTTTAAAGAATGGGTTTTTTTGTAATCCAACTAATGGCTAGCCCTCATTTTTAATCTAATACCCAAGCACTATTTGTTTTACTTGAGGTTTTTTCTAACTTTGGTATCCGCCTCTTTCACTTTGAAAAAAGTAAGTTATATTTTTCTTCTTAGTTGTATACTGACATTAGTATCCGGACATTTTCTGTTGTTCAAGTTTTTTGAGCAAAAACACAAAGCACAATTCAGGGAATATTTACTTAACCATTTTTTTGAGGAAAAGCAAACCATACTGGAAATAGCTGACAGCCTGCTGTATGTAAATACAAGTCGTATCACTTGGTTAGATGACAACAAAGAAATTTATACAAACGGCGAAATGTACGACATCATAAAAATTGAACGTAAAGAAAAAACCGTTTGCCTATACTTGGTACATGATAAAAAAGAAAAACTTTTTTATGCATTTTTTCTTAAAGAATTAGCCGATAACACCCCCGGCGGCAAAAATGGTTCTTTACTCAACGACCTTCTCTCTCTGAAATTTTTGCCCGACAATTACTATTCCATTTATACCTCTACGCCTGCAAAAATCAGTTTCTTTAAAACTACTCCGTTTTCTTTATCAAAAGGATTTGGTAGCATACAAATCCCTCCTCCAATCGGTTGATTTCAGGCCGTCTTCTCGTTCCCATTTTAAGTTCCTGATTTAATCAGTCAGCTGATTTTTAATTAGCGTGTGTTTTCTAATGAAAAAGTTTTTGCTTTTTTTCATATTACTTGCCTGTGCGCAAACACAGTCCCAAACCATTAAAGTTTTGGATATGGTAACCCGTACCCCCATACCGGGAGTGGTTGTTTATTCTCATGACTTTAAAAGTTCGGTAACAACAAACATAAGAGGAGAAGCCGATTTAAGTAAATTTTCTGAGTATGATACCATTTATTTTAAGCACCTAAGCTATAAGAGTAAATGGCTCTCTTACAGACAAGCAGAAGCGGCAAACTTTGTTATAGAGCTTCGCGAGAATAAAACCTCACTCAACGAAGTGGTTATTTCTGCCAACCGTATTCAGGAAATAAAGCTGGAAACTCCTAATCGTATCGAAAAAATAAGCATGCGCGAAGTGGCTTTTCAAAATCCACAAACAGCTGCCGATTTATTGGGAACCAGCGGCTTTGCCTTCATACAAAAAAGTCAACTGGGAGGGGGGTCCCCCATGCTGCGAGGAATGGCTACCAACCGCGTTCTGCTGGTAGTAGATGGAGTAAGAATGAACAACGCTATTTTCAGATCAGGAAATTTGCAAAATGTAATTTCCTTAGATGCAAACGCCCTGGAAAGTACGGAAATACTTTTCGGACCGGGTGCTGTTATGTACGGAAGTGATGCTATTGGAGGAATAATGAGTTTTCAAACTCTGGAGCCAAAATTAGCCGATAGCACCTCTCATAAAATTCTTGTAACGGGCAATGTACTTATGCGAACATCCACTGCTAACTCCGAACAAACCGGACATGCAGATGTAAACATCGGCCTAAAGAAATGGAGCTTTGTTACCTCTTTTACGCGCTCCGAATATGGCGATTTACGCTCCGGATCCAAAGGTGGAGTTAATCACTTCTACAGGCCTTATTACGTAATTACCTACGACAACCGCGACTATATGGTTCCCAATAAAGATTCTACTTTACAAGTGGGGTCAGGGTTTAATCAAACAAATTTTATGCAAAAAGTAAAATTTGCTCCTAATAAAAAATGGTTGTTTGATTATGGTCTTCATATTTCTGAAACCTCCAGTTTCAATCGCTACGATAGACTCTATGTGAAACAAACCTCGGGGCCATATAAAAACAAATATCGTTGGGCGGAGTGGTATTACGGCCCGCAAAAATGGTACATGAACCGTTTGGGAATAACACACTCGCAAACAAACCCGGCCTATGATAATCTGCGATTTATTTTTGCCTGGCAACGGTTCGAAGAAAGTCGTTACGACAGAGAGTTCATGTTCCGTGAACTTCGCATGCAAAAAGAAGTAGTGAGAGCATTATCCTTTAATTTGGATTTAGATAAAAAAATAAACTCTAAAGCTTCTTTTTTGTACGGACTTGAGTACATCCATAATTTGGTAAACTCAACGGCATCGCTTACGCATGTAGTCACCAAAAAAGTAGATTCTACAGTTACACGCTATCCAAACGGATCTACCTGGGAGTCGTACGGCGCTTACGCAAATTTTAAATACAAAATTACCGACAGAGTTATTTTTAATTCGGGAATGCGTTACAGCGAATACAGAATCCTAGCCAAGTTTGATACTACGTTTTTCCCATTCCCGTTCACAAGTGCAAAAATGAATAATGGCACCCTAAATGGAAGTCTTGGTTTTATCGTTACACTCATGAAATCATGGCAGGTATACATAAACGGAAGTACCGGATTTCGCGCACCCAATATTGATGATATGGGAAAAGTGTTTGAATCAACCCCCGGTTATCTGGTTATTCCAAACCCAAAACTCAAGCCGGAAAAAGCCTATAATGCCGAATTTGGAACAGTAAAAACACTAGGAAATTTTGCTAAAGTGGATTTTAGTGCTTACTACACTCAACTGGAAGACGCGATGGTAAGAAGGGATTTTACGCTAAACGGACAAAGCACCATTCGCTTCATGGGAAACAAAAGCATCATTCAAGCCGTGCAAAACGTTACCAAAATTAAAGTTTACGGTTTTCAAGCAGGCATTGATTTATTTTACCAGGGATTTGGCTTACGGAGTACCCTCTCTTATCAAAACGGAAAAGAGCAAAGTGCCGATAGCTTGATATACTATCCCTTAAGACACGCCGCGCCTACATTCGGCGGAACTCATTTAACCTACGAGCGAAAAAAATTAAAATTTGACTTTTATGCCGTTTATAACGCCGGAATGAAGTTTGAAGAATTAGCGCTCACCGAGCGTATAAACCCTTCTTATGCCCGCGATGAAAAAGGTCGGGCATACGTGGCCCCCTGGTATACCCTCAACTTTAAAACAGCATTTTATGTAAACCAAAACGTAGCGCTAATGGCCGGTATAGAGAATATACTGGATAAAATGTACCGTCCATACTCTTCCGGAATTAATGCCCCCGGGAGAAATATCATTGTTTCACTAAATGCCAAATTCTGATAAATGGTTTATTAAATTCTACGCTTATGAAAAAAATAACTTTACTCAAAAACATCATTTACACTACGTTTTTAATAGTAAAAACAACAACGCTTCCCGCACAAAAAATAGCCGCCGGTGGCTGGCACTCGCTGGCTATTTGTAACGACAGTATCGTGAAAGCTTTCGGAGAAAATGCTACCGGTCAATTAGGCGACGGAACCACTACCGATAAAAATACCCCGGTAACAGTTAACGGACTCAGTGGCATCATTGCAGTTTCTGCCGGAGGCGACCAGCTAGAAGCACATTCCATGGCACTAAGAAGCAATGGAACCGTTTGGGCATGGGGAAGCAATATTTACGGAGGTTTAGGAAACGGAACTACTAATAGTTCCAATAATCCCGTACAGGTTTTACTTCTATCGGGCGTAAAAGCCATATCCGCCGGAGGCTGGCACTCGGTAGCCTTAAAAAATGACGGAACCGTTTGGACCTGGGGTTGGAATATTGACGGACAATTGGGAGACGGTACCACCACCGATAAAACCATCCCCACACAAGTACCGGGACTTACCAATGTTATTAAAGTCGTAGCCGGAACATACCACGTGTTGGCGCTTAAAAACGACGGAACCGTTTGGGCTTGGGGAGATAATATCAGCGGACAAATTGGGGATGGCACAACCGCCGACAGAACATCCCCCGTTCAGGTAAGCGGCTTAAGCGGAATAACCGATATTGCCGCCGGCCGATTTTTTTCACTGGCCATAAAAAACGATGGAACCGTTTGGACCTGGGGAGAAAATCTTTATGGCCAACTGGGCAACGGAAATACCAATAACAGTTCAGTTCCCATTCAGGTAAACGGGTTAAATGGAGTAACGTTGGCTTGCTGCGGAGCATTTCACTGTATGGCAGTGAAAAACGATGGTACCATTTGGGCTTGGGGTCGTAATACGTACGGCAACTTGGGTGATAATACTGTAGCGCACAAATCAAGCCCCGTACAAATGATTGGAATAACAAACGCCGTAGGGCTTGCCGCCGGAACCAACTTTTCACTGCTTTACAAAGCCGATGGAACTTTTTGGGGATGCGGACGTAATGCCAGCGGCCAACTTGGCGACGGCACTTTCACACAAAGAAACACAGCTACTCAGGCAACTGCTTTGTGCCCGGTTATGCAAGAGGTTGGAATAAAAGAACAAATGCCAAACAGCGGCTCATTATCTGCTTTTCCGAATCCAAGTTCCGACGGTGTTTTTCAAATCATTCTTCCTCCACGGCTGAAAAATGCTTCTTCGGAAAAATTCCATATAGAAATATTTAATTCTATCGGAAAATTAATTCGTAGTGAACTTATAGAAAGCAATTATCCCAATCAAAAAATCACCATTAATCTCAATGATGAAACACCGGGAGTGTATCTCATAAAGCTGAAAACAGATAAAGAAGAAACCTATACCCAAAAAATAATTAAACAGTAACCCTGATTTTTTGATTTAAAAACCCGTTTCAAAAATTTGAAACGGGTTTTTTGTTTTTACAATTTATTTTTTCTTATTGGACATCACTCGTTAACTTATTGTTTTTTAAGTTATTAAAAGACTGTATTTAATTTATTGTTTGTAACCATTTGTTGTCGGTTATAAATAGTTATTATACGACTCGGGCTAGGAACTCGTCTCAACTTTGCATCGTCAAAATTTTTGAATGGCCGTTCGAAACAGACAAACAAAAAATTGAAGTAAAACAATTAAAAAAGTAAAAAATGAGTAACGTTAGAAACCGCGTACAGTTAGTAGGCAACCTGGGCAGCGCCCCCGAATTAAAAACTCTTGAAAACAATAAATTGGCTCGCTTTTCGGTAGCCACTACCGAATATAAAAAAAATAAAGCAGGCGAAAGTATTAACGAAACGCACTGGCACCATGTAGTTGCCTGGGGAAAATTAGCTGAAATGGCCGAGCAAAATTTCCAAAAAGGCAGCCGTGTATTTATTGATGGTAAGCTGGTAAACAGAAGTTATACCGACAAACAGGGCAACAAACGCTACATTACCGAAATAGTAGCCAATGAGGCTTACGTAATTAGTAAACAACAGCCTGCTTCTTAAGTGGACCTAACCGGACCCGTAAGTCCGTAAAGTAACGAAGGCCCCGTAAGGCCTTCTTTTTCGAAGAAAGAAAAAATTATCAAAAAATAAAGTCATGAAAAAGTATAAAAATTCCATACAAATCATCGGGCACATTGGAAATGCTCCCGAAATTAAAACAGTATCAACTGGCAAACTAACCAAACTGTCTGTTGCCGTAAACGAATATAAACGCCGCCGCAATGGCGAGGTAAGTAAAAAAACCTACTGGCACCAAATAGTTGTGTGGGGTAAGCTGGCCGAATTGGTGCAAAAGCATGTAAAGAAAGGAAGCCGGGTACTTGTTGACGGGAAAATAACAAACCGCCAATACACCGATAAAAACGGGAAAGTAAAAAACATGCCTCAAATAGTGGCTAAAGAAATAGTTTTGAACTATGCCGCTTGATTGAACGCACGTTCATCGTATTTCAATAAAAAACGCCGAAAACAATCGGTGTTTTTTATTGATTAATCATTTCCATAACTTTTATTCCTCTCCTCCGTATAATAGGTAGTTATCTCATGCAAACACTTCTACTTTTTAATTCATATACCCATGAAACATATAAAAAGTATCGTGTTTGCCATAATCATAATTACATTTCACGGCAAAGCTCAGCATTACCGGTATTATTTTGAACCACATCTTAGCACAGGCATTCAGCGTACTGCCCCTACTGCCGGTTTTGGCGGCGCATTTGGCTTTTTGTTAAACAATAAAAATGCAATTGATATTAGGGCGAGGGAGGTTTATAATTTCAATAACCGGTATATTACCGGTGCTATTTCGGCAACATATCGTTATTATATGAAGTATCCTGTTTTTATAGGGGCCGGTTTTGCACATCATCACGAGATTGATAAAGAAACCTATCTCTGTCATCCGATTGAGTCAGCCATGGGAACTCATAAAAATATTTTTCATCGCAGTGGCTTTGCATTAGAAATCGGTTACGATTTTAAGCCCCTTACTCAAAGAGGTTTTTGGCATAGGCTTATTCCATCCGTTGGTTTACAGGCCGCCTATATGTTTATGGATAAAGGCCCCAACCCTTTTGTATCGCTTAACGGGGGCATTAAATACTGCTTTGGTAAATAAGAGAGGATAAAACGTAAATTTGGAAAGGAATAAATTCACATGGATTCCCTTTCAAATTTTATTTATTTTCCGGGAAACGGCTTCTCAAAATTTCCCGAAGGCTATTTTTGCCTTGGAAAAGCTCAAAAAAATTTTACCAAAAACTCCATTGTATTAATTAAATATCCCGACAAAAATCAAAAAAAAGATACCATAAAGCCCGAAATGTTTTTTTACCCGTTATTGGATAAAGATACTAATCCTCCAAAGATTTCAGAAAAGGATTATGCTCAAAACGCCGGTATCATTTTTGAATCGCATACACCTCTGCAACAATACCTCCAAAAAGTAAACGCACTAAAAAAACATATACAAGCCGGTGATATATACGAAATTAATTTTTGCATAGAGTTTTTTGCTGAAAATGTGGAAATAGACCCCGTACAAGTTTTTTACCGGCTAAATGAATTAAGCTCTGCACCCTATGCTTGTTTGGCAAAACTGGATGATGAGTATATAATAAGCGCCAGTCCTGAGCTATTTTTACAAAAAAACAATAGACACTTAATAACAAAGCCCATTAAGGGAACCGCTCCACGCTCTTCCGATGAAATAAAAGACGAGCTGCATAAGTTGCAACTTAAACAAAGTGAAAAAGAAAGAACGGAAAACGTGATGATAGTGGATGTGGCCCGCAACGATTTATCCGTTTTAGCCTCTAAAGGGAGCGTAAACGTTGATAAATTATTTGATGTGGAAAGCTTCAAAACAGTTCACCAGTTGGTAAGCACGGTAAGCTGTGAGTTAAAGAAAGACTTCTCTTTTAACGAAATTATTAATGCCACATTCCCCATGCCCAGCATGACCGGCGCACCCAAAATAAGAGCTATGGAGCTGATTGACGAGTTTGAAGATTTTTCCCGTAACTCTTATTCCGGCTCAATCGGATTTATGGATGGAGATGAAAACTTCACACTATCAGTGGTTATCCGCAGCATTTTTTACAATGTACACACTAAAAGAGTAAGCTTTAGCGTAGGTAGCGCCATTACGCACCTGTGCGACCCGGAAAAAGAATACGAGGAGTGTTTACTAAAGGCCCGCGCCTTGCTTGAAGCACTAAACGGAAAACTTGGATAAAAATTATTTGACTAGGCCTTTTCGGCACCTGCGCCGGCATTGTTTTCGGCAGCGGCCAAAGTTTCTAAGTCACGATCAAAGAAATATAATCCTCCTTTATCGTCTCCTATGAGTTTGAGTTTATCTACTATCTGCCGAGCCAAAGCCTCTTCTTCAATTTGTTCACTCACGTACCACTGCAAAAAATTGTGTGTAGTATAATCTTTTTCTTTGAGTGTAATTTCTACAAGGCCATTAATTTCGTTGGTTACCTTAATTTCATGTTTTAAAATTTCTTCAAACACCACTTTCACCGATTTAAAAGTAACCGGGGGTTGTTTTAAAGCCGGCACTACGCCATGCCCTCCGCGCTCATTCACAAACTTAATTAACTTAAGCATGTGCATACGCTCTTCATCTGCATGACCGTATAAAAATGCGGCAATACCGTTTAATCCCTGGGTTTCGGCCCAACTAGCCATAGATAAATAATATTGCGAAGAAAAAGCTTCCAATTCTATTTGCTTGTTTAAAGCAGTACTTACTTTGTTTGATAACATAATCAGAAATTTTATTATTGTGCAAAGTTACGAATATTTAAAGGCCTATGAATACCCTTAATTAAGCTTTTTTAAAGCTATTCTTAAATTCTCAAGCGCTCCCTTCACATCATCCATGCTACAGGTTCCAACCGACAAGCGGTACCAGCTTGAATTCTCCGAAGCGCCAAAAGCATAAAAAGGAACAATGGCTACCTTGGCCTCGTCTAAAATGTAACGGGTTATATCGCGAGTAGTTTTAAGTGTCCCTCCATCCGACGTTTTTTTCCCATGCAAAGGAAAACTCACCGTTAAGTATATGGCTGCCTGAGGGGCTATCACTTCCACGGAGAGTCCTTCCGTTTTCATTTTTTGCAACCCCTGATAAAAGGCATCTAATCTTTGCCAAACAGCCGCACGCTGTTTATCAATAAACTTTTCGTAAACAGGCAAGCTTCCCAAAAACTGAGCACTTGCCAGTTGTTCAGCTTTGGGTGCCCAGGCGCCAATGTGTGTTAAAATAGCTTTCATCTTATCCATTACCGGTTTAGGACCAAAACTCCAGCCTACCCTAACGCCCGTGGCCGCAAGGGATTTGGAAATACCATCTACAAAAATGGTGTATTTTCTCATCTCCGGGTTTATTGTAACCGGATTAACATGGTTTACTTTTCCGTAAGTGAGCTCCCAATAGATTTGGTCGTACATCACATAAAGTGGTCTGCGACTATTGCTGCGACGCATATTTTCCTGAAGCACCAAATTGCATATTTCTTTCAAGCCCTCTTCGGTAAACACCGTTCCCGTGGGATTTTGAGGCGAACATAAAGCCAGCAAAGAGGCCTCTTGTATGTATGGGGCAATATCGGCCGCCGATGGCATAAAATTGCTTTCGGGTGTTGCCTCAATTACCACCGCCTTGGCGTTATTTAAGTAGGTATAGTGGTTATTGTTCCAAGACGGAACGGCAAATAAAACAGTATCTCCCGGATTTACCAAGGTACGAAATATGCTGTAGATTACCGGTCGGGCGCCTCCGGCAATTAATATTTCTTCATCAGAATAGTCAAGTTCGCAGCGATTTCGTAACAAATCCCCAACGGCTCTTCTAAGTTCGGGCAAACCATCGGCGGGAGGGTAATTGGTAACATCCTGTTCATAAGCCTCTACGATGAATTTTTTTAACTCATGGGGTATGGGAAATTGCTTCGGGTTAAAATCTCCAATAGTTAAATTGTAAATTTTTTCGCCTCGCTTTATTTTTTCATTTACCTCGGCTGCCAATTTTATTATTTCCGAACCTATAATTCCGGAAGCCAAGTCAGATAACTCGTTTTGTTTTTCTTTGGTAATCGTACTCACTGCTACTTATTTATATTTATTTCGCTAACTTAAGCTTTTTGAATTTAAAGGCACTCATTTGTTAAAAAATAAGCCAAAGAGAATAAAAAAATCTAAATAGATTTAAATTTTGGCTATAAAAACCCTAATTTCGTCTAAACTTAGCTAAATTTTGGAAACCTTTGTTAAAATTTATAGTACTAAGAAAAGGTAATGTTAACGAATGAGGGTATGAAAAAATTACAACTTGAAGATTTATCGAAACAATTAGGGTATTCAAAAACCCTAATTTCTATGGTTTTAAACGGTAAGGGAAACCAGTACGGTATCAGTAAAAAAACACAAGCCGCCGTATTGGATGCCGTTGCTCAATTAGATTATACCCCAAATCGTTTTGCCCGGGCTCTTAGAACAGGAAAAAGTTTTTTTGTAGGCTTAATAGTGGCCGATATTGCCAACCCATTTTACTCAAAAATTGCTAAAAATATTGAAACCACCCTGCTAACCAAAGGATATAATCTAATGGTTTGCAGCACCGATGAAAATGTGGAAAAGGAAATGAAACTGGTTGACATGATGGTAAACCAGCAAGGGGTAGACGGATTAATTATTGCTTCTGCACTCCAAAACGGAGAGTTCTATCAAAGCCCCAGATTCAGCAAAACACCCATAGTTTTTATAGACCGTGTAATTCCTCTGCATAAAGCCAATTACGTGGTAATTGACAACTTTGGCGGCTCCTGTGAAGCAGTATGCAAACTCATTCAAAACGGAGCAAAAAACATTGCCTGTTTAAGTATTACCCCTACCTACATCAGCACTATAGAAGACCGATTAAACGGATACAAAGAGGCGCTTCAAAAAAACCATATTCCCATTAATCCGGAGTTGATTCTGCCCATCAATTTCGACAACATATACAACGATGTGGCAGAGGCACTAAAAAACTTAGCTGCCAAAAAAGTAAAACCGGATGCTATTTATTCCCTAAATAATCATTTAGCTACAGCAGCACTAAAAGTCATTAAAGAACACAAAGAACTGAGACAGGTGTTCGAAAAAACACGTCATGCTTGTTTTGATGATGTGGAGTTGTTTAACCTGATTGATAAACCGGTGCTTTCCGTATCTCAACCAATTGAAATGATTGGGCAAAACGCTTCAAACCTCATTCTAGATATTATCGAAGAAAAACACAGCAATCACTCCAGTATTGTATTACCTACTAATCTGGTAGAACGCTAGCGCTCTCAAAAACCTCTACTTCCGCCAGTGAACTGAACAAATAAACTTGGCCGCTGTTTAACTCCGTGCATTTTATTCTGGTTCTTATTTTTTCTCCCTTTTTAAACAAACGGCTTCCGTTGTGTAAAAAAACAGAACCGGCCGGTAAATACTCCAAAAATATTTTGTTGCTCTGTTGTTCATCGTACAACCTTAATGCTTTTTGTAAAAGCGGATCGGAACAACTGGATGCTGCCGGATTTTGCAGATATTTTCTTAAAGCATACAATAAATCGGGTGGAAAAACATCCCGATCAAAAAACGGCGTCATCAACCTACGGAAATTTTCTTTCCACTCTTTTCCGTGAGGCAGCACTCGATTTTTAAAGCTGTTATAGGTTACTAAGTGAGCAATCTCGTGTACCAGTGTAACCAAAAAAGCGAAGCGGTTAAGATTATAATTAATAGTGATTAAGTGGTTCTTATTGTCACGCGGAGGTGTATAATCTCCCAAACGGGTGCTTCGTTCTTTTTTGATTTTTAGCTTAAAATCAAATTCTATAATCCAAGCTGCCAGCACCTCAACCGCCGATTCGGGAACATATTTTTTCAGTATTTCACAATTGCGGTTGTATTGTACCTGCCTGGCATTCATAGCAATAAAAATATTGCAAATACATTTTCATAAACAACCATCACTTATTGTTTTACTAACAATTTGTATCTTTAATCTTTTACCCATGAACTGCGAAAAAATAAAAGAGCATATTGTCAACTGGCTTTCCCATTACTCAGAAAACTCCAAAACAAATGGTTTTGTGGTAGGCATTAGCGGCGGAGTAGACAGCGCTGTTACCTCTACCCTTTGTGCTCTTACCGGGCACCGAACCATTTTGCTGAATATGCCCATTCGGCAACACCGGGCAGAACACGATCGCGCGCTGGAACATATTCACTTTCTGAAAAAAATTTATCCAAACACCGAATCGGAAACCGTAGAGCTAACGGCTGTTCTTGAGACTTTTGAAAATACGTTTCCAAACGAGATTCAGGATTTTTTAACCATGGCCAACACCCGATCTCGCATTCGCATGACTACCCTATATGCATTTGCCTGCCACCATAAACTTCTTGTGGCAGGAACAGGAAATAAAGTAGAAGATTTTGGAATCGGGTTTTTTACCAAGTACGGAGACGGGGGTGTAGATTTAAGCCCCATTGCCGACCTCAATAAAACACAAGTGTACGAATTAGGCGCATTTTTAGATATCCCGCAAAGCATCTTAAGGGCAAAACCAACCGACGGCCTGTTTGCCGATGGCCGGAGTGATGAAGACCAAATTGGCGCTACCTATCCTGAGCTGGAATGGGCAATGGAATACGAAGAAAACAAAAACCAAACGCTTACCGAGCGTCAAAAACAGGTACTAGAAATATACCAAAAGAGGAATCGTGCAAACCGCCACAAAATGGAACCGATACCGGTATGTAAAATCCCTAAGGAATATCTTCAACAAGTATAACATAAAAACTCCAGGCTATGTTCGGAAAACTAGGCGATATGATGGGCAAAATTAAAGAAATGAAAGCCCGAGCAGAAGAAGTAAAAGAAAAACTTAACTCAACCATTATTTCAGAAGAAGGTGCCGGTGGAGATATAAAAGTAACTGTAAATGGCAACCGCATCATTCAATCCCTTCATATTGCTCCCGGAATACAATATGCCCAGGGAAATTTGCTACAGGAAGAGCTGCACAAAACACTCAATAAGGCTCTGGAAAAAGCCAATGCCCTTTTTGAAGAGGAAATGAAAAAAGCTGCTGCGGGGCTTATTCCGGGCATGTAGCCCAACCTGTAAAAAACCCAGATTATTTTTTGTTTTTACAAATTATCCCTTATTTTTAGGATATGGAACGACGTTTTAAATTTAAAAGCCTAAACACTTTTTCCAGCAACGAATGGATGGCTAATTCCGCCAAACGCTACAGAAGTTGTTTTGATAAAGATGAGGTAGATTATGTGCGCTGTGAACTGGCGCTTTATAACAAGTTGTTTGACGAGGAAGATTGGAGCGCCAAACTAACACTTAAAGCAACCGACGACCGCGGACAAAAAGAATACTGCTCATTGGAAGAAACCATTAAAGTAAGTAAAGAGGATAATATTTTTTATCATCGCGATGGTTGGGGAAATGCCGAGCACGGCAGCTACTGGAAAAAAGGAGCATACAAGTGGCAAGCTTTTATTGACGGTGTATTGATTGGTGAAAAACCATTTTATGTTAACGAAGTAGGAAAAGTTTTAAATAATTACAACCCCTATTTTGAAATTGAGCATATCCGCTTATTTGAAGGCGATGCCAACGGCTGGAAACAACGCAACCGCAAATACCTGAAAAACTTCAACAAAAAAACTACTCGATATATATGGACAGAAATAAAATTTAAAAACCTCACTCCACAAGATTATCACTACGAATTTTTTCTCAATTATTTTGACGATGCCGGACAGCCAAAAGCCTCCATTACCCATCAGGCTTATATGGGTGATAACCGTCAGGACTTCAGTTACTACATTGAGCGGGGCTGGGGAACCGAAGAGGCCGGTACCTGGATTGACGACCAATATACCCTGGAAGTTGTTTTTAACGACGTACTGGTAGGTGCTGTTACCTTTACCTGCTCCGATGAGGAAATAGAAGGAGAACTGGAACTCATAAAAACCATCGAACAAACATTAACCGTTGGCAATAGCGGAAGTGCCGCTAAACAACAAGTTACCGAACCCAATGATTCTAAATCGCTCGACGAGTTACTAAAAGAACTGGATGCCTTAATAGGTCTCGAAAGCGTTAAAAAATCCATTCGGGAAAATATTACCTACCTAAACTTTACCAAAGTGCGCCGCGAAAAAGGTTTTGAGGATACCGACAAAATTTCGTTGCACAGTATTTTTACGGGAAATCCCGGAACAGGGAAAACTACCGTAGTAAAAATGCTCGGTAAAATATACCATAAAATGGGCTTGCTCTCCAAAGGACATGTGGTGGAAGTTGACCGAGCATCGCTGGTTGGCGAATTTATCGGACAAACTGCCCCAAAAACAAAAAAAGCCATTGAAAGCGCCCGAGGCGGAATTTTATTTATCGACGAAGCCTATTCACTTGCTCGCAACGACGATGATAGTAAAGATTTTGGAAAAGAAGCGATTGAAGCCTTGCTCAAAGAAATGAGCGACGGCCCCGGAGACATTGCCATTATCGGGGCCGGATATCCAAAAGAAATGAAAACCTTTATTGAAAGCAACCCGGGATTAAAATCACGTTTTACACAGTATTTTCATTTCGACGATTACTTACCCGAAGAACTGTTTGAAATTGCCCTGTATGCGTCAAAAATCAGACAGGTGAGTTTTGCCGGCGATGCTTTGGATTACCTGAAAGAACAGCTTACCGAAGCTTATCGTAAACGCGACGACAGTTTTGGAAACGCCCGTTTTGTTAATGCCGTGGTAGACGAGGCTAAAATGAACATGGGCCTTCGCCTGATGAAAGCCGCTGATTTAAATTCGCTCACTAACGAACAACTCAGCACTATTCAGGCAGAGGATTTGCGAAGTGTATTTTTATCGGAGCAAAAAAAGAAACTAAAACTTACTATTAACGATAAAGAACTGCAGAGCGCACTAAGCGAACTGCACGAATTAACCGGACTGGATAAGGTAAAAGAGGATATTAACGAAATGGTTAAGTTAATACGTTTTTACAACGAAACCGGTAAAGACGTTGTAAACAAGTTTTCTTTACACACTGTATTCACCGGAAATCCCGGAACCGGAAAAACTACCGTTGCACGTATTTTAGCAAAAATATACAAAGCCCTGGGTGTTCTGGAGCGAGGACATTGCGTAGAAGTTGACCGCGAAGGATTAGTGGCAGGCTACGTGGGGCAAACCGCCCAAAAAACAGCCGATAAAGTTGAAGAAGCCATGGGTGGTATTTTGTTTATTGACGAAGCCTATGCTTTAGCCAATAAATCTACCGGTAACGATTTTGGACAAGAGGCCATACAAGTAATTTTAAAACGCATGGAAGACCATCGCGGAAAATTTGGAGTAATAGTAGCCGGCTATCCCGACAATATGCATGAGTTTATTGAAAGTAATCCGGGGTTTAAATCACGCTTCGATAAAACCTTTTTATTTGAAGATTACAGTCCCGAACAACTGCTTACTATTGCACTAAATCTGCTACAAAAAGAAGGTTTAAAGCCCGAAGCAGCTGCATTGGAACATATTAAAAACTATCTGAGTCGCTTATACGAAAACCGAGATAAACACTTTGGCAACGCCCGCAGCGTAAGACAACTGGTAGGCGATGTAGTAAAAAAACAAAACCTTCGCCTGGCCGGCATTGCACCCGACCAGCGCAGTAACGAAGAGCTCAGTACCCTTCGATACGAAGATGTAAAACACCTGCAAGCGCAGGAAAATGCACAAAAACAAACTCTCGGATTTAGATTAGGTGGGAAGTAAATGACTTCCATGGTATAAAAAACATCGGGAGATTGGCGGAAGGTATTTATTATTTGTAATTACAAATACTAAGCAACTTAAAAATTAGGAAAAAGTCATTAAAAGAGCAGGTTACACTGTATAAATTTATTTAAAACACCTCATCTTCTTTTTTTCTTTTAAAAGAAAAGAATCAACCTACCTTCCGCCACAGACAGGAAATTCAAAGCTCAGCGGAATAGTTTTTAATAGCTGTCAAAATTCATATTATTCATATGCTTAATTTGAGAGCTATTCATTTATAAAACTTGTCAATCCAAACTGAACAAACAGACTTCGAAAAATTTAGAAATTAAAATGCAACCTAAGTTACTGAAGCACCATTTTCAATTATTTAATTTCGTCATTCACTTGTGCAAAAAACTTTTCCTACCATAAGCATATGCGGTTTATTGGAGAAAGAATACTCCGAGCAAGACATCACCGTTTACTCCATACAGGCATTTCTTGAAACACACAAAAATATTAAGTTTCCTCATCGTCACTCCTTTTACCAGTTGGTATTTATAACTCAAGGCTCGGGCCTTCACTACATCGACTTTCACAAATATCCCATCAAAAAAGGCATGATTTTTTTTATGACTCCATCACAAATACACGAGTGGGTATTAGATAATGGCGTAAATGGTTTACTTATAAACTTTAACGAAACATTTTTTAGTTCATTTTTGGCCAATAAAGATTATTTAAATGATTTTGCCTTATTCTCAACCGGCAAAACCATATCCGGAATAGATCTTTCCGATAAAAACATCTTACCGGAGGTAGAAAAAATATTGCTCCATATACAAAACGAATATCAGGGATCTCATGAGCTTAAATACGATTTAATAAGAGCTCTACTGCTTCAGGTGCTCATTTTATTGAATAGGGAAATTTATAATATCCAAAACACACACAACAACCGTCACGGATTCGCTATTTTCAGAGATTTTGAAAAACTGATTGAGCAACACTACCTAACCAAACGTTTACCAAAAGAGTACGCCAACATATTATGTATAACACCCAACTATTTGAACGCCATCTGTAACCAAATTAGCGGAAAATCTGCCGGAGAAATTATAAGAAACCGAATTTTACTGGAAGCTAAAAGGCTTTTGGCAAATTCTCATCAAAGTATCAGCGAAATTGCTTTTGAATTACAGTTTGAAGACAACTCTTATTTTACAAAGTTTTTTAAAAAATACGAAGGCATCACACCTGAAAAGTTTCGTGAACTAAACGGCCATATCTAATCCATAAAATCCACCCGGAAACTTTTATAATCTTTTTAAAATTTACCCTTCTTATACAAGCGTTTAATTAATAAAACTTAACATGCATCGGTAAAAAATACCATAAGCTCACTAATTTATACCATACAAACGCTTTGCAGACAAAATACCTTTGCAACAAAAAAACATGTCTGTAAGTGTTATATCGGCAAATCAAGAAAAAACAGATGAACATGATGTTCATCTTATCAAAGATGATTCGTTTGTAAAAAAATATATCTTCAGTACTGATCACAAGGTTATTGCAAAACAGTATTTAATCACAGCTATTATTATTGCCGTGGTGACTATGGTAATGTCCATCATTTTTCGATTGCAACTGGCATGGCCCGGAGACAAGTTTGCATTTATCAATCTACTGATGGGAGATAAATGGGGGAAAGACGGAATTCTGAGTCCGGATGCATATTTGGCGTTGGTTACCATACACGGAACATTAATGATCTTTTTTGTTTTAACAGCCGGATTAAGCGGCACTTTTAGCAATCTTTTAATCCCCTTACAGATTGGTGCAAGAGACATGTCATCAGGTTTTTTAAACATGCTTTCTTACTGGCTCTTTTTACTGTCGAGCGTTATCATGCTGGGCTCCTTATTTGTGGAATCAGGCGCAGCCTCTTCGGGGTGGACGGTGTACCCCCCCTTAAGCGCCCTGCCCCAAGCCATCCCCGGATCGGGGCTGGGAATGAGTTTGTGGCTTGTGAGCATGGTTATTTTTATTGCTTCTACCTTGTTGGGCGGCATAAATTATATTGTTACCATTATTAATTTGAGAACAAAGGGCATGAAAATGACCCGCCTTCCGCTAACAATTTGGTCTTTTTTAATTGCCGCATTTCTAGGTTTACTTTCTTTTCCGGTTTTATTAGCCGCAGAAATTTTATTGGTTTTCGATCGTTCTTTTGACACTTCCTTCTACTTATCGGATATATTTATTGGTGGCAGGCCTTTAGATAACATAGGGGGCAGCCCGGTTTTATATGAACATTTATTTTGGTTTTTGGGCCATCCGGAGGTGTATATTGTGTTTTTACCGGCATTAGGATTGGTTTCTGAAGTTGTAGCCACACAAGCCCGAAAGCCTATTTTTGGTTACAGAGCAATGATTGGCTCCATTTTAGCAATTGGTTTTTTATCGTTCATTGTGTGGGGGCATCACATGTTCATCACCGGCATGAACCCGTTTTTGGGCTCCGTATTCGTGTTCACTACCTTACTAATTGCCATTCCTTCTGCCGTAAAAGTGTTTAACTACATTACCACTCTATGGAAAGGTAACATTCAGTTCTCTCCCGCCATGCTCTTTGCTATTGGAGGAGTTTCAGCCATCATCACCGGGGGTATTACCGGAATAATTTTGGCCGATTCAACGCTCGATATAACCGTACACGATACCTACTTTGTAGTTGCTCACTTCCATATCATCATGGGTGTTTTCTCCATTTTTGGAATGTTGGCAGGAGTTTATCACTGGTTTCCAAAACTCTTCGGGAAAATGATGAATAAAAAGTTAGGGTATATTCATTTTTGGATAACGCTTTTCTCGGCATATGGTGTTTTTTTTCCTATGCATTTTTTAGGAATAGCCGGCGTACCCAGGCGCTATTATACCAACTCTGCATTTCCTATGTTTGATAATTTGGTAGACATAAATGTAATTATCACCCTATTTGCTATACTCGGAGGTGTTGCTCAAGTAATTTTCTTATTCAACTTTATATACAGTGCATTTAGAGGAGAAAAGGTTGAACAAAATCCCTGGAAATCAAACACGCTGGAATGGACAACACCGGTGGAGCACATACATGGGAACTGGCCCGGAAAGCTCCCTGTTGTTTATCGCTGGCCCTACGATTACAGTAAACCCGGGAAAAAATATGATTTTGTACTTCAAACCCAACCTCTTGAGGAAAATGAAATAGACGGCGGACATCTAACTAAAAACGAACGGTATGAGCATCTACAAAGAACTTGAGAAACAGCGTGCTAAAAACGATGAGACTCAACAAGCTAAATTATTGAAAGAAGCCTACGAAATTCTTAAGGGAACTGCCATATACGGCAACTCATATAATGAAAATAATTCTAAATCTGTTGTTTCAAGTAAAACCGATTTACTTAACAAGAAAAAAATTTTCGAAGAAGAACATATTAAGTCAATTTGTATTCAATATGGGTTGCGTTTTATAGACAGTAAATACTACAAAGCTGATTTACCGCACAACGTACACCTTTCCTGCTCAGCTCTTGAAATAATGTTAGATAAATCTTTAGAATTTAAAATTCTGACCAAGCCCTCTAATTTCAAAACCAAACATCCAAATGGTCAGCATTTTGTATTTGCCAAACTAAATAAAAATGAATACTACCTCGTTAATCAGTGGGGAAGCGAAATATCTAAATTGAGAAAGTATTTTAATCTGCCTTTCCGAAATATTGACTTCCTGATGGTAAGTACTATACTAGTATCACTATTCATCAGTATAATCACACCGTCTCGTTTTATCAGTTCATACTATCAAAACCACTATTTCACTTTTATTAGAGCTTCTTTCTTTTTTTGGACATTAATACTGCTATCTGCTATTATTGTATACTACATCGTAGCCATAAGAAAAGGGTTAAACAACCATCATTGGGATAACTCCGTTCATCTTTAGATTTGTAACTTTTGTAGCCGAATTATAAGGTATTAAATCCGACCTTTGCCATCAAAAATTAAACGATGGAAATTTTAGGTTATTTAGCTTCTGTTATTATTGGTGTTTCTCTTGGTTTAATAGGTGGTGGTGGATCCATACTTACAGTACCTGTACTTGTATACTTAATGGGAGTGGAGCCTGTTACCGCCACAGCCTATTCTTTATTTATTGTAGGTATAAGCAGTTTAATTGGAGCTTATCCAAAGTACAAAGAAGGGCTTATCAATATAAAAACGGCCATTGTATTTGGAATCCCTTCTATCATTGCTGTATTTGCCACACGTAAATTTATTGTTCCTGCCATACCAAAAGAAGTATTTCATGTTGGCGAGTTTGTAGTAACACGCGCTATTTTAATGATGATTTTATTTGCCATACTTATGGTAGCAGCCTCTGTTTCTATGATACGAGATAAAAAAACGGCAAACACAGAGAGTAACGGCGAATCCAAACAAACGTTTAACTACCCCGTAATCTTATTAGAAGGAGCCATTGTGGGTGTTTTAACCGGATTGGTAGGTGCAGGAGGCGGTTTTTTGATTATTCCGGCTTTAGTGATGCTTAGCAAACTTCCCATGAAAATGGCGGTAGGTACCTCGCTTCTTATCATTGCTGCAAAGTCGCTAATAGGATTTACCGGTGATATATTAGAACAAACCCAAAATATGGACTGGAAATTGCTTGGCTTGGTAAGTGCTTTTGCCATTGCCGGAATTTTTGCCGGAAACGCACTCTCAAAAAAAATAGACGGAAACAAGCTCAAAAAAGGCTTTGGATGGTTTGTTCTAGTCATGGGTATTTATATTATAATTAACGAACTGCTGCTTAAAAGCAGCGGAGGGCACTAATGTAACAAATGATACCGCTGATAAAGGCATTTGACTTGATGTAACAGCTGTTACAAAAAAGCAACACTATCAACTATAACTTTGTACAAATAAAAAATAAACCATAAACCTAAAAAAATGAAAGTAGAGCAAATTTATACCGGATGTTTGGCACAAGGTGCCTACTATATTACATCTAATGGCGAAGCTGCCATAATAGACCCACTAAGAGAAGTACAGCCTTATATTGACAGAGCCGAAAAAGATGGAGTTAAAATAAAATATGTGTTCGAAACACATTTCCATGCTGATTTTGTTTCAGGACATATTGATCTGAGTAAAAAAACAGGGGCTCCCATTATTTACGGTCCGTTAGCAAAGCCGGAATTTAAAGCAATTATTGCACAAGATGGTGAAGTGTTTAAATTGGGAGATGTAAAAATTAAAGTAATTCATACCCCCGGCCACACCATGGAAAGCACCTGCTATTTGCTCATAGATGAAAACGGGAAAGAATACGCTTTGTTTAGTGGCGATACACTGTTTTTAGGAGATGTTGGAAGGCCCGATTTAGCGCAAAAAGCCGCTTCTATGACACAAGAAGAACTTGCCGGTCTGTTGTATGACTCCATTTATAACAAAATTATGCCAATGGCCGATGATCTTATTATTTATCCGGCTCACGGTGCCGGAAGCGCTTGCGGTAAAAACATGATGAAAGAAACCGTTGATACACTCGGAAACCAACGTAAGGTAAATTACGCACTTAAACAACCAAACAAAGAGGCTTTCATAAAAGCTGTTACCGACGGATTAACGGCTCCTCCGGCATATTTTCCTATGAATGTTGCCATGAATAAAAAAGGATACGAAAGCTTTGACACGGTTCTTAATAACGGAATGAAAGCATTATCAGTTAACGAATTTGAAGCCGCTGCCGAAACTACCGACGCCGTAATGCTTGATACAAGAACAGCCGCCGATTTTGCAAAAGGTTTTATTCCACGCTCCATTAACATAGGCATCGCCGGAGATTTTGCCCCGTGGGTAGGTGCATTGGTTCGAGATGTAAAACAACCTATCTTGTTAATCACTGAACCCGGTATGGAAGAAGAAACCGTAACCCGATTAAGCCGCGTTGGATTTGACAATGTAATCGGACATTTGAAAGGAGGCTTCGAATCTTGGAAAAATTCCGGAAAAGAAATAGATACCGTAAACCGCATTACAGCTCAACAGTTTAAAAATGAATTTGATGCGAAAAGCAGCTTGGTAATAGATGTTAGACGCGAAAGCGAATACCGCGCAGAACATGTAGAAGAAGCCTATAATAAACCACTCGATCAAATAAACAGTTGGTTTGCCGAAATAGATGAGAATAAGCCTTTTTATATTCATTGCGCCGGAGGTTACAGAAGCATGATTGCCTCCAGTATTTTAAAATCAAGAGGCATACACAACTTTAAAGAGGTAGAAGGAGGCTTTAAAGCAATAGCCGAAGCAGGAGTTCCTAAAACTGATTTTGTTTGTCAAAGCAAATTAAGTGTATCATGAAAACGATAATAAAAACACTCAGCATAAGCAGTTTCCTGTTTTTCTTATCTGCAAGTTGTACCCCTCAAACAAATAAACAAAACAAACCAACTGAGAATAATAACACCTATAAAAAAAAATGATGCCATGAACGAAATAATAGTTGATGTAAGAACCGAAGAGGAATATAAATACGACGGATGCGCCCCCTGCAGCATAAATTATCCTCTGGATATAATTCAAAATAAAATAGAAGAGCTGAAAAAATACAATCATATTGTATTGGTTTGCAGAAGCGGAAACAGAGCCGGTATTGCCAAACAAATTCTGGAAAGCGCCGGAATAAAAAATGTGGAAAATATGGGCCCTTGGCAAAATGTACATTGCAACAACTAAGCAATCGCATTCGTTAGAAAACCCTGCCGGTTCGGCAGGGTTTTTTGTTTTAGAATCCTGTACCGGATAAAACATTTTTTGTAACCATTGTTACCTAGGTTGATAAACTGACTTTGCTCATTCTTTATAAACTGCAACAAGCAGAAATTTGTACCATAAAAACAAATTAATTATGAAAATAGAACAAATTTATACCGGTTGTCTTGCAGAAGCAGCCTATTACATTGAAAGCAATGGCGAAGCCGCCATTATTGATCCATTAAGAGAGGTTTCACCGTATATTAATATGGCCGAAAAAAATAAAGCTAAAATTAAATACGTTTTTGAAACCCATTTTCATGCCGACTTTGTTTCAGGACATGTAGATCTTGCAAACAAAACAGGGGCAGCCATCGTCTACGGTCCTACCGGTATGAAAACCGGTTTCAAAGCAATTATAGCCGAAGATGGAGAAATTTTTAAACTAGGCAACGTTTCCATACAACTTATTCATACCCCCGGCCACACCATGGAAAGTTCCTGCTACTTATTACGCGACGAAAACGGAAAAGAAGTTGCTCTATTTACCGGCGACACCCTTTTTATCGGAGATGTAGGAAGGCCGGATTTAGCCCAACATGTGGTGTCTGATTTAACCGAGGATAAATTGGCCGGACATTTGTACGATTCTTTGCGAAACAAAATAATGCCTCTGCCCGATGATTTGATAATATATTCCGGACACGGAGCAGGAAGTGCTTGCGGAAAAAACATGAGTAAAGAAACATTTGATACGCTCGGAAATCAGAAGAAAACTAACTACGCACTTAATGCTAACCTAAGTAAAGAGGAATTTAAAAAACTTTTGTTGGATGGATTAATGCCTCCTCCCGGATATTTCCCTCACAACGTATTAATGAATATAAAGGGGTACGAAAGTTTTGACAAAGTGTTACAGAAAGGAATTAAATCCCTCCATCCTTCCGAATTTGAAGTAGCAGCAAATGAAACAAAAGCTCTTATTATTGATACCCGAAATGCTCAACAATTTCATAAAGAATTCATTCCAAATTCTATTAACATAGGCATTGATGGGAATTTTGCTACCTGGGTAGGTACTTTAATTACTGATGTAAAACAACCCCTGCTTTTAGTTATAGAAGAAGGAAGAGAAGAAGAAGTGATTACCCGACTGGCAAGAGTAGGATTCGATAATCCGCTGGGGTATCTGATGGGAGGCATTCATGCTTGGAAAGAAGCAGGGAAAGAGACCGACGAAATTCAGTCTGTTTCAGCTGATAACTTTGCTTCACTTTATGAAATGGGTAATATTAACATACTGGATGTTAGGAAGGCCAGTGAGTACAACAGCGAACATATTGTGGAAGCCGAAAATGCTCCGCTTGACTATATAAATGAAAGTATGCTGAAGGTTAATAAGAACAAAACATACTATGTTCACTGTGCCGGAGGATACCGATCAATGACATTTATTTCCATACTTCAGGCTCGTGGCTACAGAAACCTGATAAATGTGGAGGGAGGATTTGACGCTATTAAAAAAACAGGCAAGTGCAGGCTTACGGAGTACGTCTGTCCTACAACCATGCTATAAATTTAAATTAAAAGGGGCCTACGGCCTCTTTTTTGTTTTGTAACATTTGTAACCATACTTTATATAAAAGCACTATTAACTTTGCATAAAAACCAAGTAGTATGTTAACTTTATTAAAAAAATGCTGGGAATAGAAAATGTAAACATAGCCGAACTAATAAAGAACGGGGCTGTTGTAGTGGATGTTCGAAGTAAAGGAGAGTTTTCCTCGGGTCATGCAAAGGGTTCATTAAATATTCCCCTGGAACAAATAGGAAACCAAGCTGATAAGCTAAAAAAACACGAACAAATAATTGTTTGTTGCAGAAGCGGAAACAGAAGCGGAATGGCTAAACGCATACTACAATCAAAAGGCCTAAAAAATGTTGTAAACGGAGGAAGCTGGCAAAACGTAAATCAATACATAAACTAACATGGAAAAAATTAAAGCCCTAATTCCTACTGATTTTTCAGTACAGGCAGAATACGCATACCTGATGGTAAAAAAACTGGAAGAGAAAATTCCGGTAGAGGTACATTTTTTGCACATACTAAATGTTCCTGATACCGTAACTATGGACAACAAGGGGAATATAGAAACCTGCGGAGACATAAGTGTGGCAAGCATAGAAGCACAAAAAAAAATAGCTGAAAGAAAATTACAGGAACTTAAATCTCTTTACGGGAACAACATACATTTAAATTTACTTTTGGGAAAAACAACCAACAAAATTGTTCGCTTTGCCGAAGAAAATAACTTCGACTTAATAGTTATGGGTACAAAAGGTGCTTGGGGAATAAAAGAAAAAATTGCCGGCTCAGAAACCCAAATGATTGCCAGACATTCAAAAATTCCCGTTTTATCCCTTATGTGCGATCGGTCAGACCTGGAAATAAAAAACGTTTTAATGGTTCATAATTTTTCTGATCCCAAAGCAGAGAATTTGAATTTACTGCATAAGCTGATAAAAGGATTTAACCCAAAAGTGCATTTGCTTCAGGTTAACACCCAAATTTCTGATGAAGAACAAAAAACTTTGTTTAATAAAATGGATGAATTTGCATCGCTAAATAAAATCACCCACTACGAAAAACACCTGCTGAAAGATAGCGATGTAGAAAACGGAGTTGTTCACTTCAACCAAATGCACCAAATGGATATTATTTGTATGGGAACACACGGAAAAGCAGGTCTCTTTCATAGCAGTGTTACCGAAAAATTGGTAAATCATTTATTTAAACCCATTATCACTTATCACCTAAATTCATAATTATGATCGAGTTTATTAGTCAGCCTTGGCCTTGGTGGCTGTCCGGAGCGCTTATTGCGGCTATCATGTTCTTTTTACTATTTTTCGGACAATCTTTTGGTTTCTCTTCCAACTTGCGCACACTATGTGCGGCCGCAGGAGGAGGTAAGTTGGTGAAGTTTTTTGATTTCAACTGGAAGTCTCAAACATGGAATTTGGTTTTTTTAATTGGCTCACTGCTTGGAGGAGTAATTGCCAAAACATTTTTGTCTACCGGCCAACCGGTAGCCATTTCAGAAAAAACCATTCAGGATTTAGCTGCCCTTGGATTTGCTGCTCCAACAGCCGTTCAGCCTAACGAACTATTCTCCATAGAATCAGCTTTTACCCTCAAAGGCTTTTTAATATTGGCATTGGGAGGTCTGATGGTAGGATTCGGCTCCCGATATGCAGGAGGCTGCACATCGGGCCATGCAATAAGCGGGCTGTCGGATCTGCAACTTCCTTCATTAATTACGGTTATTGGTTTTTTCATTGGAGGACTTGCCATGACCTATTTCATTTTTCCATTAATATTTTAGAATATGAAGTTTATTAAATTCTTACTTACGGGAACACTATTTGGAATTGTAATGGCCAAATCAGAGGCTTTTTCCTGGTTTCGTATTCAGGAAATGTTCAGGTTCCAATCTTTTCATATGTATGGAATTATAGGAACTGCTGTTAGTTTGGGAGTAATTGGCGTATGGCTTATTAAAAAATATCATATCCGCGATATAAACGGAAACCCCATTGTTTTTTATCCAAAAGATAAAAGCATTCCTCGTTATTTGTTCGGCGGCACAATTTTTGGCTTAGGGTGGGCACTCAGTGGAGCATGTCCGGGGCCCATGATTGTGAATATTGGGTATGGTTACTATAGTATGGTTATCGTTTTCTTTTTTGCTTTGGTTGGCACATACCTCTACGGAATCATAAAAAGCAAACTGCCTCACTAGTTATATGGAGACTAACTTGAATAAAAAAAATAATACAGAGAATCCACTGGCAAAAGTAGTAGTTAAACTCACTAATATCATTGCCGGCTTGGTTGTATTGATTATTGTATTGTTTGTTTTGTTGCTCGTTTATTGGCCCAAAACTTCACCCAAACCGGAGGTAGAAATTCCTACTCCCGATGAAAACGGCTTATTTACGGAAGAAGCCAAGCAAGCGGCAGCGGCAGCCAAAGAATATGCTGCCTATTGGCACGCACCAAGCGAAACATCGCTGGATGAAAATCCGAAAAAGGAATTAATTAAATACGGCCGGGACATTATCGCCCATACAGCCGAATTTTTTGGTCCCAACGGAAAAGTAAATAAGATGGCTACCAACGGCATGAATTGCCAAAATTGCCACTTAGATGCCGGCACTAAAGTTTTTGGAAATAATTATAGTGCTGTTAGTTCTTCTTATCCGAAATACAGGGCACGTTCCGGAAGTATTGAAAACATTTATAAACGGGTTAATGATTGTTTTGAACGGAGCTTAAACGGACAGGCTTTAGACACCAATTCAAAAGAAATGCAGGCCATTGTTGCCTACATCCACTGGCTCGGAAAAGATGTAAAAAAGGGAGAAAAACCAAACGGAGCAGGATTTAAAGACCTAGCTTTTTTAGACAGAGCCGCCAATCCCGACAAAGGAAAAACGGTGTATGTTGAAAAATGTCAAAGTTGCCATCAGCCAAACGGAGAAGGTTTATGGAATGGTGATAAAACCGCTTACACCTACCCTCCTCTTTGGGGCACCAACAGTTATAACGACGGAGCAGGCCTTTACAGGATATCTAACTTCGCTAAATTTGTGAAGTACAACATGCCCTTGGGAGTTAGTCACTCCTCCACACAACTAAGTGACGAAGAAGCTTGGGATGTGGCGGCGTTTGTAAATTCTCAGCCCAGGCCAAAAAAAGATATCCGACTCGACTGGCCAAAAATAAACGAAAAACCAATAGACCATCCATTTGGCCCATTTGCCGATGGCTTTTCCGAGCAGCAACATAAATATGGCCCCTTTAAACCTATACTGGAAAAACAAGAGGCCATGAAAAAAACACAAAAAAACAAAACCACATGAAATTTTTCTTCCAGATACTCTTTTCTTTTTTCTTTTTTACTGCTTATTCGCAAGAAAAAGCACACCGAATTGTTTTTCAACTTAACACAGAAGATACCGTTGTACACAAACAACTTATGAAGCAATTCGGAAATATTTTATCGGTTTCTCCATCTACCCAAATAGAAGTTGTTTGCCATGGCGCGGGAATTAGTATGCTGCTTACCGGAAAAACGGTAGTGGCTTCCAAAATAAAAAGTTTTAAAGAAAAAGGCGTAATATTCTACGCTTGTGAGTTTTCCATGAAGGAAAAAAATATTGAAAAAAGCGCCATGCTCCCATCTGCCGAGTACGTTCCGGCAGGCATAATAGAAATTGTCAGCAAACAGGAGCAAGGATGGAGTTACATTAAATCCGGAAACTAAAAGCATCTTTTGCGATGATGAAAAATACTTTAATAGGGTTATTCATTTTATTATTTACTATTGTCTATTCCCAAAGTCATCATCTTTCGGAACCTGTCGAGAAACACCACATTACCCTTAAGCCAAAAGATTCTATTTGCTTAAAAGATTGCTTTGTAAAAGCACATTGGGAAGCGCATAGCCGGTCATTTTTCATGAGCACCTTGAACGAAGGGAATCTTAAAGACGACTACGCCCTGGCCTCCGGCGCAGGAATAGGCTTACTTACTCACACCATCTACAACTTTCAACTTGGCGTAAGCGGTTTTTTCATTTATAATTTAATGTCTTCCAATTTACATGTATCAGATAGTATTAGCGGACAAAACAACCGATACGAAGTTGGTTTGTTTGATATTGAGAATCCAAAAAACAAAAATGACTTAGACCGACTGGAAGATTTATACCTCAAGTATAATTTTTCAAAAAGCGCAATTACAGTTGGCAAGAAGCATATCAATACTCCCTTTATTAATTTGCAGGATGGACGAATGCGCCCCACCTTGGTAGAAGGTGTTTGGCTGAATATTCACGAGTCGGAAAAATTTGGTATTAATGGCGGATGGATATGGGATATTTCTCCTCGCTCAACCATACAATGGTTTCGGATAAGGGAATCGTTCGGAATAAACCCCATGGGAGTAAATATTGATGGAACTAAATCTAATTACAAACACCATGTTGAAACCTCCGGCATAGCTATTGGCAACGTTTACTTCAAACCAAGCAAACAAATATCCGTTAATCTCTGGAATACGTTTGTAGAAAATGTGATGAATACTGCGATGATAGAAATAAACAGTAAACAAAAAATAAATGAGTCCTCACAACTTTATCAAGGAATCATGTTTACTCATCAAGATGCCATTAACAATGGAGGCAATTCCGAACAAAGCAAAACCTACATGAATAAAGGCAGTCAATCTAACGTTATCAGTGTACAAATAGGGGTAAGAAACAAGAAAAACAATATTTCTGTAAACTACACTCATATAACCGGCGATGGGAGGTATCTTATGCCTAGAGAATGGGGAAGAGATCCTTTTTACACATTTTTACCCAGGGAAAGAAACGAAGGATTAGGAAACGTTCATGCCTTTGTAATTAAAACATCTAACGAGTTATTTAATGGCAAGTTAAAAACAGGTCTTGGATACGGGTATTACCAACTTCCGGACGTAAAAAATTATCGATTAAATAAGTACGGCATGCCTTCTTACCATCAAATGAATATAGAAGGAGCTTATTCCTTTTCTAACTTTTTAAAAGGAATGGACGTACGTTTTTTGGCAGTATATAAACTTAATCAAGGCGAAACGTATAACAATCCACGATTTATATACAACAAAGTAAACATGCTGAACTTGAATATTATTGTTGATTTTAAAATTTAATTTGTAATTTAAAGCGAAAACTCATGGCAAAAAAAGATACAGAAAAATTCCAGGAGGATAATAGTCGGCGTGATTTCATAAAAAAATCCGCCATTGCAGGTTTGGGCATGAGCCTTTCGCCCTTAACAAAACTATCAGCAAAACAAAATGTGCTACCCGCTTTACAACTTAACGATAAAATAAAAAAAAATAATACAATAAGCATCTTAATTACTACCGATATACACGCACAACTATTTACACACGATGAATTTTTTTGGGAAAACAACCAATCGGTATACAAAAAAAGAGGCGGATTAGCTGTACTCAAAACCATGATTGACAGCTTTCGTAAAAAAAATCCTAACACTATATTATACGACGGAGGCGATTATTTTCATGGGCATGCCGTTGCTTCTTTAACAGAAGGCGAAGCCCTGATTCCAATTTTCAATAAACTGTCGTATGACTTAATGCTCCCCGGAAACTGGGAAGTAGTTTATAAAAAGAAAAAAATGCTTTTTGATATGGGGCGTACCACCGCCGCCAAAATATGTGCTAATATGTATCATCAAACCAATGATGAACACAACGGCGAGTTGGTTTACCAACCCTATTGGATAAAATACATCGGTGGAGTAAAAATCGGATTTATAGGCTATACCGATCATTTAATTCCTAAAAGGCAATCTCCTGCATACAGCGAGGGGCTTCGTTTTGAACATGCCGATAAAAACTTGGCCAAATACGTACAATTACTTCGGGAGGTAGAAGGATGCGAAGTGGTTATTGTAACTACCCACATGGGACTAGCTCAGCAAGTTGGGCTGGCAAACAATCCTGCTTCTAAAGGAGTAGATATTATTATTGGGGCAGATACCCACGAAAGAGTAAGAACGCCCATTCAGGGAAAGTATACAAAAGTAATTGAGTGCGGCGCCTTTGGTTCTTTTTTGGGGAAACTTGATTTAATTATTGAAAACGGAAAACTGAAAGAAATGAATTACCAGCTTCTTGATGTTGACCCCAATTTATACAAGCCCGACAAGGAAGTACAAAAGCTGATTAATGATGCCTACGAACCCTTTAAAAAAGAATTGGAAACAGTAATAGGAACCAGTAAAACACCCCTGGTGAGGTATTTTGTGCTGGAAACCCCCATGGATAACCTTATTACTGATGCCATAAAATGGAAATTTAAAACAGATATAGCATTGTCCAACGGTTTTCGTTTTTGCCAACCATTAGCTGTTAACCCAAAAACAGGACTAGCTTCTATCACAAAAGAATTTTTGTGGAATATGCTTCCTGTTAACAGCGAAGCTAAAACAGCTAACGTAACCGGTAAACAACTTTGGGACTGGTTAGAAAAAGAACTTCACAATGCTTTTGCAAAAGATCCCTCCAAGCGGTTTGGCGGATGGTTTGTTCGATACAGTGGTATGACAGTAAATGTTACAATCGGAAATGAACTTGGAAAGCGGGTAAACTGGGTAAAAGTTAATGGCAAAGAACTAGAATTTGACAAAACATACAGCATTGTTGCCTGCGAACGCGAAGGAGACCCCGACGATACACTTTGCCGAATTGAGCAAGTAAAAAATCCCCATAAAACACCTTTTTTACTTCACGATATTATTATTGAATACCTTAAACAATTTTCGCCGGTAGAACCAAAATTGGAAGGAAGAGCCATTGCAACGGATGAACCTGCAACACTACTTACCCAATTAAAGGGAACCAGCTACGAATTCAGATGAAGCTTTATTTTTTTCCTTAACTTAACTACCTTTGAGAGTCCAACTTAATATTATATGACCGAAATAAAAGAAAGACTGAAACAATTTCTTGAATTAAAACTGGTAGAGGAAGTTTTGGCCGTTGGAAAAAGAATGTCTTTTCAGGAAAATGACATCATTATAGATTATAATAAGCAGATTAAATTTATGCCTATCATCAGCAGCGGGAACATCCGTGTTATGAGAAAAGATGAAGAAGGGCGTGAGTTATTGTTATACTACCTCAGCTCAAACGAAAGCTGTGCCATGGCTTATACCTGCTGTATGGAAGCCAGAAAAAGTGAGATAAAAGCAGTAGCAGAAGATAAAGTAGAAATTATTGCCATCCCACACGAAAAACTGGATGAATGGCTGGTGAAATATCCCAGTTGGAAAAGCTATGTATTTAACAGCTTCACCCAACGCTTCCATGAATTGCTTAAGTCATTGGAAAGTGTTGCTTTTCATAAACTGGATCAGCGGCTGATTAATTACCTTTCCAACAAGGCTAAAGTAATCGGAAAAAATGTAATCCCACTTTCACATCAACAAATTGCCGAAGAATTGGGAACCAGCAGAGTAGTTATTTCCAGGCTTTTGAAACAGTTGGAAAACGAAAAAAAACTCCTTTTGTACAGGAATGAAATAAAATTACTGGCAGCGTTTAATAAAGAAGATTAATTTTTACTCGGGCATTCCGTTAGCTACCCACTTTTCTATTTTTGCGATATCACAATCAGACAGTTTCCCTCCGCCCTGGGGCATAGGCTTTGGGCCGGTATGTTTAATCGCAGGAATAAATTTTCCGCTATTCACACTTGCCTTTGTTCCATTGTAAGTATCCAATGCATGCCCGGAGAAATGCCCCGTAGGATGGCAGCCGGAACAATTGGTTGTCATGATTGATTTCACGCTATTGTTGTAGGTTAAAAATGAAACAGTATCACAAGCTAAAGAGCCACAAGAAGTATTTTGAGCGCCAAAGTTTATCCAGTACTTTAAAATGTCTTTTTGTCTGGCAGTTAACGGAGCTTTTCCTTTAGGCATTTTGGGGTTGGGTCCTATTACAGAAAGATATAGTTTACTGGAGGAGGGTTTTCCGGGTTTAACGGCTTTCAACACTTCTTCGTAGCTGGTTAAATCAAGTCCTGAAGCCTTATCGGTGGGATTGTGGCATCCGGAAGAAGCGCAATTGCTAATAAGCATGGGTTGGATATGCTCTTTATAACAAACGTTAGCAATGTGTTTATCGCTTCTGCAGGAAACAACGTATAAAACCATAAAAACAACTGCGGCCATTACTATTGAATATGTTGCTGTTTTCTTCATAAACATAAAAATACAAAATTATTTGCTTTGCTTAACAGGAACCAGTTGCTTTACTAACCATGATTTTATGTCGTTCAGTTCTTTTCCGCTAATAGAATGGGGCATTTCATACCTATTAAATGTTATATTTTTATTTCCCTTTTCCTTTAACAACTCGGATGCGGTTTCTGCTTCTTTTATGTCAATTATATTATCGGAGTATCCGTGCGCAATAAAATACTTTACGGCGCTTACATCCGCCCAAGAAGGCTTGGAAGGTAACGAGCCCTCAGCCAACAAACCACTCAATGCCAACACACCAAAAACTTTTTTGGGTGCATTTATGCTTACATCATAGGCCATAATGGCCCCTTGGCTGTACCCCATAATAAAAACCTTATTACTATCTGCCTTAAACTCTCTGCAAGCATGACTGATGAACGAAAGTATTTTTTTTCGGCTTTCTTTCATCTCCTGGTAATCATGCTGAAATTTCTTTTGGGGTAAAAAATCCAAGCCATACCAAGAATAGCCCATTTCTTTGCCGGGATAGGGCCCGCGCAATGAAAAAAATAAGAAACGGCCGTCAAAAGCATTGCTTATTTCAAATAAATCTGCTTCGTTACTTCCATATCCGTGCAGCATAATTATAACGGGAGCTTTTTCCGTTTTTCCGGAAGCAGGTAATTTGGTTTTATACACCAGGTCTGTCTTTATTTGCTGTGCAGTATATGCAGACAGCATTAAGCAAAAAGTCCAAAAAGAAATAATCAACTTACGTTTAATCATCGTTTTTTGTTTTTCTTGTTTTTTATGCTTCGGTTTTGATGTCCGGAAAGTGCTTCGGCAAATTCCATATTCAGTTGTTTCTTCAGTAAATCAGCACTTACTATGGTTACCTTAACCGTATCGCCCAGGGCATATACTTTTCCGGTATTGCTGCCTACATACCGATAATTATCTTCATCAAAATAAAAACGATCTCCTTTTAAATCTCTGCTCCTAACCATTCCTTCGCACTTGTTTTCAATAATTTCCACGTAAATTCCCCATTCTGTTACTCCGCTTATAATTCCGTCAAAATCCTCTCCCACTTTATCCGACATAAATTCAACCTGTTTAAATTTTACCGAAGCACGTTCCGCTTCTGCTGCCATACGCTCCATTTCGCTGCTGTGCTTACATAAATTTTCCAGTTCTTTTGCTCCCTTATATGTTTCACCATTCAGTCTGGCCTCTAACAGCCGGTGCACCAGCACATCCGGATAGCGCCTGATGGGAGAGGTAAAATGAGTATAGTACTCAAAACCCAAACCATAATGCCCTGTATGATCGGTAGTATATATGGCTTTGGGCATACTTCGTATAGCTAATATTTCAATAATTCCCTGCTCTTTTTTTCCTCGTATGTCTTTAAGTAACTTATTAAGGCTTTCTACGGATTTTTTCTTGGAAGTGATATCTACACGATAACCAAATTTTCCGGCAAAAGAACTTAGCTGACTTAATTTTTGCTCACTGGGAACATCATGAATACGGTAAACACAAAGGTTTTCTTGCTTATTCTTGTTTTTTGGCGAAGAAGTACCCTCCTTAGGCTTTCCCAAAAACTCAGCTACTTTCCGATTGGCCAGCAACATAAAATCTTCTATTAGTTTGTGGGCATCTTTTTGGGTTTTGAAAAAAACGCTCAGGGGCTTTCCGGACTCATCCAAATTAAATTTAACTTCCGCCTTATCGAAAAACAGGGAGCCTTTAGCCATGCGTTCTTTTCTCAAAATTTTGGCTAAGTGGTCTAAAACTAAAATTTCATGCTTAAAATCTCCCTCTTTCCCTTCAATAATTTCCTGTACTTCTTCGTAAGTAAAACGGCGCTTGCTGTTAATTACAGTTTTTCCAAACCACTCGGAAATGATTTTTCCCTCATCGGTCATTTCAAAAACAGCACTAAACGTGTACTTATCTTCATTTGGTCTTAATGAACAAACAAAGTTACTAAGCACCTCGGGCAACATAGGAATACAGCGATCGACCAGGTAAACAGAAGTTGCTCTTTTAACGGCCTCTTTATCTAACACTGTTCCGGGTTTTAAGTAGTGAGTAACATCGGCAATATGCACGCCTACTTCCCAATTTCCGTTATCAAGTTTTCTGAGAGAGAGTGCATCATCAAAATCTTTTGCATCAAAGGGGTCAATGGTAAAAGTAGTTATTTGCCTGAAGTCTCTTCGTTTCTTTATCTCACTTTCTTCTATTTTGAGGTTTAAATTTCGGGCATAATATTCTACCTCGTCAGAAAATTTCTCAGGCAATCCAAATTCCGACATAATAGCATGCATTTCCGTTTTATGCTCGCCGGGATATCCAAGCACTTCTACCACTTCGCCAATGGGATTTTGATCGGCCGGTTTCCATTCCATGAGTTTAACCAGTACTTTCTGTCCGTCTAAAGCACCTTTAATGCGTGTTAAATGAACAAAAAAGTCAACATGTATTTTATGATTATCAGGAATAACAAAAGCGTACTTTTGAGCTAATTTAAGCGTTCCTACAAACTTTGTTTTTGCACGCTGCAACACCTCTACCACTTCTCCTTCTTTCCGTTTCCCTTGATGTCGTTGCTTTATCACTACCTTTACCAAGTCTCCCTGCAGGGCATCTTTAGTTTTACGAAACGGAATAAAAATATCCTGTGCCTGATTTTCAACCACAACAAAAGCGGTACCCATGGAAGTAAAATCAATGGTTCCGGTAAAGTATTCTTTAGTTTGTTTAATGGTAAATTTTCCAATCTCCTTTTCCACTACAAACCCGCTTTGTTTGAGTGCCTGGAGTGTTTCCAACAACTGAAGGCGTTCGGAGTCGGAATTAATTTCCATGGCTGCCCCAATTTGTTTGTAGTTGAATGCTTTTTCCGAGTTATGCTGCAAAAAAGCCAAAACCTCTTCAAACAAAAATTTTTTGGGCTTTTTGGTTTTTGACATAATAGCTAAAGGTACTATAAAATACAGTACCCGCTTTCATGTTATGGTTATTTAAGAAAGTATTTTTTCAACGGCCAGCGGAAAAAACCGATACTCTAACTCATGTATTTTTTGAGCAAGGCTTTCCGGTGTTTCGTTTTCTGCCAGGTTTATTTTTTCTTGAAGTATCACCGGTCCTGAATCGTACTCCTCATCAACATAATGTACGGTTATGCCGCTTTCTTTCTCCTTATTGGCAATAACTGCCCTGTGTACATGCATGCCATACATGCCCTTTCCTCCGTACTTTGGAAGTAAGGATGGATGAATATTTATAATTTTCCGCGGAAAAGCCTTAATAAACTCGTTGGGAATTTTAAGCAAAAATCCGGCTAAAATCAAAAGATCAATTTTTTCTGCACGAAGAAAATCAATAATTTGCTGCGTGTATTGGTTTAAGGCCTCCTTACTGATTATTTGAACATTTTTTTTGTGTTTTTCGGCCCGAGCTATTACGCCGGCATCGTCTTTATTGGTAATGACGAGTTTAATTTTAATACGAGGATCGTTTTTAAAATGACTAATTAAGTTCTCGGCATTGGAGCCCTCTCCGCTTGCAAATATTGCTGCATTTACCATTGGGCAAAAGTAAATATTAATATGTATTCCGGCTATATTAATTACCTTTACAGCATGCAATTACTTTATATAAACTGGGACCCCAGTCCGGAAATTTTTACAATTCCGGGAATTAACTGGCCTTTGCGGTGGTATGGATTGCTGTGGGCTTTCGCTCTTCTATCCAGCCATTTTATCATGAATAGAATATTTAAAGCAGAAGGAAGAAGTGCCAAACAATTAGATACATTTACTTTATATATTATTTTAGGAACCATACTGGGAGCACGGCTGGGCCACTGTCTCTTTTATGGCCCCCTGTGGGACGTTTATGATGCCAATGGAAATTTGCTGGAAGAAGGTTATTTATCTAACCCATTAAATATCCTTAAAATATATGAAGGCGGGCTGGCAAGTCATGGAGGAGCTATTGGTATACTCTTATCGGCTTGGTGGTACGGAAAAAAAGAAAAAGAAAATGTTTTTTGGTTGTTTGACCGCCTGGCAGTGGTAGTTCCTTTAGCCGGAATGTTTATACGGTTAGGAAACTTAATGAATAGCGAAATTATCGGAAAACCAACCCACATGCCTTTGGCTTTTATTTTTCATCAAATAGATGAAGTGCCCAGGCATGCTGCTCAATTGTATGAAGCTATTTTTTGTTTGTTTTTATTTATGTTCATGTATTATTATTGGAAAAACAAACGACATATATTTGGAAACGGATTTTTATTGGGTCTAATGTGTATTCTCTTATTTATAGAACGTTTTTTGGTAGAGTTTATCAAGGAAAATCAGGTAGGGTTTGAAGACACTATGTCCATTAACATGGGACAAGTTTTAAGCTTACCTTTTATAGCGTTTGGGGTCTGGCTCATATATCGCTCCAAAAAATCAATACAAAGTACCTAGAATAAAAAAGCCCCTGAAACGGGGCTTTTTTTAATGCTAAAAACGGATTAACTGGTGATGCTTATTTTCTTTTCTAATTCTTCTATATACGCTTTAAATCGCTTATCGGTATCCATTAAATTATTTACCGTACGACAGGCGTGCAAAACCGTAGCATGGTCTTTACCACCGCAATGCATACCAATAGTGGCCAGAGAGGACTTCGTCATGTTTTTTGCAAAATACATCGCTATTTGGCGAGCCTGAACAACTTCACGCTTACGTGTTTTAGATTTCATGGTATCAATGGCGAGGTCAAAATAATCACAAACTACTTTTTGTATATAATCTATAGAAACCTCACGAGCCGTACTCTTCACAAACTTATCAATCATTGCCTTGGCTAAATCCAGCGTAATTACCTTTTTATTTAAGCTGGACTGTGCCAAAAGTGAAATCAAAGCACCTTCTAGTTCTCGCACGTTTGACGTAATACTATAGGCAAGATATTCAATAACCTCCTTAGGAAGTTGAATACCTTCGTTATATACCTTTTTTTCCAAAACAGCAATGCGTGTTTCCAAGCCCGGAGCCTGCAAATCGGCACTTAACCCCCATTTGAATCGAGAAAGAAGTCGTTGCTCTATCCCCTGGATATCTACAGGAGCTCTGTCGGAAGTAAGTATAATTTGCTTACCAAGCTGGTGCAGATGGTTAAATATGTGGAAGAACACATCCTGTGTTTTATCCTTTCCGGCAAAGTACTGTACATCATCAATAATAAGAACGTCTATCATTTGATAGAAATGTACAAAGTCGTTCTGATTGTTGTTTTTTATGGACTCAATAAACTGTGTAATAAACTTTTCGGACTGAACGTAAAGAACCGTTTTATTCGGGAAATTTTTCTTTACCTCAATGCCTATTGCCTGAGCCAAGTGGGTTTTCCCCAAACCAACACCGCCATATATGAGTAAGGGATTGAAGGCATTGCCACCCGGTTTTTGGGCCACGGCATAGCCGGCGCTTCGTGCCAAACGATTACAGTCTCCCTCAACAAAATTTTCAAAACTGTAGTTTGGATTAAGCTGAGATTCTACCTGTACCTTTTTTAATCCCGGAATGATAAACGGGTTTTTTATGCTACTGTTTCCAATGTCAATAGGCATGGAAACAGCAGGATTTTTTAGGTTAGTATTGATGTTGGGGAGTTTAAAGGTAATTGGTGTTTCCGTTTTACCGGAAGCATTATCCATGATAATATTATACTCCAACTTTCCTTCTGCTCCCAGTTCTTTTTTGATTACTTTTTTTATTAGTGTTATATAATGCTCTTCCAGCCACTCATAAAAAAACTGAGAAGGAACTTGTATAGTTAAAATATTGTTTGCGAGCTTAACCGGTTTTATCGGTTCAAACCAAGTTTTGAAGTTTTGAGGGCTTACATTATCCTTAATAACCTGTAAACAATTTTCCCATACCTGTTCCGAAGTTTTTTCTTTCATCATAATTCTCCTTACTCTTTTAAAATGTTATTATAATATGTTGTATATAGAAATTAACCGTTACGTGTTTGTAAATATACTGGGATTATTTGTTTCGGCAACAAAAAAAACCAAAAAAAATTTTTCTGATTTTTTTAATCAAAAACTTGTTTGTTTAAAAAATTTTTTTAGCCCTTAATTAACTTTACACGAATAACTGTTTTGCAACATTTTACGTTTGTGCATCAAAAAATATAAATCAGTTCGACCCAGCCATATGCCGGCCCAGCCCACCTGGACTACCTGTACCGGACATCCTTTTTTATTGGTAACCCACACCGGCTCTTCCAAAAATGTATGTGTATGCCCGCCAATAATTAAATCAATATGCTCTGTTTGCTCGGCAAGTTTTACATCGGATATTTTATCAAAATCATACTTAAATCCTAAATGCGATAAACAAATTATATAATCACATTTTTCATCGTACTTAAGTGTGTTTGCGATTTGATTAGCGCATGATACCGGATTTTCGTACACCACCCCCTCATAGTTTTTTTGTGCTACTAAATTATTCAGTTCTATTCCAAGACCTAAAACACCTATCCTTACATGTCCTTTTTTAAAGACCTTGTATTTCTTATATTTTGCTAAACCGTTTAAGTTGCTGTTAGCCATATTATAATTGCTTATAATAAAGTCAAAACCGGCGTGCGGCGCTTGCTTTACTAAGTTTTCGGTTCCTAAATCAAAATCATGATTTCCTAAGGTAACCGCATCATAACCCATTTTAGTCATTAATTTATATTCCAATTCTCCCTTAAAATAATTAAAGTAGGGGGTTCCCTGAAATATATCGCCGGCATCTAAAAGCAGTACATGATTTCCTTCTTGTCTTATTTTTTCTATAACAGCAGCCCGTTTGGCAAAACCTCCTTCTCCCGGATATTTAGCATCTGTTTGCGGAAAGGGTTCTATACGACTGTGTTGGTCGTTTGTATACAAAATTGTTATACGCTCTGTTTCTTTATAGTTAAGCCACTCCTCTCTTCCCAAAATTGGGAGAGATACGGAAACAACTCCCGTTCCCAATAAGTATTTCATAAACTCTCTTCTACTTTGCAATTTCCAATCGATCATCGGTATAGGGTTTAATTTCTTTGTGCTGCCTACCCAGGTATGCAGAATAATATATTAGCGCATCTCTTATTTTCATTCCCTGCTTTATGCTTTTTACAGCAGTTTTTCCGAAGGTAAAATTATCTCCTCCTGCCACCAGGTAGTCAGAAGTAAGTAAATGATAGTATTCCTCGTCCTTTATTTCTTTTCCGTTATACCTAACCTGAAGCAATTGTTTGCCTCTTGCCTTAATATGTATTCCGGCAAAGGGATGTTCTCTATCCATAATTTGCTTGCAAATATTTAGCAGTTCTTTTCCGCTAATTTCAACGAGCTCCATTTCATTATCAAAAGGCATAATTTCAAACAAAGCATTCACTGTAACCGTTCCGGTATTTAAATTTGTTCGAATACCTCCTTTATTTACTAAAACTATTGGCTTAACCGAATTATCGGAAAAAACACTATCGTACGCCCAGGATAACGCATCACAAACAAACATGCCCAGAGAACTTGGAAAACCTTCCTTGGTAAGTGCCCCGCTGCAATAAACCAACTGCTTGGACATTTGTAAGGAAATTTGTTTTTTGTAGGGCGCTATCGTTTGATTTAAAACAGAATCCTCCGCTACCTCGGTAAAAGCAATATGCCTTTGTTGCGATTTCTGTAAAGAAGGCTTTGCCTTACAGGATAGTAAGTAAAACGTTCCGAAAAAAATTATTATCCTAAATATAGAAAACACTGTTTCGCTAATTTACAATTAGTCTTTTAGGATTTAGTTGTATCTTTCGTAGCATTTTCGTTAAATTTTATGTTGGTTTCTGAAACTAAAATTCGTGTTCGTTACGGAGAAACAGACCGTATGGGATACGCTTACTATGGTATTTATGCTCTATATTACGAAGTGGGACGTGTTGAAACCATGAGAAAGCTGGGATTCTCCTACAAAGATGTAGAAGAACGCGGTATTATGATGCCCGTACTTGAATATTCCATTAAATACAAAAAACCCGCTTTTTACGACGATGAAATTACCCTTGTAACTAAACTAACCGAAGTTCCGGAGGGCGTTAAAATTACTTTTCATTATGAGTGTTATAACGATAAAAAAGAATTGCTAAACTCCGGGCAGGTTACCCTGGCTATCATAAATAAAGAAACCGGCAAACTGTGTAAGCTTCCGGACTGGTTCGCCAATGAACTTCGCAAGTTTTTCTAACTCAAAAGCCTTCCGCGCTCTGAAAAGACTAAATTAATTTAAGTATATTAGCTGAATTTTTGTATGCTTGCTCAACAACAGATTCAAATGGTTGACCTGAAGGGTCAGTACCAAAAAATAAAAAATGACATTGATAAAGGAATTCAAGAGGTAATAAACAGCGCAGCATTTATTAATGGACCTGCCGTTAAAGATTTTCAGAAAAATTTAGAGACTTACTTACAAGTAAAGCATGTTATTCCCTGCGCCAACGGAACCGATGCCCTTCAAATAAGCATGATGGCTCTGGGACTAAAGCCCGGTGACGAGGTGATTACAGCCAATTTTACCTATGTAGCTACAGCCGAAGTTATTGGCTTACTGGGACTAACCCCTGTGTTGGTAGACGTTGAAGAAGACACCTTTAATATTGATGTAAAAGCCATTGAAAAAAATATAGGGCCAAAAACCAAAGCCATTGTGCCGGTTCACCTATACGGCCAGTGTTGCAACATGGAGGCCATTATGGAATTGGCCAAGAAACACAATTTGTATGTAATAGAAGATGTAGCACAGGCCCTGGGAGCGGAATACCTTTATGCCGATTCCCGAAAAAAAGCGGGAACAATAGGCCACGTTGGCTGCACCTCATTTTTTCCCAGTAAAAACTTGGGTTGCTACGGTGATGGAGGAGCCATATACACAAACGACGATGAACTGGCCGCCAAATTAAGAATGATTGCACATCATGGCCAAAGTAAGCAATACGTACACGATGTTTTGGGAGTAAATTCCAGATTAGACTCTATTCAAGCAGCCGTTTTGAACGTGAAATTAAGGCATTTGGATGACTACGCAAAAGCACGAAACAAAGCTGCGGCATATTACGACGAGGCGTTTAAAAATTGTAACGAAATTATTACCCCCGTTCGTTTTCCAAAATCAACGCATGTATTTCATCAATACACTATTAAGCTAAAAAGTAAAGACAGGAATAAACTGAAAGAATATTTGGCCTCCAAAAACATTCCCAGTATGATATATTATCCTATTCCTCTTCATATGCAAAATGCTTTTAAAAGCAACCGGTATAAACCCGGCGATTTTCCCGTAACCGAAAAACTATGCGCTTCGGTTATATCTTTGCCCATGCACACAGAATTAAATAACGAAACCCTTCAATACATTTCAAATTCGGTACTCGAATTTTGTAATACATAATTTTACCCATGAAAATAGCCGTAATTGGAACAGGATACGTAGGATTGGTTACCGGAACCTGCTTTGCAGAAGTTGGAGTAGATGTTACCTGCATTGATATTGACGAAAAAAAAATTGAGAACCTTAAAAAAGGTATTTTACCCATTTACGAACCGGGACTGGAAGAAATGGTTCTGCGAAACACCGCAAAAAACCGACTTCATTTTACTACCTCCTTAAAAGAAGGAATCCGTGAAGCAGAAGTAGCCTTTATTGCCGTTGGAACTCCGCCCGGAGAAGATGGCTCAGCCGACCTGAAATATGTGCTGGGAGTGGCCTCTTCCATTGGCGAGCACATGGAACGAAGTCTGGTGGTAGTAACCAAATCTACTGTTCCAGTTGGTACATCCGCCAAGGTAAAAGCAGCCGTTCAACAAGCCCTTCAAAAAAGAAATTCTAACACGCCCTTTCACATAGCCTCTAATCCGGAGTTTTTAAAAGAAGGAGCCGCCATTGAAGATTTTATGAAACCCGATCGAATTGTAGTAGGTGTGGAAAATGAAACTGCCGGAGAAATCATGAAAAGGCTTTACAAACCATTCGTTTTAAACGGACACCCCATCATATTCATGGATATTCCATCGGCCGAAATGACTAAATATGCCGCCAATGCCATGCTGGCAACCAAAATCAGCTTTATGAACGATATTGCCAACCTGTGCGAAATTATGGGTGCCGACGTAAATATGGTTAGAAAGGGGATTGGCAGTGACCCACGAATAGGGCCCCGCTTCATATACCCCGGGGTAGGATACGGCGGAAGCTGCTTTCCTAAAGACGTAAAAGCGCTCATAAAAACTGCTGCCGAAAATAATTACCACATGCGCATATTAAATGCCGTTGAAGAGGTAAACGAATCACAAAAAGAGGTTTTGTTCAATAAAATAGTAAAGCACTTTGGAAAAAATTTATCCGGAAAACACTTTGCCGTTTGGGGACTTTCCTTTAAACCGAAAACAGACGACATGCGCGAAGCCCCTTCTCTTGTTATCATTGAAAAACTGCTTAACGCCGGAGCCGGTGTTTCGGCATACGACCCCGTGGCCATGCACGAAGCTAAAAAAGTATTAGGCAACAGAGTTGGATATTGCAACAATATGTACGAAACGCTGGATAACGCCGACGCTTTGCTTATTATTACCGAATGGCCGGAATTTAGAGTACCTGAATTTTCAGAAATAGAAAAGCGCTTAAAAAACAAAGTGATTTTTGACGGAAGAAATATCTTCGACGCTGCAGACATGAAAAAAGCGGGTTACAGCTACTATTGCATTGGTATAAAAACAAATTAACAAATTATGAAAAGAGTTCTCATTACAGGAGCTGCCGGATTTTTGGGATCGCATCTATGTGATAGATTTATTAAAGAAGGGTATGAAGTGGTTGGAATGGACAACCTCATTACCGGAGATTTAAAAAATATTGAACACCTTTTTAAACTCAAGCAATTTGAATTTTACCACCACGATGTTTCAAAATTTATTCATGTTCCCGGAAAACTCGACTATATCTTGCACTTTGCCTCTCCGGCCTCACCAATAGATTACCTGAAAATTCCCATTCAAACACTTAAAGTTTCCTCATTAGGCACACACAATATTCTTGGTTTGGCCCGCGAAAAAAAAGCAAGAGTGTTAGTGGCCTCTACCAGCGAAGTATACGGCGATCCACACATACATCCGCAAACAGAAGATTACTGGGGAAATGTAAACCCGGTTGGACCAAGAGGATGCTACGACGAAGCTAAGCGCTTTATGGAAGCACTTACCATGGCATACCACAACACCCATGGCCTGGAAACCAGAATTGTACGAATTTTTAATACCTACGGCCCTCGTATGCGCCTTAACGATGGGCGCGTACTTCCGGCATTTATCGGGCAAGCGCTGCGAGGAGAAGATTTAACCATGTTTGGAGACGGAAGCCAAACCAGAAGTTTCTGTTATGTAGACGATTTAATAGAAGGAATTTACCGCTTGCTGTTAAGCGACTATCATCTCCCCGTAAATATTGGCAACCCCCAAGAAATAAGCATCAAAGAATTTGGTGAAGAAATATTAAAGCTAACCGGGGCCAAACAGAAACTAATCTCGTTACCACTTCCTAAAGACGACCCAAAACAACGTAGGCCCGATATATCTCTCGCTAAAAAAATACTAAACTGGGAACCCAAAATAGAAAGAGCACAAGGCTTAAAAATTACTTACGAATATTTCAAATCGTTAAGCAAAGAAGATTTGTATAAAACCGAACATCGTGAGTTTTCCAATAAATAAATTAAACTCCGGAGACGGGATTTACCCAAGCCATCCGTTAACCCATTTGTATTATTTTAATAATCAAAAGCTACTCATTGCCGTTCTTAAACCCGGAGCTCCCATTTCTTACGAACACACCCTGTCTAATTACGCTCAAATAGAAGCTGTAACAAATAAAGACGCTATCCGTATTTTATTTGATATACGACATCTGGCTTTCGAAAATGTTCCAAAAGAAGTGTTAAGTTGTATGGCAAAAAATCCATACATAAAACCCCACCAAAAATTTGCTATTTTTTACGAAGGTTTGGCACAAAAAATTATTGCCGAAATGTATATCAGACTATTTAAACCCCACACCCCTACCCTTTCATTTAATTCAATAGAAAGCGCTTTTAAATGGCTGGATATAAACGATTACCAACAATATCTTAAACAAGTTGACTTTACATTATAATATAACCGTAAAAGGTAAAGTGCAGGGTGTTTGGTATAGGGCCAGCGCACAAGCCAAAGCCAACGAGCTAAATTTAAGCGGATTCGTAAAAAACATGCCAAATGGCGATGTGTATATCGAAGCCGAAGGACATCAAAAAAGTTTGGAAGCTTTTATCGACTGGTGCTACACCGGCTCTCCAAAATCGAAAGTTACGGAGGTGCTCAGTGAAGAAGGTGAATTGAAACAATTTAGAACATTTGAAATAAAAAAATAATTACTACTTTTAACTAGATGCAAACCGAAGTTAAAAATAAGCCCTTTTTTATACTTTATAGACCGAAAGACATAGTTAGCGGCGATTTTTACTATGCCGTTTCGCATAAACATCCGGGCAGCGACAGAGAAATTTTTTACATCAGCGCGGCAGATTGCACGGGGCACGGTGTTCCCGGAGCTTTAATGAGTATGATGGCTATCTCTAAACTCAACGAATCTATTATCGAAAAAAACTTGGCGCTGCCAAACGAAATATTAGAAAACGTACGTAAAGGTATTATAACCTCCTTAAACCCCGAAGGAAGCGAAACAGAAAGTCAAGACGGAATGGATTGTGTGCTATGCGCTTTTGATTTTAAAAACAGTGAATTAAAATTTGCCGCCGCCAACAATCCGCTTTGGCACGTACGCGACGGACAATTAACCGAGTATCCTCCGGACAAAATGCCTGTTGGAAAATCTCCTAAAGAAAAAGACCCCTTTACCCTGCAGGAAATTAAACTCAAAAAAGGAGATATTGTATATATTTTTACCGATGGTTTTGCCGACCAGTTTGGCGGGCCAAAAGGGAAAAAGTTTAAATACAAGCAGCTTCAAGAACTTGTATTAAGCAATATAAATAAGCCGATGGAAGAACAAAAAGAAATACTCGATGCCGAATTTGAAAAGTGGCGCGGCAATTTGGAGCAAGTGGACGATATTTGCGTTATAGGCATTAAAGTATAACCCTCCATTTTGAGTTTTAAGTCTTGTTGCTTGCCGGCACAACCGCAAAGAACGCCAAGCAGGCGCAAAGGGCGCAATGAAGGAAAATAATCAAACACTATCAAAACTTTTCAATTTTGGTTTTTATATACTAACCGCAGAGAACACCAAGCAGGCGCAAAGGGCGCAATGAAGAAGCATTTATTTTTTTGATTTAACCCTTTAATAAAAAACATCCCGCCTTGTTTAAAGCGGGATGTTTAGTCTTTACTCTTTTGTATTTTATATTACGCTTTCATTTCGCTTAAAACATTATTCATGTTTCTTACTGCGTCGGCACTCTTGTTGAATAATGCCTGCTCATCGGCACTTAGTTTGTAATCTACAATTTTCTCCCAGCCATTTTTACCAACAACTACCGGCACACCCAGGCAAATATCTTTTTGTCCGTACTCACCGTCTAAATACACACAGCAAGGGAAAATTTTCTTTTGGTCATTCAATATCGCATCAACCAGCACCGCTACCGAGGCCCCCGGAGCATACCAGGCAGAAGTTCCCAACATGGCTGTTAACGTGGCTCCACCCACCATGGTATCAGCAGCTACTTTTTTAAGTGTTTCTTCATTTAAAAACTGGTTTACCGGCACCCCATTGTAGGTGGCCAAACGAGTTAAAGGAATCATGGTGGTATCTCCATGTCCGCCTATTACGGTTCCGGAAATATCGCTGGCGGGAGCATTTAAAGCCACCGATAAATAATATTTAAAACGCGAGCTATCTAATATTCCTCCCATTCCTATAATTCTGTTTTTGGGAAGTTTACTTTCTTTCAGGGCTAAATAGGTCATGGTATCCATGGGGTTGCTCACCACAATTATAATGGCATCGGGAGAGTGTTTTAAAACGTTGTCTGTTACACCTTTTACAATTCCGGCATTAATGCCAATGAGCTCTTCTCTGGTCATACCGGGTTTTCTAGGAATTCCGCTGGTAATAACCACTACCTGGCTGTTGGCTGTTTTAGCATAATCATTCGTGCTGCCAATAATGCGCGTATTAAACCTGTTCAAGGTAGCTGTTTGCATTAAATCCATTGCCTTTCCTTCGGCAAAATTTTCTTTAATATCCAATATTACTACTTCACTGGCTATTCTGTTTAGTGCAATGTATTCTGCACACGATGCGCCCACATTTCCGGCGCCTACTACGGTAACTTTCATAGTGTATTAATTTTAATTGATAAGATTTTGGCTTATAAATGTAAACATAAAAAAGCCTGTAAACGAAACTTTAGGTTATTTTTTTATGAAATTGGCACACCCCGAATAGCTTTCTGTATTTATTATGCAAAAGGCCTTTCTGTCCCATGTTTCTCCGCTGGCCGGATGCGAACATGCTTGATTAGTGAGTTTAAATTCTATTTGTACGTTGTTTTGAGAGGTTTTAAAAATTGCCGGCTCTTTATTCAAAATCTCTTTAAAATCCATGTTTATCCGCAGTGTATCTTTATCCGGAAAAGTAAAAACGGCTTCTTGCTCAAATATTTGAGCGTACATAAAGGGTTCCGTAAACGAAGCGGTGAGCAGAAGTTCTCCCCTTGCTTTACGCTGCTCCGGTAATAGATTGTCGATTCTTGCAGAATCTTTGCCATCAATACTTAATTTGTTGGCGCTATCCTCTTGTTTGGTTTTATTTGTTCCCGAAGAATTGCAGCATACGTGGATAAAAGCAGATGTAACAAGCAGTAAAAAAACAAGAGATCTCATTTTCTTTTTATCACTTTTTCTGCTGCGGCAATAATATCAAGGGTGTCCAGCCCGTATTTTTTCATAAGCTCATCGGGCGTTCCGCTTTCTCCGAAAGAGTCCTTCACTGCCACAAACTCCTGGGGTGCAGGCATTATTCGAGCCAGTAACTGAGCCACACTATCTCCCAGGCCTCCATGCATTTGGTGTTCCTCGGCGGTAACAAGGCATTTTGTTTTAGCCACCGATTTTAATATCGCCTCTTCGTCTAAGGGCTTTATGGTATGAATATTTATTAGGTCTACTGTTACTCCTTTTTTAGCGAGTGCATCCGCTGCTTCTACCGCCTTCCAAACCAGGTGGCCCGTAGCAATAATCGTTACATCGTTTCCTTCATGTAAGTGTATGGCTTTTCCAATCTCAAATGGCACATTAAGGCTTGTAAAATTAGGAACGGCGGGTCTGCCAAAACGTAAATAAACCGGCCCATGATAATCGGCAATGGCTAGGGTAGCTGCTTTAGTTTGATTAAAATCACATGGGTTAATAACTACCATTCCGGGCAGCATTTTCATTAGGCCTATATCTTCCAATATTTGATGTGTGGCTCCATCTTCTCCAAGCGTTAAGCCGGCATGCGAAGCACATATTTTTACGTTCTTGTGCGAATAGGCTATACTTTGTCTTATCTGATCATATACTCTGCCCGTACTAAAATTGGCAAAAGTTCCGGTAAAGGGTATTTTGCCTCCTATGGTAAGTCCTGCGGCTATGCCCATCATATTGGCCTCGGCTATACCTACCTGAAAAAATCTTTCCGGAAATTCTTTTTGAAATGCATCCATTTTCAGGGAGCCGGTTAAGTCGGCGCAAAGGGCTACCACGTCCGGATTTTTTTTTCCAAGTTCACTTAGTCCCGCGCCAAATCCCGATCGGGTATCTTTTTTTTCGGTATAGCTGTATTTATTCAAATAGGTTGTCATTTTTTAGTATAACTGTACATTCGTTGTAACACTGCTTTTTATTTCAAAATTCCGCTCAATGGTTCGAATGGTTTCCGTAAGGTTGCCGTATCGAAATACCACCTTATACTTACCGGGCTGTAAATATATTATTTCGTTTGTCATGGTGGTATTTAAGTTATAAACCCATTCCACCGATTTTCCATCATCCGAATAAATACTCCCATAGCCGGTTCCAAGTTTTTTTAAGTAAAGTGTACCGGCAGTAGGAATGGTTATTTGATTAACGGCACCTTGCTTAATCTCCACATTATTCATTCGTATTCTGGGCAAAGTGAGTATTTCCAAATCGTATTTACCAACAATCAGTTTTTCCGTTTTACCAAATTCCTGAACAATGAGTGTATTAAAATCTCCTGCTTTTCTTACCACCGTAGCCGGAAAATTTTTCCCTATAGGTCCGCTCAGGTCAAGTTTCAAAAAACCTTGTGGAGCGTCTACCGGAATTACATTATGTTTGCCTCGTACGATGTTTATGTTTTTCTTTTCAACCGGCGGAATGGTGTGCACTACCAAATCATATTTTAACTCGGGGTCTAACACCAGTGTATCCGGATTTCCTTTCACGTTTATTGTGTGCAAGTAGTTATATTTTATTTTATTAGTTCCTGCTTCGTAAAAAGTCATGTTCACATCAGTTTCCACCGGCTTCTTATTTATGTCCAGCAAATCTACCTGTACCGTTGTTTGAGTAAGGGCTTCTGTTATTACCAATTTTAGCACGTCTTTAAAGTTGGCTTCATTGCTCACGTCATAAAACTTACCCATACAACCAAATACATCAGCAAATTTTACATCCAAGCCTATACCAATTACAAAAGGCCTTAAAAAAATCCCTTTTTTTTGGAGCGCCAGCGAAACCTCACAGGGGTTTCCATCACATTCTTCTATACCGTCTGTTATCAGTATTACGATGTTCCTGCAAGAAGAGCAAGGCGTAAAATCTGCTACACATTCTGCCAAACTGTATGCAATGGGCGTTGTGCCCATAGGTTCCAGCTTTTTTATTCTTTCCTTAATTTTTTGATAGTTTGTTTTAGCCGGAGCAAATGGTATTTCCAACTTCGTATCTTTACAATTTCGCTCTTTAAAAAAAGTGGTATGTCCGTAGCACCGCAAAGCCAATTCCAAGTTTGGCTCATTTTTTAAACTATCTAAAAAATCAGCCATTACTTTTTTAGCTACATCAATTTTTACATTACTGCTCCAGGGGGCGTACATACTGTAGCTGTCATCAAAAATAAACAGTATGCGATTGGTTACCTGAGCCGAATGCAAACAGGCAGCAAAAACAAAAACAACAAATAAAACTCGCTTTTTACAGAAATTCGCCAAAATACTATGTTCTGTTTTATTTAGTAATCGCCAATGGTTTCGGGTAACTGGTTCAGGGCTTTTTGCAATTGTTCATCGTTAGGTGCCGAGCCGTGCCACTTGTGAGTTCCCATCATATAGTCTACTCCCATGCCCATTTCTGTTTTCATCACAATAACAATGGGCTTTCCTTTCCCTACAAAAGATTTGGCTTTTATCAATCCGTCTATTACCTGCTGTAAATCATTTCCATTGGCAATTTCAAGCACATGCCATCCAAAAGCTTCAAACTTTGCACGCAGGTTGCCCAGCGGCATCACCTGGTCTACGTCGCCGTCTATTTGGCGGCCGTTATAATCTATGGTAGCAATTAAATTATCTACTTTATGGGCGGCGGCAAACATGGAGGCCTCCCATATTTGTCCCTCCTGCAACTCTCCGTCGCCGTGTAAGGAGAATATTATTCCCGAATCGTTATTTAATTTTTTAGACAGAGCTGCGCCTATTGCCACACTCATTCCCTGACCTAAAGAACCGGTTGCCACCCGAACTCCGGGCAAACCTTCGTGCGTGGTGGGATGACCCTGCAAGCGGGAATTTATACGGCGAAATGTGGCCAACTCCTTTATCGGAAAAAAACCACAGCGGGCCAGTACACTGTAATAAACAGGGCTGATGTGGCCATTGCTCAAGAAAAATAAATCTTCTCCTTTTCCATCCATAGTGAAATTAGACGGATTATACTTCATCACCACTTTATACAAAGCCGTAAAAAATTCCACACAGCCTAAAGAACCTCCCGGATGTCCGGAGTTTACCGCATGAACCATGCGAACAATATCCCTTCTAACCTGCGTGCAAAAAAGCTTTAATTCCTCCAAATTTTTCATGAACACAAAAAAATAACGACAAAATTATCATAAAGTAACGGCTGCTAAGGCTTTGTTAAAAACAAAATATTATGTTGAAAACTATGCGCGCACAAGCTGCTTGGCACTTTCAAAGCCCTTTTATATTAAATATATTTGCCAACTGAAAAATTATGGCATTAAAGTGTGGAATTGTAGGACTTCCTAATGTGGGTAAATCAACGTTGTTTAATTGTTTAAGCAATGCAAAAGCGCAGGCAGCAAATTTTCCGTTTTGTACCATTGACCCCAACGTGGGCACTATTACCGTGCCAGACGAGAGGCTCACTAAACTGGCAGAACTGGTTAAACCTCAAAATATTATACCAACCACTGTTGAGATTGTAGACATTGCCGGACTAGTAAAAGGCGCCAGCAAGGGCGAAGGCTTAGGGAATAAATTTCTTGCAAACATTCGCGAGTGCCATGCTATTTTGCACGTGTTGCGCTGTTTTGACGACCCAAATGTGGTTCATGTAGACGGAAGTGTTGATCCCGTTCGCGATAAGGAAATTATTGATACCGAACTTCAGCTGAAAGACTTGGAAAGCATTGAAAGTAAAATAAAGAAGTTTGAAAAAATTGCTAAAACCGGAAACGATAAAGAAGCTGTAAAAACATACAACACCCTCATTAAGTTTAAGCAAACCTTGGAAAGCGGGCAATCGGCCCGTGCCTGCGATGTTGATGAAAGCGAGTTGGCTTACGTAGCCGACCTCCACCTGCTTACCATTAAACCCGTAATGTATGTATGTAATGTAGACGAAGCCTCTGCTAAAAACGGAAATAAACACGTAGAAGCAGTAAAAGAAGCTGTAAAAAATGAAAAAGCCGAAATACTGATAATAACGGCTCAAATGGAAAGCGAAATAGCCTCTTTGGAAACATACGAAGAAAAACAATTGTTTTTAGCCGAACTCGGCCTGGATGAACCCGGAGTAAATAAACTAATAAAAGCAGCTTACAAATTGCTTAACCTGCAAACCTATTTTACGGCCGGAGAAAAAGAAGTAAGAGCCTGGACTATTGAAAAGGGCTTCAAAGCTCCTCAGGCGGCGGGCGTAATTCACAGTGATTTTGAAAAAGGCTTTATAAAAGCCGAAGTAATCAGTTACCAAGATTACATAAACTACGGTTCCGAATCGGCCTGTCGCGAAAACGGCAAGCTAAGAATGGAAGGAAAAGAATACCTGGTGCAAGATGGTGATGTAATGCATTTTAGATTTAATGTGTAAAACAACTGTTTTAAAAAATAATTTTTTTAGACGCTGATTAATTACAAAAGATGGCAAAATCAAATTATACCGAAGAAAATATTCGATCGCTCGATTGGAAAGAGCACATCCGTACACGCCCCGGTATGTACATTGGGAAATTGGGAGATGGCAGCGCCTTTGACGACGGTATTTACGTTTTGTTAAAAGAAGTGCTCGACAACTCCATTGATGAATTTATGATGGGAGAAGGAGATAAAATAGAAATTAATATTAAAGACGGAGTAGTTTCCATTCGCGACTATGGACGAGGAATTCCCTTAGGAAAAGTGGTTGAAGTGGTTTCTAAAATGAATACCGGCGGTAAGTACGACAGCGAAGCCTTCAAAAAATCAATCGGCCTTAACGGAGTAGGTACCAAAGCAGTAAATGCGCTATCGTTAAATTTCAAAGTTACCTCCTATCGCGACGGACAAGCCAAAACAGCCGAATTCAGTAAAGGCGAATTAGTAAAAGAACATCGACTTAGCCAAGCACCCGGAGAAAAAAATGGCACATACGTAGAATTCCGGCCGGACGATACTATTTTTAAAAAATATCATTTCGTTCATGAGTACGTAGACCGAATGGTATGGAATTACGCCTTTTTAAACACAGGACTAAAACTTTACCTCAACGGGCAAGAATACAAATCCGACAACGGACTTAAAGACCTGCTCGAAAAAAATATTTCCGGAGAAATTTTGTATCCGATTATTCACCTCAAAGGAACAGATATAGAGGTGGCCATGACGCACAGCAACGAACATTTTACCGAAGAATACTATAGCTACGTTAACGGGCAGTACACCACTCAGGGCGGAACTCACCAGTCCGCGTTTAGGGAAGCCGTAGTAAAAACCATTCGCGAATTCTTTAAAAAAGAATTTGAGCCTACCGACGTGCGCAAGTCTATTGTAGCAGCTATTTCGGTAAAAGTTCAGGAACCGGTATTTGAATCGCAAACCAAAACCAAACTGGGTTCAAACGAAATAGCCCCCGGAGGGCAAAGCATTCGCAGTTTTATAGGCGATTTCATCAAACAACAACTGGACAACTATCTGCATAAAAATCCGGAAACAGCAAAAGCAATAGAAGCAAAAATCTTGGCAAACGAGCGCGAACGTAAAGAGCTTACCGGTATTCAAAAACTGGCTCGCGAAAGGGCCAAAAAAGCATCATTGCACAACAAAAAACTTCGCGACTGCCGTATACATTTAGATGATACGCGCGACCCCCGCCGTTTGGAAACATCACTTTTTATTTGCGAGGGAGATTCGGCCAGCGGCTCTATTACTAAAACACGAGATGTAAATACGCAAGCCGTATTCAGCTTAAAGGGCAAACCACTCAATTGTTTCGGGCTCGGAAAAAAAGTTGTTTACGAAAACGAAGAATTTAATTTGTTGCAGGCAGCATTAAACATTGAAGATGGAATAGAAAATCTTCGGTACAACAACATCATAATTGCAACCGACGCTGATGTAGACGGCATGCACATACGCCTGCTTTTGCTAACCTTTTTCCTGCAATTTTTCCCGGAATTGGTTAAAAACAACCACGTTAAAATACTGCAAACACCTCTTTTTAGAGTTAGAAACAAAAAAGAAACTATTTATTGCTACTCCGACGAAGAAAGAAAAGCGGCCATTGCTAAATTAGGTCCTAAACCCGAAATAACCCGTTTCAAGGGATTGGGAGAAATAAGTCCGGATGAATTCAGAAATTTTATAGGTAAAGATATTCGTCTGGAACCGGTATTACTCGATCAAAAAGCAAGTATACAGGAACTGCTAAGTTACTATATGGGCAAAAATACCCAGGAGAGACAGGAGTTTATTATTGATAATCTGCGAGTTGAACTCGATGTAGCCGAATAAATTGCCCACTAAATGCATTATTTTATCGTTAATATCCGTTAAAATTCCTACTTTTATTAACTTTGGTACGCCAATTGAAATATCTTTAAACAAGAAATTAAAACAAGAAATCATGAAAACAACAAAACTACTTTTAATTCCCGCTTTGGCCCTTTTAACCATTGCCGGATGTAAAGGCAAGAAAAAAGCTACTCCTATTGAAAAAGAAACCGGTGCTAAGGAAATTTCTGTTCCTTTCAGCTCTAAAGAGTATAAAACAGACGAGGACTTTTACCGTGCCCGCAGTTCAGGAAAATCTCCCGACATGGCAGCTGCCAAAAAGATTGCCATGAACAACGCAAAATCCGAAATGGCCAGTAACATTCAAACCATGATTAAAAAAGTTACCGACCAATACACCAACCAACGTACCGTTGGTAAGGATCAGGAGTACGAGAACAAGTTTGAAGAACTCTCTCGCGAGGTAACCAACCAATCATTGGCAAACATTCGTGTAAAAGACGAAAAAATATTCCAGGAAGCAAACGGAAGTTATACCTACTGGGTAGCCATCGAAGCCGATAAGAAAGAAGTGTTCAAGCAATTAGATACCAAAATCTCTTCCGATAAAAAACTTCAGTTAGACTATGATAAGAAAAAGTTCGAAGAGATTTTTAACGCTGAAATGAAAAAGTTGGCCAACGAGCAGTAATAATACGCTATTTTTAAAAGAGCATCTAATAAAAATAGATGCTCTTTTTTTTCCCACAATTCCCTTGCATTGAAAATCAACGGATACATATTTGCCGGGCTGCTTGCAATCTTGCTATGGGCATGTACGGGCTCAAAAAAATATTACAAGGCCGCCGAAAAAATGGAAAAAATGGGCTTGGTAAATGAAGCGGCCGAATTTTACATGGAGGCCCTTCAGCGAAAACCAACCAATGTAGATGCCAGAGTAAAACTCAAAGAAGTTGGTCAAAAATATACTTCCTACATGGCATCGGAATTTTTTAGAAACTACAACTCAGGCCTCTACGACGCTTCCATAGAAAGCTATGAGCGTATGAAATCGTTTACTAAAAAAGCGCAAGACCTCAGTGTAAACCTAACCTACCCCAGCGGATACGACGACGATTACAAAAGAGCTGTTGACAGATATTGCCAACGTAATTATGACCTGGGCATGTCGTTAGTAAAACAGAAAAAATATAACGAAAGCCTGATTTACCTAAACAACGTAAGTAAATACAACCCCGAGTTTAAAAAAACCCGGGAGCTCAAAACCACCGCTATTTGCGAACCTAATTACCAAAGCGCCATCAGCTCCATCGAAGGAAAAAACTACGCTCAGGCGCTTAAGTACCTAATGAGTATTCAAAACCAGTATGGTAACTACAAAGATTCGAGAGAACTTCTGGAATTGTGTAAGGAACAGCAAGGTAAAAGTCTGCTTGTTTTTAACCCGGGGCAGGGTTCCGACAAAAAAATATCGGAACTATTGTTGAACCAGTTTTCACAAAGTATCTCCATCAACATGCAACATATTACCCTGATAAACAACTCTCCCTTCAGTACTTTGCCGGGAGGAGATGCCGGAAGCAACGTTGATTTAATTCAAGCCATACGTAAAGCGTCGGGCGCCGATTATTTTTATCAGTTTGATGTGGTAAATAGAAAATATACAGCTCCCTCACCAAAAGTAACCAACGCAACCTGCTTCAGAAAAGTTACCGTTAAAAAGAATGATACCCTTTATGTTAATGAGTTTTGGCCAATAAAATATAATCAGGTAAAAAACACCAGCAGCTACTCCTATGAGTTTAAGTACAAATTAATCAATGCGCAAACCAATCAAATTGTCAACTTTCAAAACATTACCCTCGCTAAAGAAGATCAGGTAGAATACAATGAATTTACTCAAAAACCGGGTGGCACCATGAGCGACTATTTTCCCTATAATCCGCTCACTACCCCTCCCATTAATCAATACAACCCAAGCTCCTGGCGCGCTTTGTTTACTGCTAATAAAACATTGAAAACCGAACCCGAGCTGGAAGATATGCTGATAAAAGAAAATGTAAAACAGTTTGAAAAAACCCTGAATACCTACCTTAAATAATGCGTTTCTTTTATTTACATATCGCATATATAATTTTAGTTTTTTCACAAGTAATTAACGCTCAAACCACTGCCGTACAAGCAAAAGCACCTAACTGGGTGAGCAACCGTCCCACCAGCGGATTTAAGTATATTGGCATTGGGGTTGCCGAAAAATCAAGAAGTTCAAACTACCAAATGGATGCCAAAAAAAACGCCTTGTACGATTTGGCTTCCGAAATTAAAGTAGACATCTCTACCAACTCGGTGCTGCACAGCGTTTCTACCAGCAACACCTACGACCAAAGTTTTAACTCCATGATTAAAATGAGTAATACCGACAATATCGAAGGATATACGTTGGTAGATACTTATGAAAATGACAAATTCTATTATGCCTACTACGAGCTGGATAAAGCTGAGTATGCCCGTAGAAAAGCTCAGAAAAAACAAAACACTATTGACAAAGCCTCTAACCTTATTGCGGCTTCTTTTTCCGATGAAAAAAATAACAATTTCTCCGCAGCGCTTAAAAAACGTATTCAAGCATTTGGAGTGCTAAACCCATACTTAAACGAAGAAATTAATTTTGATGCTTCTAAAACAAACGGCGTAAAAAATATTATTGATTTAACCAACCTTATTCAAAATCAGTTACAATCCATCACCCTCCTGCAACCCCCTCAAACTCCTGTGGTAAAGCCCTTCCAGCCGGCTTATGCTCCTATCCCTTTCAAATTAACCATTAACAACGGAAGCGGCCTGAACGATTTTCCTTTTCGTGTGGAAAGTGATGATGAATACTTAAAACTGGAAGAACAACTTTCCACCAACTCATCAGGTGAAATAAACATTAAAATAAATAGCGCCGAGCCCCAATTTATGCTTACGGCCGTTACGCTCAACCCCGATATAGAACGCCTAACGGCGGGCGACTCGGTAAGCAAAGGAAGCCTGGGCATTCTTAAGCAATTTATTCAAACACCCGCCCTCAAAGCCCAAATTAATATCGAGCCTATCGCTATTTTCATTCAGGCCAAAGAAAGTAACTTTAACAAGGCCTTGCCTACCAATATGCTGGAACAATTTGTTCAGCAAAAACTAAACGGAATAGAAATTAAATTTATCGATAACCCGGCACAAGCCGATTATATTATTGAAGTAAACGGAAACACCGCTACCGACATCAGCAGCGCCGTATTACAAAAAACCTACCACGTAAATTTGGCCGAATTGCTCATTAACTTAAGCCTGAAAAATAAAAAAGGAGAAACCATTTATAAAACCACCATCAACGAAATATACGGCTACGCCAACAATGCCGAAAAAGCAGGCTTAAACGCCTACAGCAATCCCAAGCTAAAAACAAAACTTGGCGAAGGTCTCTTCTTTCTAAAGAGAAAAATAGTTTCCTACTAAACACTACGGGGTCTCAAATGAGGCTAAATTGTTAGTAACCCCGCCCTTTTTCAACAACCAAAAAGAATTTACAAGCTTATCTTTGCCCTTTGTTTTAAAGCGGTAACATGAGCGAGGACACAAATTTATTTTCAGAAGACGGACACGGAGAAGTTGAAAAAATTACCCACGTTTCGGGCATGTTTAAAAACTGGTTTATTGATTATGCCAGTTATGTTATTTTGGAGCGTGCCGTTCCTGCACTCGAAGACGGACTAAAACCTGTTCAGCGCCGCATTTTACACAGCATGTGGGAGCTGGAGGATGGTCGCTATAACAAAGTAGCCAACCTAATCGGAAACACCATGAAGTACCACCCCCACGGCGATGCCAGCATTGGCGAAGCGCTCATCAGCATGGGGCAAAAAGACCTGCTTATTGATACCCAGGGAAACTGGGGGAACATCCTTACCGGCGATAGCGCAGCGGCTCCGCGTTATATCGAAGCACGCCTCTCTAAATTTGCCCTAGAGGTTGTTTTTAATCCTAAAACCACCAACTGGGCATTAAGCTACGACGGCCGTAATAAAGAACCCATTACCCTGCCCGTAAAATTTCCGCTGCTTTTAGCACAAGGCGTAGAAGGAATAGCCGTGGGCTTGGCTTGCAAAATACTTCCGCACAACTTCAATGAATTAATTGATGCCTCCATCCAAGTTTTAAAAGGGAAAAAAGCTACTATTTATCCTGATTTTGCCACCGGAGGAATTGCCGATTTCAGCGAATACAAAGATGGCTTGCGCGGAGGCAAAATAAAAGTACGTGCACGCTTAAAGGAACTGAACTCCAAAACGCTGGCCATTACCGAAATACCCTTTGGCACCACCACGGGCTCACTTATCGACTCCATTATTGCCGCAAACGACAAAGGGAAAATTAAAATTAAAAAGGTGGAAGATAATACTTCCGAAAATGTAGAAATTCTCATCCACCTGCAGCCGGGAATTAGCACCGATAAAACCATTGATGCCCTCTATGCCTTTACCAACTGCGAAATGAGCATTTCGCCAAACGCCTGCATTATCGAAAATCAAAAACCCCGGTTTTTGGGCGTTAGCGAAATTCTTAAGCTCTGCACACACCAAACGCTTAACCTGCTCAGGCTTGAACTGGAAATTAAACTCAAAGAACTGCAGGAAAAATGGCACTTCGCCTCTTTGGAAAAAATATTCATTAAAGAGGAAATGTACATTGATTTTAAAAAGTACGCCAACCGCGAAACTTTATTTCAATACCTCTACGACCAATTTAAACCACATAAGAAAAAATTACTCAGAGAAATTACCGACGACGATTTAAACCGCCTTACCCAGATTCCCATGATACGCATCACCCGCTTCGACAGCATAAAAGCGGATGAACACATGAAAGAGCTGGATACCGAAATTGGTAACACCAAACATAGTTTGGCCAACCTTACCGATTACGCCATTGAATATTTTAAAAGTCTCAAGAAAAAATACGGCGAAGGCAGAGAACGCAAAACAGAAAGCAAACAACTGGAAACCATTGTAGCCACACAAGTGGTAATGGCAAATCAAAAACTGTATGTAAACCGTGCCGAAGGCTTTGTAGGAACCAGCCTGCGCCGAGACGAATTTGTAACCGACTGCAGCGACCTTGATGACATTATTGCCTTTACCAAAGACGGCAAAATGAAAGTGTTTAAAGTAGCCGATAAAGTGTTTGTAGGAAAAGACATTATACACGTTGCTGTTTTTAAGAAAAATGATGAGCGCACCACGTACAACATGATTTATCGCGACGGACCAAAAGGCATTACCTTTATGAAACGCTTTAACGTAACCGGCGTTACCCGCGATAAAGAATATGACTTAACCAAAGGCACGCCTGGCAGTTTGGTGTATTGGTTTAGCGCAAACCCCAACGGCGAAACCGATAAAGTAACCGTTATTTTAAGACAAGTAAGCGGGCTGCGTAAATTTGAGGTAGACGTAGATTTTGCCGAAATGCCCGTAAAAGCACGCAGTGCCGTGGGTAACATTGTTACCAAGTATACCGTAAATAAAGCCGTGCTCAAAGAAAAAGGTGGCTCGGCATGGGGTGCCGAAGATTATTGGTTTGATGATAGCGTGCACCGATTAAACAAAGAAGAACGAGGATCCTACTTGGGCAAATTTGCCGGCGACGATAAAATACTGGCCATTACCGGCAAAGGATTTTATAAGTTATATACCTACGAACTCCATAACCATTTTGATGAAGATATTATTCTTATTCAAAAATACTATCCAAACCAAACCCTCAGTTGTATATACTTCGACGGCGAAAGTAAATCCTATTTCACCAAACGATTTATTCCGGAACCGGTTTCTAACAAAACCCTTATTATTACCGAACATCCCGACTCGGTTATAGAACTTATTACCGACCAAATAAATCCGGTAATTGATATAAAATTTGCCAAAGAAAAAGGCAAAGAAATTCCGGATGAAACCATTAATATGGTAAGCTTCTCTCCCGAAGTAAACATGAAAGCTAAGGGTAAAAAACTAAGCGCGCACAAAGTAAAAGAAATAAACCTACGCGAACCCGAAGAAATAAAAGCTGCCAAAAAATTCCTCTCTACTGCAGATGATGAAAAAACCGGCCTCTCGCCCATGGAACTTCACCGCCGCGCCATGGAAAAACTAAAAGCCGAAAACGCCAAAGATTTTTTGGAAGGAGACGGGAAGATTCCTTTTGAGTTTTAAATACGCTTTGATAAGTAACTGAATTAAATCAAGTTGCCATTTTTTATTCTAATCCCATAAGGGTTGTAACGCTTGCAAAGTGGTAAATTAATTTGCTTTTTAGTTTTGTTTTATTATCTTCGTGTACACCTAACGTTCGCAAAATGTATAACTATCCCCCCCCCCCCGCTTTTCAGGCATTATAAAATTTAGGTTTGCCTGTTTTAATTTAATAAAAACCATTGTTTTGGTGTTATGGTTGGCAAATAATTCTTCGTTATTAAAGGCTCAAACACCTACCACATTTACTGCAAATAACGCCCAAATAACCGACACCTTAATTTCAGGGGGTGTTATTGAGGCGCATTCTATTCACGCCTCCGATTCTATTATTGGAAGCGATGTAATTGTTGCCGAGCAAAATTTAGATGTTCATGGAAATTTGAACTTAAACGGAAACTTAAAAATTACCTCGCTTGGCGGGGGCAATAAGTTTAAACCGCTTTTTGTTACCACCTCCGGAAATATTGTAAATTCCCTTGAAACAGAACCGGGTTGGCTAGATCCCTCTGTAAATAATAGCTGCAACCCCTACAGCGTTCCATGGAGGATTGGAGGAAATACAATTGCTAATTCAGGCTATACTGATATTTCGGCAGGAACTTGCGATAATTTTGATTTTATTCTTAAAGCGAATAATTCAAAAAGAGTGTGGATAAAGCCGGATGGGAAAATTGGTTTTGGTACCGTTTTACCAAGCCAAAAATATCATTTTGCAGATGGAAACATTTTACTTGACGGGCCGAATGACCCTGCGGGAAACAATATAAAATTAAAAATAGTTGGCGCTGCAAATAATCAGGGCCTGAACGTGGAAACAACGCATTCTACCCCTTTTAATTACAATACCCTTTTAAGGGTTAATCTGAATTTCACTAAAGCATTTAGTGTATTAAATACAGCTTCCAACCAAGCCGGAAATGAAACCTTTTTAATTTGGGGAGACGGAAAAACAAACATCGGATATCAGCCGGGATCATTAAACAATGCTAAATTAAATATAAACGTAAATGGAGGAGAGGCTTTTAATATCTACGATCAACTAACCAACCATGTTAATATTACTTTCATGTCTGATGGCAAAGCGTACTTTGGCAGCAAACGAATACAAGCTAATCATATACACGCTAATTCAGATTTTCAATTTCATGGAAAATTAGCTTGCAAAGAACTGGTAGTAATTGACCCCGTAAAATGGGCTGATTTTGTTTTTGATACAACCTACTGCCTAAAGCCCTTAAAGGAAGTAGAAAGTTTTTATTTAAAAAACAAACATTTGGAGGGAGTGCCGTCCGAAAAACAAGTTAAAGAAAATGGCATTAACGCCTCAGAAATGTTTGCCATTTTATTGCAAAAAATAGAGGAACTAACTATTTACACGGCAGAACAAGACAAAGAAATAAGATTACTAAAAAAAGAGATTAAGCAACTAAAAAAACATGAATAAAATTATTTTTTATACAGCATTTATTTTTATCGGCTTTTTTATCGGATGCAAAAAAAAGTATCCTGAAAACACGTTAAAATTAGGCCTCTGGAGAACCCCGGCAAAAATTGAATTAATGAGGGGGTACATGACCTCCTACAAAGTAAATGGAATAGACAGTTTAGACGAACTGAATAAATACCTAAAGCAATACAACCTCATCCCCCATGCCAGAAAAATTCGAAATTGTGAATTTGTTCTTGGCAATGAACATGTAAGAAATTATGTGGTTATGTCCAATTATTATCTTGAATTCAAATATCATTGGAACTCCAATTACAATAAAATTTATATAGAGCATAAAAACGATACAAACATGATTAAAAAAAACATTTTTATTGTAAATGGCGCTAACTGGGAAATTTTAAAATTGGTTCGTACTACCGATAGAACAGTATATCACCAACTTAAAATACGTGCATCTTTTAACGGAAATACCTATGAAATTCAATTTAATTAAAGTTTTATTTTTTGTTTATTTGGGTCTTACTGCACAAACAGCTAGCCATTACAAAAAATACTGGTATTTTAAAAGCAGGCTGAATAACGACTTTATTAAAGTTGGGCTTGGAGATGGCGAAAGTATACCCTTTAATCAACGAGGCTGGTCGTTAGAAAGTTTTAATAATGAAAATACCCGGCTTTACGCAGGAGACGGCTCGGCAATGCTTGGATACTACATTGCGGTATTGGCAACAGAGTACAAACTTTTACAGTTAAGCAACCAAAACACCGAAAAAGTAAAACACGAGTTGTTTTGTGCATTAAATGCCATAAACAGATTAGATTATAAAGCAGAAAGTGTTTTTCAAAATAATGCATATAATTTAAATGGTTTTTTTATACGAGATGATATCCCTTCCAGTCTGTTGCTAGATTCTGCCGGATACAATCATTTCAATTATTATAACAGCGGAAGTATTGGGAATAACCTTAATAATAGAGGATTTCTGTCACATTTTAGTTGCGGAGCCAACCAAATAACATCAGACTGGATACAAAGAGTCGAAAAACCTTCGAGCCACCAAATTGAAATGAGCCAAGATCAAGTATACAACATTCTTTTTGGATTAGCATTTGTGAATAAGTTTGTTCCTATTTCAGAAACTGACAACGGCGCTGTTTTTGGATATGGCAGCGGGCAAGCCAGTTTAACACAGGAAGCAAGAAACATTACTAACAGAATACTTTCCCATATTCGGAATCCAAAAGACCTTAATGGGAATCCTTGCGGTAATCCGGGAAACACTTTCCCTAACAATTGGCGAATTAGAAATCCGACAACGTGTAACTTAGTTAGCGCCGGGGATAATGCCGAAGTTTTTGCTTATGCACTTGGCGAAGCCCAATGCTTCATTAATGGAGGAGCAACGTTTGGAAACGGAACTATTGCATTTCCGCCAAACCCTTTAATAAGTTGTCCTGGTAATGGGTATCATAACTCTTTTTCTCAGTCATCTGGCCGAATGTTGTGGGAAGGGGTTGTTGACACCTACATAGGAGTACCTAATTGTCCCAATACGGGTATTGATAACAGGGTGATGGCAACTAATTTACTGGCAATATGTAACTGCGCCTACGGTAATATTTTTGAAAATGTTGTTAACCAGCTGCAATGGGTATTAAAACAAGTCCCCGTCATAGGAGGAGTGTTAAATACGATTATTGGTTGGGTATGGCAATGGGTTCAAGTTGTTGTAACTACCGTAGTTCCTGTGATAACAAATAATTCGTGGTCTGATATTTTGTTGAATTCCTACTCTCCGGGCGCTAATTTAGACCACGGTCCGCTTGCCAGAAAAATTTTACACGGCGGTATTTATCAATCAAACGGAGAATATTCCGTAGAACATTTACTAGACTTAGCCCCATGCAATAATATATATAACCTGGGAAATGGATTAAACAGTGGTCTGTACTGGAGTTCTGACAACAGATTAGATCATCCCAATAGAAGTAATTTATCTGCGACTCAAAATTCAACCGCATTGTGCCCCGGTGTTGATTTAATTAAAGGGGAATATAACGGGATTGATTTTTTGTTATATCATAATTTATGGTATCTGCATAAATGGCAGCAAAATAACCTATTAAGCGCCTTTATTGATTTAAGCGATTTAAAGGTAGATTTAAACGGAGCTACTATTGGAAACACGCCAAATACATTTATTAACAATCATCTTTTGGCTTTTGAATTTATGAAGATTGAAAACACCAAGTTTAAATACGACAACCCTCTAACTCCAGCTTATTGGCGTTCAGGAAAAACAATTTGTTTAGGACCTGGTACTGAGGTGCTGCCAAACAGCAACCTACATGCATATATTCAAAAATTCGACTGCGCCACAGATTTTGGTCAATTTCGCCCTATAGATGGTGATTCTGCTAACCATGAGTTTGAAATTAGGCAATATCACTACACTCCATATCCTAAAAGAGAACTTGAATCGGGCATAAACTCAAATACCCACTACAATAATTTTATAAAAGAACTTAGCGCCGATGAAAGTGAAGAAAATTTAAACTCAGAAAAAAATCCAATTGGTTTGATTGATATTCTCCCGAATCCAACAAACGGCTTAACAAAAGTTTTTTACAACATTGAAAAAAATGATTGTGCAAAGATTCAAATTACAGACTTAACCGGCAAAATACTGTCAGAAATTAACAACTTGAGGAATGGGAGAGAGGAGGTTGAAATTAATTTATCACAGTTTGAAAATGGCACCTATATTGTAAAATTTTCTTCAATAGGCGGAATTATTAAATTCGTGAAGGTAATAAAAATAAATTAGCATGAAATCAATAGTTATTTTCATTTTAACAATAACAATAATAAATGGTTTTTCGCAATTCGCTCAAACTCAGTTAATCTATGGTGTTTTTAACATATACAAAGAAAATATTGTTACGTCAAATAGCATTCAAACTCGAAATAGTGCTTCGGCATATTTTACTTATACGCCGGTGACTTCTTTCTCTCCAGGTGTTTTACAAAACGTTGGGTACGTTAAATTAAATAACAAGAAACTAAAATTTCATCCTCAACAAAAATATTATGGAAGCAAGCTGAAAATTAATAATAACGAACCGGATGAGGAACCGGATGAATGTAATAATACTTCTATAATAGACCCCATGCACTGGAAAGTGAAAGGAGAAGGCTCTGTTCCTAAAATGAATTTTATATACGAATCTGAGTTTCCCAGCTTGGTTGTTTCCAAATTGCCTAATTTAATTCACAAAACTGATACTGTTGTTATAGAAGTATCCAGTATAAACAATGCTGATTCTATTTCAGTAGATATGTGGGATAATTTTACCCCTCAAGAAACAGGCAGAGTCTACCTATCCTTTCGTTATAAGGTATCTGACCTTCCCACACAAAGCGGAAAAAAAATTATAAAAATAGCTCCGCAGTATTTTAGCCTGCTTTCCATTGGTAATAAAGCATATATTAATGTTTCAGCGTATAAAAGAAGTTATCAAATTGTTTCCGGTAAAAATTTTCTATTCAACACTTATTTTTCAATAATTAAACCCATAACTTCAATTATTAATTGATATGCGTTACACTTTTTTATTATTTCTTATTCTGTTTTGTTTCTTTTTTTGCAAAAAGAAAAGTCCCCCGACAAATAATCAACAATCCAATAACACACCGGAGCTAGATTGGGGATTTTTTAGCTCCTATTATACTACAACAGAATTAATTAATGGAGCCAATCATACAGACAGTTCTCAACTGGCTGTATTTTTTGAAAGCCCCACTACTAGCAACAGTTCTTACGTAAGCGCAGGCAGCGTATCGGTAAATGGCTTTACACTGTATTCTGATCCTCCCGGAGGATCCTATTATAATACGAATAATGTGATTATGAGTCCCCTTAATTGGAGTGCTACAGGAAGCGGAACTATTCCCGCCTTTAATTTTTCCTATTCGCCAAAATATCCCGGTTTTATTGAAAACAACCAATTACCTGATACAGTCATTAAATCCTCCGGAATAACTTTCACCTTATCAAACATTACTTTTATTAACTATCCTTTGAAAATTAGCATATCTCAGGGGTCATCACTCATAACGCGCACATTATCTACAATTCCATCTACGATATCGGTAAGTGCAAGTGAAATATCAAGCTTTCTTGAAAATTACCCTTTTACCATTCAAGTATCCATGTTCAACATTTCTAAAGTCCAACTTAACAATAAGCAATATTCAATAAATTCAAACAGAGTGTATAAAAAATATTGTTACCTAAAATAAAGCAGTAATCATCCTAAAATTGTTTGGCAGGGTTATGTAACAAGTTGTTAAAAAAAACCGGCCTCTCGCCCATGGAACTTCACCGCCGCGCCATGGAAAAACTAAAAGCCGAAAACGCCAAAGATTTTTTGGAAGGAGACGGGAAGATTCCTTTTGAGTTTTGATGATATCCTTCTCTTTTATTGAAAAAATAAAAAAACAAACTGCGTTTCGCTTAAACACTCCCCGGGATTTTATTTAGAAATAAAGATTAACTTAGTCGTAAATCTATAATGTGAATTCCATCGAACAAAAACTCCAACAAAATCCTGCTTACCTTCAATTACTGGGAAAAGAGCAAGCTGTTACATTGTTAACGCTGTTTCAGGAAATTGAGCAAGGTAAATACAACAAAGCGGAAGTTCTTCAGTTTAAATTAAGCAACTTAAGTCAGCCCCTGCAAATCAGAGCCATTCGGGCCGATATGCAATCTTTTGTAAACACATTCATCGACCCCTACCTGAATAAAAAAGCCTATTTATCCGATGCGCAATATGTAATAGATGCCGGAGCCAATATTGGCTACACTGCTGCCTTATTTGCCAACTGGTGGCCCCAAACCAAAATAGTAAGCATAGAACCCGATGGAGAAAATTATGAGCTGAGCAAAAGAAACACCCAAGCGTATCCTAATGTAACCGTACTTAACGGTGCCTTGTGGAATAAAACCTCAAAACTCAAAATAGAAGCCGGGCAAGAAGACGGCTTTGTAGTGAAAGAAATTGAAAACACCGATACCAACGTAAAACCCGAAAATATTACTTTCGGAATTTCTATAGAACAAATTATTACAGAACATCAATTTCCAAAAATTGATTTCCTAAAAATGAATATAGAAGGAAGCGAAAAAGAAGTTTTTGAAGAAAACTACAATAGCTGGCTGCCAAAAACGCAGGCCATGCTCATTGAACTGCACGACGGAAAAAATGCCGGCTGTTCCAAATCGGTTTTTTCAACCATAAACAACTTTGATTTTGCCGTTGCCGAAACGGCTCCCTACGGAATTTTATTTGTAAAAGAAAAAACCTACCGAAACTGGTATGCCAACTGGTATAAAGAGGAAATATACAAGCCTAACATCAACAAAAGCAGATTCCCGGAATTTTACCTGGACAAAGAGTAAAGATAGTTTTTCACAATAGAGCAATAAATACTTCGTTTCGGTTATCTTTGTGATATGCACCGACTGGTATTTATTTCTCTTTCATTTGTTTTATGCGGCATAACCAGCTTGTATGCGCAAATTGCCTTTACTCCCGGGTACCTGATTACCGAAAGCGGCGATACCTTGAAAGGCGAAGTAAAAATAAATCCAAAAAAAGAACACGACAATCACCGTAAAGTTTTTTTTAAAGATGCTTCCGGAAATCAAAAAAACTATAAGCCCGAAAAAGTAAAAGGATACGGTTACGGCAATAACCACTACCTGTCTTTTAATTCTGCCAGCGAATGGGTTTTTTACAAACGCCTTACCAACGGGCCCATCATCCTTTATAAAAGTTCTTTTGAAGTTACGGTAATGAACAAAACCGATTTTGAATTTGAATACTTCCTGTTTAAAGAAGGTGATAAAAAACCCACCGAAGTAAAAGAACATAAATTTAAAAAACAACTGCAAGAATGGATGAAAGATTATCCGGAACCTGCGGAGGAATATAAAGACGAAAAAAAACTGGACGAAGCCGCCGCCGTAAAAATTATTACACAATATAACCTCTGGAAAACCAGCCAAAGCCGGTAACTTATGCTTACAAAAAATACACCCAAAAAACTTTTTTTGCTCGATGCTTTTGCGCTGATTTATCGGGCCTATTTCGCCTTCAGCAACAGCCCGCGTATTAATTCCAAAGGCATGAACACCTCTGCCATTTTTGGATTTTGTAATACCCTGCTCGAAATTTTAAACAAAGAAAAACCCAGCCACCTTGCCGTAGTTTTTGATACCGATGCTCCTACGCAACGTCACGAAGAATTTGAAACATACAAAGCTAACCGCGAAGAAATGCCCGAAGATTTACGAATAGCCATTCCCTACATTATAGATTTGGTAAAAGCATTTAACATCGAGGTATTGGGCATTCCGGGCTACGAAGCCGATGATATTATTGGAACGTTGGCCCGAAAAGCGGAAACATTGGGTTACACTACTTATATGATGACCCCCGATAAAGACTACGGCCAACTGGTAGACAATAATACCTTTATATACAAACCCGCTCGCCTTGGCAACGGCGCCGAAATTTTAGGCCCCGAAGAAATTTGTAAAAAATGGGATATTGAACAGGTAAGTCAGGTCATAGAAATTTTAGGCCTGATGGGCGATAAGGTAGATAATATCCCCGGTATACCGGGCGTGGGAGAGAAAACCGCCATTCAACTCATAAAAGACTTTAAAAGCATAGAAGGTCTTTATCAAAATACCGACAAATTAAAAGGAAAACTCAAAGAAAAAGTAGAGAATAACAAAGACTTAGCTTTTCAATCGCGCAAGCTGGCTACTATTATTACCGATTGTCCGCTTGAATTTGACGAAACAGCCCTTTCTTTAAAAGACCCCAATAAAGAGGCATTAAGAGAACTGTTTAAAGAACTCGAATTCCGAAACATTGCACAAAAAGTACTGGGCGAAGATATAGGAGGAAACGAAAACACTCCAACAGAAAAAAAATACCAGCCCAAGGCATCAAACGGACAAACTGACTTGTTCAGCACGGCAGCTTTTTTTAATGATACAGCAAACAAAACAGAAAACCTCAGCGAAGAAAGATCTCCGCAATTTAAAACAATTTTGGATGTTCCGCACCAATACCACGCGGCCAACACTACAGAAAAGATTCAGGAGCTGGTAAATACTTTAACAGCCGCCAAAGAGTTTTGTTTCGATACCGAAACCACCGGTTTAAATTCTTTAGATGCCGAACTTGTCGGGCTCTCTTTCTCCGTAAAAAAACAAGAAGCCTGGTATGTGCCGGTGCCTGATACAAAAAATGAAGCCCTGGCTTTACTAAAAACGTTTGAACCCATTTTTGCCGACAAAAACAAAACACTGATAGGACAGAATATCAAATACGATATGCACATTCTGTCAAACTATGGCATAAGTATACAAAACCAATTATTTGATACCATGGTGGCGCATTTCCTCATACAACCCGAAATGAGGCATAACATGGATGTGCTGGCCGAAACGTACTTAAACTATTCTCCCATCAGCATTGAAACCTTAATCGGCAAAAAAGGGAAAAACCAAGGAAGCATGCGCGATGTTGCCTTGGAACAAATTTGCGATTATGCTGCCGAAGATGCCGATATTACCTTTCAATTAAAAGAAGTATTTGCGCCAAAATTGGAAGAAACACAAACAAAAAAATTGTTTGAAGAGGTAGAAGTACCCCTTATTCCGGTTTTAGCTGCCATGGAGCGCGAAGGAATTTCGCTTGATGTTTCTGTTTTAAATACCCTTTCGCAAGAGCTTACAAACGATATACTGGCCATTGAAAGCAATATATACCAACTGGCGGGTTTTAACTTTAATATTGCCTCTCCCAAACAGGTGGGAGAAGTATTATTTGATGTTTTAAAAATTTCCGATAAGGCCAAAAAAACAAAAACCGGCCAATATGCTACCGGTGAAGACGTGCTGATAAAACTTAAAAACGAGCATCCTATCGTTTCTTCCATACTGGATTACCGCGAACTCGTAAAACTTAAAAATACTTACGTAGATACCCTTCCGCAAATGGTAAATCCCAAAAGCGGAAAAATTCATACTTCCTTTAATCAGGTAGTAGCCGTAACCGGACGGTTAAGCAGCGATAACCCCAACCTGCAAAACATTCCCATACGAACCGAAAGAGGAAGACAAGTAAGAAAAGCGTTTATTCCCAGAAGCAACGATTTTACCTTACTTAGTGCAGACTATTCGCAAATAGAGTTGCGCATTGTAGCCAGCATGAGTGCCGACCCCAACATGTGCGAAGCCTTTCGCTTAGGAAAAGATATTCACGCCGCTACGGCGGCAAGAGTATTTAATGTACCGGAAAGCGAGGTAACCAAAGAAATGCGCTACAAGGCCAAAAGCGTAAACTTCGGCATCATATACGGGCAGGGAGCTTTTGGCCTGGCCGAAAACTTAGGTATTTCCAGAACAGAAGCAAAAGAGCTTATTGATAATTACTTTGCACAATACCCATCCATCAAAAAATACATGGACACGCAAATAAATTTTGCCCGCGAAAATGGATATGTGCAAACCTTGCTTGGGCGCAAGCGCTGGCTCCGTGATATTACTTCACAAAACGCCACCGTGCGCGGCTTTGCCGAGAGAAACGCCATTAATGCCCCCATTCAAGGAAGCGCTGCCGACATGATAAAAATTGCCATGATTCAAATTCACCGAGAAATAATTAACAAAAACTTGAAATCGCGTATGCTGCTGCAAGTGCACGACGAGTTGGTTTTTGATGCGCACCTGGAAGAACTGGATATTTTAAAACCGCTGATTGAAACACACATGAAAAATGCCCTGCCTCTGGAAGTTCCTGTTGAGGTAGGTATAGGCAGCGGAAACAACTGGCTCGACGCGCACTAGTTTTTATAAAAGAGAACAATAAATTGAACGTCCTTTCGTTTTTACCAAACATGGGCAAATCTTTACCTAACCCGTAAAACAAACAACATGAAAAAAATCCTCTTGTTATGCACAACAGGTTTTAGTATTTTAGGATATGCTCAAAACGACTCCGCCGGCAAACTCGCCTTTAGCGGTTTTCAAATAGAAATTCAGGGACCGGTTACCTTTCGGGAACATACGTTCAGCAAAGAACAACTCATGGCTTTAAATACCGGCGACCCCCTCATAAACCAATCTTTCGACGGTTATCAAAATATTTACTACTATCACCAAGGAACTACCGTAAATTTTACGGGCGCTTTTGCCGCACGCGCATATTTTTCGGTGAAAACAAAAAAAATACCCTATCTCGATTTTTATGCGGGTTTGTCCTCTGGTTCTGCCAATATCGGAAGCCTGAGTTTCTTTCGTCAAATAACCGATACCATGGATATATTCAGCAACCAGCTGGGCCAAAATATATACAAAACCAGGCGTATAACGCATTATAACTACTTTGGGGTAAACTCCCGAAAAACACTGTTTTTACTGGGCCTTAACGCCGGCACTAACAAACAACGTTGGGTTTGGCTTACCGCCGGTGTAGAACTAGCCCCGGGTTTGTTGCATCATTACAATTACCACTCTCATAGTTTTTATTCGGAAGATCACTTCTTGGTTCCTGAAGGCACCAATACTCCCATCTTCAGTCACATGAGTATATACAGTACCGGAAACACCGCTTCGCAAATAAATAAAAACATCCCGGCTGCCGGATTTTATCTTCAGGGTTCTATTCCGCTTAGCATCAACATCCGCCTTGCCAAAAAAATTCCCATACTAAAAAATTTGCACGCTACCTTTCAAGCTGCCCCGGGTTTTATTTTTGCCAAAGACAACGTTTACGGAACACGCTCGCAGGGCGCCATATTTACTCTGGCCGGCATACGCTATCTGCGCTAACATCTGCTTAAAACAGCGCTTATTCCCTGCTTCTTTTTCCTTATATTTGGTTCAGATTATGAATCTTTTCCGTAAAAAAACCGTGGAGGATATCCTATCCTCCAACCAAAGTAAGGAAAGCGGATTAGCTAAACACCTGGGTGTAAAAGACCTAACGGCTTTTGGTATAGCGGCCATCATAGGAGCCGGTATTTTTTCTACCATTGGTAAAGCCAGCGCCGATGGCGGCCCCGGTGTTATTTTTTTATTTATTTTCACCGCCTTGGCCTGTGGCTTTGCAGCCTTTGCCTATGCAGAGTTTGCCTCCTTAGTTCCTGTTAGCGGAAGCGCATATACGTACAGCTACGTAGCTTTTGGCGAACTGTTTGCGTGGATTATAGGCTGGGCACTCATTATGGAATACGGTATCGGAAACGTAACCGTAGCCATTTCATGGAGCGATTATTTTACCTCTTTAATTGCCAATGTTTCCGATTACCGACTGTACGAGTGGCTTTGCATGGATTACTTTACCGCCAAAAATCACTACCAGGAAGTGTACCAAATGCTCACCTCGGGCATCACGCTGGATGATGTAAAATCAAATCCCGAAAAGGCCTACTTGGTAGAAGGTTTTATTGCCTACGGCAGTGCGCCAAAGTTGGGTGGTTTACGAATTATTTTTGATGCTCCTGCCTTGCTGATAAATTTACTTATCACTGCATTGGTATTTCGCGGAATTAAAGAGAGTAGAAACGCGGGCAATATTATGGTGCTCATAAAACTAAGCGTAGTTATTTTGGTGATTTTTGTAGGTGCTTTTTATGTAGATGTAAAAAACTGGAAAGATTTTTTTCCAAACGGCATACGAGGCCTGCTTAGTGGTATCAGTGCAGTATTTTTTGCCTATATCGGGTTTGATGCCATCTCCACCACCGCCGAGGAATGTAAAAACCCACAACGAGATCTCCCCAGAGGAATTCTATATTCCATTATCATCTGCACCATTTTATATGTGGCCATTGCTTTAGTAATTACCGGCATGGTACATTACAGTGAATTAAAAGTAGCCGACCCTTTAGCTTTTGTATTCGAAAAAGTACAAGATTTAAAGTGGCTGGCCGGCGTTATTGCCGTTAGTGCCGTTGTGGCCATGGCCAGTGTAATGCTGGTGTTTCAGCTGGGGCAACCCCGTATATGGATGTCGATGAGTCGTGATGGTCTTCTCCCTCCCGCCTTTTCAAAGGTACATCCAAAATACAAAACACCTTCCTTTGCCACTATCGTTACCGGACTCATTGTTGCCATCCCTATATTTTTTGTAGACATGGACATGGTAACTGATGTTTGCTCGGCCGGAACTTTGTTTGCCTTTTGTTTGGTTTGTGCCGGCGTGCTAAAATTAAAAGCAACCGTAAAAGATTACAACCCTAAATTTAAAGCTCCATATATCAACGCCAAATACATAGTTCCGGCATTGTTTGTGTTAAGTCTTTTATTACTCTACCTATATGATAAAGAAACGTTGCGCTATTATCTGAAATACGAATCTTTCAGAGCCTTTTTAATAAAACTGCCGGTTTATACGTTTATAATTGGCTTTGCCATCATCGCCTGGTATTCCTTTAAACTTAATTTTTCTTTGATTCCTTGCTTGGGACTTATTTGTTGTTTTTATATGCTTTCTCAGCTGGGATATAAAAACTGGATTTACTTTATGGCCTGGCTTTTAATAGGCTTGGTAATATACTTCTTATACGGGGTTCGAAAAAGTAAACTTGCTACAAACCGAAAAAACAATTTATGATTGCACTTATTACAGGAGCCAGTTCGGGTATCGGATTAAGCACCGCAAAAATTTTTGCCCAACACGGGTATCACCTGATTTTAAATGCCCGAAGACAGGATAGGCTGGACGCACTTAAAAAAGAACTGGAAAATAACCATGCTGTTTCTGTTCACATTGCCTGTTTTGATGTAAGAAACTACAAGGCCTGCGAAACAGCAATCAAAAATTTGCCGGAACCGTTTAAAAAAATTGATGTGCTCATTAACAATGCCGGTTTAGCGGCAGGGCTTGCCCCTATTCAGAATGGGAGTTTGGAACATTGGGAAAAAATGATTGACACCAATCTGAAAGGCTTACTATATATGACAAAACTGGTAAGTAACCTGATGATAAAAAATGGCAATGGGCATATTATTAATGTTGGCTCTATTGCCGGAAAAGAAGTTTACGCCAACGGAAACGTTTACTGCGCTACAAAACATGCTGTAGATGCGCTTAACCGAGCCATGCGTATTGATTTGCTTACGCACGGAATAAAAGTGGGCTCCGTTAGTCCCGGTATGGTAGAAACTGAATTCAGCTTGGTGAGGTTTGACGGTGATGCAGAAAAAGCAAAGCAAGTTTACAAAGGAATGCGCCCCTTAACAGCCGAAGATATTGCCGAAACTATTTTTTGGATGGTAAGCAGACCCAAACACGTAAACATTAATGATGTTGTTATCATGTCTGCCGACCAGGCCAGTGCATCACAAGTAAAAAGAAGTACGGAATGAAGTACAAATATGCTTTAATAACTTTGCTTCTTTTTTTAACCTGTACCGTTTCCTATGCCCTAAAACCACCTTATGGCACTCCGGAGTGGTATACCCGCCTGGGAGCAAGTCCGGTTTTGGGTTTTTATTCCGTTTATCAAAAACATGCAATTAATCCCTCCGCCAAAATGAGTTTTAATTTTTTTATTAAGCGCGAACGAAGCATCGGTTTTACCTATAAAGCCTTTGTTTCTGTAGGGGCAGAATATTTTGTACACGGACTTAATTTTCGTTCCTACTATTTTACGCAAGATACCTTACAAATTTATACCGGCGATTTTCCTTACAGATATTCACTATACATTCACGAATTGCAATTTCCCATTCAGGTAAAGTTTACGGCAAACAGCACACTCAATAGCCGTTTTACGCCTTACTTCAGCTTGGGGTACAGTCCGCGGATACTCCTGCTGGGATCGGTAAACATTTCACAGGAAGGAACCGATGTTTTTGGAGAAACGGTTTCAATGAAATTCAAGCACCCGCTTTTTTCAAATAAAATTAACTCCTGCATCCAAGCTTCTTTAGGAATTCAGACAAACAGAAGTCGCGGAGAGCGAAACACTTTTTTTGCCGAAATATTTTTTAGGTATGGATTCTCTCCTTACTATTTTGAAACTGCTTATGCTGCTTCTTCTTTATATATAAACTCATCGCATCTTGGTTTAACCGTAGGAATCGCTTTTTAAAAGGCAACAGGTTTTGCAAAATTTATATCACATACTGCAGCTTCCTGATTTTTCGGATACGGAAACGGTAAAGCGCGCTTATCGTAAACTGGCAAAATTGTATCATCCGGATATAAACCCAAACGGGCAAGATAAATTCAGAGATATTGCCAAGGCTTATGAAATTTTATCTAACCCTGCCGCCAAATCCAGATACGATTATAAACTGAGATATTTTTTGAACTCAGAAACCAAGCAAAAAAAATCTGCTCGACCCAAAAAAAATAAATTTTCAGCAGAGGAAGAACTGAAAAGAAAAAATTATTACGAAACACTCTATAAAAAACCTTTTTATTCTCCGTCGGAAAAACAAGAAGAAGCACCTCCAAAAATTTTTAACGAGTTTAAAAATGTACTTATTGCCACTCCCCTGGCTGTTTTGTTAATTACCATTATTTTAAATGTTTGGACCAAAAAACCGGAAATTGTAGTTGATGTTTATCCCGAACCGAAAAATGCAATAGAAGAAGTTAAAGAAAAACCACGCGTACAAACCGGAGATGCTCCTTATGCCGTATACTTTGGCGGTCAACGCTACGATACCATTCACGCCGCATCATTAAAAATTAAAAACCTGAGCAACGCAGACATGATAGTTTTTTTATTCGATAAAAAATTTATACGAAGCTGCTATATTTCCAATGGTTTTGAAGTAGAGTTGGACAAGCTGCCAAAAGAAATTCATTCATTCCGAATTATGTGCGGAAGTAATTTTCAATATGCACTGGAACTCAAAAAAGCAGGCGTATTTGGGGCTTTTCATGAACAGTGTCGATTTTTTGAAAACAATAAAAAATTTAAACCCAAAGAAAAGTCATCATTCGTTTTAACCGATTTTATCTCACAGGGATTCAAAGAAACCGACGAGGAGTTTTTTTTCAAAATTACGCCCTAAAATTATAGCTCATCTATACTTCTTTGCAATAGTCGTTTACAAAGCTTTCCACTTTTTGGCAAATAGCTTTTCGGAGTATATATTTCTTCTTTCGGGTTTTGGTACTTGTTTTTTCCTACAACTATCTCTTCTCCTTGCCTGTACCGGTTAAGAGTATCTAAAAAATCTTTTTCCAGTTTTTCCTGAATACTATTTTTTTCTAAAGAAGCAATAAGGCCACCTTGTGACTCTATTTCCAAAAAAGCTTCCCAAGCTTTTTTTGCCAGTTCCTCCGTTAAATTTTCGAGGTAATAACTGCCGGCGGCAACATCAGCTACTTTATTCAAAAAGGCTTCATCACGCAAAATATGTTGTTGGTTTATGGCAATCCTTCTCGAGAAGTTTGTTTCTTTTTCAAACGAACTATTGTATGGAAATATACATAAGCTGTCGCATCCTCCTATAATCGCGCTCATAGCCTCGGTGGTGGTTCTAAGCATGTTATTGTATGCATCGGTTCTACTCTTATTCAATAAAGAGGTTTGTGCATGAACGTGTAGTTTTCGATTTTGAGAATATTGTTTTTGAATAAATGAAACCAGTTTTCTGAGTGCCCTTAAGCGAGCTATTTCCATAAAAAAATCACCTCCAATCGAAACAGAAATATGGATATGTTCAATAGCAGAATTGGGATGCTCTTGCAAATAATTTAAATACTCGTTCAGATGAGCCAGCGCCAGGGCTGTTGAATAAACTATACCGGCTCCTGCCTCGGTATATATGGTAGCATCTACCGGTATATGATAAAGTTTCGACAAAACTTTTAAATCTTCTTCTTTTATGGTATGCCACTCGCCATAATAAGCCAATAAAAAAACAGGGTCAACATTTAAAAAACACATTTTACGATTTTCGTAAGCATTTATACTGCCGTATGTATCTTTTAGTTTTTCCAAAATATCGGAAGAATGATTACTCAGGTTAAACTGAGTGTAAATATGCTCCAGAGAAATTCCGGAGGTGAGTTGAGCAATATCTGTTTTTTTATGAAGGTGAAATATCAGTCCGCCGGTACCTCGCCCCAAAGCTTCCAGTGCAAGCCGGTTAGCCTCTTTTTCCGAATCTGCGTTTATAAATTCACAGGCACTCCAATTTGTTTTTGTGAACAGAGGAGGGCTCGCTTTTGGCGTATCCTCTTGTGTATAAAAAGGCTTTACCTGAATACCCAAATGCGTATCCCAAAATAAAGAGTCGAAAGACTTTCCTTTTAAATCCTTAATGATTTGATCTTTCCACTCGTTGGCGCTTACTTCCGGAAACTCAGAAAACAAATAATCCTGCATACTATTAAACCAGTTGGGCTGCTTCTTTTTTTACAAAATCAATGGCCACTTCGTTGGGTAATCTTTTTTCAAGACCCGCCGCCACGTTTAAAATGGTCATGGCTAAATCGTTGGAAGGGGCATCTGCCGGCACTTTGGTTGCCGATATGTTAATTAACTTAATTAATTCTTCCTTTGCTGTTTTTACCAATTCCCAAGCTCCCCGACTAACATATATTTGCTGGGAAAGATTATGTTCAAACTCGGTTTTAATGGCCCTTATCAATTCCAACTGCAGTTGATGCGCACTCATTCCATTCTTATTAACCCGAACCACCAGCACATTCGGATTTATACGTTCCAGATAAATTACCAAACGCTCATAGGCCTGAAGTTTTAAAGGCAGCACGGTACCATGGCTTGCTTTCTTAAGTTCATGATCGCGTTTTTTTTGAGCGTCTCCCAAAAAGCTTTTAATGACCACATAAACCGCCACAAAAACAGCGGTGGCCGGCATAATTATTTTAAATATTTCGAGTACTATTTCCATAACTTACTAAACACAAGGCTTTTACCGAAGAGGAATAAATTTCGGTATTTTATTCTATTTTTAAAAATTTACTTTTTGGTATGGAATTCGGCCTTTTTTGGCATCTTTAGTATAAATTGATTGTATGAAAAAAACTGCCCTTGGAATTACCATGCTTTTTATCGGAAGCCTTGTTTTCGCTTTCACATACGTATATAATAAACCCCCACAAAAAATCATGATACAATTAAACTTCGGCAAAAATGATAACTACGAAAAACTCTGGAAAAGAGTAGACAGCTGTGAAAACAAAGGCCTTACCGAAAGTGCACTAAAAGTAGTTGAAACCATATACGAAAAAGCCAAGGCAGAAAATAACGCCCCACAGTTTGTAAAAGCGGTTATACACCGCATGAAGTTTAAGCAATACAAAGAAGAATTCTCGCTCGAAAAAAACATATACGAACTGGCGCAAGATGCCGAAAAATCTAAATTCCCGCTTAAACCGGTTTTGCAAAACCTGCTGGCCGATGCCTACTGGCAGTATTTTAACAACAACCGATGGAGATTTTACAATCGCAGCCAAACCGTTAACTTTAAAAACGACGACCTTGCCACCTGGGATTTAAAAACTATTACCTGGGAAATTATCCGAAACTATAAACTGAGTTTAGAAAACGCCGATAGCCTAAAGGCTGTTCAAATTAATCTGTTTGACGAGGTATTACTTAAAGGAACCTCTGAATGCCGTAAATGGCGCCCCACACTCTACGACTTTTTAGCCCATCGTGCACTTGGATTTTTGGCCAATACCGAACCCGATGTGCAGCGTCCGGCAGCTCGTTTTTTAATAAACGACAATATTTTTTTAGAAGATGCCGATAAATTCAGAAAGGCCAATTTCATAAATCCTTCCGACAGCCTGGAAACCAAGTACTATGCCCTAAACATTATAAAAGATCTGATAAATTTTCATTACAACGATAAAGAACCGGATGCCCTCATCGATGCCGACCTATATCGCCTGGATTACGTTTATAAAAACAGCCAAAACCCGCAAAAAGATACTTTATACTTTACTGCACTTAAAAACTTGCAAAACAAATATCCTAAACACTATCGGGTAACAGAAATAGATTATCGTATTGCTCAATGGTATAATGATAATGGCAGCAAATACCAGCCGCTGGCCGGTAACGAATACAAATGGTATAAAAAACAAGCTGTTGAAATTTGCAAAGAGGCCGCAAAAAAAATGCCCGACACCTACGGTGCTTTACTTTGCGGAAATTTAATAAAAACCATACAAAGCAAATCCTTTAACCTAATCTTAGAAGAAGCCAATGAGCCCCAAAAACCCTTCAGAGCCTTAATCTCAGGCACAAATATTGACAAACTGTATTTTAAAATCGTAAAAACAACGCACCACGAATACCGCAAACTGCAGCGTAAAGAATGGGGAGAACAATTATACAATGCCGTTTCTAACCTGCAAACCGTAAAAACTTTTACACAAGATTTTGTAAACGACGGTGATTTTCAATTACATAAAACAGAAATTAAAGTCCCCGAACTAAACTGCGGATACTACATCCTTATTGCTTCGGTAAATCCCGACTTTAAATACCAAAAAAATTTGGTGGGCTATAGCCAGTTTGTTGTTACCAACATCGCCTCCATAGAGCGCAGAAGGGAAGATAACGGGTCATACGACGTGCACGTAGTAAACCGCTTTACCGGCGAAGCACTTAAAAATGTATCTGCACAAATTTGGTACGAAAAATACGACTACTCGGCAAGAGACTACAAATACTATAAAGGCGAGCTACTGAAAACCGATGAAAAAGGATATCTGAACATAAAAAATAAAAGCAAGGAAAATAAATACGACGAATACAGTTTTTATATTGAGTACAGCTTGGAAAACGATTCCTGGTATAATACCACTTCATACTATACCTATTTTTACGGTAAGGAAAAATACCGCCAAATAAGTACGCACTTTTTTACCGACAGGGCCATATATCGACCCGGACAGACCATTTACTTTAAAGGTATTATTTTAGAAAACAGCAGCGAAAGCAAATATCCTTCCATTAAAGCAAATTATGCCACCACCGTAAAACTGTTTGATGTAAACTATCAGGAAATTGCTAAACTGGATGTTAAAAGTAACGAATACGGTTCCATAAGCGGCTCCTTTGTTGCTCCAATGAGTGTACTTCCCGGACAAATGCACATCAGCGACAACAACGGAACCATTTATTTTAGCGTAGAAGAATATAAACGCCCCAAGTTTGAAACATTTTTTAATCCTATAAAAGGTTCCTACAAATTAAATGATGAAATTGAGGTGGGCGGAATTGCCAAAGCCTATGCCGGAAATGTAATCGATGGGGCCAAAGTATCTTATCGTGTGGTAAGACAAGTAAGTTTCCCTTACTGGTGGTATTGGTATAGACCCTACCACAGCCGTGGAAGCAATGTTGAAATCAGTAACGGAGAGTTACTTACCAACGATACCGGCGGATATGTAATTAAATTTAAAGCCCTGCCCGACGAATCAGTAAGTAAAGAAAGCCAGGCGGCCTATGAATATGCTATCTACGCCGATGTAACCGACATAAACGGCGAAACACATTCGGCAATTACTTACGTTACCGTAGGTTACCAATCTCTACGACTAAGCTTAAGTACAGAAAACATCATAAACACCAATAACATAAAAAAACTAAGCATAAACAGCCAAAACCTGAATGGCGTGAGCGAAGCCGCTAAAGGAACATACACCATCTACCGACTGAAACAACCCGGCCGTGTTTTTCGCCAACGTTTATGGGAACAGCCCGACAGGCAAAGCCTCGGAAAAGAAGAATATTACAAAACGTTCCCTTTTGATTTATATGAAGACGAACTGAATAAACACAAATGGGAAAAAGAAAAAGTTGCCGAAAAAACATTTGACACCGGAACCAAAACCGAATACGAACTTCAGGCCGATTTAAAAAATCAAAAGCCGGGAATTTATTTAATAGAAGCTCAATGCAAAGACAAAAACAACCAATCTGTAAAAGCCGTTCAATATTTTACGTTATATAACCCCGGCGAAAAACAAATGCCCGAAGTTTCGGCAGCTTGGTTTTACAACCCCGCTACAACTGCCGAGCCGGGAGACAAGATAAGTTTTGTTCTTGCCTCCGGCTACGATAAGGTAACTTACTTATATGAAATTGAACAAGAGGAAAAAATAGTACATACTCAAAAACTAAGCGCCTCCCTCTCCCCTGTTGAAATAGATGTGAAAGAAGAACATCGGGGCAATTTTGTTTTTCGTGCCGTATTTATAAGGCAAAATCGCTTTTACAATCTGGACAACCTCGTATATGTTCCCTACAGCAATAAAGAACTTGATTTCCAATTCGAGTCGTTCAGAGATAAATTAAAACCCGGCCAGCAAGAAGAGTGGAAGATAATTATTAAAAACAAAAAAGGCGATAAACAGGCTGCCGAACTCTTGGCCGGAATGTATGATGCCAGCCTCGATGCTTTCCTGTCGCATTACTGGTCGTTCTCGGTATTTCGTAATTATTACAGTCGATACGGATGGGGCTCTCAGGTAGGCAAGCAATTATATGCTTCCATTCATAATAATATCCCCACAAACTATACAAGTCTTCCATCCAGACATTACGATGCCTTAAATTATTTTGGGCTTAGTTTTTATACCAATTATTATCGTTATGCCAGAAGCAAAGATGAATTTTTTGGTGATGATATGAAAATGGCCGAATCGGCTGCCATGCCCGCCGCCCCGGCCGAAGGAGAAGTGGGTAAAGGAAAGCCCGGCGCCAAAAAAAGTGCCAACAAAGCGGAAGTAGAAAGTAAAACCGACCAAACACAAACCGCCGCATTCGAAGAACAAAACGAAACCGATAAAGGAGGCGGAAAAAAAGAAGGAGGCGAAGGACCATCGGGTGTTTCTGTGAGGAAAAATTTTAATGAAACCGCTTTCTTCTATCCACACCTAAGCACCAACGAAAAAGGAGAAACCGTTATTAAGTTCACTATTCCCGAAAGCTTAACCAAATGGAAACTGATGGGGCTGGCACATACCAAAGATTTAAAAAACGGACAGTTTATCAGAGAAGCTGTTACACAAAAAGAATTGATGGTACAGCCTAATCAGCCCCGCTTTTTCAGAGAGAATGATAAAATAATTTTTATCTCCAAAATTGCTAATCTTTCCGATAAAGATTTAAGCGGTATGGCCGAACTTAAATTATACAATGCCTTAACCGAGGAAGAAGTAAGTCACAAAATAATAGAAGCGGTAAGCGGCAAATTTCCAACTATTGGTTCCAGAGATTTCAGTGTAAAAAAAGGACAAAGCACTTCCGTTGAATGGACGCTGAATATTCCGGAAGATTATCCGGCACTTAAATATAAAATTGTGGCTAAAGCCGGGAATTTTTCCGACGGAGAAGAAATGGTAATTCCCGTGCTTACCAACCGCATGCTGGTTACCGAAAGTATGCCGTTACCCATCAGAAGCAAACAAAGCAAAGAATTTAATTTCACTAAATTCATTAGCCAAAACAACGGCTCCAAAACATTAAAAAACCATGCCTATACACTGGAATTTACGGCTAACCCGGCCTGGTATGCCGTACAAGCACTTCCATATATTATGGAGTATCCCTACGAGTGTGCCGAGCAAACCTTTGCCCGTTACTACGCCAACAGCCTGGCAAGCTATGTGGTAAATTCCAAGCCAAAAATTAAAACAGTTTTTGAAAGCTGGAAAACATCCGGTCCTGACGCGTTTTTATCAAACCTTCAAAAAAATCAAGAGCTAAAAGCTTTAATACTGGAAGAAACTCCCTGGGTACTGCAAGCAAAAAGCGAAAGCGAAAATAAAAAGCGTGTGGGCTTATTGTTTGATTTAAACACCATGAGCAATGAACTTTCACGCGCTTTTAGGAAACTACAAAAGGCGCAAACAGCAAACGGAGGTTTTTGGTGGTTCGAAGGCGGGCCCGATGATTGGTACATTACCCAGCACATTTGCAGTGGCTTTGGTCATTTAGATAAATTAAACGCCGTAAAAGTACGTGAAAACAGCGCAATATGGGACATGCTGTACAAAGCCGTTAAGTATTGCGATAACCGCATGCGAGAAGAATACGAATGGACAAAAAAACACAGCAAGAATTACCTGAAAGAAAATCACCTCAGCTACATGGCCATTCAATATTTGTATATGCGCAGTTTCTTTTTGGATATTACACCCGATAAATCCAATAAAGAGCATATAGAATATTACAAAAAACAAGCACAAACATATTGGCTGGAGAATTCGCGTTACATGCAGGGAATGATTGCACTCATACTGCACCGCGATAAAGATGCCAAAACTCCAAAAGACATTTTAAAATCCTTAAAAGAAAATAGCCTGAACAGCGAAGAAATGGGTATGTACTGGAAAGAAAGTTACGGACACTATTGGTATCAGGCACCTATTGAAATGCAAGCCTTGATGATTGAAGCTTTTGACGAAATTTTAAACGACACCAAAACGGTTGACGATTTAAAAACCTGGCTCATTAAAAGTAAACAAACGCAACATTGGGGCACTACCCGTGCTACAACCGAAGCCGTTTACGCCATGCTGCTAAAAGGAAGCGATTGGTTAAGTACAGAACCCAATGTAGAAATCACATTGGGAAACATAAAGCTTGACCCAAAAAACGACCCTGAGATTAAACCCGAGCCCGGCACCGGATACTTCAAAAAAACCTGGCATGGTGCAGATATTAAACCCGACATGGGCAAAGTAAAAGTGGTGAAGAAAGACGAAGGGGTTAGCTACGGTGCAGTGTACTGGCAATATTTTGAGCAGTTAGATAAAATAACCCCGCACGAAACACCTTTAAAACTAAAGAAACAATTATTTCTGCAAAAAAACACAGCCTCGGGTCCGGTAATAGAACCTGTTACCAAAGACACCAAATTAAAGTTAGGCGACAAAATAAAAGTGCGGATTGAATTGCGCGTTGACCGTGATATGGACTACGTACACATGAAAGATATGCGCGCCTCGGGTTTTGAACCGGTAAACGTACTAAGCAGCTACAAGTGGCAGGATGGCTTAGGTTATTACGAAAGCACCAAAGATGCAGCTACCAACTTCTTCTTCTCGCATTTACACAAAGGCACCTTTGTGTTTGAGTATATGCTTTTGATAAACCACAGCGGCGATTTTAGCAACGGCGTTACCACCATACAATGTATGTATGCCCCTGAATTTACCAGCCATAGCGAAGGGGTAAGAGTAAAGGTGGGGAAATAAAACTCCTTTATAAATCGCATACAATAGGCGGCTAAGAGGGAAATGTTAAATTTTTGCTTGTAATTTGGAAAGACAATCAAAATTAGAAAATTTTGGTTGTCTTTCGATTTCTTTGTTCAAAGAAATTGTTATAGCCAAAGTATACCCACCCACTATCAACTGAACCTTTGAGTACAGCATAACATTTGATGATGATTTTGAACTGGAAGCAAATTGCATGATTTATGCCGCTACGCAAAAAAGCGAGTACTTTAATATTATTGTGGAGGGTAATGATTGGAATTATGCAAGTCTTAAAATAGATTATTAGTTTTATAGAGAAAAAAGAGCTTGATAATTCCCCTACAAAACTACTTCTTATAAAAATTCACGAATTATTGTAGCTTTGCTTGAAAAATAGGCGTTTTAAGGGTTTTACTTTTCGGCATGATAAGCATTAAAAAAATAGCTGTAGAAGATTTAACTACTGATAAATTATTTGCTAAGATACCTTCCGTTTTCCATTCGCCTCACTGGCTTAAGATATATAACAACAACATTCTGCTGTACGGGCTGTATAACGCCAATAACGAATGCATCGGTTCCTTTTTTCTGTTTCGAAAAAAAATATCCCTGTTTTCCATGCTTACAAACCCTCCGTTTACTCCAAATTGCGGTTTGTTTTACATAAATCCCGGAGAGAATATTACTTCCAAACACTCTTTCGATAAAAAAGTACTTACCTCCTTTGCCGATTTTCTCAACTCGCAAAATGCCTTGGTAAAGTCAATTGCCCTGCCTGAATATGTGGTTGACACCCAGCCTTTTTTTTGGAAAAACTTTAAAGTTATTCCACATTACACCTACCAGCTTTCTTTAAATAAAGAAATAGATAACATTTATGAAAATTTTTCTCCGGAAAGAAAAAAAAGCATCCGAAAAGCAATAAAAGACGGCATCACGGTAGAAAAAACCGATAATTATCAATTAGTTTTTGATTTGGTACTTAAAACTTTTTCGCGTAAAGAGAAAAAAATAAATGCACACTTGCTGCATAAAATATTGTTTAATTTCTCTACGCCTCATAATAGTTTTGCCTTTACAGCTTATCAAAATAACATCCCTATTGCTGCTGCCTTTTGCCTTTTCGATAAACACAAGGCCTACTACTTACTGGGAGGCTACGATAATAAAAACAAACACCACGGCGCCGGACCTTTATGTATGCTTGAGTGCATTAAATACGCACAAAACTTAAAACTACCGGTTTTTGATTTTGAAGGCAGCATGCTTCCCGAAGTAGAAAAATATTTTCGCGATTTTGGCGGAGAGCTAAAGCCCTATTATACCATACATAAAGCCGCCAAATGCACCGAAATATTGCTTAAATTCGTTAAACCAAATATATTTTAAATGCTTACAAAACTAAGGCAGATAAGAAGAAAACTAAAGCACAAGATGAACGATTACCCAATCTATAAGGTAGTTGAATGGCTTGCCAAAAAAAATTATATTCAAAAGAAACGTTTTTTAGAAGCCTTTGCCAATACCGGCGAACATCAGGCTCCTGCTTACTACAAATATGCCTCTTATTTTGAAGCCTGGGAAATAGATGGCCTTTTAAAAGAAACTTTGCAGAAAAATTTACCCAAAGCAGTTATAAAAATTACCGACTCCATCAAAGAAATGCAAAATACCCAATCAAAGTTTGATGTAATTGTTTTAGACGCACACATGGGACTTTTTGGAAACGGGTATTGCGAACACTTTGATATCATTCCCCACGTTTTTCGGGTAGTAGAAAATGAGTTTGTGCTTATTTTAAATGTTATGCCCAATGCCGAAGAAAAGTGGAGAAAACGCTACGCCGGCTTATTTGGCGAAGAACATTTGGCACGCCGGAAAGATTTTTACGGAGATGCTTTGGATGTAAACAGTTGTTCTTACGAAGACTTTATCGCTTTCTACAAAAGTTATTTTTTAAGAAACGGCTTTACCATTACAGATTACTTTTTTCATCAACGACACTTGCTGCACTACCTGGCTATTAAAGCAGTTAGAAATCATTCCTGATGAAAGCCATTGTGTCGCACGATGTAGACCATTTTACCGCTACAGAACACCTGTTTAAAGATACTATTTTACCCAAGCAATTCATCCGAAGCTATATTGAGCTTTTTTCAGGTAAAATTTCACTGAAAGAATTACTGAACCGTTACGGCGATCTTTTTAAAAACCAATGGCAACACTTAAACAACCTGGTGGCCTTCAATAATTCTTACGGCGTACCCAGCACCTTTTTTATTGCCGTTAATCAAGGCGTAGGTTTGTCTTATTCTAAAAAACAAGCCGCTTACTGGATTCACCATTTAAAAAGCTTAAACTGCCGGGTTCATATACATGGTATTGAATATACCACATACGAAAAAATAGAAGAAGAATACAACGTATTTAAAAAGATTTCCGTTCAAAATAAAGCAGGCATTCGCATGCATTATATCCGGAAAAACGAACATACCCTCGGCAATCTGGCAAAAGCCGGCTATCTTTTTGACAGCAGCGAGTATGGTTTTTCAGCCCCGTACAAAATTAGTAACATGTGGGAATTTCCATTTCAAATTATGGATGGCTTTATTATAGAAAGACCGAAACGCTGGCAGAGCAAAAACCTGCATCAATGCCTGGAAGAAACCAAAAAATTAATTGGCAAAGCACATGAAATGAATTTACCCTATTTAGGAATAGATTTTCATGATCGCTATTTTTCAAACAGCCATAAAACCTGGAAAAACTGGTATACCTGGCTAATTGATTATTTGGTAAATCAAAAAATAGCCTTCACAGATTTTGAATCGGCTGTTTTGGAACTGGAAAAAAATTATCAAGGTGATTCCATTTGATTGGTTTTTCATTTGTGAATGAACAAAAAACACCTCTGCTTGAAAACATTTTTAATCTGAGGTGTTATGCATATTTATAAACTCTTTTTGCGATAACCTTAGTAAGTTAATATCCTTTCATCCCGATTTTCTTTTTTTACAAAAAAGCTTCCCTTACGATTTTAGATATCCTCATAAAATCCTAACTCCAAAATTATTATTTATCCAAAATAAATTGTAGCTTTAAATTACGGAGAGTTGCTCTTATTACTTTTATACGGAATAAATTGCACGATTAAGAAATGAACCCGGTTTATCGTTTTATATCGATTTTACTAGTCTTAACCTTTCTGCCGGTTTGTTCTTCCGGAAATCCCGACAGTCTTCTATCAGCCTATAAGCAATCCGTTCATGACAGTATAAAATTTAGACATGCATTAAATATTTTCGGCTACTACATTAAAAACAACAACGTTGGCAAATCTGCTTCGTTTTTAGATACCCTTTTATTTATCGGCAGAAGAAATAACGATGAGTTTAAAATTATGACGGCCTTACATAAAAGAGCCGGATACTATAACAAATTAAATAAACTTGATTCAGCCATCTACTACTATTATGCAACATCCAGCTTAGCTGATAAATTAAAAGATATCCCAACATTAATTTCATGTTATATTAAATTAGGAACTACTTGCCTTAAAAAAAGTGAATACAAAAAGTCTTTGCTCTTTTTTCAAAAAGCAGAAAAAATTTCAGAATTACATAACGACACCCTCGGTTTAATTTCGGTTATATTCAATAGGGGTGTTGTGTACTATAAAATTAACGACTATAAAAACGCCAAAAATAGTTTCCGGAAAGTAATCCACCTTAGTCGAAATCAAAACAAAATGGACGTGCATATTTCTAACTCCTATAACAATTTGGCTACCATTTTTTTAAACGAAAAACCAAAAAAATTAGACAGTGCCATGTATTATTATAATCTGTTCCTAACTAAATCAAAGTTGTTAGATCATCAGGCCGGCATAGCGCTTGCCTATTATAATATTGGAGAAGTATATCGAAATTATAATGAAACCAAAAAAGCCCAAACGCTTTATCGGATGGCTGAAAATATGTTTAAACAACAATATGATACGGCTAACCTCACAAAAGTTTATTTAGGACTGGGGGACATTAGCTACGCCGAAAAAAATTATGCCGAGGCCGTAAAAAACTTTCGATTAGCACTTGCTTTTAACTCCCTAATGCAAGATCCTGAATTAACAGCAGATATACTAAAGGAGCTTTCATGGGTATATTACCAATCGGGGAAATACAAAGAAGCAATGAATTATTACGTAAAAGGAGCCAGAATGTCTGATTCCTTATACAATGAAAATAATTCCAGGATTCTCTATGAAGTTCAAACAAAATATGAGACCTCAGAAAAAGAAAAGAAAAATCAGATTTTACAACTTCAAAACAACCTTTCTCAAAACACCATTAAGCAACAAAAAATTATAAATAGTTTCATCATTGCCTGCCTGCTTCTCGCCTTACTATTGTCCGGATTTATTTTCTACGGCCTTAAAAAACAAAAAACTGCCAATAAAATTATTTCCGAACAAAAAATAGAAGTAAATAGGCAGAAAGAAATAATCGAAGAAAAACAAAAAGAAATTCTGGATTCGATACACTACGCTAAACGTATTCAAGAAGCACTGTTGGCCAATCATGAGTTTATAGATAAGCATTTTAAAGAATGTTTTATATATTTTCAGCCAAAAGATATTGTAAGCGGAGATTTTTACTGGGCTGCCGAAAAGGAGTCCTATTTTTATTTGGCTGTTTGCGACAGTACAGGACATGGCGTCCCCGGGGCTTTTATGAGTTTATTAAATATTGGCTTTTTAAGCGAAGCCATTAAAGAAAAAAACATCCTTGAACCTTCTGAAATATTTAACTACGTAAGAGTGCGTTTGGTTGAAAGCATTAGCCAAGGAAACCAAAAAGATGGCTTTGACGGTATAATAATAAGATTCGATAAAAGTAGCGGCGAAATAATTTATTGTGCTGCTAATAACGCGCCAATACTCATCACAAATAAAGAAATTAACGCTTTGGCGTACGATAAAATGCCTGTTGGCAAAGGAGAAAAAAATATGTCTTTTTCTCAATATTCTATACAGGTTAACGAAAACACCATGCTATACCTGCATACCGATGGCTTTCCAGATCAATTTGGCGGACCAAAAGGTAAAAAATTTAAACAAAAGCAACTAAGTCAACTGCTCATAAATACCCATCATGAATCCTGCGCCTATCAGCTCAAAACACTCGATGAAACTTTTTTAAACTGGAAAGGAAACTTAGAACAGGTAGACGACGTTTGTATTGTTGGGATAAGGCTTTTTCCTCAAAAACAATAACCAAACAAAATCGTATAAAATAAAAACTGCTTTTTTAATACTTGCTTTTATTAGTGGATTTAGCTTGTTCTCACAAAGTGTTAAAGATTCTATTATAAATCACATTAAAACTGAGCAAGAACAACTAATTCGGTTTTATATAGACAGCGCCACAACGCCTCTTAGTCAGGAAGAAAGAAAAGATTTTACCGGCATCCACCATTTCCCCATTAATTTAAAATACAGGGTAACAGCCACATTAACTAAATACAACCAGACCGATACAGTAATATTCCCAACATCCAGCGGTAAGAACAAACGCTATATAAAATATGCATTAGCTACCTTTAAATTAAGAGGTAAAAAGCATACCCTAACCTTATACCGAATGGCTGATGCAAAAAAGCCGGAATTACTTACCCACGTTTTTTTACCCTTTACTGATTTAACTAGCAACAATGAAACCTACGGCGGCGGCAGATACATTGATTTGGAAACAACCGATGATAACACCATAATTATTGACTTTAATTTATGTTACCACCCGTATTGCGCCTATTCTCACAACGGCTGGAGCTGCCCCATACCACCCAAAGAAAATTTTTTAAATACAAGGATTTGTGCTGGGGTACGGTTTTAAATACTTTTTTACTCCAACAAAAATTGTTTATTTACCTCTTCCAAAAAACCTGCATCCACCTCATCAAAAGCGGCAAGCTCATCACTATCAATATCCAGCACGGCAATAATTTCTTTTTTATTATTGTATACAGGCACTACTATTTCTGATTTCGATAATACGCTGCAGGCTATGTGTCCGGGAAACCGGTTTACATCATCCACCACCAGGATTTTTGCCTGTTCCCATGCTGTACCACACACACCTTTGCCTTTTTTAATGCGGGTGCAAGCTATAGGCCCCTGAAAGGGCCCCAATACCAACTCATCTCCTTTAACCAAATAAAATCCTACCCACAAAAAACCAAAAGTAGTTTTAAGAGCAGCGCACACGTTTGCCATATTGGCAATAAGGTCCGTTTCACCTTCTGTTAATGCTTTAAGCTGAGGGAGTAGCTCTTCGTACTTTTCTTTTTTGGTAACGCCGCTTATATGTATTGTTTCGGCCATGTTCAGGGAATTTTTTTTAATGGCCCTACTCATTAATCCAACCCACCATGGAAAGAACTTCCTCAGCGTCTACGTTTTCAAATTTCTTTTGCTCAAAGTTCCATACTGCCATACCCTGCTGGTAGCTTTCTTCTCCTAATACAATTTCTTTAACCACGCCTACAGTATACTCAGATGTTTTAAAGTTTTTAAGCTGGAAATGATACTTCCCTAATTCCTTGTTATTATTAGCTTGCAATATTCTTCTTCCCTGTCCGGAGGCTTTTGCCTCTGCCGTAAACCCATCACTGGGATAGGTAAAAGAAAGTTCTTCCACTTTATCGTTTTTTAAATTTACGGCCACAATTTTATCTCCGTAATACAGCGTAGTTACAAACTTATCTTCCTGCTTAATCATTGGCGCTTTTTTACCCACCTTAAAAGGAATTTTTCCTATTAGAGTAACGTTTTTTGAATCTACATTTACCTTACTTACGCTGAGTTCGGTATTTTCTTTGTTATAAGAAACAAAAACAAAATTGTTATTATCAATCCACCACATAGGTGGATCGGGTGTTTTCCCGTCGCTGAGTACTTGAGGAAAGCCGGCATCCTTTACCAATTCCACTTTAGGTTTATTGGGCGGGTACAAAAATAATTTAATAGGCTGAACGGTTTTATCAAACTCTACATCTTGTCCTAATTTTGCTTTAAAGGTGAGGTTTTTTACTTCTCCGTATTTGTTTGTTTTAAAATCATATACCGAATAAAATTTTCCCTTCACAAAATCGTTCGTATAGTATATCGCGCTGTCGTTTCGGCATGCTACGAGTTGGGCTCTGCCGTCAAATAAAATTTTCTTCTCTTTTAAATCAATAATATTACCTATGGAGGTAATCATGTAGCGGTCTTTATACAGCACGTTCGGTCCCAGGTCGGTTCTGATATAATCTTTTCCGTTTTGTTTTCCGTTTACTATCAGCAGCTCCTCCCTGCCGGTAAAATGTCCGTTCACAAAATGGTAAGCGAAAATTTTTTGCTTAAACTCGGGCTTTATGGGTGTTTCTACATGCACTACAATTAAAGCCTGTTTAACCGGTTGCTGAGAGAAACCATAAACACTAGTAAGTGTTAAGCATATGCCGTATACTATTTTCTTGAACATGTTAGTTATACAAAGATTGAAAAAAATCAAACAGTAATCGCACTCCCACTCCTGTTCCTCCCTTTGATCGGTAGCCGTCTTTAGCATTTATAAAAGCGGGGCCCGCAATGTCCATATGGTAATAAGGATAATCCGTAAATTTTTCCAAAAACTTTCCGGCAGTAATGGCTCCGGCATAAGGCCCGCCAATATTTTTTTGATCGGCTATTTCACTTTTCAGCAATTCATTATAATCATCCCAAAAGGGCATTTCTGCCAGGCGTTCAAACACTCGATAACCGCTTTCTTTCAATTTTGCCGTATATTTTTCCGGCGCATTTCCCATGCTCACAATAGCCGATTGACCAATAGCTGCCGCTGCTGCACCGGTAAGCGTGGCCGCATCAATAACCAATTCCGGCTTAAAGCGTTTGGCGTAGTGCAAAGCATCGGCCAATATCATTCTCCCTTCGGCATCGGAATTCAACATTTCCACCGTGCTTCCGTCCATCATGGTTATAATATCTCCGGGGGCAAAGGCGTTAAACCCCGGCCTGTTATCGGTTGCCGGAACAAGAGCAATAACATGCACATTTAGTTTAGCTTTGGCAATGGCATACATCGCAGCTCCCACCGCTGCTGCTCCTGCCATATCGCACTTCATAGAATCCATACTGTTGGGAGTAGGTTTTAAACTCAAACCGCCTGTATCAAAAACAATGCCTTTTCCTACCAAAACAAAGGGTTTTTTGTTTTTAGCATTTTTTGGCTTGTACTCCATAATCGTAAAAGTGGGTTCATCCACGCTTCCGGCATTAACAGCCAATAAGCCCCCCATCTTTAAAGACTTTATTTTAGCCTTATTTAATACCGTAGTTTTAAAACCTGCCTGCCTACCCATTGCAACAAAGGCATTTGCCAGAGCAGAGGCGTTTAAATGATTAACCGGCTCGTTCACCAAATCTCTTGCTTGGCAGGTTGCTTCAATGGCAATATTTAATTTAGCCATATCCAATGCCGAAATTTTTGTGCCGCTTAAGTAAACGGTTTGCAGGGTGTTTGGTTTTTCGCTGGGCTTGTGCTTAATAAATTGATAATTAGCCAGAGCTATCCCCTCCGAAGCAGCAATAGAAAGGCTTTTATCATCTGTATCATTGTATACGCAGCACTCTTTTTGCTTGAGCTGATTTACCAATGCCGCAAAAGAAGCGCCCTTTTTTCTGCATTCTTCGGCTTGCAGGTAATGCTCTTTTTTTGTGTCGGGAATATGCACGCAAATTATGCGTCCCAAAACTTGATAAGACAAGTACCGGTTCCCTTTATCTTTGAAATACTGTTGGATGTACCGGTTATCTTTTTCGCTAAGTCCAAATAAGGGTTTATTATTCCATTGCTTGCAAATAATAAAAACAGATTGATATGCTTTTACTGTTAAAACCGAAGATACACTCACCATAGTACTTTAAGTAAATTTTACGAATTTACGAAAAACCACTAAATTACCTAATTATTTTCCCCGCTTGGGGAAGCGTTTTTTTGGGTAAATTTGCCGATAAGCTTATGCGTGTCGACGAATTATTAAAAAAAGCCCTTTCTCTGGACTTTCTTACCATAACAGAAGGTGTGTTTTTATTTGAAAATGCCCCTACTGCCGAGTTGGTATTTGTTGGCAACGAACTAAGAAATATTCATAAAAAAGGATCGCCGTGTGTTACCTGGATGATTGACCGAAATGCCAATACTACCAACGTATGCATCGCCAATTGCAAGTTTTGTAATTTTTACCGCGTCCCCGGCCATTCGGAGAATTACATCACCGATATAGAAACATATAAAAGAAAAATTGAAGAAACCTTTCGATGGGGCGGCGACCAGCTCCTCCTGCAAGGAGGCCACCACCCGGAGTTAGGATTGAGTTATTATACCAATTTGTTTCGGGAATTAAAAAGATTATATCCCAAGCTTAAACTTCATGCACTGGGCCCCCCCGAAATAGCCCACATTGCCAAACTGGATAAGCTCTCCCATACACAAGTATTAAGCACTTTAAAGGAAGCCGGCCTGGATAGCCTGCCGGGCGCAGGAGCCGAAATACTGAACGATAGGGTTCGCAGGCTTATCAGCAAAGGAAAATGCGGAGGACAAGAATGGTTGGATATTATGAAAGCGGCGCATCAGTTGAATATAACCACCAGTGCTACCATGATGTTTGGCCATGTAGAAACCATTTATGAGCGCTTTGAACATTTGGTGTGGCTACGCGAAGTACAAGAGCAAAAACCCCAACACGCAAAAGGATTTTTGGCTTTCATCCCCTGGCCTTACCAAGACGACGGCACCCTGCTAAACCGGGTAAAAGGTATAAAAAACAAAGTGAGTGCCGATGAGTATATTCGTATGATTGCTCTAAGCCGTATTATGCTGCCCAATATCGAGAATATTCAAGCAAGCTGGTTAACGGTAGGTAAGGAAACGGCACAGCTTTGCCTGCATGCCGGAGCCAATGATTTTGGAAGCATTATGCTGGAAGAAAATGTAGTTAGCGCCGCCGGCGCACCACACCGTTTCACCTATAAACAAATTCAGGAAGCTATTCGTGAAGCCGGGTTTATTCCACAGTTGCGCGACCAACAATACAACAAAAGAGAACTGCCCGAACAAATAGAAGAACAGATTATTAATTACTAAACATCAATTCATGGCCAAGGAAACTTCCATAAAATGCTCTTTATGCAACCGCGATAAAAAAGACGTTCGTATTTTAATTGCGGGCCTTAACGGGCACGTGTGCGATAATTGTATTTCACAGGCATACCAACTTATAGCCGATGAAAAAGCCCCCGATAACAACAGTAAACAAAACCTGCAAAATGCACTAACCTTACTAAAACCGGCGGTGATTAAAGAAAAACTGGACGAGTACGTAATCGGGCAGGAAGACGCTAAAAAAGTACTGAGTGTTGCGGTTTATAATCACTTTAAACGTATTTCACATTCTCTTAAAAACAAAGAAGAAATTGAAATTGATAAATCCAATCTTATTTTGGTTGGAGAAACCGGAACAGGAAAAACACTGCTGGCACGCACAATTGCTAAAATGCTGAATGTTCCTTTTTGTATTGCCGATGCTACCGTACTTACCGAGGCTGGTTATGTAGGTGAAGATGTAGAAAGCATTTTAACACGCCTGCTGCAAGCGGCCGACTATAACGTAGAAGCCGCCGAAAGAGGTATTGTATTTATCGACGAAATTGATAAAATAGCCCGCAAAAGCGATAATCCCAGCATAACCCGCGATGTAAGCGGAGAGGGTGTTCAGCAAGCCTTACTCAAATTACTGGAAGGTACGGTAGTAAATGTTCCTCCGCAGGGAGGCAGAAAACATCCCGACGCCAAAATGATTCAAGTGAATACTAAAAACATTTTGTTTATATGCGGCGGCGCCTTTGACGGAATTGAAAAGAAAATTGCCAAACGCCTAAATACACAAGCAGTAGGTTTTGCCGCATCCGTTTCCAACAAACAAGTAGACAAGGCCAATCTGTTGCAATACATTTCTCCACAGGACCTGAAAGCGTTTGGCCTAATCCCGGAACTTATTGGCCGTTTACCGGTACTTACTTACTTAAAACCGCTAGACGCTCAGGCTCTCCGCCAAATATTAACAGAGCCCAAAAATGCACTTATCAAGCAATACGTTGCTTTATTTAAAATGGACGGCGTAAAACTTGATTTTGAAGAAGAGGTGTTAGACTTAATTGTAGCCAAAGCAGTGGAATTTAAGCTGGGAGCCCGCGGCTTACGCGGTATTTGTGAAGCTATTATGACAGATATTATGTATGAAATTCCCGGCGAGGAAAAAGCACCCAAAAGCTATACCGTTACTTATGAATACGCACTTGAAAAATTAAAAGCCGCTAAACTAAACCAGCTAAAAGTAGCCTGATAAAACATGAACTTTTCCGATTATACTTTTACCGTAACCGAGCGCTTTATACGCTACGCAAAAATTGATACTCAAAGCGACCCCAACTCCCCCTCCTGCCCCAGCACCGAAAAACAAAAAAACTTAGGCCGCTTGTTGGTTTCAGAGCTGAAAGAAATGGGAATTGCCGATGCAGAACTGGATGAACATGGATATGTGTATGCTACCATTCCCGGAAACAGTTCCAAAAAAGTTCCAACTATTTGCTTTTGTGCCCACATGGATACCTCACCTGATTGCAGCGGTGAAAACGTAAATCCGGTGATACATAGAAACTACCAAGGAACTGACTTGGTTTTACCGAATGATAAAACACAGATAATAAAATTTTCTGAACACCCTGCCCTGGCAGATCAAATTGGTAACGATATTATTACCACCGATGGCACTACCCTGCTGGGAGCCGATAACAAAGCCGGTGTTGCTGAAATTATGGACGCCGCGCATTACTTAATGAATCACACCAAAGTTAAGCATGGCAACATTCGTATTTTATTTACTCCCGACGAAGAAATTGGCAGGGGCGCCGATAGGGTAAATCTTAAAAAACTAAATGCTGCTTTTGGATATACCATGGATGGTGAAACCCTGGGACATATTGAAAACGAAACCTTCAGCGCAGATGCCGTAACCATTATTATAAAAGGTTTTCCAACACATCCGGGATTTGCCAAAAATAAAATGCAGCACGCCATGAAAGCAGCTGCAGAAATTATTACCAAAATACCTCACAACAAAACACCGGAAACCACCGAAAAAAAAGAACCCTTTATTCATCCTACTTCCATTAACGGAGGGTTGGAGCAGGTAGAAATAAAATTTATTGTTCGTGCTTTTGATACGGAAACTCTGCATGCGCTGGAAGAAGAGTTGCGTCAAATAACCATTGCTGTTCTAAAAAACTATAACAAATGCAGCTACGAATTTAAGGTTACGGAACAATACCGTAATATGAAAGAGGTATTGGACAACCACCCCGAGGTAGTTGAATATGCCGTGGAAGCTATTCGCCGCACAGGTGTAACTCCTGTTTTATCAAGTATACGGGGCGGCACGGATGGCTCTCGTTTATCTTTTATGGGATTGCCCTGCCCCAATATTTATGCCGGCGAGCACGCCTTCCACAGCAAACAAGAATGGGTAAGCGTGCAGGATATGCAAAAAGCCGTAGAAACCATTGTGCATTTAGTAAGTATCTGGGAAGAGAAATCGTAAACAAACTTGAAGCCATTTATTCAAAAGCTATCCGTATTTAATGGGTCGGATGTTTCTGTTCTCCGCTTAGATTTACTACACCACCAATACGGCGGCAATAAATACTTTAAACTTAAACACAACATAACTCAGGCGCAGAACAAAACTATTCTCACCTTTGGTGGCGCTCACTCCAACCATATTTATTCAACCGCTGCATATTGCGGCGAGCGTCACTTAACATGTATTGGTGTGATACGTGGCGAGGAAAAGATAATAAAGCAATCGCCCACCCTGCAATTTGCCCTGCAACAAGGTATGAAACTTCATTTTATAAGCCGGGAAAAATACCGTATTAAAGATTCACTTATCCCGGAACTACAAAAAGAATTTGGTGACTTTTACCTTATTCCCGAAGGAGGTAATAACGCCTTGGGAATTAAAGGCTGTATGGAAATACTGCATGATGTGCCTGAATACGACTATGTTTTTTGCGCCTGTGGTACCGGATGCACCTATACCGGTATTTTAGCTGCTGCAAAAAAAGATCAAATGGTTGTTGGCGTTTCTGTATTAAAAGGAGAAGATGAGCTTACAAATGAAGTAAATAAATACAATAATCAATATACGTTTAACCCCATAAAAACATATATCGACGGACCCATAAATCAATCATGCATCCTTACCCATTATCATTTTGGCGGATATGCCAAACACACACCCGATTTGCTGGATTTTAAAAAGGTCTTTGAAAAAGAATATGCTATTCCGCTTGATTACGTCTATACTTCTAAATTATTTTACGCGGTTTTTGATTTGCTGAAAAACAATTTATTGCCCGCAGATAAAAAAATACTGATTATTCACAGTGGCGGACAGCAAGGCAATGCGGGCTATGAGAAAAGATACGGAATAAATACGTAATTTTAACCAAACTACATTATGAATATCCGCCCCCGAAGAAACCGAAAATCTGCTGCCATCCGCAATATGGTGCAGGAAAACGAATTGCATGTTACTGATTTTATTTACCCCGTTTTTTTAATAGATGGCAAAAACAAAAAATCAGAAATAAAATCTATGCCGGGTATTTACCGCCTAAGTGCCGACTTGCTTTTAAAAGAAATAGAGAGTTGCCTGAAGTTAGGTTTAAACAGCTTCTGTATTTTTCCGGCTATCGAAGATAAACTGAAAGATAAAAAAGCCAGCGAAGGATTAAATAAAAACGGGCTCTATCCAAAAACAATTAAACTTATTAAAAAACATTTTCCGGAAGCGGTGCTTATGACGGATGTAGCAATGGACCCATACAGCAGCGATGGGCATGACGGACTGGTAAAAAATGGAAAAATTTTAAACGATGAAACGCTCGAAATTTTAGCGGAAATGGCTTTGGTGCAAGCCAAAGCCGGAGCCGATATTATTGGCCCCAGTGATATGATGGATGGCCGGGTAGGTTTTATACGCGAAGCATTAGACGATGCCGGGTTTACCGATGTATCTATTATGAGCTATACCGCCAAGTACGCCAGCGCATTTTACGGCCCGTTCAGAGATGCGTTAGATAGTGCACCAAAATTTGGCGATAAAAAAACCTACCAAATGAATCCGGCGAACAGCAAAGAAGCTTTACTGGAAGCCGAATTGGATTTTAATGAGGGAGCCGATTTTTTAATGGTAAAACCGGCGCTTAGCTATTTAGATATTATTAAATTGCTGAAAGATAATTTTACTATTCCCATAACGGCCTACAATGTGAGCGGAGAATACTCTATGATAAAAGCGGCAAGCGCTAAAGGCTGGATTGACGAAAAAAAAGTGCGTAATGAAATTTTGCTGAGCATGAAGCGCGCCGGTGCGGATGTTATTCTAAGCTACTTTGCCAAAGATTTTGCCCGGGAACAGAAATAATTCCCTCCAATTTACATTGCCTTTATGCATTTAAAGGAACATATATTTTTTACCGGATTTATGGGTAGCGGTAAAAGCACCTATGCAAAAAAAACAGCAGCGCAATGGCAAGTACCATTTATTGATTTGGACGTAGAAATTAGCCGGCGTAATAATAAAAGCATAGCCGCAATTTTTGAAGAATATGGAGAAGACCATTTCAGGAATCAGGAAAAAAATGTTCTTACTGAATTAATCCGAAGTGCCGCTACTCCGCATATTTTTGCACTTGGTGGAGGCAGTATTTGTTTTAATAATGTGGCAGAACTTGTTTTGAAGAATGGACTCCTTATATATTTACAAGCCGATGCCAAAACATTGCTGCATCGAATTGAAGAATCAAAAACACCCAGGCCATTGCTAAAAGGAAAAACAGGAATGGAGCTACTATCTTTCATAGAAAATTTATTAAAGCAAAGAGAAGTATATTATAACCGCGCACATATTAAATTACCCGTTATTAATTTAACGACAAGTAAAATAATCAGCAGTATTGAAAGTTGGTACACGAAATAAAATTGTTGTTGTATTAATTACTTGTGCAACCCTTTATTATGCACAAGACTTTCATTTCCAAAGTAAAAATATGGGGTTCAATTTCGGGGCCAATTTTGCTTTGGGTTCTCATTTTCAACGAATAGGCCTGGTATTTAATATCTACTACACACACGGGTACTTTCAAATAAACTCGGAAAATCGAATTTATTTTAATCAAAAAAATTTAGGTCCGCCCCTACGGTATGGCGAAGCAGTAAGCTCACTGGGATTAGTGGTTGCTTTTGGTAAAGAGCGGGATTTTTTTAACCCGTTTTTAAGCCCGGTTTCTAACCAAACTCCATATGCCCACAGCCTCGGCTATTCGTTTAATACCTACTTTAATAAAATAAAAACCTCCCAGCGAACAGGCATTATTTGCCTGCAGTTTAGGAATATTTCATTTTTATCGGAAAACGATTTGTTTGCGCAAAAAAGTCTCGACCGTTTTCGCACGGCGGCCTTTTTAATACAATACCAACACCGTGATATCATACAGGCTGGCGTTAATTGCAGTATGTGGACAGGTAAAATGGGTTATAAAACATCCCACAACGACCCTCACTTTTATTTTTCTTGCTATATGGATACCATAGGAGGCGTTTATCCAAAATATTCGCACGGCTTACTAAGTGCACAGATAAAATATCATGGCGGTGGCGGACAGACTATTCAGGCCAACGCAGGAATAGATGCAGAACAGGTTAGAAACGTGGTTCAAAATAAACTTATACACGATATGGTATTTTTACCCAAAAAAATCAGGAAAGCCAACAACTGTCACATCCCTATGCTGGATGAAAACGGAAATCAGTACCTATATAGAGAGGGTCAAAAAATCAGGAAAGTTGTTCCTTACTATAACGTATTCAGTAATTCAAGTTTGTTTTACTGATTTTTTTCTTACACTTAACATTCAAAAATTACCCGTAAATTGATTTATTATTAGGCAAGGTGGTGGAATTAAATCTGTATTTAAATATGTTGGGTAATCAAAATTTATTTCATTAAAGTATTAATTGCTTGAACTTGTTTTTTATTTAATCGTTGCTCAACAGAGGCTTTCTAACCGCAAAGTACACTAAGCAGGCGCTAAGTACGCAAAGGGTTTGGGATAGTAAGAGGCAAATACTAACATTTTTTTTTCCGGCAATCTTCGCATTAAATTATGTGCTCTTTTATAATTAATTCTAGGCGTTCTGGTGGAGGATAGAATTTATAAGCCATTCACAACTCTCTTTATACCATTTTTTAATAAAGCAACATTGAAATTAATTAAAAGTCCTAGTTTATAGTTTCCTAACTTCATATAGGTTAATATTTGAGCCAAATGCACATCATTTAATGCTTCTACACTTTTCACTTCAATTACCACCTTATTATCAACCAACAAATCTATTCTATAACCACATTCTAATTTTACTTCTTCAAATATCAAGGGCATTGGTTTTTCTCTCTCTACTTTAATGCCCGCTGTCTTAATTTTGTATAGTAAACACTCCTGATAGGCACTCTCCAGCAAGCCGGGGCCTAAGGCTGTATGCACTTCAATAGCCATTCCAATTATCTTATTTGCAATATCATTTTCTGTCATTTTCTTTGCGTACTTTGCGGTAAACCTTGCGTGCTTTGCGGTTAAACACCAACCTTATTCTCCTGCAAGATAGGTAGAATTAAACTCATTTAACTTCCTCAGATACTTACCTATTATATCAAATTCAATATTTGCTTTATCGCCTTCTTTTAAATTTTTAAAAGTAGTGTGCTCGTATGTATAAGGAATAATATGCACCGTAAAAAAATTAAACCCAGAATTTACCACGGTAAGGCTAACACCATTAATGGTTACACTCCCCTTTTTTACAGTAATAAAATCAGGATTTACATCATGCGTAAATTCAAACTCCCAACTGCCGTTTAAGTTTTTAATGGATTTACAACTTGCCGTAGTATCTACATGACCTTGTACAATATGCCCGTCAAAGCGTCCGTTAGCCGGCATGCAGCGTTCTATGTTTACTTTATCACCTATCACTAGCCATGATAAATTGCTTCTTTTCAGCGTTTCCTCAATAACGGTTACTTTGTACTTGTTCCCATTAATTTCAGTAACGGTAAGGCAAACGCCATTGTGCGAAACGCTCTGGTCAACTTTTAATTCCGGGGCAATGGAAGCAGAAAAAGTAAATACCAAATTGGTATTTTCTTTTTCTATATTCTCTACACAAGCCAGTGTTTCTATTATTCCGGTAAACATGCTTATTTTATGAGTTGGTTAATTAGTGCCTCTGTTTTTTCTTTAAACTCTTCGTACTTATTTCCGGTAGCGGGGCCATTAAATCCCGTATGCACCCGCACAATTTCATGATTTTTATTCAGAAATAAGGTAGTAGGAAAAGAAATAATTTCGTTTAATACCGAAAGTGTTTCCGACGCTTTTTGTTTACCCATTTGCTGGGTAATAAGCACCTCGTAAGTAATGCCTAATTTGTTTTTAAATCGGTTTACCTGCTTTTTGGCCGTTTCAAAATCAGAAGTGCGCTCAAAGGCCAGCGCTATAATTTCCAAGCCTTGCCCTTTATATTTTTTATAAAGTTCCGCCAAATACTTGCTTTCATCCATGCAATTGGGGCACCAACTACCCATGGCCTGAATAATAATGGCTTTGTTTTTAAATTTTGGGTCGCTTAAGGAAACGTTTTTCTTTTCGGTATTAGGAAAAGTAAAACTGAGTTTTTCATTTTTATTTTTTACAAAAGTAATTTCATCGGGATTACGCAGCGAGGCGTTTTCATTTTTTATGGCTACCCAATTTTCTTTCCAGTGCATACCACTGTAAAAAGTGCCGTAAATTTTTTCGTCTTTTAACTTCCCTTTAAACAAAAAAGCGTGCGAGCCGTCAAAGCAAGACAGTAATATTTCATTACCCTTTCGAACGCCTTCCAAAAAACGATAATCACCCGTTTCGGTTAAAAAAGTGCCGTAAATAAAATCAGTTTGTTCTAAGTGCTTAAAAATACCGATGGCTTTGGAACTATCCGGCGTTCCCGGACTAAAAATTGTTTCCCACTTGCCTTCAAATAAAGGAATGCCCTTGCCGGGCGCAGATGGAAAACGAAGTCCTTGGCCATATTTGGCAGTAAATGGAACTATGCGTTTATCTTTTCGGTAGTGGTTTATCCAAACGCCGGTTAAATCATCTCCATTTTTTTTTGCGCGAAATTCTGTATCAAAAACCGGCATTTTAAAAAGAACCGAATCGCCTTTAAAAGTAATTTCCGTAACTATAATTTTTTCATCGGCATTTTTTATAATCAGTTCCGGTTTCTTTGATTTTGCAGGCACTTCAAAGGTAAAGGGGAGCTCAATGTTATTTATACTATCCAGTAACAAAATGCCTCGGTATTCGCCGGGTTTTAACTGGGCGGAGAGTAGATAACAAAAACAACTCGTGAGAATATAAAACAATATATTTCTACTTATCCTCATGAAGCTAACTATTACTCAACGCCATTAAATTACAAATTCTGTAAAGCAATCTGGCAGCTACGTTTGCATCCCAGTCATTATCCTTCGCCGGACTAACCTCATTGATATCAAAGGCAATAATTTTACGTCCGCTTTTTACTACTTTCTCCAGCAAAAACAAAACCTCTTCTGTTTCAAATCCGCCAGCTACAGGTGTTCCGGTATTGGGGCAAAGTTTAGGGTCTAAGCCATCAATATCAAAACTTAAGTATACATGCTCAGGCAATTCTTTTACAATACGGTTACAAATTCTATCCCAGCTATCGCCGCGGTATAAGGTTTGTTTTATGTCGCGGTCAAAAAACACCTTTACTCTTTCTTTGTTGGAGTTTATAAAATCAACTTCCTCCTGGCAGTAATCGCGTATGCCCACCTGCACCAGTTTATTAATTTGTTTGATGTTAAGGGCGTTGTACATAATAGAAGCATGGCTGTACTCAAAACCTTCATACGCTTTTCGCAAATCGGCATGGGCATCTATTTGCAACACACCGTAGCTTTTGTATTTTTCGGCCAGTGCCTGCATCATACCAAGGGGCGTGGAATGGTCGCCGCCAATTAAAGCTACCCGTTTATTTTTATTTAAAAAGTGTAAACAGCGTTGTTTAACCCAGGCATTCATTTGCTCGCAGCCGGCTTCAATTTCTCTGCGGTATTTTTCTAAAGTTGTTTTACTCTCTTTAACTTTTTGGCCGGAGATCTCGGCTATGATTACCTCCGCTTTTTTACGCAATTGCTTGCTATGCTTTTTTAAGTTTTTATTGAGGGCATCTATATGAATCCCCAACTGCCAGGCATCTTTTAAATTGGGGTCGTACAAATCAACCTGGTAAGAAGCTTCCTGAATAGCTTCGGGACCTTCCAGGGTTCCGCCGCCATAACTAACAGTAACCTCCCAGGGGACAGGAATAATAACCGTTTCACTTTCTTGTTCATTAAACGGCAGTCCAAAAATATTGGTATCGGCTCCGGCCACCCCGCTGGGATCGTAATTTTTTATTTTTTGTGCTTTGTTCATAGGTGGAGGTAAAGGTACGTATATGTTTTGTCTATATAAATTATACTTTTAAAGTAGTACGTTTCGCTCTTAACAACATTAGATTATAAATTTAATACGCAGATTGTAGTAATTACTTCCCAAATCGTTCAAAAATTTCCTTTTCTAAGTTTTCTCTATGTGACGGGTGAGCAATTGCTGCCAGAGCTTTTGCTCTTTGCACCAAGTTTTTACCAAACAGATACGCTACGCCAAATTCAGTAACCACATAATGAACATGAGCACGGGTGGTAACCACACCGGCTCCTTTTTTAAGATAGGGCACAATTTTAGATTCGCCGTTTTTCGATGTAGAAGGTAGTGCAATAATTGCCTTCCCACCCGGCGACATGGTAGCGCCTCGCATAAAATCCATTTGTCCGCCTACCCCTGAATAATGATAGGTGCCAATGGAATCGGCACATACTTGGCCGGTTAAATCAATTTCAATGGCCGAGTTTATTGCCACAGCCTTTGGGTTTTGCTTAATTACATAGGGATTGTTTACATAGGCAATGTCCAATAAACGAACCTGGGGATTATCATCAATAAAATCGTATAATTTTCGGCTGCCGATTACAAAACCACTCACCAGTCTGTCAGGATGTTTTTTCTTATACTTATTGGTAATTACCCCTTTTTCAATTAAAGGAAGTACACCATCCGAAAACATTTCGGTATGTATTCCCAAGTCTTTATGGTTATGCAAACAACTAAGCACCGAATCGGGAATACTCCCTATTCCCATTTGAAGAGTTGAACGGTCATCAATTAACTCGGCACAATATTTACCAATCTGCATGGTACTTTCTGTAACTTTATGGAGGTAGCTTACCTCCGGCAAGCATTCATCTACCTCAACCATAGCATTTATTTGGCTCACATGAATTATTCCATCTCCATGTGTACGGGGCATTTGTTTGTTAACCTGAGCAATTACATACTTAGCGTTTTTTACAGCCGCACGGGCTACGTCAACTGAAGTTCCCAACGAGCAATAACCATGGACGTCCGGCGGAGAAACATGGATAAGTGCAACGTCTAATGGTAGTATGTTATTTTCAAAAAGCAAATGTATTTCACTCAAGAACACCGGAATGTATTCGCCATAGTCATCATTGATAATATGTCTTACATTTTCGGATACAAACAAGGAATTAAAAAAGAAATGATTTTTCAGCGAAGGGTCAGTAAACAAATCTTTGCCCAAGGTAGAAATACTTACCAGCTCTACCTCTTTTAATCTTTCTTTTTGCGCAAATAAGGCTCTTAATAAAAAAGCCGGAGTGGCTGCTGAACCGTGCACAAAAATCCGACTACCACTTTCAATTTTTTTCAAGGCCTCGGCGGCGCTTACATAATTTATTTTCATTCTTTAGCTACGGGTTTTAAAAATCAATGACTTTATCCACTTCTCCAGCTCCACCGCATGAAAAACAATTAGAGAAACGCCTATACATATAGCTAATTCATTTACAGTTAATGGTTTTGTTTTAAAAATATCATTCATAAACGGAATATATATTACCGCCAGTTGTAAAAGAAAGGTCATAAGAATAGAAAGTGTCAATAATTTATTAGAAAAAATTCCTTGCTTAAATAAGTATACGCGCTCGCCCCTGATTCCCATAACATGTCCTAACTGTGATAATGACAAAACTGTAAACACAATGGTTTGCCAATTATCTATACCGTTTTGTGTAGCCCATGCCTGAGCACCCAGTGTAACACCAGCCATTAAAATGCCTACCCATAAAATATGGTATCCCACGCCGCCGGAGAATAAACTTTCGTTTGAGGGCCGGGGCGGGCGATTCATAATATCTTTTTCCGCTTCCTCATTTGCTAAAGCCAGCGCAGGTAAGCCATCAGTAACTAAATTTATCCACAAAATATGTATAGGTAATAAGGGTATAGGCATTCCCAATAATGGCGCTAAGAATATGGTCCATATTTCGGCACTATTACAGGTCATGATATACTTTACAAATTTGCGAATGTTCTCAAAAATCCTTCTCCCTTCTTTAACTGCTTTCACAATGGTAGCAAAATTATCATCCAACAATATCATGTGAGCAGCTTCTTTACTTACATCGGTTCCATTAATCCCCATTGCCACACCAATATTTGCAGCACGCAAAGAGGGCGCATCATTTACCCCGTCTCCGGTCATAGATGTAAAGTGGCCTTTTGCCTGTAAGGTTTTTACAATTCGTAATTTTTGGTCGGGAGAAACACGTGCATATACCGAAATTTTTTCTGCTTTTTCGCTGAAGTTATTTTCATCCATTTGCTGCAACTCGGCTCCGGTAACCACCAGCCCGTTTTCATCCAGTATGCCAATTTCGGCAGCAATGGCCTTGGCTGTTGCCGGGTGGTCGCCGGTAATCATTACCGGTTTTATTCCGGCTGTTTTACATTCTTCAATGGCTAATTTTACTTCATCGCGCGGAGGGTCTTTCATTCCGGTAATTCCTGCCAGCATTAAATCTTTTTCAATGGTACTATAATCAAAAGGTTCAGGTAATTTATTTAATTCGGTAAATGCAAAGGCAAGTACCCTTAAACCATTTTGCGCCCACTCTTGCGAGCGTTTCAGCAATTCCTCGGCTTCTTTTTCATTTTTTAAAATTTCGGCAATAGATTCGGTTGCACCTTTTGTTATCACTAAATATTTTCCGTTCTGGTGGTGCACGGTTGTCATGCATTTCCTGTCCGAATCAAAAGGAAGCTCGGCTACTCTGGGAAATTTCCCGGTAAGCTCTTTATATGAAGTAATACCCAGTTCGGCGATTGCTTTTTCAACCAGGGCTTTCTCGGTTGATTCACCAACGGCTTCATTGTTTTCATTAATTTGTACATCGTGGTTCAGTGCCATGCAGGTTAGCAACAGGTTGCTTTCGTTAAAATAAAAAGGATTGTTTGCGGTAAACCAATCGGTCACCGTCATTTTATTTTGAGTAAGGGTACCTGTTTTATCACTACAAATGATAGAAACCGATCCCAGTGTTTCCACCGCCGGTAATTTTCTGATTAATGCATTCTTTTTAGCCAGGCGCGCAGCCCCTCTGGAAAGTGCAATGGTTATAAGGGCAGGAAGTGCTTCGGGTATAGCCGCCACAGCCAAACTAACAGAAAGCAAAAGAATTTTGTACGGATCTTCGCCACGTAAAACGCCGGTGAAAAAAAGAATGGCACAAATTAATAAAATAATATAGGAAAGTTTTTTGCCAAATGCAGCCATTCGTTTTTGCAGCGGAGTAGCCGCCTCTTTTTCCTGAAGTAATCCTGCTATTTTACCTAGTTCCGTATTCATTCCGGTAGCCACCACAACACCCTTTGCTCTGCCATTAGTAATAAGTGTGCCTTTATACAGCATATTAAATCTATCGCCCAGCGGGATATTTTCTCCCTGAATTATTTTTTCTGATTTCTCTACTGTAATTGATTCGCCGGTAAGAGACGATTCATCTGCCTTTACCGAATGTGCTTCCAACAAACGAATATCGGCAGTAACCAAATTACCGGCTTCTAATAAAACAATATCCCCCGGAACCAACTCTCGTGAAGAAATTATTAGCGGTTTGTCATTACGTAATACCTGGGTTTGGGAAACACTCATTTTTTTGAGTGCATCCATCGCTTTCTCGGCCCTAAACTCCTGAATAAACCCCACAAGCGCATTCAAAAAAACGATAATTAAAATAACTAATGTATCGGTTAAATCGCCTACTATACCGGATAGTATAGCTGCCGCACAAAGAATAAGAATCATTACATCCTTAAACTGAGAAAGAAATAACAACCAGGGTGGTGTTTTCTTTTTTTCTTGTAACTCATTGTAGCCTGATATAGTAAGCCTTTTTGCGGCCTCCTCACCTGACAAGCCATTCGTATTTGTTTGAAAATACGAAAGTACTTTCTCTATATCAAGCCTGTAAAAATTGTTCATACAAAAAATCACTGCAGCATGTACAGCAGTATCATATTAAAAACATATAGCACAAAAATAATAAGTGTGTCATACGACAATATTATCTTTTTCTTTTTAGAAGGATAAATTAATCCTATGATGGCAACCAGTGTCATCATTAACACAAACAATACCGATATAAGGTGGTTGTTAGAGGCATCCTTTAGTAAATGTCCTTTGGTATAAAACAAATCATCCAAAAATAAAATAAACACATTAAAAATATTACTTCCCAGTAAATTTCCAACCGCCATATCGGCTGCGCCCATTCTTACGGCTGCCATAGATACGGCTATCTCGGGCAATGAAGTAGAAACCGCCAAAAACAAAGTGCCTACAAAGGTTTTACCCAAACCGGTGGCTTCGGCTATGCCCTCGGCAAAATGAGGCAATGCTAAAGCAGTAGCAATTATTACCAAAGCAAATGCAGCATAACGAACAACTACCTGCTTTAACGTTAAACTCACTTGTTCATGAGAGTTTTCTTGTGCCGTTGGTAAAATTTCTTGTTGATAGTTGTAAATAGTTTTAATAGAAAAGATATAAATAAGCGCAAATGAAATACTGGTGAGCCCGATGGAAGGAGTTAGTACAATATCTCCCGGCAAAAATATTCCAAGTCCGGCCGCGGCTACCAAAATGGCTCCAAAAGAGGCAGCCAGCACATGCCCCTTAGATACTTTGGTAAACAGGGGGCTGTTTTTGGGTGTAAAAATATCCATCAGGGAAAGTATGCCTAAATTAAATGCGCAACTTCCCATAATATCACCCACGGCGAGGTCGGCCGACTTGATAATAGAAACCGAGCTGATACCAACCATTAACTCAGGTAAAGAAGTTACCGAGGCCATTAAAATAAGGCCTATCCAGGCTTTCCCCATTCCGCTCAACTCAGCCAGTAAATCGCCGTAATAAGACAGTTTTTTTCCGGCAAAAAAAATGATGACGGTGCAAACTAAAAATCCCAATAAATCTGTAAGCATAATTACAACTAACGGCTCAAGATAGCAATTAGTCGTTTAAGCAGAAGCCCGGCAGTATTATTTTTAAGTTTATTTAAATTTTTTTAAGGGCTTATTCGTTTTATCCTCCAATTTTCATCCTGCCTTTCGTACACAATTCTATCATGCAGCCTGCTTGGTCTGCCCTGCCAAAATTCGTAATAATGAGCAGTAAGCACCCATCCGCCCCAATACTCGGGGCGTTTAATTTTTTCGGGAGGCATACGTTGTTTTAGCTCTTCCACTTTTTTCATAAGGGTTTCACGCGAATCTATTTCGCTGCTTTGCATGCTGGCCCAAGATCCTATTTTTGATTCATATGGCCTTCCATTAAAGTAATTATCGCTGTACACTTCGCTACAACGCTCCACGGTCCCCTCTATTCGTATTTGTCTTTCCAGCGAAGGCCAAAAAAAACTAAGCGCTGCCACCGGATTAGCTTCCAAATCTTTTGCCTTACGCGAATAGTAATTTCCGTAAAACCAAAATTGATTGTTTTCAAATTCTCTTAAATATACTATTCTGGAAGAGGGTCTCCCCTGGGCCGATACCGTAGCTAAAGTCATGGCCTGTACTTCCTCTATTCCTGCCTGCAAAGCTTGCTTCAGCCAACCTTCAAACTGCTCAAAGGGGTTGCCTGCCACGTCGGCTTCCGAAAGTTTCCCCTTGGTAAAATCTTCGCGCAGTTTTTTTATATGGTCTTGTAAATTTTCCATTGTATAAATTTACAACGCAAATTCTTAATAAGAACAGGAGATTTGTCATTTTTCCTCATTAATTTAGCCTCGTGGTTGGGAAATTACTGATAGCACAGCCTCTTTTAAATGATGGTTTTTTTAACCGTTCGGTTATTTATATTACCAATTACTCGGCCGAGGGGGTGGTTGGATTTATTCTTAATTTTCAATCTCAATTTAAACTCCGCGACATCAGGCCACAAGTAAAGCATGGCAACTATCCCATATACGACGGCGGACCGGTTGCCCGGAATCAGTTATTTTTTATTCACCGCCTGGGACATCGCGTTTCAGGAAGCGTGCACGTAAAGAACGATATTTTTTTTGGCGGAGATTTTTACGAGTTACTTCATTTAATAGAACATGAAAATATAGGAGAGGAGCAGGTACGCTTTTTTGCCGGATACAGCGGTTGGGATATTGCGCAGTTAGAAAATGAGATAAACTCAAACTCCTGGTACGTAAATGAAATAAATACCCGTGAATTGCTAAACACACATCATGAAACCTTGTGGGGTGAACAATTAGAAAAAATTAAAAAAGAATTAAAACTCTTTTCCGATATCGGACACGACCCCTCGCTGAATTAATTTTTCTTGCGCATGGATATTACCACCGGAACTCCCGAAAAATCCCATTGTTCGCGCAATTTGTTTTCTAAAAATCGCTTATAGGTATCGCTTACGTACTGAGGTAAGTTGCAATAAAACATAAACAACGCTTCTCCCTTAAGTTGAGTAACATACTTCACTTTTACAAACTTGCCCTTTACCGGAGGAGGTGAGTAATTATCTATTAACGGAAGAAAAAAATCATTCAACTCTCTGGTAGGGATATGTCTTTGTTTGTTTTCATAAACGCGCATGGCAACCTCTACCACTCTAAGCAGGCGTTGTTTTTCGTGAACCGAGGTAAACACCACCGGAATATCCCGAAAGGGTGCCATTTTTTCGCGGATCTTGTCTTCGTATTCCTTTGCCGTTTTGGTATCCTTTTCGATTAAATCCCATTTATTTACCACCAAAACCAAGCCCTTTCTGTTTTTTTCCACCACACTTAAAATATTCAGGTCTTGCGATTCCATGCCCAAAGCAGCATCTATCATCAATACGCACACATCACAATTTTCAATAGCGTTAATGGTTCGCATCACGCTGTAAAACTCCAAATCTTCATGCACTTTAGCTTTACGCCTCATTCCGGCCGTATCAATCAACCAAAAGTCGTAACCAAATTTGGTAAAACGGGTATGTATACTATCGCGAGTGGTCCCGGCAACAGGAGTTACAATGTTTCTCTCTTCGCCCAACAAGGTATTTACAAAGGAGGATTTTCCCACATTGGGTCTGCCAACAATGGCAATTTTCGGAATATTGGTTTCAAACAACTCTCCCTCTTCTTCTTGAGGCAGATTTTGAAGTATGGCTTCCAGCAACTCGCCTGTTCCGCTTCCGCTCACTGCCGAAACAGGATAAACCTCTCCCAAGCCAAAGGCATAAAATTCAGAGGCCTGAGCAATGCGTTCGTTGTTATCGGTTTTATTGGCTACCACCAATACCTTTTTTTTACTTCTCCTGATTACATCTGCCACCTCTTTGTCAAAAGTAGTTATTCCATCATTTACGTCTACCACAAATAACAGCAGGCTGCTTTCGTCAATGGCAATTTGCACTTGCTTACGAATTTCTCCTTCAAACGCATCATCACTGCCATGAATGTAACCTCCGGTATCCACCAAACTAAACATTCTGCCTCCCCATTCGGCTTTGCCATAATGTCTGTCGCGGGTAACGCCGGCTACCTCATCCACAATAGCCTGCCTGCTTTCGGTTAAGCGATTAAAAAGTGTAGATTTTCCTACGTTTGGTCTTCCTACTATAGCAACAATTCCGGACATGGCCGCAAAGGTAAGTTTTTTCGTGTATTTGCGCTTGTTTTGCTTCAAAAGCATTTTGTTTGTATCTTTGGTAATATGCGTGTGTTGGGCAAAATATTTCTCCTTTTCACTTTTTTGCCTTTTTTTTTGGATGGCCAAATACCCCAGGTGGTTACCCCGCACGCTCATGCCGGGGCTAAACTTACCGAAAACAAGGGCCAATGGGAGCCTAACATCCTTTTTTGCGCCCAACTGGATGGAGGGGCGCTTTTTTTGGAAAACAATAAGTTAGTATTCAATTTTTACGACAAAAAAAGATTTCGCGAATACCACCGCCGCGAGATAAAAAAACAACTGAGCAAAAAAGAAAAAATCAGAGGTCATGCCTACGAAGTGGAGTTTTTAAATGCGTTACCCCAACCACAAATAGAAAAAATGCAGATGGGAAGTGATTATGAAAATTTTTTCATAGGCAACAACCCCAATAAATGGAAAAGCAATGTGCGCAACTACCGGCAGGTATGGCTAAAAAATATTTACAGCGGAATTGACTATGAGATTTTTACGGGTATAAACGGCCTTAAATATAACTTTCATGTAAACCCGGGAGCAAATCCCTCCGATATTAAACTAAAATACAACGGACTTGCTCAACTGAGATTAAAAGACAGTGCCCTGATAATAAAACTGGAAGTAAACGAGGTTATAGAACAAAAACCTTATGCCTACCAACTAATAAAAAATAAGGTAGTGACTGTTCCTTGTGTTTACAAGCTATCCGGAAATACCCTCAGTTACGAGTTTCCGAACGGATACAACAAAAATTATCCTTTGGTTATTGACCCTATTTTGGTTTTTTCGGCACAAATTGGCACCACCCCCGATAATTTCGGGATGACGGCCACTTACGACGGACAAGGAAACTTATATAGTGGCGGCATGGTTTTTAATGTGGGCTATCCTACCTCCGTGGGCGCATACGATGTTACGTTTAACAACGTAGCCGGCTACGGCCGCACCGATGTGTTTGTTACCAAGTACAATTCCACCGGCAATAACCTTATTTACTCAACCTACCTGGGCGGCTCGGGAACTGAGGTAGCCTCGAGTATGATTGTAGACAACAACAATAACCTATGCCTGTACGGCGCCACCAGCTCTACCGATTTTCCTACAACCCCCAATGCCGCTTATGGCTCTTTCAGCGGGGGAACTACTATTGGCTTTACCAGCAACGGCTCTATTTTTTGCGGAGGTACCGATATTTTTATTACCAAGTTTAATGCCGCCGGCACGGGCCTTATTGGCTCTACTTACTTTGGCGGCTCACAAAATGACGGCGTAAACTATTTGACCAATACCTACATGGATTTTGTTGCGGCTAATAATAACCCCTGCATCACCAATTTCCCTTCTACCAACTACGACTCCTTGCAAACAAACTACGGCGACCAATTCCGAGGCGAAATTCAGGTAGATGCATTAAATAATATTTATATCGTCAGCTCTACCCGCTCCTCTAACATCCCTATTGTGGGCGGTTTTGACAATACGTACAACGGAGGGCAGGATATTATTGTAGCTAAATTTAACGCTAATCTTTCTTCGCTTATTTTCAGCAGTTTTTACGGCGGAACCCATAACGACTGTGGAAACGGAATCTACGTTGATAAAAACCAATTCGTATATATAACAGGAGGAACCTGTAGTAACAACCTTCCCGGAACCGGAACCGGGCATCAAAACAGCTATCAAGGAGGGAAAACCGACGGCTTCCTCTGTAAAATAAATCCTTCCGGAAATGCCATCGTAAACGCTACCTATATTGGCACCAATGATTACGACGTGTCCTTTTTTGTTAGCGGCGATAAGTACGGAAGAATATATGTATTCGGACAATCCTACGGAAATATGCCTGTGCAAGCTTCTCCAACCAGCACCAGCGGTATATACAGCGTACCAAATACACACCAGTTTGTTCGGGCATACAACAATAGCTTAAACAGTATTTTCTTCTCTACCGTGTTTGGCAGCAAACTGGTAGGAGTGGATATTTCCCCCTCTGCCTTTGCAGTGGATAATTGCAATAATATTTATTTATCCGGCTGGGGCGGAGGTATCATCACCAATACAGTGGCCATGAATAACATGCCCATTGCTAATGCCATCCCGGGGTTTTCAACAACTACCGGCTACGATTTTTACCTGATGGCCTTAGACTCTAACGCAACCGGATTACTTTTCGGCAGTTATTTCGGCGGCCCAACCAGCGATGAACACGTAGACGGAGGCACCTCCCGCTTTGACCCCAGCGGAAAAATTTACCAGTCGGTTTGTGCAGGTTGCGGCGGAGCAGACGACTTTCCTATTTCTCCCGGAGCCTGGCCCTGCGGTATTACCACTGCCTGCCCTCCGGGACCCAACCTAAGTTTTAATTGCAACAATGGGGTATTTAAAATAGATTTTCAATTAAACACCGCCGTATCGGCTATCAGTTCCAACACCATTATGGGTTGTACGCCCCTTACGGTAAGTTTTACCAGTGTATATACCCCCACCAATCCTGCCGCTACCTTTACCTGGAATTACGGCAACGGACAAACAAACACCATGGTTACCAATCCCGTATATACCTACACTACACCCGGCACTTACACGGTTTCTTTGATAATTTTTGATCCCTCCAGTTGCAATTTAAAAGACAGCTCAACTACTTTTATAACCGTACTACCTGTTCCCAACCCTGCCTTTACGGCTTCTTTGGCGCCCTGTACCAATACGGTTTTTATAACAAATAACAGCACCGGTACACTAAGCGCAAATCCTTATGTGTGGAATTTCGGAGACGGCTCCCCAACCGTAACGGCAACTTCTCCCACGCACGTATACAACAACTCGGGCAACTATACCATTAGTTTATTGGTTACCGGAGCCAACGGCTGTATTTCATCAACCACACAAACCGTAAACATTTTTAATTTTAATCCCTCCGTTACCAACGGTGTAATTTGTGAAGGATTAGGCATTACGCTCACCGCAAGCGGCGGAACAAGCTATACCTGGCAGCCCTCCACCGGACTCAGCGCCACCAATATTCCCAGCCCAACCGCCGGACCCAGCGTTACTACACTGTATAGTGTAACCATTGAAAACACTACACCGGGCTACCCTTGCGTACAAACATTAACAACCTTAGTTACCGTGCATCCCAAACCCACTGCAGATTTTTACTACGCCATTAATCCCTGCGGAGGAGCTGTTCAGTTCAACGATAATTCTGCAGCAAATATTGCCGCCTGGGAGTGGACCTTATCACCCACCCAAACATCTACCGTACAAAACCCATACCTCTTTTACAGCAGCGGCGGCGATTTTACGGTTACCCTCATTGCCACCAACAGCTTTGGTTGTAAAGATACCGTGAATAAACCTATTTCGGTTCCGCCGCCACCGCCACTTTCGGTTAACGGAAACTCTTTTATCTGCAAAGGAAATACCGCCCAACTAATGGCCGGTGGAGGAGTTTCTTACACCTGGTCTCCTGCGCAAACACTCGATTCTCCTAATAACCAATACCCTATTGCCAGCCCCAGCATTACCACTGTTTACTCGGTAGCCATAACTACCAGCAACAACTGCCAGTTTACGCTGGTTACCACGGTTAACGTGTATAACTTATCCAACAACCCCATTTCGGCAGTAGCCAACCCAACGGGTGTAATACAGGGAAATACCACGAGTTTACAGTATTCCGGCGACCCCGGCGCCACCATTAACTGGTACCCCAACACACATGTTACTCCTAAAACCGGATATACCGTTACTGCCCAGCCCGACAGGCCCACCACCTATACCGTGGTAGCCGTAAACGGAAGCTGCCGCGAAACCTTGTATGTATTTGTGGATGTATTTTTACCGGGCTGCATTGAAGGGGATGCTTTTGTTCCCAACACTTTCACGCCCAACGGAGACGGACAAAACGATATCTTATACGTACGCGGATTAAAAATTGACGAACTCTATTTTGCCGTATATAACCGCTGGGGTGAAATGGTATTTGAAACCACCGATAAAAATAAAGGCTGGGATGGCAACTACAAAGGCCGACCGGCCGACGTGGGCGTTTTTGGCTGGTACCTGAAAGTAAAATGCTACAACGGCGAAGAAACCTTTAAAAAAGGAAACGTGACATTGATTAGATAACGATAAAGTTGTGATGTGTTTTGTTAGCATTAATTTTAACGAATTTTTGGTTTTTAATACTCCCCCTAACCCAATCAGCAAGCCATTTTACCACCGGTAAAAATCCCCAAAACCAGCTACTCATAAATTCTATCTTTGCTGCCTGGGCAAACTCATGAGAACTTTTTTTATCAGTACCGTTTTTTTTATGCTCCTTAGCCTGCATTTACCGGCACAAATGCCGGGAGGCGGTAACCCAAAAGACATGGCTAAGGTAATGAACAGCATTAAGGGCCGCATGTACGGCAAAATAATTGATGCCCAAACCAAAAAACCCGTAGAATTTGCCTCGGTAGTGCTGCTCTGGTATAATAAAGACAGCGCCATTGCAGGAGGCTTTGCCAAAGAAAACGGCGATTTTGATTTAGACAACCTGCCGGCCATGGGCGGCTACCGCCTGCGAATTACCATGATAGGCTATAAAAAATTTGAACAAAAAGTATTTATTACCCCCCAAAAACTGGAACAGGATTTGGGAAACATAAAATTGGAACTGGATGAACAAATTCTTAAAGAAGTAGAAGTTACCGCCGAAAAAAGCACCTTTCAAATGAGCGTAGACCGAAAAGTATACAACGTGGAAAAAGACCTTTCGGTAAGAGGCGGAACAGGTATAGATGTTCTAAAAAACATTCCCACCATTAGCGTTGACGGTGAAGGAAATGCCACCCTCCGAGAAAAAGCCGTGATGATATACATAGACGGAAGGCCCACCACCCTGAGCATAAACCAAATTCCGGCCGATGCCATTGAGCGGGTAGAGGTTATCTCAAACCCCAGCGCTAAGTTTGAAGCTGCTGCCACCGGCGGAATAATTAATGTGGTGTTGAAAAAAAGCAAAAAACCCGGTTATAACGGCATGCTGATGGGAACCATTGGCACACAGGAACGCCACGGAATTACCGGAAACATTAACGTAAAAGAAAACCCCTTTAATTTTTCGCTCATGTACTCGCTTAACGGAGCCAATAAGGTAGGAACATTTGGTTACACCAAGCGTCGTGATTTTAACATGCCCGTTCCGGATGATATTTTGTACTACGACCTGGAAAACAACATGCTAAGCAAAAACCGTTTTCAGTTTGCCAGAGCTTCGGTAGATTATAACATAAATAACCGCAACAACATCGGCATTTCCTATAATATTGTAGATGGCTTTATGCGTTTTGATGACCGACAAACCTTTACCAGCAAAGACGACAAAGGATTTATAGACAGCTGGGGCGACCGCCGAAACCTGAACGGCGGCGGATTTCAAAACCACACTGCCCAGCTTAGCTACCGAAAAACATTCCCCACTCCCAACAAAGAAATTATTGCCGACTTAACCTACAATAAAGGCGGCGGCAGAAACGGCTTTGAGTTTGTTACAAATAACTACATCCGCAACTTCGGAATTATTGATACGCTGGACCAAATGGTGAGCACCAATACCGGAAAATCGGATAACCACATGTATACCTTTCAATTAGATTTTACCAACCCCTACGCCGAAACCAAAAAACTGGAAGCGGGCGTAAGGTTGTTTTATAAAAACTCTACTTTCTTGAATAATATCCAAAACAAAATTTACCCTTCCGGAGATTTTGTAAAAGATACTACGCAAAGTAATAATTATCAAATAGACGATATGGTAAATGCGGCATACATCACCCATACCGGAAAAACTTTCTGGGATATAGGATACCAAGCCGGTTTACGCTTTGAGCAAACGTATTACGCCGGAAAATTACTGGATAAAGATTTATCCTTTGAATATAACTACCCAAGCACTCGCGATAATTTTTTATTCGCTTGGTTTCCTTCGTTTTATTTGAGTAAAAAAATAGGCAAACACGAGTTGCAATTCAACATAAGCCGAAAAATTGAACGGCCTAATTTCTTCCAGGCCATGCCTTTTATTATGTTTAGCGATGCTCGCAATTACCGCATCGGTAATCCGGCACTAAAACCCGAGCTTATTAATATCAGCGAAGTCAATTATAACTTTGTGTTTGAAAAAGGAAACCTGCTTTCATCGGCATATACACATTACAATCAGCAACCCATTACCAATTATTTATATCCATCGCCGGGTAATGCCAGCATTACCGTAAACACATGGGTAAACGGCCGAGACCAATTGCGTTATGGCTTTGAAAACACCCTACGCTGGAACATTCACAAAAAATTTAATACCACCATAAATGCCGACGTGTTTTATATATACCTCAACAGCGGTATTATTGAAGGAAGGCCCGAAACCGTATCCAAAGGGTGGAGCTATAAAGGAAAAATTGCCATGAATTATACCCTGCCCTGGGATATTCAACTTCAGGTAAACGGAAACTACGAAGCGCCAAAAGCTATTATTAACGGGAAATCAAGAGAAGTTTATTTTATGGATATATCGTTAAATAAAATGTACAAAATGCAGTGGATTTTTAATATCACTTTAAGCGATGTGTTCAATACCAAGCAATTTGGCTATTACATTCAAACCGCGGATTTCGCTCAGGATATGAGCCGCCGCAGAGAAACTCGTTATTTACGTTTCAACATCACCTACCTGTTCGGAAAATTTGATACCTCTTTGTTTAAAAGAATGCGCAGAGGAGGCGGAGCAGGCGGCGGCATGGGAACCGACGGTGCCGAGTATTAAGCACTAACCCTTTCTTTTAGGATTATCATTTAGAAAAGCTTTCCAGCTTCCATACGATTTCTTTTGTGTGCCACTTACGCCCCTGTTTTGAAAATAATGGCACATAGCAGCTCCCAAGGCATCGGTAGCATCCAGGTACTTATTTTCTTGTTTTAGGCCCAACATTTGCCGAAGCATGGCTGCTACTTGTTCTTTACTGGCATTTCCGTTTCCGGTAATGGCCATTTTTATTTTTTTGGGCGAATACTCGGTGATGGGTATTTTTTTACTAAGTGCTGCCGCAATAGCCACTCCCTGTGCGCGCCCCAGCTTAAGCATACTTTGTACGTTTTTACCAAAAAAAGGCGCTTCAATGGCCAACTCATCCGGCTTATACTCTTCAATAATGGCGCAGGTTCTTTCAAAAATTTTTTGGAGGCGTAAAGCATGGTCTTCGTACTGTTCCAGCTTAATAATACCAATACTTACAGGTTTCACTTGGTTTCCAACAATATGTATGAGGCCATACCCCATCACCAAAGTTCCGGGGTCAATCCCCAGTATTATTTTATCTTTAAGCATTTATTTAACCCGTGCAAGTTACTAAATTTAACTTCTTTGCTTGGTTGATTTGAAACGTAATAAATATATTTCTCTATTCATTAAAGCTCTGGTAGGAATTGCCTGTATTTGGATTATTTATAAACGCCTGTTTATAGATGCTAAACCCGGCGAGTGGGATTTATTGTTTTCAAAACTCGAAAACAAAAAAACATGGCTTTACATGTTAGCCGCCTGGATTCTTTTCCCGATAAACTGGGGTATTGAGAGTTTTAAGTGGAAACTCATTACAGGGAATGTGGAGAAAATAAGCTTTTGGCGTGCCCAGCAATCAGTTTATGCAGGAATATGCGTGGGAAATTTAGCCCCGGGTAGAGCAACCGAATTTTTGGGGAAACTTCACTTTTTTAGCCCCGAAAAACGGGTGCAAATAAGCTTATTACACTTTATAAACGGTTTTTTTCAGCTCAGCATTACCATTGTGTTAGGAGTAATTTCTTTTTTACTCCATCAAAAAAAGTTGAGCGAAAGCACTGAAATTTATACAGCCGCAGGTATCCTATCTGTTATTTTAATGATTATTTTTTTGTTGCTGTTTTTAAAAATAAACCCCTTGGTTCATTTCATTCAAAAGAAATCAGGTATTGCTCCCGAAGCGGAGGCCGCACCTATTGTATGGAAAAAGCAGCAACTGTTATTTCTTTGGGGGCTATCCATACTGCGTTACTTCATTTTTACCTGGCAATTCTATCTATTATTAGTTTGTTTTAATAGTGAGCTTGCCGGTTTGCGACTTTTTTACGGAATAAGCATGTATTTTTTAATAACCAGTATTCTTCCCATGTTCAGCATCATAGAACCCGCCATTAGAGCAACTATTGCCATGGTAGTGTTTGAAGGGGCAAATATGCACGCTTCCGGATTGGCCTTGGCGGCCTTGTTGCTATGGCTCATAAATATTGTTTTTCCGAGCGTTTTAGGGTACCTTGTTTTGCTCCGAGAAAATGTAGGGCTTCACTCTTTTCGCTTCAAAAAAAGTACGATATGATTTCAGCAGGCATAATCATACTGCTTTATGTACTGATTTTACTCGGTGTCTGCCTTCTTTTCATAAAAAGCAAACAGATATACACTCCGGGAAATTCAGATACAGCATTTAGTATAATTATCTGCGTCCGTAACGAATCGGCCTACATACAAAACTGTTTAAAAGAAATCATCGCGCAACAATATCCTCCTGAAAAAATACAAGTTATTGTTATTGATGATGCCTCTACGGATAATACCTACGCCCTGGCGGAAGAGCTACTAAAAAAATCGGGAGTTAACTACTTGCTGCTTAAAAACACGCAAAAAAAAGGAAAAAAGGAAAGCATTCATCTCGCCATGGAAAGCGCAATACATGAATACATTATTACCCGCGACGGCGATACCTATAACTACTCTCCTTATTGGCTTTCGAGCATTGCCGGTGCCCTACAAACACAAAAAAAGGAATTACTCATTTGCCCGGTTTACATAAAAACAAAGCGTGGATTGCTCCATTCATTTCAAAGCAGCGAAATGATGGCGCTGCAGGTTTTTACTTTTGCTGCTGCCACAGCAGGTTATCCGTTTTTATGTAACGGTGCCAATTTGGTTTTCAGCAAAAAACTTTTTTACAAAACCGGTGCATACAAAAATCATTTACATATTGCTTCCGGCGATGATGTTTTTTTGCTGGAGGAAACCCTTAAACTAAATAAAAACCTTGTTGGATATTTAAATTGTAAAGAAACTATCGTGTACACCTACCCCTTAAAAAATGTTTCTGCCCTTCTGCACCAAAAAGCACGCTGGGCAGGAAAAATAACCAAACAAAAAAGTATACTCAATATGCTTGTAGCACTCGTTATTTTCTCGGCAAACGCTGCTTTTGTAAGCCTGTTTGTTTCCTCATTTATTTATCCTCAAAATAGGTGTTTTGGACTAATTTTTATGGGGCTTAAGTTGCTAATTGACATTTTGTTAGTATTTTTAGCTGCCGGTTTTGCCGGAGCCCGGACAAGTATGATTTATGTGCTGCTTGGCTCCTTTGTTTATCCGTTTTATGTTCTCTTTATGAGCATATTCGGGTTACTGGTAAAACCAAAATGGAAACCATAACGTGCTTTTTAAAAAAAGAAATAGAGAGTTTCAGTCCGAATCGCTTACTGCTGAAACTTGGCGAAGGTTTAGAAAACAAAAGCTCTCCATGTTTGGGCTATTGATTATTTTCTTTGCTTCGGTAATTTCTGTGTTGGGGTATCTGATAACTCCTGACTCAACGCCCTACGCCAATAGCCAGAAACCGGAATTACACACCAAGCCGCCGGGCTTTAGCATTGAAATGCTTTTGGTTAAAAAAAATCAAGAGCTTACGCATACCCCCTGGTACGAAAAGATGCTTTTTGGGCAACAAGAAGAGTACACAGCCATTCCCATATATGACTACGATTTTATTGGTAATAAAATTATTATTGAAGAATATACAGGAAACAAAGTAAATAACGGAACCAAAATAAAATATGATATGGTGGACGTTTTATACGCCATTGACCTTTCTAAGCCCATTGTTTACGATACCTCTGCGCAGCGAGTATCATTGTATGAAATCGGAAATCCGGAAAAGATTGATCGCTCGGTTGAGGATTTAAAGAAAGAGATAGAAAAAAATAATTTAGTAGTTAAGAAATACCTGCTTGGAACCGATATCATTGGCCGCGATTTACTAAGCCGCTTAATGATAGGCACCCGCATCAGTTTAAGTGTGGGCCTTGTTTCGGTAATCATTTCCTTGTTTATTGGAATTTTACTGGGAGCTGTAGCAGGTTATTACAGAGGAAGCGTTGATACCGTAATTATGTGGTTAATTAATGTGGTATGGAGTATTCCAACCCTGCTTTTGGTAATAGCCATTACCTTGGTTTTGGGAAAAGGAATTATTCAGGTGTTTATTGCGGTAGGCCTAACCATGTGGGTAGAAGTAGCTCGTGTTGTTAGAGGACAAATTTTAAGTATTCGCGAAAAAGAGTTTGTGGATGCCGGAAGAGCGCTGGGTTATAAAAATTTCCGCATCATTACCAGACACGTACTTTCGAATGTAATGGGGCCTGTAATTGTAATGGCCGCCAGCAATTTTGCTACCGCCATACTAACCGAATCGGGATTAAGTTTTTTGGGTATTGGCGCACAACCTCCCGTTCCTTCCTGGGGAGAAATGAGCAGTGCACACTACGGATATATTTTGCTGGGCAAGGCCTATTTAGCCATTATTCCGGGTATTGCCACTGCTTTGCTGGTATTAGCCTTTATGTTGGTTGGAAACGGGTTACGCGATGCGTTAGACACCCGTAATATGGACGAAACCCCTGTCGCAGCAAATTAGTTTGCTTCCTATTCGTTATAAATAACTTCCAGCAAGGTTTGGCCAACCGCCGCCAAGGTATTCTTATCGATATTAGTGATATCATCGGTTGTTTTATGATGATGCTCAAAAAAGGAGTTTGTTAGAGCGTTGTAATGTAAAATATCAATGGTTGGTATTTGGGCTATGCGGTTAATGAAAGCATGGTCATCGGTCATTTCTCCGGTTTCTTCATCGGTAAAATAGCCCGTGGCCTTACTTAATTTAGCCGCCTTCCATACCTTATTTACGACATCTCGGGCATAAAAAGTAGAAAATTCTTCTTTGGGAAAGCGTGCATCTTTAGCCCCCACCATGTCCAGCAGAATACCAAAGCGTGCGGAATAATCTTTTTTATGCGGATTTTTGCTCCAATACTGTGAACCCAAACACCAGGTATCGGGCATTCCTCCGTTATCTCCATAATCTTCCAAGTCAAACAAAATGATATCTATACCTATGTTTAGCGGTTTTTCTTTAAGCTGTCTGGCAACTTCCAAGAGCACGCCTACTCCGCTTGCACCATCATTTACACCGGGACAAGGTTTTGCTTTTAATTTCGGATCTTTTTCTTTTTCACAAAAGGGGCGGCTGTCGTAGTGAGCGCATAATAATATTCTGTCTTTGCTATCGGGATTAAAAGAGGCTATTACATTTTTAAGTAGCCAAGGTTTACCATCAAAGGTTTTTACATTGGCTGTTTGTATTTGCACGAGGGCGCCGTATGCTTTTAATTTTTCTTCATAATATTTAACTGCCCTGGCATGTGCGTCGCTCCCGGGTGTTCGGGGACCTAAATCGGCCTGGTATTTGACAAAAGCGTAAGCACTATCAGCATTAAATACCGGAGGAATTACGCGTGCCTTGGCAATATGTTTATCCGGGTTTTCGGTATCGGGTTTTTGTATGTTTTTATTACTGTCTTCCGTACAGGAAACCAACCATAACAAACAAACGAGAGAAAAGAGAAGGTGTGTTTTTAATTTCATTTGATGGTATTTATGTTACAGAGTCCAGGTACTTCCCTCTTTGCTATCTTTTACTTTAACGCCGGCCTCCGTGAGTTTATCTCGTAATTCATCGCTGAGGGTGAAATTTTTATCTGCCTTGGCTTTGGCACGCATATCAAGAACCAGTTTAACCACCCGGTCAAGTGTGTCGTAAACTTTCCCGCTCTCTTCCTGGTCTAAGTTGAGTCCGCATACCTGAATCAAAAAATCGGTATATATTTTTTTAAGCAAGACAATATCATCGGCAGTTAACTTTGTTTTTCCGTCGTTGGCAGAATTAATAATACGTACGGTTTCAAAAATTTGTGCCATGAGCACAGGCGTGTTAAAATCATCATTCATGGCATCGTAACATGCCTGCTCAATGGTTGTTACATTTTCTGTGCCGGATGCAGATGCTTGTATATTTTGCAGTGTTTTCCAGGCATCGCTAATACGCTGGAAAGCTTTTTCAGCAGCATTTAATGCCTCGTTACTGAAATCAAGGGTACTGCGATAATGCGTTTGCAACATAAAAAAGCGAACTACTGTGGGACTATACCCTTTTTCCAACAAGGGATGATTTCCGCTGAACAGCTCTTGAGGCAAAAAACTATTCCCTAAACTCTTACTCATTTTTTGACCATTCACGGTAAGCATGTTGGTGTGAATCCAATAATTGGCGGGTTGTTTTCCGCAGTAGGCTACGTTTTGAGCAATTTCATTGGTATGATGTGTTGGCGCTAAATCCATACCCCCACCGTGAATATCAAATTGTTCGCCCAGGTATTTGGTGCTCATGGCACTGCACTCAATGTGCCATCCGGGAAAGCCCTTTCCCCAGGGGCTGTTCCATTGCATTAAGTGCTCGGGTTTGGCTTTTATCCACAAGGCAAAATCCAGACGTCCCTTTTTTTCATCCTGCCCATCGAGCTCACGGGTATTTTCCAGTAATTCATCAAGCTTACGCCCGGTAAGGGCGGTGTAGTTATTTGTTTGTGCAAATTTTTCAACGTCAAAATATACGGTTCCGTTTACTTCGTAGGCCAATCCTTTCTTAATAATTTCAGCGGCTATTTGTTGCTGCTCCAAAATATGCCCTGTGGCTGTAGGCTCTATGCTGGGGGGAAGGTTATTGAGCAGGCGCATAATTTCATGAAAACCGGTAGTGTATTGCTGAACAATTTCCATGGGTTCCAACTGTTCCAGTTTTGCTTTTTTGGAAATTTTATCCTCTCCTACATCTCCGTCTCCCTCCAAATGTCCGGCATCAGTAATATTACGAACATACCTTACTTTATACCCAATATGGGTAAGGTATCGGTAAATTACATCGAATGAAATAAAGGTGCGGCAGTTTCCCAAATGCACATCGCTATACACGGTGGGCCCGCAAACATACATTCCAACAAAGGGAGGATGTATGGCCTTGAATGGTTCTTTTTTGCGGGTAAGGGTATTGTATATAAATAGCTCTTGCATGCCTACTAGCGAAGAGCAAAGATGGCAAAAAATAAAGTAATAAAAAAAGCAAGATTATCGTAGGAACTTTATTAGATTCTGAGAAGTTATTTCTTACTTCTCAATAGGCGCATCGCCGGCATAAATTCCATCCTTGTAGGTAGCTATGCGAATGAGTATGCCGTTATCATCGTATATGTATGCCTTGCCTTCCATTAAGCGGTTATCTTTAAAAAGCCCTTCTTTACTTACTTGCTTATTTTTGTTGTATAAAATGTGTTTGCCGTTTAGGGTGGTGGCTTTGTTGCTGGCCTCGGCCACTTCTTCTTTTTTAACCTCGGTTACTGTTTTGCCTGGAGCAAATTTTTCTACATCGCTGGTTTTTTTAGCCAAATTATTTTTTGGCTCAAAGGTTTTAATCGTTTCCAAATCTACATCGCCATTATTAAATGTTTTAATGGCTTTGGGGTCTCCGTTTTCGTGGTATTCCTTAAAAATGCCGGTTTCTTTTCCGTTCACAAAATTTCCTTCTACGGCTACCTGACCGTTTTCATAAAAGTAAGTGGAGTGTCCTTCTCTTTTTCCAGCTGCATTGTATTTAAACTCGTGTTGTAGTTGACCGTTTTCGTAATAGAGTTTATAGTTGCCTGCCCATTTATTATTTTTCCATTCCCCTTCTTCCTTTTTGTTTCCGTTTTCGTAATAGGTAACGGCATATCCATCAGGTCTTCCATTCACAAAAGGCACTTCGCTTTTTGGCTTCCCATTGCAGTAGTACTCTATCCAACTACCTATTTTTCTGTTTTGGGAGTAAGCCCCTTCTTCTATTTTCTGAACCGCAGCATAGCATCCCCCCGGTTTATGTCTGCCGGTAACAATCCACTTTCCTTGCTTTTTACCGGTTTGATCGATCATATTAATTGTGTCATTTGTTCCGGGAAGCACCTCATAACTTTGAGCCTGTATACTATTTGTCATCAGGCAAAGGAAAAAGAAAAAAGGTAAAAATTTTTTCATTCTGTTTTTCTTAATTAAAACGGCATCAGAACTGTAGGTTAAAGCTACGTTTTCAAACACTAAGTAAAAAAAGTTTAATCGAAACTAAAGGGGTCTTTATCTAAAAACCAAAAATCCCGCCAATGGCGGGATTTAGGACACTAAGCATATTTAAATAATATTAGTTTTCTATCTGAGTATCACCGGCATAAATTCCGTTTTTATAAACAGCTACCCGAATCAAAATTCCATTGTCGTCATATATATATGCCTTGCCATCCATCAAACGATTATCCTTAAATACGCCATCTTTGGTGATTTGTTTGTTTTTATTGTAGAGGGTGTGCTGGCCGTTAAGAATGATAGGACCTTTGGTGTTTTTAGCAACTGCCTCATTGGGTTTTTCGTCAGGCTTTAAAGTAATTTTTGGCGCATTATCTGCCGGATTATCTGATTTAGGAGCAATAGGTTTTTTAGGCTGGTACTCTTTTATAGACGCTACATCCACGTTGCCATCGGCAAAGGTTTTCTCTGCTTTTAAATCACCGTTTTCGTAAAATTCTTTAATCAAGCCACTCTCTTTTCCGTTGGCAAAATTACCTTCAATGGCTACCTGACCGTTGTCGTAATAGTATTTTTGGGGTCCGTCCCGCTTACCGGCTTGGTTAAAAACAAATTCGTGCTGTACCTGGCCGTTATCGTAATATAATTTATAATTACCTACCCATTTATTCACTTTCCAGTTGCCCTCTTCGCTGATTTTTCCGTTCTCGTGGTACATAATAGCGTATCCGTCCGGGCGACCATTTACGAAAGTAAGTTTGTTTTTCATATTACCATTACAGTAATACTCTATCCAAATTCCTGTTTTACGATTATTTTCGTACTTGCCTTCTTCTACTTTGGCATCCATGGCATAACACGAACCGGGCTTATGCTTGCCTCTTACAACCCACTTCCCTTGCTTTTTCCCTGTTACATCAATCTTATTGATGGTATCTACCCCGTTTACGTCCATCTCAAAACTTTGAGATTGTGCGTAGGAAGTGAGGGATATGAACAGGAATATTTGTAGAAGTTTCTTCATTGTCAAGTCAAATATAATAATAGTTTAACAACATGAAAACATTTTTAGCTTAATGGGGGGTTTTTGTCGATAAGGGGCTACCCCCCATTCCCGCTTATTTGTTACGATATAAAAGGCCTTGGGTTTCAGTAAAACAAGTTTTTTTGACGCTTTTTTAAATTTTAGTTTTTAGTTGTTCTAACATGCTTTTAACCAGCTTTGATAGGTCGTAGGCAGGTTTCCATCCCCAGTCGATACGGGCGTTTGAATCGTCGATACTTTTTGGCCAGGTATTGGCTATCTGCTGCCTGAAATCAGGCTTGTAAGAAATGTTAAAATGGGGCAGATGCTTCTTTATTTCCTCGCTTATTTGAGCGGGGCTAAAGGAAATCCCGGCCAGGTTATAGGAGCTCCTTATTTTTATATTTTGCGCAGGGGCCTGCATTAATTCAATAGTAGCCCGTATGGCATCCTCCATACACATCATGGGCAAGGTAGTGTATTCCGACAAAAAACACTCATAATTCCCTTGTTTAAGAGCCTCATAGAATATATGAACGGCATAATCGGTAGTTCCTCCTCCGGGAGCGCTTTTCCAGCCTATAAGGCCCGGATAGCGTAAACTTCTTACATCTACGCCATATTTTTTAAAATACCACTCGCACCAACGTTCTCCGGCCTGTTTACTGATTCCGTAAACGGTACTTGGCTCCATAACCGTATACTGAGGTGTATTTTCTTGGGGTGTTGTAGGGCCAAAAACCGCAATAGAACTGGGCCAGTATACTTTATTAATGTGCTTTTCTTTGGCTAAATCCAGCACATGAAAAAGGCTTTCCATGTTCAGTTTCCAGGCAAACATGGGGTTTTGTTCGCCGGTGGCCGATAAAAGCGCTGCCAAATGGTATATTTGGTTAATGCCGTGTTTCTTCACAATTTCAAAAAGAGCGTTTTTGTCCAAGGCATCCAAGACCTCAAAAGGATTATTAGGAAAATTTCCGGAAGCTTTTATGTCCGACGCTACCACATTGCTGCTTCCGTATATGCGAGAAAGCTCTTCGGTTAATTCCAGGCCTATTTGTCCGCCAGCCCCTATAATCAGGATTTTTTCGAGTGCCATAGGTTTTATAAGCGTTTCAAAGGGTTTAACAACTATTTTGTATCTTTGCAAACCTAAGTAAATAAAAGAATTTTTAAAACTTTTATTTGCCGGCTTCCGATAATATAACCTGCAATTATTTTTATCGATATGGCATTATTAGTAAACAGAGTAAACAAACACGTTTTGAAGCAGCGGCTTCAGGAAGAAACCTTTAACAGAAAAACCGTTTCTTTTTATCGGTATGTAAATATCCCTAACCCACAGGCATTGCGCGACGAGCTTTACAAGCAATGGTACCAACTGAATTGCTTTGGCCGTATATATTTGGCCAACGAGGGAATTAATGCGCAAATGAGTGTTCCGGAACACTCATGGGATGATTTTGTAAAACATTTATACAGCTTACCTTATTTTAAGGAAGTTCCCTTTAAACATGCCGTAGATGGAAATGGGAAATCGTTTTACAAACTCATTGTAAAAGTGCGCAATAAAATTGTGGCCGACGGTATTGACGATCCTGAGTTTGACCCTTCCAATACCGGAAAATACCTAAACGCCGCAGAATTCAACCAAGCATTGGAAGACCCGGATACCATTGTGGTAGATATGCGCAACCATTACGAAAGTGAGGTGGGACGATTTGAGCGTGCTTTTTGTCCGGATGCGGACACCTTTCGAGAAGAACTGCCTTTGGTAGTTGAACACCTGAAAGGGAAAGAAGATAAAAAAGTGCTGATGTATTGCACCGGAGGCATTCGTTGCGAAAAAGCCAGCGCCTACTTTAAGTACAAAGGCTTTAAAGACGTATATCATTTACAGGGGGGCATTATTCAATACGCAAAAGAAATAAAGGAACAGGGACTGGAAAGTAAATTCAAGGGTATTAATTTTGTTTTTGACGAACGCATTGGCGAACGCATTACCAACGATGTAATAAGTAAGTGCCACCAGTGCGGAAAACCCTGCGACACCCATGTTAATTGCAAAAACGACGATTGTCATTTGCTATTTATTCAATGCCCCGAATGTGCAAATAAAATGCAGGGCTGCTGTACACCAAAATGTATGGAAATTACGCAATTGCCCATTGAGCAACAACGAAAACTGAGAAAAGGCCGGGTTAAAAACGGTCCGGAATGCCTGGCAGTATACAAAAGCAGATTAAGGCCTAATTTGGCTAAAATTATTGAAAACGAAAGGGCATTTAGGCTTAGTGAAAATAAATAACATCATATTTTTAGGTCTTTTTCTGGTATGCTTGCCGTGGAACGCTTTCTCCCAGGAAAAAAACAGCTTGGACTCTTTGGAACGTCTATATGCCAATGCAGAATCAGACGTAAAAAAAGCAGATATACTGGGTTTCATATTTAATAAATTATACACAAACCCTGATATTTTTACTAAATATCAGAGAAAATACTATCACATTGCAAGAGATGAAAAAAATGCCAGGTTACTTGCCACCACCTATCATCATGCGGGCGTGTTTTGTTATTATCAATCTAACTTAAAATCAGCCAAACTGTATTTAGACAGCGCCGTAAACTTAAGCAGGTATAAAAAAAATGAAGCCTTACTGATGTCGCATTTAATGACAAGAGGGGGGGTACACTATGCGTTATTTGATTTTCAAGCAGCATTAAAAGACTACATTGAGTGTGAAAAGTACATGATTAAATTTAAAAGTCCGAAAATTGGCGGTTTATATGGAAATATCACCATGATATTTACGGAAATAAATGATTTTGATCAGGCAGAAAAATACTCCAAAAAAGCCATGGAATTCATAAATCCGAACGATTTTGAAAGCCTCATTAAAAGCTATAACAACATTGGGTTGATATACAAAAGAAAGGGGGATTTTGATGCCGCCGACAGTGTTTTCAGAAAAGGCCTGAAAATGGTGCAGGGAGAGGATTTCTTACGAGACAAATCAGACCTGCTATACAATCTGGCCGAAGTTTTAATGATTAAAAAGAAGTACAAGGAAGCACTGGACCTGAGCTATGAACTAGAGAGGGTTATGAACAAACACACCGAACAAAATTGGATGAAAATGCTATACATGAATATTGCCATGCTTAATCAAAAAGTTGGCAAGAATGATGTTGCTCTAAATTATTTGGCAAAAGCAGAATCTATCCAATGGTCTGACGAAGCCGGGACCTCTATGGATATGGATTATTACCATACAGCCGGGCATTTATATTTGGAGCTGAAAAATTACCAAAAAGCAGCTATAAACTACCGTAAAGCCTATGACTTATCGTTAAAAGACAAAAAAGAAGGAACTCTTATCAATATTCAAAAGCTCCGCTTTCAAAACGAGCGGGAAAAAGATTCTCTGACATTTGCCAAACAGAAAGAAATTGATGATTTATACAATCAAAAATTGCAAAAAGAAGCCGAACATAAACTTAATCGTCAAAGAATTATCATTGCCGTAGCTATTATCGGTTTTCTGCTTATTTCTGTTTTCTCCGGTTTTCTATACCGGGCTATTCGTCAAAAGGAACAAGCAAATAAAGAGTTGTCGCAACAAAAAATTCTAGTTTTCAGAAAAAACGAAGAAATTACAGATTCTATTAACTATGCCAAACGTATCCAACATTCACTGCTTCCCCCCCTTCAAATTATACAAGAATTGCTTCCCAACCATTTTTTACTATATATGCCCAAAGATATTGTGAGTGGGGACTTTTACTGGCTTAAAAAAATTAATGAAAATGAGTATTATGTTGCTGTTGCAGATTGTACCGGACATGGAGTGCCCGGTGCCATTATGAGCGCCCTTGCCATTCAGCAACTGAATGAAATTTCTACTCACGAAACCTCCGTAAACAAAATACTAGAACAACTAAACAATAAACTAAAACTTACGCTGCAGCAGGATGAAGCAGGTAACTCTAAAGATGGGCTGGATATCTGTTTATGTAAGATAAACAGAAAAAATAATACCGTTTCATACAGCGGTGCCAACCGCAATTTATGGATATTAAAAAATACCGGAGGATTTACCGAAATTAAAGCTACCAAAACAGGTATTGCAGGGCATACCCAAAGTAATCAGTTATTTGAAAAACACGAAATTACCCCTGAAATAAATGATTTTTTTGTACTCTCTTCCGACGGTTTCGCCGACCAATTCGGTGGTCCAAAACAGAAGAAAATAACTACCAAAAAATTTAAACAAATTCTCTCCGAATGGCAGGCAAGGCCACTGAAAGAAATCGGGAACAGCTTAAAAGAATATTTTTTATCTTGGAAACAGAATTCCGAGCAAATTGACGATGTTTGCGTACTGGGTTTTAAAATAACATAACATGCCTATTTATCATAAACTGGGGAAATTCCCTCAAAAAAGACATACGGTTTATAAATCCCCTTCGGGCAATCACTACTACGAACAACTTTTCGGTACCGAAGGGTTCAGCGGTTTTTCATCGCTGCTTTACCACGTTCATCGCCCTACACAGGTAAAAGAAATTGTAAAAAGCTACGACGTAAAACCAAAAATTGCCATTGAAAAAAATATCCGGGCCATGCTGTTAAAAGGCTTTGATATAAAACCAACAGCCGATTTTTTGGAAAGCCGAAAAGCCGTTTTACTAAATTCCGATTGTATCATCGGCCTGGCAGCACCTCAGGAAAGCATGAAAAATTATTTCTACAAAAATGCCGATGCCGATGAGCTCCTATTCATACACAAAGGCAAAGGTACCCTGCGTACCTTTATGGGAAATATTCCTTTTGAATACGGCGACTACCTGGTGATACCCAGAGGCATGATTTACCAAATGGATTTTGAAACAACAGAAAATCGCATTTTTTATGTAGAAAGTTATTCTCCCTTTTATACCCCAAAACGTTACAAAAATTCATCCGGCCAATTACTGGAACATTCGCCCTTTTGCGAACGTGATTTTAAACTGCCGCAAAATTTGGAAACACACGACGAAAAAGGCGACTTCCTCATTAAAATAAAAAAAGAGGGCATGATGCACGAAGTGGTATACGCCACCCATCCCTTTGATGTGGTGGGCTGGGATGGTTACAATTTCCCTTGGGGATTTTCTATCCATAATTTTGAACCTATTACCGGGCGTGTACATCAACCTCCTCCGGTACACCAAACTTTTGAAACAGCTACTTTTGTAGTTTGCTCATTTTGTCCGCGCTTGTATGATTACCATCCGCAGGCTATCCCTGCCCCATACAATCATAGCAATATTGATAGCGATGAAGTGCTGTACTATGTAGATGGCGATTTTATGAGCCGCAATGATATTAAACAAGGACATATAACCCTGCACCCCAAAGGCATACCACACGGCCCTGCCCCCGGAGCTATGGAGCGCAGCATCGGACAAAAAGAAACACAAGAGCTTGCCGTTATGGTAGATACCTTTAAACCTTTAATGGTTACCGAGGAAGCTATGAAAATTGACGACGGAAAATATTATAAGAGTTGGGTAGAGTAATTATCGAATGAGTTGATGAGACAGTTAGATGATACGTTTGAAAAATGTCTGAGAATCCGAGATATAAAGATAATTTGATAGTACGGTTGACTTTCGAGTTTTCATTAGAGATTATTACTTTTACCGAAAGATTAAACGCATTAAAAAAATTCAATTTAAGTAATCAATTATTCAGGAGCGGAACTGGTATTGGCGCTAATGTAAAAGAAGCCCAAAACGCAGAAAGCAAAGCAGATTTTGTACATAAAATGAAAATTGCCATTAAAGAAGCAGAGGAAACTGAATACTGGCTTTTACTATGTAAACATTCTGATGAGTACCCCTATTGCGATTCCCTTTTAGATAAATTAACTTCGATTACAAAAATTTTAAATAAAATAATAGGAACAACAAAACAACTAATAAAATCATCGGCTAATTAACCAATTAGCTAATCAACAAATTAACATTATGGGTAAAGAAATAAAAAGCGTAAACTACGGATTAGAAAAAATTTTTGAAGGGGCTCAGGATTTTCTTCCCCTGTTGGGAACCGATTATGTAGAGTTTTACGTGGGCAATGCCAAGCAAGCCGCACATTATTATAAAACCGCATTCGGTTTTCAATCGCTGGCATACTCGGGCCTGGAAACCGGAAACCGCGAATGTGCTTCCTATGTTTTAAAGCAAGATAAAATTCGTTTGGTACTAACTACCGCACTTAACAGCCAATCACCCATTGGCGAGCACGTGAAAAAACACGGAGACGGGGTAAAAGTTATTGCTCTTTGGGTAGAAGATGCCCGCAAGGCTTTTGAAGAAACTACCAAGCGAGGCGCCAAACCTTTTATGGAACCCAAGGTTGAAAAAGACGAGCATGGCGAAGTAGTGCGCTCCGGAATTTATACCTACGGAGAAACCGTTCACATTTTTGTGGAACGAAAAAACTACAACGGTGTTTTTCTGCCCGGTTTTGTTGAGTGGAAAAGCGATTATAACCCAACACCCATCGGATTAAAGTATATAGACCACATGGTGGGCAATGTAGGCTGGAACCAAATGAATACCTGGGTAAAATGGTATGAAGATGTAATGGGCTTTGTAAACTTTTTATCTTTCGACGATAAACAAATACATACCGAATACTCGGCCCTGATGAGTAAAGTAATGAGTAACGGAAACGGGCGTATTAAATTTCCCATAAACGAGCCGGCAAAAGGAAAGAAAAAATCGCAAATTGAAGAGTATCTTGATTTTTATGAAGACTCCGGCGTGCAACACATAGCCGTGGCTACTGATGATATTATAAAAACTGTTAGCCAATTACGCGAACGAGGCGTAGAGTTTTTACCACCGCCGCCTCAAGCATATTATGACGACATTCCTCGCAGGCTGGGTGCACACAAAGACATGATGAAGGAGGACATCAAAGAACTTCAAAAACTTTCCATTTTAGTAGATGCCGATGAAGAAGGCTACCTGCTGCAAATTTTTACCAAACCCGTAGAAGACCGCCCCACCCTTTTCTTTGAGATTATACAACGTATGGGCGCACGCGGTTTTGGTGCCGGAAACTTTAAAGCCTTGTTTGAAAGTATTGAAAGAGAGCAGGCGCTGAGGGGGACGCTTTAGTTGGTCTTCTAGTTAATAGATTAAAATCATTTCTGTTAAACTAGCATCTACTTTATCACCAACATTTTTGTCCAGTGTACATCTTTGCTGCACTTAAAATCTTTGCCTTGCACCTTAATAGCATGCGCATTTTCTATAATAAGCGATACGTATGCACTGGTAGATGTGGCTAAACTCAAAAGCTGGCTTGGTTTAAAGTTGACGGTGTCATTCCCTATGCCCAGGGCTTTAGTAACAATTTTTGGGGAAGTGGGGTGCCCATCGCAAATCATAAATGTGGCGCCGGTGGCATTGCTGAGTTCATCCACAATTAAGGTAAAGCCAATATTTTTCTTAATGGTATCGGGTATTCCTTTAATGGCAGTAAAGGTGGGTTTTTCTTTTAAATTTTTGTATTGAAAAGAAGGTATATCCCCTGAGCCGACAATGGTCCAGCTTTCGGCAGTTAAACTTACCGGAGTTTTGGTGTAATAATAAGGATGACCTGAGTTTTGTAAAGTATCTTCATTAAAATATACGGCACTTACCGTTAATGCACTAACCGGCTGAGCAATAGAAACCGGTGTTTGGCTAAAATAAGCGCTGGCACGAACCACCACGGTTGAGCCTCCGCCCGAGGCTACGGTGGTGTAGGTTCCTGCTCTCAGTATACCGGAATAAACAGACGCCGTGCTATTAGTGCAATTGGTGCAACCGGTTCCGGGGTCAATAGGTTCTTCCTTTTCTTTTTTACAGGATACTATTAAAAAAGCTCCTGCCGCAATAAATAATATAAAATGCCGGAATGACATATTTACAAAGGTACGTAAAATTGCGGGTTTTATTGTTTTTGTTCCAGCAAACGCTTGGCCTCGGCCATATCAATTCGGCGGCCTTCTTTAAAAGCCACCACAAAGCAATCCGGAAATCCGTTTTGCCTCAACATGTTTTGATGAGAGGCGGCCTCGGCCAAATCTGTAAAACTTCCGGAAGTATATTTTAAAGTTCCATTTTGTACGTAATAGCTTCCGGTAATTATAGGCTTAAATTTTGCCTCGCTTAAATTTAGCTCCACGTTGCTGCTGGCAAACTGTACTTTAAACAATACCTTATCAGAAGTTGTCACTTGTGGCTTTTGTGGCTCGGCAGCCACGGTTGTTTCGGCAACTACAGAGTTTTCTTTTTGTACGTCAGCTATCTCTGCTGTTTTGGTTTCGGTAGTTAAAACGGCCGTTTGTGTAACAACGGGGGGTTTCTGGTCTTTGATTTCCGTTTCTTTGTTCTCTTTTACCGAATCTTGCACAAAGGCTTCTTCTTCTTCCTGCTTCTTTTGCCCGGGAATGTTGCCGGCTTTTATGTTTTCGTTTTCCAGTGGTTCTTGGTTTTCCAGCTCGTCGTTATACACTTTTTTATTTCCTTCTACTTCGTCTTTATATCTTCTTAGTCCTCGAAAAATAGCGGCAGCTATGTAATCTTGCCCCTTTTCGCTTCCCAAAAATTCTTCTTCCAGCGGATTGGTTAAATAGCCTATTTCGGTTAAAATACTGGGCATGGCTGTTCTCCATAGCACCCATATACTTTGGCGGTGTACGCCCTTGTCTATTCGGCCGGCTTTGCTTTTATATTCTTCCTGAATTTTAAGCGCCAAATTAGCGCTTTGTATTACATAAGCACTGGTGTAGTTGCTCATAATAATGTAGCTTTCCTCGCTGTCGGGGTCAAAGCCCTGGTACTTGGTTTGGTAATCGTCTTCCAAATAAATTACCGAGTTTTCGCGGGTGGCCACTTTCATTTTGCCCTCTTCGTTTTTTAGTCCCATTACATAGGTTTCGGAACCGAAGGGGATGGGGTTGGTGGTTTCAACCGGCACCATTTTGCCCTTGGTGTTTTTCCGCATTTTTACTTTAGTTTGCCCTGTTTTGGGATCTTTATACGTAACTACCTTGCCGGCTGCATTACAATGAATGGAAATAAACAAATCGGCTTTTGCCTTATTGGCTATTTGGGCACGCTCCTCCAAATCTACAAACACATCGGTAGTTCGGGTATAAATTACCTTCACATCTTTCATGTGTGTTTCTATTAATTTACCCAATTTAAGTGCCACACTAAGAGCTATGTCTTTTTCTTTGTGGGTTACCCCGTTACAGCCGGGGTCTTTTCCGCCATGGCCGGCATCTATTACAATAGTTTTAATAGAGGCGGGTTTTGGGCTGATTAATTTGTAGTTAAAAGCGTATAACGCTGTAAATAAAGGAATTACTAACAGCAGGCATTTACTATTTTTAACCTTTAATGGCACAATTTGATGCAATAGTTACGTTTAGCTTTGTAGCTTTGTTGTTCTGTTAAAATTATAGCATAGCTTTGAACCGAAGCCGGCTTCTCATACTAGTTTTCTTCTGCAACTTGTTAATATCTTACTTTAGGGTATACGGACAAACAGCCCCTGCTGATACGGTAAAAAACGTTAAAGCGGATAGTTTAGACACGGATGCGGACATACTGGAGGCTAAAATTGACTACAAAGCCAATGATTCCATTATTTTTTTAGGTGAGTTGAAAAAGCTGTACATGTACGGAGAGGCCAACGTGTTGTACGAAAACATGAACATGACGGCCGCCGTAATAGAAATGGACTATAACCGCGATTTAATCACCGCCTACGGCCTACCCGATAGCAGCGGAAAACTTAAAGGAAACCCCGTTTTTAAAGACGATGGCGAAGAAATGCAGGCCGAAAAAATAATGTTTAACCTGAAAAGCAAACGGGGCAAAATTTATAATGCTCTTACCAAACAAGGCGAATTGCTGGTATATGGAGCCGAAATAAAGCGCGACAGCAACAACGTTATTTACATGAAAGACATGAAATGCATCCCCTGCGAACATGCCGACTCCCGAACAGTTTTCAGAGCTACCCGCGCTAAAATAATTCCAAACGACAAAATAGTTACCGGCCCTATGTACCTCGAAATTGGGGGGGTGCCAACCCCTTTAGGATTGCCTTTTGGGTATTTTCCCAACACCAAAAAAAGAGCTAACGGAGTATTGCTCCCAACTTTTGGCAACAGTCCTGCTCAGGGTTTTAACCTCAGAGAAGGAGGTTTTTACTGGGGTATTAACGACAAAACCGACATGATTGTGCGTGGCGATATTTACTCGAACGGAAGTTGGGCCGTTAGAACCACTAATAATTATTTGGTATTATACAAAGCCGCGGGCTCTCTTAATCTTGGTTTTAGCCAGTTTAATATCGGCGACCGCGATATCCCCGCGGAATTTAAAAAACAGCGCTCCTACAGTATTTCCTGGCAACACCGGCAAGATAATAAAAACAATCCCAAAGTAAATTTTACTGCTAACGTAAACTACCAAAACGCACGCTACAATACCTTTAATGCCATTAATACCGGACAATATTTAACCAACACCTTTCAATCAAACATTAATTACAGCCGCACATTTAAAATAGGCACTCTGAGTTCTAACGCTACACATAGCCAAAACAACAATACCCGCATTACCGACATATCTTTTCCGCAACTTACCTTTAACGTAAACCGCTTTTTTCCCTTTAAGCGAGAAAATGCCGTACGCCAGAATGTGTTCGATAAAATTGGCGTGAACTATTTGTTTGAAGCGCGCAATACCCTAAGTGGGGTAGATTCTACCTTATTTAAAGGCGATATAGAAAAGAAAATGAAGTATGGCGTGCGACACAGCCTGCCCATTTCAACCAACTTTAATTTATTTAAATACATAACCGTAACGCCGGCTTTAAATCTTAGCTCGGTAATGTACACGAAAAGTATTCGCAAACAATTTGTAACCGATATCAATCCGGCCGGGCGTATTAAAACCGATACGGTAAACGGTTTTGTAGCCGGTTACGATGCCAACTTCAGCACGGCTTTTAATACCAAAGTATTTTTTGATTATCAATACAAAAAGGGAAGAGTCCGGCAAATTCGCCATTTACTCATTCCAACACTTACCTACGTTTACCGCCCCGATTTGGGAGAAAGCCATTACGGCTTTTGGAAAAAAGTACAAACGGATACCTTTGGACGCACCACCAATTACAGCATTTTTGAAAACAGCTTATTCGGAGGGCCTGCCGCCGGAAAGCAAAACAGCTTAAACTTTAACCTCAACAATAATATAGAAGCTAAGGTACGCCAGCAAACCGATACCGGCATAACATATAAAAAAGTTGTTTTATTGCAAAACCTGGGAATTACGGGAGGTTACAATTTTGCGTTAGACAGTATGCACATGAGCCAGTTGGGAGTTACGGCCCGTAACCGGATATGGAAATTTTTTGATGTAGTAGCCGGCGCTAATTTTGACCCCTACGGCTACCGGATTGACAGCGAAACAAACCGCATTATTCGCGTAAAACAATATGCCTGGAATTACAACAACACCCCGGCAAGAATACTAAATGCCAACTTTGCGCTAAATGCAACATTTGGAAGTAATGATTTGCTTAGAAAGGAAAAAGCCAAACAATCGCCCGACTTAACCAACGGAGCCGAACGCGGTGTAAAGGTAGAAACAAAAGAACAGGAAAAATTGCCCTGGAATCTATCGGTGTTTTATAACCTTACATTAGATTATGCCGACCCCCGCAAAGCAAAAACCATGCAAACGCTGAACTTCAGCGGCGATATAAGCCCCACCAAAAACTGGAAACTGGGCGTAACCAGCGGTTTTGATTTTGTAAATAAACAACTAAGTTATACCAGCTTTGATATTTACCGCGATTTAAAATGCTGGGAAGCCCGAATAAACTGGGTACCTTTTGGTTTCAGGAAAAGCTACAACCTTACCATTAATTTAAAAACCGCCATGCTCAGCGATTTTAAAATACCAAGGCAACGACAGTGGTTTGATAATTTTTAGGCTTGGGGGAAATAAATTTATGCTTTATACTATACTGATTAGTAAGCCTCGGAACATCCGCCTGAAAATTTAAAAAATTCTTTATGAAAAAGCTTTACCTTCATCGATTTCTTTCGTACAAAAAATCATTTCCGCTATATCAACTCCATTTTTAGAAATTTTAGTTTTTGATAATTCTTTTCGATATTACATTATCACTAAAAAATATATTCATTACATAAATCCCCGAACTAAACTCCGCCAACGAGAAATCGTACTTATATTTATTCGGCTTTTCTATTCGTTTAATTTCTTTCCCCTGACAATCAAAAACCAAAATTATATTTGGTAATTCCATGTTTTTATCCATACTCAAAGTAAATTCTCCGTTGTTTGGATTAGGTGCAATATCAATGGAATAATTACTTTTGCTTGTTTTGGATTCCTTCTCACCATATTTATTATGGCTACGCTTTTCTGTTTCAAAAAATCTATTTGTAATATTTGATTCGCCTCCATTTTCCCTAAAATTAATATTTACTGGACATATCGGGTCTATTACAGCTGCAAATTTCACCCCCTGATGTGCCTCAAAACCAGGAAACAGCTCTATTTCATTCTCAGAAACGAAACCTATTGTTGTAGTATAGTTAAACGGGTTGTTATTAGGATTAAATGCACTTATAATGACGCTTCCAAACGTTGACAACTTTATCTTGCCCGTTATCGTTAGATTATATATCGGAGGTGGGCAACTCGGAGGAGGAATTGGCTGGTTACAGGATGGCCCAGAGGGGTAGAGAGGAAAAATTACCGGAGAAACTATCTTGTAATCTGATATTAAGCAATTTAAAAGTATTTGAGATTCTGATATCACTTCAAGCATTCTTTCTCCCTGTCCATTCGTAAAATCCGATCTGCAGTTTTGATAATAAGACATAAGATTATTTGTTAGTGGTGAATAACCCATACCCCCAATATAATTACACAATGCATCAACTTTTGAATTAGGATCCTGATTATTAGCCATCCAATTATAATCTGCAGGAGTATCTTCGACTAAATCTCCACACAATTTAGAGTTTGAACCATTTATGTTTTCTATACAAAATTTTGTTTCGAAAGTATGGTATAGCCCTAAACAATGACCCAGTTCGTGTGCAAGTGTTGTTCCTCCGTATGATAAACCTTCACGCTTAACGATTATTGTTTTTCCCGGAATACCGTCAATAGCAAGCCCATTGTATGGATAATCAAATCCATCCTTATTATCTTCTTTTGTAATAATATATATATCTATTGCGTCTGAATGTGGATTTTGAGATATGAGAGCGCTTTCTTTTGAAACATCAAAATTTTCAAACAAATCCTTATTGTTAATGAAATCATATCCGTAAAAAGTGAAGCAAATATTATGTGGATTAAACTGTGCTTGCAATGAGTGAAAACCTTGAATAACTTCATTTAATGAAAGATTTCCTGTTCCATTGTTTCGTCTTACTATATGAAAAAATAATTTAATATTAGCATTATTTAATTTTGGAGATTTAAATTGCGGATTTATTGTACTTAAAAAATCAACGGAAGGGGTAGGAGTTGCACACTCTACCTGTGCTTTTAAAAAAACTGAATAAAAACAGAAAATAAATAATAGCCGCTTCATTTGGTTAAAATTTCAGTGTTATAAAAATTGAAAAATTTTTGTAATTGGGTCTTCGTGATGGTATTATATTTGGTTCCGTTCTAAATTGTTCTCCTATCCTCCTCAAGAAGTAATTGTATTCCATCCCCACACTAAAATTTTTTAAAAAAAAGTACTCCATTCCGTTCGTAATCTTGAAATTATAAGGTGGAAAAAACCTATTTACGTGAATATTCTCATTAAAATGGTTTTCTGCCCTTATTCTTTGAAAGCTATAAGTATATGAGTAATATTCTTCCGGAACATATAAGTTTGAGATGATGTCTTGAGACTCAGGCTTGGTAAAATTTAATTTTCCTTTAACCAGATAAACAAATGAACCTCCGGTGTATATCCAAAATGAACGACTATTAGTCTTGTTCCCTGTAATTGAGTATTTGAGTAAAGCTGGAACTTCTATTGTTTGATGAATAAGATTAAAATTTATTACTCGCATCGACGCAACGTCTATTCCATCATAATTGCCACCGTAGTTATTTCGGCATATTAAATTTCTGTAATAATATCCCAATCCAATTACTGCTTTATATCTTCCTTTAGCTGCTATATTTGGTCTGTAAATAAATTCTATTCCTCTGGAACAAAATGTCCTTATTCCATTTGTTTTAGAGGAAACATGTGAAAGTTTTAAAAAATAACGTTTTTCTGATGATTTTTTATACACCTCACAATCTGTTTGAGAGTTGTGTGAAACAACTAATAGAAAAAAAAATATTATAACCCATAATTTCAAAATATAATCAGTCTTTCTTTTTCAGCCTATCTATTTCCTTTTGCTGTTTTACCATTAATACGGTTAACTCCTCAATTTTTTTAAGTAAAAGTTTATTCATTTCCGCTATGTCAACTCCGTTTTCCAAAACTTCTTTTTCGGTAGGTATTTCGGGCAAATGTTTATTGGCTATATAATATTTTTCTATATCGTACAAATCGGGGAGCTTGTATTCTTTATCAAATACATTATCTGCCCAATCTAAGATTCTTATATAGCAAGATTTTGCCACAATTTTTCCATCAACAGCCAAGGCAAAATTGGTATGAGGGCCTGTTGCCTGTTTTTGGTTTCCTATCCATACACGCCCGCCGGCATCGATGGTCATCAGTTCATTTGCATTAGCTCCATTAATAAATTTAAAGTAACTGTTACTTTGAAAAGAGTGTATGTAAAAGTTAAAATGCCCGTTGGGGTCTGCATCAACACTTATACCGCGTCTTACGGGAATTTGGTCGTTTCCCAAAATTTCAATCCCATTCATTCCATTGCCCGGGTTTCCGCTTGCATTTGTAGGAAAATAGTTGGCCAACGACACATCGCCATTCACAATTAATGCCCGGTTATACCCACCCGTTACTGCAATAGAGCCAATGTGAGGTGCTGTGCCGTCTATACGAACATTGCCATCGGTAAAGTGGTATTTATCTCCCGGATTGCTTGTTCCAAAACCTATTTTCCCATCGGGTTTAAACCAGGTTCTGAATACACTGTTAGTCATTACAATAAAGTCTCTGTTGTCGCAGGTTCCAATGGATGATTGTATGGGTAAATTCAAGTTGGAAAAATAATTCCCGCCAACATACCAGGGTATATGAGCCAGTGAATTACAGGCGTAAGGATGTGGAGGAGCATTAGGGCCAACCTCTCTGGCCAAAATATTTCCCTGACTGTTCGCATAAATCTCTCTGTCGCCTCCTCCGGCTAAGTTGGCAATTTTTAAATTCCCATTAAAGGTTGCGTTGCCGTTCACGGTAAGTTTGCTATCGGCCTTAATATCGCCTGTAAATTCGGCCTGACCCAATATTCGGCCTGACCCACCATTCATAACAATGGTATCTACTGAAGCTAACCCGGTAGTAACTGTGTGTGCCGCGTGAATTTTATCGGCAACAATAATACCTCCGCCCACATACAAATTGTTACTAACACTGGCATCACCAATTACTTGTAGCTTATAAAGAGGGTTATTGGTTCCTATGCCAACATTACCTGAATTGGAGTAAAAAATATTATTTCCTATCACGCTCCAACTGGTAGCACCTAAGGGTAAACTCCCCCAGATACCATTTCCGTATAAAACTTCCGTAGGACTGCCATTGGGAAAAGTTACCAAATTCCCACTCGCATCAGCCTGCAAAAAGCGATTTCCGGTACCCTGCAAATTATTTATTTTAAGAACACCATTGGCTCCTAACACCATTCGTTGTGTATTGTTGGTTCTAAACTCCAACGGAAAATTATTTCCCGTTCCCAAAAAATCGCCGGACGAAGCATTGTTGCCATTTAACTTCCAGTTGCTACTATTTAGAGGAGCTCTGCGCATATGCTTTTATGTTCATTAGAAAAAGCATCAACAAAAGCGGAAATATTCTTTTCATAATTTAAGATTTATTAACGAATTTGAGTTTTAAATCGCACAAAAAAAAAAAAAAAAGTAGACGAATATCTGTTTTTTATAGACGAATACGATTCTAAAAACCAGATTAACTAAAAATAAATATTACGAGAATCTTGGAATCAGGCCGTACTGATTACTCCAAGCGCTTAATTGTGCAGCCTATAGATTTTGTTTCCTGCACCTTGGGAGTTTCTCCTTTTACGAGAGCGTTAAGTGCATCTTTTAAATAAAAGCTTTTTGCTGCCGCTGCGTCTTTTACATTATCGTCAATTGCACCTTTATAAATAAGGCCTTTCGCATTAAATAAAAAGCACTGAGGCGTGCGGGTAGCACCAAAGGCGTCGGCCAATTTACTTTTTGTATCAACCGTGTAAGGACATTTTAGCTTTTGCGCTTCGTAATATTTTACCATGGCCTCAAAACTATCTTCTTCGCCCCGTTGGGCCTCATTGCTGTTTACAATAATACAGCCAATATTGTTTTTCAGGCAAAAATCAGTAAAATCCTTAATACGTTTTTCGCTTAGCTTAACATAGGGGCAGGTATTGCAGCTAAAAATAACCAGTAAGCCTTTATCGGTTTTTACCTCGTCTAAGCTCAGTTCTTTTCCTGAAACATCTTTCATTTTATACTCCGGCATAGGAACGGCAGCATTCAGGGCAAGTTCATCCCCCTGAACAGAATAAATAAACGACATAAAAAGCGCTGCAATCAGAGTTAAAACGAAAGGAAAAAATATCTTTTTCATGGTAATGTTACTTAACGCAAAGTTAGCATATATTAGGAGCAAAAGGGCATTTTTAACAGATTTAAGCCTTTAGTACCCCCTTATTAGGGGGGGTTAAAGGAGATATTTTTAATAGAATCTTAACAAAGTAGTAAATAAAAACAGCCTTTTAGTTTGTAATTTTAGTATCCCGGTTAAAGTGAACACCCTAATGGAGGTTGGCAATTTAGCCAAGAAATCCCTAACCGCTTTAACTCACAGCCCCATCTTTGCTTTGAAAAATTTTTTGATAAAAACATATTTACTGTTTGCTTGCCTTACCGGTGTTGCTCAGGTAAGCACCAGCGGCTGTACAATTAGTGGAGCCATGAGTGTGTATAGCCCCTGCAATAATGGCCAAGGCTGTGAGGCGGGATGTAACTTAACCGCTTTCAGTGCTTTTGGTCCCATGTGCAACGGAACGGGCTTTACCGGAAATTGTTTTAACTCTTCCGGAGGGCACCAAATTGTAACAACATCGGTAACATTGCCCAGTGGCTGCACGGCCAATATCACAGCAGAATTTAAACCCAGAGCCGGCTGCCCGAGTGCCGGGGTTGATAGTGGCGACTCGCTACTCATAAAGGGGTATGGCGGAACTTCGTCTTCGCCAAATCCAAACGCCGGAGGAGGGGCTTCCAACGCTAGCGTTGTTTTAACGTTTACGCAATCTTCCGGTTCATTTGTAATACGCCTTCGCGCCAACAGAAGCGATGAAATAGCTACATTCACCATAAACTATTCCGGTAGTTGTGGGCCAAGTTGTAATCAGGTACTGCCCATTGATTTGATAAACTTTTGGGGACGTAAAGAAAAAAATAACTCCATCGCTTTAAATTGGCAAGTAAAACAGCAAGAGTATTTAAAATCTTACCTGATTGAACGCAGCAGTAATGGACAAGATTTTATTTTGTTGAGTGAAATTCCGGCTCAAATGGTTAAGCAAACAAATTTCTTTGTTTACCAATATTACGACGAAAACCCAATTGATGGGGTAAACTACTACAGGCTTACAAATGTAGATATAGACGGAAAAAGCAAATCACACCCGATTATCGCCATTAACAATGCCAAAAACAATTCTAATTGGTGGCACATGGAAAGTACAAACGAAATTACAATTCATTGGGAACAGGCAGGTGTTTTATCCGAGGAATTCTTGATGATGGATATGTCGGGCAGGGTCATAAGAAAAATTAATCCATCCCAAAATTCATTCACCTTCCTAAAAAGTGAGTTTCCATCGGGAATTTACTACATGAAAGATCCTTCGGGTCAAATTCCTTCATACAAAATTGTTTTAATTAATTAATACTCCCCTGTTCAAACTCTGTTTTGTTTTAAAGCTATTTAACAGGCTTTTTTGGGAAATTTACCTTGGTGGAAAGTAACCCTGCAGAAAATACTCCCAAAAAGAAAAAATCTTTTTTAAGACGGTTGTTCCGTTTTATTTTCCGAAGTTTTTTGGTTTTACTTCTTTTGCTAATTGGAGCAGTAACACTGGCCTTTATTTATGAAGACGAGGTAAAAGGCATTATCATCAAAGAGCTGAATAAAAACCTGAACGCCGAAGTTAAAATTAACCCAAAAGATATTGACCTGACGATTATCCGAAGCTTTCCCATGTGCGCATTGGAATTCAAAAATCTTACCTGCATGGAAGCAGTGAAAAAAAAGCAAAAAGACACCCTTCTTTTTGCCTCGTTTTTACAATTAAAATTTGATTTAAAAGATTTGTGGAATAAAAAATACGAAATCAAAAAAATAAACCTGAGCCAAGCATTTGTTCGCATGCACATAAACAAAAAAGGCGAACCCAATTACCTGATTTGGAAAAGCAGCCAAACACAAAGTAGTCAAAACGACAGCCTGCAGTTTAAGTTAGAAAATGTTAGCCTGGAAAATGTTTTTATAAACTACCAACAAGAAACCGCAAATTTTAATATGAACCTGTTGGCAAAAAATATTTCGCTTTCAGGAGCTTTTACCGAAGAAAGTTATGCCTTAAACGGTAAAGGAAACTTATTGGTTAATCAAATTCAACAAAACAACATAGCTTTACTTAAAAACAAACAGCTGCTCATAAGCGCTGCGCTGGATGTAAAAAACAACCATTACAACATCAGGCAGGCCGAAATTAAATTGAATGAAATGAGCTTTGACACGCAAGGAGAAATGATTTATGCCGATAATTTGGAAAAACTGAACCTAAACTTCGAGGCTAAAAAGCTGAATATACGTTCCGTTTTGTCTTTACTTCATCAAAACCAAACCGGCAAATTAAAAGATTACGAAAGTGATGGAGAGCTTTATGCAAAAGGACACGTTCGCTACGAAAAAAATTGGGATGCCGCTTTTGAATTTGGATTCAATAACACGAATATAACTTACGTACCCGAAAAAACCTCCGTCAACAACGTAAATTTATCGGGCAATTTTTTATGGAACAAAAACCAAAGCTACCTGCATTTGAAAAATATTCATGCCGAGTTAATGGGTGATGAACTGGAGGGAGATTTTGAAGTAAACGATTTTAACGCTCCCGGCATTTTTTTAAATGCTAAAGGGAAATTAAGTCTGGAAAATTTCATAAAGTTTTGGCCTCTTGATACCATTAAACACCTAAGCGGAAACATTATATTAAATACCTTAGTTGAAGGAAAGCTGGCCGAGTTACAAAAAAACACTCTCTCCGAAAAAAACAAGCTGGAGTTAGATGCAAGTATAGAACGCTTTGCTATTCAATTTAAAAAACAAACCGATACCAGCCATATTCAAAATTGTGAGCTGAGCGCCCACGACAGAGTACTGAAAATACAAAACCTGCAAATACGCAAAGGAAATTCCGACGCTACTATTAATGGCAAAGTGGAAGGTTTTTTTAACTACCTGAGCAACGGTAAATCTCCTCTTAAAATTAGCGGAGAAATGAAAAGTGAAAAATTACGAGGAGAGGATTTTTTAATTGCTTCAAACAACAACAGCAGCAACGAGAACTCGGAAGTAGATTTACCGGAGCACATTCATTTTTACTTAGATGCTGCCATTGGTTCTTTTGAAATGGGGAAATTTAAAGCGCGAAACTTGAGCGGGAATATAGAACTGAAAAACAAAAAAGTTATGGCCGAAGCACTGAAAATGGAAACCATGGAAGGTAGTGCAGAAATTGATGCCTTGTTTGATTTTTCCGGAAAGCAGTTAGAAGTGTCTTCGCTGTGTAAACTTCAAAACATCAACGTAAGCTCACTGTTTTACCAAATGAATAATTTTGGCCAGCAAACGCTGGAAGACAAACATATTGGAGGTTTTTTAACCGCACAAATTGATTTTAACGGAAACTGGAACAAAAAACTGGAGCCGGAATTAAGCAGTATTAAAAGTCAAATTGAAATAAGCATAGAAAACGGGGTTTTAAAAAATTTTAAGCCCCTGGAGAGTCTTTCAAAGTTTGTAGACTTAAAAGAGCTCCAGAATATTCGGTTTGAAACATTAAAATCTACCGTTGAAATTAAAAAATCTGTCATCAGCATTCCTAAAACAGCTATCAAAAATTCGGCATTAAACATTGATTTTTGGGGTTCGCATACTTTTAATAATGACATTGATTATCACATTCAACTGCTTATTTCCGAATTGCTGGCCAAAAAACGCCGGAGTAAAAACGAAGACGAGTTTGGCCCCATTGAAAACGACCCCGATAACCGGCGCAGCGCCTTTATTTTAATGACCGGTACCGTTGATAAGCCCATTATTAAATACGATAAAAAAGGCCTTAAGCAAAAAATAAAAGAAGACATAAAGCAGGAAAAACAAACCCTAAAGCAACTGCTTAAAGAAGAGTTTGGGCTGTTTAAAAAAGACAGTATAAAAACAAAACAAGCCGAAAAATCAAACCAGGTATTTAAACTGGAAGGAAAAGAAGAAAAAGATACTAAGAAAAAAAGAAAGGAAGAGGACGAAGATGATTTTTGATTCCGGTTACTTATCCCTCAAAAGTTACGGTAAAGGTAACCATGCGGCTGCGTACTTTTTCCAGACTGTTAGAAAAAACACTGTTTTCTGTTCTCAACAAATTACGGGTGCCCATATGCAGTTTTAATTCAAAACCCAACTTAAAGTACATTAAATAAAAATCTACACCGGCACCCCCGCTGTAATAAAAATCATCTCGTTTTAATTTCACGTTATTATCCAATTGGTTGGCCCCTCCACTGCTAACGCCCGCCGTTTTTTTACGCGAAGCCAAATCAAGCATATACCCTCCGCCTCCGATTACATACGCGCTGAAATTCCCTTGACGTTTGGATTGTATTTTGGTTTCCAAAGGAAAAATGAGAAAAGTGGATTCCACTGTTTTTTCAAAATACTTGCTGGTGTCGCGCGTGTTATTAGACAAAAAATATTCTATTTTGCGTGAGGCAAAACTAATACTGGGAGTAGTTCGCAAGCGAATATATTCATGCAGCCTGAAATCAGTAACCAGGCCAATGGCAAAACCGGGCCCCGGCCGGGTATACACTGTTTTAACTCGATAGCGGGTTTCCACACCGTTGCTGATAATTACCGTATCAGGAAAAAGAGAGTTTTTTACGGTATTTAAACGAAAATCGGTTTGGTTAAAAGCAATGGTAAAACCAAAGTGCAGGCGCTGCTGGTAAAATTTGGGTAAATTAACGCTGTAGCCATCGTGTTCCTGTGCAAACAACTTGGCAACTGCCACTCCAAAAACAACTATAAATAAATACCTTTTCAGCCTTGTAATATAACGGTTTACGAAGATAATTATTTTATTGGGGATGATTAATTAAATGTGCCGTGTATCATCAGTTTACGGTAAAATCGTATTCGGCAACGTGCTTGTTTGCCTGAACTTCAAGCCTAAGATGCTGGCCTTGTAAGGTTGTTAAATCAATGGAGTTAATACCATACTCCATTTTACGGCTGATGATTTTTTTTCCATCACTCCCCTTGAGTGTATACATGGCATCAGCAGGCAGCTCTTTCCCTAATACCGCAATTTGGTATCTGCTCCCTTGTTCCGGAAAAAAAGAAACAAAGATTCCCTCATTTTTGTGTAAACTTTTTTTACCATAACGAATCTTTGATTTCGAAATCAATTTACTGGAATTTATTTTTTCCGTTCCGGTTATGGATTCTTTCACCAATACATTTTTTGTAAAGCGTTTTCCCCCGTACTCACTTCTGGAAAATACCCTAATATAATCTACCTCAAAGTTTACCGAATCCTTGAAATCCGGAGGGGGGCCTGGAGAAAAAGCTCCTTTTTTCTGAGGAACGGCAATATTTACCACAAGCTTCTTAGGCTCTTTCATGATAACAGGGGCTACGGCAATACACTCGCCGTTTAAATAATAACGTAATTCATTTGCCGACCATATTCCCGACACAATATTATACCCCGAATTAAACGAGCCGTTAAATTTTACCCAGTCTCCCCAGGGTTTTTTACCTGCAAGAGTAAAAACATAATTATTTTTTTTATTTTGATCGTAGCGGGCCACATGAATTTTATTGTCTTTTTCTGTTTTCAATTCCATCCAATCTATTTCTTCATTAGGTGTTCCGCCATAAAGCCAAAAAGCCGGCCAAAAACCGGGCTGCGAAGGTGTTTTAAATTTGATTTCAAAATACCCGTAAACAAAATCGTTTTTGGTTTGCAGCATTCCGGCCGTATAGGTAAACTTGCGTTTATTCAGTCCCTGAAAAGTGTTGCCTTCTTTAATAGAGTCATTGTCGTTCATCCAATCAACGTAACGTTCAAAAACGTCTTCTCTTTTTGCGGTTAAAATAAGTTTTCCGTCAACAATAAAATGGTTGTTGTATTTAGAGTAATACTGTTGTTCTTTATTGTGCGCTATGCTCCTTCCCCAGCCATACCAGTCGTTCCATTTTTGTTTGTCAATTTCCGGGCCGTTAAACTCGTCTCCATCCTGATATTGCCAGGTAATGAGCGAATCTTTATTAAACTGCCACATGATTTGGGATGAGAGAAAGAATGGCGCCAGCAAAAAAGCTATATTCAAAAAAATCTTAGTCATTCAACTTCAATACGGCCATAAAGGCGCTTTGCGGAATTTCTACGCTGCCTACCTGCTTCATGCGTTTTTTTCCTTCCTTTTGTTTTTCCAAAAGCTTTCGTTTACGTGAAATGTCACCGCCGTAGCATTTTGCAGTAACGTCTTTGCGAAGCGCCCGAATAGTTTCTCGGGCGATAATTTTTGAACCAATGGCAGCCTGAATAGGAATTTCGAACTGCTGGCGCGGTATCAATTCTTTGAGTTTTTCGCACATTTTCTTACCCAAATCGTAGGCATTGCTTCGGTGCACCAGAGCCGACAAGGCATCTACCTGTTCTCCGTTTAATAAAATATCCATTTTCACCAAATCGCTCTGACGCATCTCCAACGGAGAATAATCAAAAGAAGCATAGCCTTTGGAAATTGATTTAAGTCTGTCGTAAAAATCAAAAACTATTTCTGCGAGGGGCATGTGAAAAACAAGTTCCACTCTATCTGCCGTAAGATAGCTTTGGTTAATTATTTGTCCGCGCTTCTCAATGCATAATGTCATAATCGGGCCAATAAATTCGGATTTAGTAATGATATTGGCTTTAATGTAGGGTTCTTCTATGTAATCAATTTTTGCGGGGTCGGGCAAATCGCTGGGGTTATTTACAATAGTTACATTTCCTTTGGTATCGTATGCGCGGTAAGATACGTTTGGTACGGTAGTAATTACCGTCATGTTAAACTCGCGTTCCAGGCGTTCTTGCACAATTTCCATGTGCAGCATGCCCAAAAATCCGCAACGGAAACCAAAGCCTAGGGCCGCTGAACTTTCCGGTTCCCAGGTAAGGGAAGCATCGTTTAGCTGGAGTTTCTCCATGCTGTAACGCAGTTCTTCAAAATCTTCGGTATCTACAGGGTATATTCCGGCAAACACCATGGGTTTTACGTCTTCAAAACCTTCTATGCCTTTTTCGCAAGGACGGTCTACATGCGTAATGGTATCTCCCACTTTTACCTCGCGGGCATCTTTAATTCCTGAAATAATATACCCCACATCGCCCGTGTGCACTTCCTGCCGTGGCTCTTGCTTTAATTTTAAAACACCTACTTCATCAGCAAAGTAGGAAGCGCCGGTATTTACAAATTTTACTTTGTCTCCTTTTTTTATGGAGCCGTTTACAATTTTATAATAGGCTATAATTCCCCTGAATGAGTTAAATACAGAATCAAATATTAGGGCCTGAAGTGGGGCATTGGGGTCGCCGGCAGGGGGTTTTATCCTTTCAACAATGGCCGCTAAAATTTCATTTACTCCCATGCCGGTTTTGCCGCTGGCCGGAATTATTTCTTCGTAATCGCAACCTATTAAATCAACTATTTGGTCTTTTACCACCTCGGGCTCGGCGCTGGGTAAATCCATTTTATTTAAAATAGGAATAATGGTGAGGTCGTTTTCAAGCGCCAGATACAAATTGGAAATTGTTTGCGCTTGTATTCCCTGGGCGGCATCTACTATCAGCAAGGCTCCTTCGCAGGCAGCAATAGAGCGAGAAACTTCATAGCTAAAATCAACATGGCCGGGAGTATCGATTAAGTTTAGTACATATTTTTCTCCTTTATATTGATACTCCATTTGAATAGCATGGCTTTTTATGGTAATGCCTCGCTCTTTTTCCAAATCCATATCATCCAATACTTGGTCTTGCATCTCGCGTTTGGAGATGGTATTGGTAAATTCCAACAAGCGATCGGCCAGGGTACTTTTTCCGTGGTCAATATGAGCAATAATGCAAAAGTTACGAATGTTCTTCATTCCTCAGAAACAGGCTGCAAAAATAGCAATTTTTAAGATTTTAGGGTCTTATAAAGATGGGGCTCCCCTTACGCATGTTTTGAGTGTATGAAACAGCAGGAAGCATCATTTACAATCTCCTGAACAAATTTTTGATATACTCAGGGGTAGCTATTTCCTTATAGTTATCGCCAAAGGCATGGTTCCACATAAAAGGCAGGTTATAACTAACCTCCGTCATGGCATCGAGTGTTGCTTCATCCCAATCTTTACTAAGGTTTTTAGGCAACTCTATGCGGTGTTTTTTCAGCATCATTTTAAACTCGGCCACGCCTTTAGGATAAACATCGCCCAGATGCTGAAAAATTATACAATTTGCGTAACAATGGCGGGTTCCGTGAATTTTTGATAGACCGTAACTCAATGCATGGCAAACTCCCACTTCGCTGTAGGTTAAACTAAGTCCCCCCATTAAAGAGGCAACCATCAGTTTATCATCATTTTCGGGGGTTTGACCGGCAGAGGGCCCTAAATATACTTCGCGACATAGCTCGAGCGCTTTATCTCCGTAAGCCAGGCTAAAAGCATTATTACGAATTCCGTTATGTGATTCAATACAATGAATGTATGTATCCATTCCGGTATAAAACCACCAATCGGGTGGTACGGTAGCAATTAACTCGGGATCTAGTATTACCTGATTAAAAACAGTCCAATCACATTTTAGTCCGAGTTTTTTTTCGGGGCCGGTGAGTACGGCTGTCATGGAAACCTCTGCTCCTGTTCCGCTGATGGTAGGAACACCCAGATGATATACTCCGGGTTTTTTTATCAAATTCAGTCCTTGGTATTGTGTAGAGGAGCCCTCGTTTGTCAGCATAAGTGAAAGCGCTTTGGCAATATCCATAATACTTCCTCCGCCAATGCCAATAACACCGCTGGGTAATCCTTTCCGAACCAAAATTTCATCGCGCAACCCGTCTACTTGTTCGGTAGTGGGCTCGTAAGCGTTTACGTCAATAAAGTAAACCAAGTCTTCGGGTTTGTTTTGCAACTGCTTGCTGAGGGCTTTTCCTTTAAAGTAATTATCTACAATAAAAACAAAGTAGTTATTGTTTTCGACCCGAATAGGTTCTATGGTTTGTGCCAGCTGTTTAAAAGCTCCGCGTCCGTAGGTTACTCTGTCAATGTTCTTAAAATTTTTGTGCTGCATACTTGTAAGGAAAAACTAGATAAAAAATTGCTGTTGCTATGCTTTTACAAACAACTCTTCCGCTTTGTTCCAGTTAACAACATTCCACCAGTTATTTATATAATCGGCTCGTTTATTTTGATACTTCAGGTAATAGGCATGTTCCCAAACATCTAAAGCCAAAAGTGGCTTACCGCGTTCATAATCTAATTGCATTAAGGGATTATCCTGGTTGGCTGTAGTAACAATTTTTAATTTCCCTTCGTCGGTTTTTATAAGCCAGCACCAGCCGCTTCCAAAAATTTTTAGTGCTTTATCGGAAAACTCTTTTTGAAAAGCATCAAAGGACTTAAATTCTGCATTAATAGCCTTGGCTATTTTTCCCTGAGCCATATTAGCTTTGCCGTCCGGGTTTGGTTTTAATAAAGTCCAAAACAGAGAATGATTGTAGTGCCCGCCCAAATTATTTCGTATTACTGCCGAAGTAAGTTTATCTACATGAGTGCATTTTACCTCATCGCTGCTTAAGTAATCTATATTGGTAGAGGGTGTTTCATTAAGTTTATTAATGTACGCCTGATGATGTTTTTTATGGTGTATCTCCATGGTTTCTTTATCTATAAAGGGCTCCATGGCATTGTAAGGATATGGCAAATCGGGTAGCGTAAAATGATTGGCGTGTAAGGCTGGCGAGGCGCTTAATTCTTCTACCCGGGCAATATCTGTCCTTGCCAACAAACTCTTACCAATCCCTGCTACAGAAAGCAAGGCTGTTTTTTTAATAAAATCTCTTCGGTTACTTCCCATTGCTATAGTTGAATGAGCAACTGATTTTTTTCTACGGCATTCCCCTTTTGAACAGCCACTTTTTTCACTACTCCGTCTGAAGGGCTTTTCAACATATTTTCCATTTTCATTGCTTCCAATACCAACAATACATCCCCTTTTTTTACGGCAGTTCCTTCATTTACCAAAACATTCAACACCATGCCGGGCATAGGAGCTTTTATTTGATTTACTTTTTGTCCGGCTCCGGAATCCATCCCCAGTTTTTGCAACAGTTCATCAAATTTATCTTTTAGCTCTACCGTATACTTAATGGAATTTATTTTAAGTACCATGCTTTTTTCGGAACGGTTTAGCTTTACAACATCTACATTGTATGACTTATTTTGATATATGAGGTGGTATTGGAATTCGTTGATTTTGATAAAATCTCCCTGAATAACTTGCTCATTAAGGCTGCCTTCAAATTTATTTCCATCCGACCTGATGTCGGTTTTAAACGAAGCCGAATTGTTTACTTTGATATTGTACATGGCACAAATGTAAGACAAAAAGCCATAAAAAAACCCCGCCTGTCAGGCGGGGTTAGCATTATTTTAATTTCTTTTTACTTCTTTACAAATTCCCCCATTTTATTGTCGTAATTCAAAAAGTATCCTCCCTTTGGGAGATTACTTACGTCTATCTTGTCGCCATACCCTTTTTTAACTACGTTTCCGTACTGGTCATAAATTTCGTACATGGTTTCAATAGGCTTACCTTTGGCCACGAAATTGATGTCTTTGCTGGCCTTTACAGGGGCAAAACTTACCTCAGGCACGTCGCTAACAAACTCGGCTGCTTTACTCAAGCGAGGTTGACCGCTGTAATCTGTTTGGCGAACACGAACTTGGTTTTTACCACTGTGAGGAACTACCTTAAATGAGTAATTATTGGTTGTAGGAGTTCCTATTCCTTCCACTTCACCAACCTTAACCCATTTGTTCCAGCGGAACTGTTCAATAGAAAACGCCAGTTTCCCGGTTTCGGACTTAGTGCTCCAGTTAAAGGTTCCGTCCGGTTCTATGTTCATGCTAACAATCTCGTACGTGCTCTTAGGTTTCAACACCTCGGGGTTCAATACCTTGGGTTTGCAGTCCTCCTTATGAAAAATCTTAATCTCAACTTTATCTCCTATATTAAGTTTCCAAGGCTTCATGTCAATCTCAAAGGCACTGGAGTTAACCTCATCGGTGGTAATATTTCCGTTTACCTTAACCTCAGAAACGCAAAAACCAACTCCATTGGAACCAAAAGGGTTTTGAACGTACAGATTTTTCCCCTGATAATTTCCTTCTAAAAGAATTACGCCTCCGCTTTGAGCAAAGCCCATGTTAAAACCTAAAGCAACCAGGGCAGCCAAAAGAGGAAACTTTTTCATCAATAAGATGTTACCGCTCATAACTTAACGCTGCAATATTATAATGTTATTTTCGAATTACAAAATATTTTTTGGCCTAAATAGCGTTTTTATTTCATGTTAACTTGTTATAAATACCTATATTTGTCTGTATTTACTAGTATTTTATGAAGATTTCAGGAAAGATTTTTTTAGTGGTTTTTGGCCTTTTTTTACTGAATTCATGCAAAAATGGCGACTCTGACATAACTTTTAACCCGGATTCTCAAAAATCTGCTTATAAAGGCGGAAATAAAGTGGTTCGAATAGCCGAATTGTCCGCTCCGGTTAGTTTATTTCCCCATACCCTAACCCAAGCAACAGAAGGCCTTATTTCCGGACAAATTTTTGAAGGATTGGTGCTGGTAGACCCTAAAACTCTAGAAGTAAAACCGGGATTGGCCGAGTCGTGGAAAGTAGCAGATGACGGGAAATCTATTGAGTTTACGATGAGAAGAGGGGTTAAATTTCAAAAAACAGGGGTGTTTGCCGCAAAAGATGTGGAAGTATCCGCCGAAGACGTAAAATTTACCTTTGAATTACTTTGTACCTATTCAGACCTTAATTATCATTTTGCCACCGTTTGTAAAGACCGTATAGTGGGGGCTAACGAAAAGTATGAAGCCAGCATGAATGGGAAAAATATCCCGCTTTCCGGATTTAAAGTAATTGACAATTATACTTTCAAAATCGAATTACTTAACTCTCCGGCTATTTTCTTGGATATTTTGGGCTGCCCTGCGGCGGCTATTTTGTCTAAAGAAGCTTATGAATTAGAAAAAGAAAAAACGCTGGTGGGGGCAGGGCCTTTTATACTTGATACCAAGAACTCTACCGAAAGCTCCTACAGGCTTTACAAAAACATGGATTATTATGGAAGGGATTCTAAAAATAATCCCTTGCCTTATTTAGACAGTGTAATTGTTAAGGTTGTTCCTTCTTCGGAAGTTGCGTGGGAAGGATTTAATAGCGGATATTTCGATTACATTAACTCGCTGCCTGCCAATCAACTGGCTAGAATTGTAGAAGAAAATATTGCCTCCTTTAAAGGGAATCCGGCAAAGTATGTTCTTGACAGAAGTCCGGAAATGGTTACGCAATACTACTTATTTAACACGCACAAACCACCTTTTAACGATGTAAGAGTTAGAAAAGCATTTAACCATGCCATAGACAGAGACCGCATCATTGACAGGGTATTGTTTGGTCAGGCATACGGTCCTGCTATTTTTGGAATTGTTCCGCCTACGTTTGATTACTACAAAAGCGGCGAAGTGGAGGGGTATAAATTTGATTTAAATAAAGCCAAAAAGCTACTCGCCGAAGCCGGTTATCCGGAAGGGAAAAATTTTCCAGAAATTAAATTAATTGTTAATTCAGGGAATTTGAGGAATAACACCGTTGCTGCCGAAATTCAAAAGCAATTGAATGCCAATTTGGGAGTAAATGTAAATTTTGAATCGTTACCCAACGCCGACAAGTTCAATCTCCAAACCCGTGGCGAGGGTGATTTATTTCGTGACGGATGGATTGCCGATTACCCCAGCCCCGAATCATTCCTGTCTATTTTTTATGGGGAGCCCGTGGATAAAACCGAAGGCAAAGTGTCTTATCCCAACACTACCAAGTACGTAAATCCTGAATACGATAAATTTTACAAGATGGGAAGAGATGCTATTGAAAAAGACAGTGCTGCTAAGTACTTTTTGATGGCTGAAAAAATCTTGATGAACGATGCGCCTCTTATTCCCCTTTATTACGAAAGTAACTACCGCCTTATCAGTTCAAGGCTGCTCAATTTTCATGTTAACCCGTTAAGGCATTATGACTTTTCGGAAGTAGATGTGCGATATTAAACAGCGTCGTAATCTATCACAACCTTGTCGGTTAACGGATGTGCCTGACAGGTTAATATGAATCCGTCGGCAACCTCGTTGTCTGTTAAAGCAAAATTGGCATCCATTTTTACTTTCCCCTCCAGCACTTTTGCTCTGCAGGTACAGCAAACAGCACCTTTACAGCTAAAGGGAGCATCCACCCCGGCTTCAATGCTTGCATCCAATATACTAATGCTTCCGGTTTCCAATTCAAACATAGTTTCAATACCATATTGAATTACGGTTACCTGAGATTTTACGTTTTCTCCTCCGCCGGCTTCTGCTTTCGCTACGGCTTCTATCACACTGGTAAAATATTCTATGTGTATTTTATTTTCTTTAACCTGCAGTTTTTGAAGGGCTGTTTTTACATTCTCCATCATTGGCCCGGGGCCACAGATAAAATATTCGTCTGCCTGAGTGCCTCCAAAATTTTCGAGCAATGCCAAAGCCTTGTCGGTAGTTATTAATCCTTTTTGCAAATCGGATAAATTTTCCGAAGCTTCTTCCATTACATATACCACTTTAAGGCAATTATTGGAAGCAGCCAGCGAATCAATTTCTTTTTTGAATATGGTGGCCGACTCATTTTTGTTTGCATAAATAAGTGTGATACGGCTTTGTTTTTCAACATATAAAATACTCTTGAGAATACTCATCATTGGCGTTATTCCACTGCCTCCGGCAAACAACACGTAGTTCTTCTTTTGATTTCCTGCCAGTGTACTATAAAAATTTCCCATGGGAGTCATCACTTCGATTGTATCTCCCACTTTCAAACTTTTGTTAATGTATGTTGAAACCAATCCGCCCTTAACTTCTTTCACGGCCACACGAATCTCTTTTTCGTGAGGTGCTGTACATAAACTGTAACTCCTACGCACCTCCTGGCCATTTATATTTAGTTTTAGGGTAATGTATTGTCCTTGCTTAAATAAAAACTCGGGTTGTTGCTGCGGAGGAACTTCAAACGCCACCGAAACTGCTTCTGCTGTTTCACGGCGAATATCTTTTACTTTCAATGTGTGAAAACGGGCCATGTACTGTTTAAATAGGATTGCAAAAATAGGAACAAAAGAATAATAAAAAAACCCGGGGTTTTTCCGGGTTTAATTGAAAAACAAAAATAGTTTCTGTTAGTGCTTGCTTAGGTACTCAGCAACCCCTTTATGGTCGGCTTTCATCCCCTCGCTTCCTTTGGTCCAGTTAGCAGGACAAACCTCGCCGTTTGTTTCAAAAAACTGGAGTGCATCCACCATTCGCAGTGCTTCATCTACGTTTCTGCCAAGAGGCAAGTCGTTAATCAGTACATGACGAACGATGCCTTTTTTATCAATTAAAAACAATCCTCTGAAAGCAATCATAGGGCCGGTGGCAATTAGGTTACCGGCGTCATCTACATCGTAGTCGCCAAAAAGAGTTCCGTAATTAAGCGATATCGTTTTGGTGGTATCGGCAACAATCGGGTATGTAATACCTTTTATCCCTCCGGCTGATTTTTCCATTTGCAGCCAACCCCAGTGGCTTTCTTCTGTGTCTGTACTGCAAGCTACTACCGCCACTCCTCGGCTTTCAAAGTCCTTTAATTTTTCTTGAAAAGCATGCAGCTCGGTGGGGCACACAAAAGTGAAATCTTTAGGGTAGAAGAAAAACACTACGTACTTCTTTCCAACGTATTGTTCCAGCGAGAAATCAGATACAATTTCTCCACCATTTATTACTGCGCCCGCCTTAAATGCCGGGGCTTTTTTTCCTACTAAACTTGACATATGATTTGGTTTTTATTGTTACTAAATTTTAATGGGCAGGTGCAAAATTATTAATTAATTTAGAACAGATAAATGTGCTATTTGTTTAAATCGTGAATTATGCATGAAATTATTGGAAAAAAGGCCCCCGCATTTAAATTATTTAACACCGAGAAAAAGGAAATTTCATCTGAAAATCTGAAGGGAACCCCTTTTGTGTTGTTGTTTTTTCCGCTGGCTTTTACCGGAACCTGTACAAAAGAGCTTTGTACGGTTAGAGACGATATAAAAAATTATGAGAGCTTGAATGCCCGGATGTTTGGTATATCCGTTGATTCCGTTTTTGCTTTGGCGAAATGTAAAGATGAATACCGGTTGAATTTTGAATTACTGTCTGATTTCAATAAAGAAATATCTAAAAGCTATGGCTGTTTGTATGACGATTTTATAATGGGAATGAAGGGCGTAAGTAAACGAGCTGTGTTTGTTGTTGATGCAGAGGGAATAGTTTGCCATGCCGAAATACTTGAAAACGCCGGGAACCTCCCCGATTTTGAAAAAATTAAACTTGCTTTGCAACAAATTGCCGGGCCATGCTGAAAAATTGTTTAAACGAACATTTACTGGAAGCCGGATGCGACGAAGCCGGAAGAGGTTGCCTGGCAGGGCCGGTGTTTGCTGCTGCCGTTATTTTACCAAAAAACTACGAGAACGAAAAGCTTAACGACTCCAAGCAACTAAATGAAAATCAACGATACTATTTGCGCGAAAGCATCATAAAAGACGCTTTATGCTATGGGGTTGCTAAAGTTAGTAACCATGAGATAGATAACATAAACATTCTCAATGCCTCCTTTCTTGCTATGCACCGTGCACTAGACAAGCTTATTCAACGCCCGGAATTTATCTTGGTTGACGGTAATCGCTTTAAAACATACCAAAGCATACCACATGCATGCATTGTAAAAGGAGATGGTAAATACATGAACATTGCCGCTGCCAGCATATTGGCAAAAACCTTTCGTGATGATTGGATGAAAGAAGCAAGCATCAAGTATCCACATTATCAATGGGATAAAAACATGGGATACCCCACAAGAGCACATCGAAAAGCTATAGAAGAGTTTGGTCCTTGCGAGTGGCACCGAATGAGTTTTCAACTGCTGCCTTCACAACTCCGTTTTAATTTTTAACAGGCAAAATTATTCATAACTTACTCACTCGCATTCATAAAAAGCCCTTGAGGGCTTTTTATATTTGCCTCCGGCATGCTGTTTATAAGAAAAAGCATTTTTTGGATATTTATTGCAACGGCACTGGGTTTGGCCGTTTGGAGTTATCGCGAACTAAAGCACATAAAAAAACCCGATACCAACCCTCTTATCTTTTTTCCGGAAAAGTGCCTTGCCTACTTCACTACCGAAAATTTTCATGAATTAAATCGCCTGTTAAATTCACAAAGCCTTATTTTTAAGTCATGGCAAAGTTTAGAACCTGTAAATACCCTATCTGAAAATTTACGCTGGTACGACTCGCTGATATATTCATTTGAAAGTATAAAAAACCTGTGTGAAAACAATCCTGTTCACTTTTCCATATACAAGAAAGAAGATTCAATATGCTGGCTCATCGGCATTCCATTAAAGGAGCTTAAACAGGAAAAAGAATTTGAAGCTTTTTTTGAAACGCGCTTCAAAAAATTGGCCTTGGGAGTTTACGAAATAAAAAAGCATCATTTTTTACAGCTGCATTCGGGAATTATTTTTATAAGTAACCGTGCTGATTTTATCCCAAGCAAATCACCAAATAAAACATCATTGGCATACGACGAATCTTTTTTAAAAGGATTGAGCAAGTGCGGTAAAAAATCCTTACTGACTTTTTATGTAGATAAAATGGATGAATCCACTCAAAAAGAACTATTCTATTTTAATACAGGCGTATTGTTTAATCATCAAAAAACCTGGGCGACTATAACTATCGGTCCGAAGGAACTTACTGTTACAGGCATAAACGAAACCGAACAAATCGGTTCTTGGAGCAGTGATTTTACTGAATGGCCCTACGACAAACTACCCTTTGCCACAAATTTTTTTCAATTAATTCGACTACAGGACGGGAAAATAAAAGAAGGTTTTTTTGTGAACGATAGTGCTCTTTACAATGAAAACAAAGAAGCCTGGAAAAAACTCGACGAAAAAGCCATGTACCCCTTACATAAACAATTTTTGGAAGCCGTTGAGTTAATGGGAGAATTTAGTTGGTCAACCAACAACGCATTAATTTATCTTCCAAAAGACACGCTGATTGTTCGGGAAAGCCTATCTCATATTTGCGATACAGATACTTTACCGCAAGTTTCTTGCATTTACAAATTAAAAAAAGGCGTTAACGATAAAATTGCCGGAAACGCCGTTTTTAGAGGGCGTTACATGTATGCCCTTTGGTACAACCAAACACTGTATTTTACCCAAAACCCCGAAGTGGCGAAAGAATTACTGGAAATTTTGAAGCAACAATCTACCCTGATAAAAAACTCTTTGTTTATGGAATATGCTTCACAAAACATCCACCCATCATCGCACTATGCGGCATACATGATTCCTGCTCTAAAAAAAGAGGCTATTGAAAAACACCTGTATTTCCGAAACTCTTCAGTCGAAAAAATTGCCGGTGATTTGACACATGCCTCTTTAACAAAAGAAGAAAAAGAAGACCATGAAATGTTTCGTATACACCTGCAATATCAGTTCCCGGGCTCAGAAAAAATGCCCGATTTATTATGGCAATGTAAATTGGAAGAAAATCTTTTTTCGAAGCCTTTTCCTTTTACCAATCACTACACTGGGGAAACAGAAATTGCGACACAAGACAACCATTTAACTCTTTATCTGATTAACGCTACGGGAAATATTTTATGGAAGAAAAAACTTAAAGAACCTATCCTTTCCGATATTTATCAGGTTGATATTTTTAAAAACGGTAAAAAACAGTTGTTTTTTAGCACCGAAAACTATTTACATTTAATTGACCGAAACGGAAATTACCTGAATAACTATCCCCTAAAACTGCCCTCTCCGGCAAGCAACCAATTAAGTTTGATTGATTACGATAACGACGGCGACACCCGCGTATTCATTGCCTGCGCCAACAAAAAAATATACAATTACACGCTCTACGGCATATTGGCCGAAGGCTACAAACCCTATAGTACCGAGGATAAAGTAGCATTACCCGTAAAGTTTATTCGAGTAGGCGAAAGCGATTATCTTATTACCCTTGATGATGCCGGAGGCATCCACGCTTTCAGCCGAAAAGGCGATGCCCGCATAGGTTTTAAAAATAAAACCATACAAAATTGTGCCGATTTTGCTTTGCTGGGAACAAGAAACGTTCATTCTACTTACTTATACTACATAGACGAAAAAAGTAGTTTAATAAATAAAGTTTCCTTTGCCGATAAAAAAGACGTGCTGCCTCTAAATACAGAAACAAGCAATCTTAAACCAAAGTTTGCGAATGTTAACGACGACCAAATACCGGATATTATTTTTTCGGGAGAATCCGGCACTGTTATATACGATGTAAACGGAAATAAACTTTATGAAAATGCACAGTTAAAAGGCAATATCTACTGGTTCTTTGATAAATTTAGGGGCGGGGCATGGTTGCTTGCTTACAACGAAAAATTGCAGGAAATTGTAATTGGTCAAAGCTGGTCAAGCAATACAGAAAAAATGACTGCCGGTTCTCCCCCTTCGATTATTGACCTTTTTGGCAACGGAAAAAAATATTTACTTTATGGACTGGAAGGTAAATTAATATGCAGGGCACTCAAGTAAGTTTTATATTATACAAATACGTACCTTTGCATTATGCAATTTATTCTTAAAAGCAACGAAAAAGCCGTAAAAACGGCTGTGTATATTACCACCGCCCTTATTTGTGCCGTGGTAGTTATCCTTCAGCAAAAATTTTTGCCGCGGCCTGAAATTATCCCCTCGCTTATATACAAACTGCCTTTGGTAAACGCCATTCTAAATGGCAGCTGCAGCATTTTGTTAATTTTTTCGCTCATCGCTATTAAGAAGAAAAACATATCCCTGCATAAAAAATTAAACCTTACCGCTTTCGTGTTAAGTTCGCTGTTCCTGCTTAGCTACGTTACCGCTCACTACTTTATTCCTGATACCATATATGGTGATGTAAACCATGACGGGATGATGAGCGAGCAGGAATCTGCCGATGTTGCCGGCATTAAGCCCTTTTATTTGGTTATTTTGCTTTCTCATATTTTTTTGGCAGCCATTGTGCTTCCTTTTGTATTGCTCTCTTTTTACTACGGACTTACCGACCAACGGCAAAAGCACCGTAAAATTACACGAATCAGCTATCCTGTGTGGCTCTATGTAACCATAACAGGAGTAGTTGTTTATTTAATGATATCACCTTATTACAATTACTAAACATAGTTGTACCTGACCGGTTATAGCAAAAATTTTTTATACATTATTCTTCCCGTTTTCTTTCTTTTCGGCTGCTCTGCCGACAAGCAGGAAAACCTTTCCGAAAAGGAATCGGTAACCTGGGCCGAACACATTGCGCCCATTATTTATAAACACTGTACTTCGTGCCACAGGCCCGGGCAAAGCGGACCTTTTCACTTACTAAGCTACAGAGATGCGGTTAAAAAAGCGGCTCTCATAAAATTTGTTACGCAAACCAAATATATGCCTCCCTGGCCGGCCGACCCTTCTTATACCCATTTTATAGGAGAAAAAGTTTTAAGTGAAAACGAAATAGGTTTAATAAAAAAATGGGTAGAAAATAAAATGCCCCGGGGAGATTCATTGGGGGAACCTCCCTGCCCAGATTTTCCTGAGGCTTCCAATTACGGAAAACCCGATTTAATAGTTAGAGCCTGCGAAGCAGTAAAAATTAAAGGCAACGGGACCGATGTTTTTTTAATTATGAAATTTCCCTACCAAATAGACAAAGACACCGTTGCCGACCTGATAGAATTTGTTCCACACCGTCGTAAACTGATTCATCACGTAAACGGACACTTAATCGGATACGATGCCAACAGAACAGTTAACTACTTATCCGGGGATTGTATTAGCTCAGATACCCGAAGCGGTATAGTAGATGTTTATAAGAAAATGCACATTCCCTACACCGATGGGAAACAACCTCCATTTCCTATGCTCGTTCCTAATGCCGTTTACTATTTACCCGGCTACGAACCTCCTGTTTACCCAAGCAGTATAGGCGGCTACCGGCTCAAAAAACAAGGTGCTTTTTTGTTGAATAATATACACTACGGCCCCAGTAATGAAGATTTATACGACTCCAGCTGTATCCATGTTTTTTTTAGAAAGGAGCCCGTACAACGTCCTCTGATAGAAAGGCAACTAGGAACATTTGGCATTTCCAAAGTTGAACCCGAATTTATTATACCGGCAAATGAAATAAAAACTTTTCACACAAAAGCAACTATAGAGAAAGACATATCGCTACTGTCGGTAAACCCACACATGCATTTAATCGGGAAAAGTTTTTGGGCATTTGCCCTGAAACCCAATGGAGATACCATCCCCCTGGTTAAAATACCCAAATGGGATTTTCGCTGGCAGTATTACTACACTTACCCCAAACCAGTAATCATTAAAGCCGGAACCACCATTCATGTGTACGGAACCTTTGACAACACCAAAGAAAATCCCTTTAATCCTTTTTTTCCGCCTCAAACAATAACCAGCGGCAACAGCATAGAAAGCATGAAAACAACCGAAGAAATGTTTCAGTTTATTTTTACCTTTGTTCCGTACCAACGCGGAGACGAAAACATTTCTCTCTTAAAACAAAAATAAAATGAAAAAAATTTTACTGCTGTTTAGCGCGAGTATACTTGTTTTAGCTTCCTGCAAAAAATATCAGGAGGGCCCCTCATTTACGCTGCTTGGTAAAAAAGCTCGTTTGGCCAATACCTGGGCGCTGGAAGCTTTTTATGAAAACGATGAAAATAAAACTTCCGATGCACAAAGCATTTTTAAAGATTTTACACTGGTGCTGGATAAAAATAACATGAAGTATACCAAAACCTTTATGGCTTTTGGACTGCTCTCATACAGCGAAACGGGCGCTTGGAACCTTTCCGGCGATAAAATGAATGTTGATTTTACTCCCGATCAATCGGCCGTGAAACCATATTCCTGGAAAATAATTAAACTTAAAAGTAAAAACTCCGGATTTTCATACATCGATAACGGAAAAACATATAGAGTATATTTACGACAAAAATAGTTTGTAAAAATTTTTAAGCCTCATTTCATAATACCTCTGAGCATCATTTTTTGCTTGTCTTTTTCAAAAGCACAGAAAAGTTATTCCGCTTCCATATACTATCACACTTACCAAACAGAACTTAGTCAAAAAAGTGAGGAATACGCCAAATTATTTTATCATAAGGGGAATATAAAAACAGAATTCACAGACGAAACATCAACAGAAACCATTGTTTGTATAAACGGTAAAGTAAACTGCATGTACAAAAAAGGTAAAACAATTATTTGCGGAGAAGGCAGTGCCGAAGAAATGAAATCAGCCAAAAAAGAAAAAGAGTTGTTTCGGAAAAAGAATGTAATCATGCAAGAAGGATTTGGCACACAACTAATTGCCGGTTATATGTGCGAAAAAATGGTAATACGCTATGAATACAAACTGGTGGAAACTCTTATGGAGGGAGAAATACACGTGTGGTACACCAAAGAACTTCCGACGCCGAATAATTTTTTTGCCGGAAATATTGATGATGTGTGGGTAGATGGAGAGTATCAAAGTTTTCTTAAAAAGATTAATGGATTTATCTTAAAACAAGAATTTTATATTAACAGCCAATTAATCACCTACTGCGAGGTAACTGATTTATCTGTTAAAGAATTAGAAGATGAGGCATTACAAATAGATCAAAAAAACTGCAAAAAAATATTCTCCTTGAAAGCGTACAACAATAGAGTAAATTCTTACAGAAAAGCAAAAGACTCGCAGCAAAGCATGGGAGAACACTAAAAAATTACCGATATCCCAAAACGCTTCTCACCTGCTCCAACTTAGCGTTGGCTATTGCCGCCGCCTTGGTTTCTCCGGCCTGTAGTTCTTTTTCCAAAAGTGTATCATTTTGCATCAATTGACTATACATTGCCCGTTGCGCTGCAAACTTCTCCAATATCAGTTCAAATAAAGCATTTTTGGCATGTCCGTACCCAAAGCCTCCCCTAATATAATTTTGCCGAAGAGCTTCCGTTTGTTCGGCAGAAGCAATCAGTTGAAATAATTTAAACACGTTGCAAGTTTCCGGATTTTTAGGCTCCTCCAGAGGCGTACTATCCGTCACAATGCTTCCTACTACTTTTTTTAGTTCTTTTTCGGGCAAAAATATATTAATGAAATTGTTGTACGATTTACTCATCTTTTGTCCATCGGTTCCGGGAACAATTTTTGTTTCTTCATTAATAAGCGCCTCAGGAAGCGTAAAAACTTCTTTTCCAATTTTATGATTAAAGGCGGCGGCAATATCTCTGGTCATTTCCAGATGTTGTAATTGGTCTTTACCAACCGGCACAAAATCGGCATCATACAGCAATATATCTGCCGCCATCAATACAGGATAGGTAAATAGCCCGGCATTTACATCGCTTAAGCGCTCGCTTTTATCTTTAAACGAATGCGCGTTGGCAAGCATTGGATAGGGGGTAAAACAATTCAAATACCAGGTAAGTTCTGCTACTTGCGAAACCCTGCTTTGCCGATAAAAGATATTTTTTGAGGTATCAAACCCAAAAGCCAACCAGGTGGCAGCAACTGCTTTGGTGCTTTCTCTGATAAATGCTGCGTCCTTAATGCTGGTTAGGGAATGTAAGTCTGCAATAAAAAAAAGGCTCTGGTTCCCTGATTTTCTACTTAGTTCAATTGCCGGAATGATAGCCCCTAAGATATTTCCCAGATGTGGAACATTCGTACTTTGAATGCCGGTTAAAATACGTGCCATATAGTTTAAACAAAGGTATGATTTTATTGGTATTTTTGGAGTTCAGCAAATGAAAATACTACATGCTATAATAAGACCGATTTGGAAAATTTGGTTTTTTATATGCTTTGCCGTTCCGTTTTTATTATTATTTCCAATTTTCTTTTACGCCCTGTTCAACGGAAAATACGACTTAGTGTACAACCTGAAACGCTTGTGGGCAAGAATAATTTCGTGGCTTACATTTTTGTTTCCGAACATCCAGTACAAAAAACAAAAATACCTGCTGCCCAAACCTTGCGTTATTGTATGCAATCATACTTCCTATCTGGATATTGTTTTTTCTCCATTTTACATTACCCATACTGCAGTATATATGGGCAAAGCAGAATTGCTGAAAATTCCGCTATTCAAATACTTTTTTGTTTATCTGGATATTCCGGTTCGAAGAAAAAGTGCTACTGATTCGCATCGTGCTTTTGTACGTGCCGGAGAGATTATTGACCGGGGCATGAGTATGGTTATTTATCCGGAGGGAACCATCAGCCCCAAAGGAAAACTTAAACCTTTTAAAAACGGAGCTTTTAAATTGGCCATTGAAAAACAGGTACCGGTTGTGCCGGTTGTAAACTTAAATAATTGGCATTTTTTGGAGAACGGCGGCTTTTTTAAAAGTAACGGCAGGCCGGGGATTCCCCAAATAATTGTTGGCGAACCCATAGAAACGAAAGGATTGGATATCGAACAAATTGAGGAATTAAAAAATAAAGTTTATACCTTTATAAAATCGGAGTTAGACACTTTTTATGACAAAAAAAATTGATGCAAAAACGGTAGATGAAATTGCTCATTTAGCCAGGCTGGAGTTTGACGAAAAAGCCAAACCCGAAATGGTTAACGACTTAAACCGCATACTTGCCTTTGTTGAAAAACTGAACGAGTTAAACACTGATGGTGTTGAGCCCCTGATATACCTGAGCGAAGAAAAAAATGTACTTCGTGAAGACGCCCCTCAAAAAACCGTTAGCAAAGAGGAAGCTCTTAAAAACGCTCCTCAAAAAGACTCCGATTATTTTAAAGTGCCAAAAGTTATCGAAGGAAAATAGGCGGCCTAAGCGGCTTAGGCTGCCTTCTTTAAACCAAACCTACTCTTAGCCCTCAAAAAAAGGGCTTTCAGTTGCTTTCGAAAAATAAACATTAACATCAGGTACGGAACGGCCATGAGGTAAAGAATCCCGCTGTTAAGACTTCTGGCCATAGAAGAGGGATCGTTTTTCAATGAACTTTCCGCCGACATTTTACACATAGCGCACTGCGCATGAGAATAATCAATAGTAAGCAAAAGGAATACTAACAACCATGTTGTAACAAAAAGCTTTTTATTTATTCTGTTATTGCTCAAAACGTTTGTAGTCTTCGGGTATACTTAATCTAGAATCATCTAAATCAACTTTGCTGATTCGGGTCATTTCCAGCTTGGTTACAAATTTATTATCGCTGATGGTTTTTTCTTCACTCAACACCGGCATGCTTCCCTTAGGTAAATTCTTTATTTTTCCGTAGTATACACTTTGCTTGTCTTTTCTGTTCCATAATTCCATCATAGGATTAAAGAAATTATAGTTATCCACGGTTATCCAATACGAAATGACGGTATTTTCTTCCTCATTTCGCACAACATATTCCGTACACTTTAAACCCGCAACCGTTTTGGTATTTTTAGTTTTGGTTATTTCGCATTTGCCTTTCATTACCGGAGGTATTTCGCTCTTTTGCTCCCCCCATACCTTACGCTTGGGATTTACGAAGTTTACTACCTTTTTATCCAAATCAAATATGAAGCTGCCCTCAATGTTCTCACTTTTTTTAGCGTATTGGTCCAGCTTAATTCGGTTTCCTTTCACCCAGTATACGTTTGAGGTCGTATCTTTCAGCGTGTAATACTTAAACTCAATGGACCCCCCGAACGATTGTCCGAAAAAAACAGCGGGAGACCACAGCAAAAACAACAAAACAGCAGGGTAAATTCCTTTTTTCATAGTTTAGTTTTAATGAGAATTTAGACGTAAATTTATGAAATTAATTTGTTTAAAAGCGTTAAATTAAAGCTAAAAATGCCCGCCTTAAGCCAAAATTTCGGAAAGGAAGCCGAAAATGCCGCAGCACATTTGCTTGAACAGAAAGGATATAAAATTTTAGCCAGAAATTGGCGCTTTAAAAAACTGGAGCTGGATATTATTGCCTTTGAAGGAAAAACACTGGTGGTGGTTGAGGTAAAGGCCCGTACAAGCACTTTTTTTGGCGAACCGGAAAGTTTTGTAAGCAAATCGAAACAAAAACGTATTATCCAAGCTGCAGAGCAATATATTTCTGAAATACAATTTGACGGCGAAACCCGCTTTGATATCATCGCAGCCATCCCTGAGGGAAACGGCTTCAACCTTCATCACATTACGAAGGCCTTTGCTCCTTCGCTCATCTGAAATAATAATTTATACCTTTGTTCTACATATCTATGAAAAAAAGAGGCCAATCTTCCAAAAAACAAGAAAAAGGCAATGCGCACTCCGCAAAAAAAGATGGCCTTAAAAACTTTTCGAAGTTTATCAAAAACACTAAATCCGAAAGAAAATTCGGGTCCGACAAGCATAAAAAAAAGAATGCCGGAAGCGAAGATGCTTTTGAAACGAAAAAACAGTTCAAAAAACCCGGAAAAAAATTCCCTGTTCGAAAAGCAGTCTCCGCCAAAGTAAACATAAAAGCAGAAAACAGCGAACTTATACGGCTAAATAAATATCTCTCCAATGCCGGAATTGCTTCCAGGCGCGAAGCCGATACCCTTATAGAAAGCGGAGCCGTTAGAGTAAACGGGCAGATAGTTACCCAACTTGGCTTTAAAATTAAACCCGGAGATACCGTAACCTATGGAGATGAACCCGTAAAAACAGAACGGAAAGTTTATTTACTGCTTAATAAACCCAAAGATTTTATTACCACCACTAACGATCCTCGCGAACGGAGAACCGTTATGGAACTGGTAAAAAGCGCCTGCCGCGAGCGAATTTACCCGATTGGAAGATTAGACAGAAACACTACCGGCCTGCTGCTTTTTACCAACGACGGTGAGTTAGCCACCAAACTCATGCATCCAAAAAGTCAAGTTAGAAAATTGTACCACGTTGTACTGGACAAAGCCATGAAACCCGAAGACTATGAGCAACTGTGCGACGGCGTAGAACTGGAAGATGGTTTTATAAAACCCGACGATATTGCCTTTACCGGAAACGGACGCAAAGAACTAGGAATAGAAATACATAGCGGCAGAAATCGCATTATCAGAAGGATGTTTGAACATTTAGGTTATACGGTAATAAAGCTGGACAGGGTTGCTTTTGCGGGACTTACCAAAAAAGATTTGCCCCGTGGCAAGTACCGTTTTTTAAGCGAAAAAGAAATTGCATTTTTAAAAATGTTAAAGTAGTTTTATTCACTAAAGTTACATACCCATGTGCGGAATTGTTGGATACATAGGAACAAAAGAAGCCTACCCCATACTAATAAAAGGCCTACAACGACTTGAATACAGAGGATATGACAGCGCAGGCGTGGCACTGATTAATCCCAGTGGTACATTACATGTATATAAACAAAAAGGGAAGGTTAGCGAACTCATTAGCGCCAATAAGGAAAAAGATGTTAGCGGCACAGTTGGCATCGGACACACTCGCTGGGCTACACACGGCGAACCTAATGATGTTAATTCACATCCGCACTATTCTGACTCACGTAACATCGTGATGATTCATAACGGAATTATCGAAAATTATGCATCCATTAAAGAGCGCTTGAAAAAGCGCGGACACCAGTTTCTCTCCCAAACCGATACCGAAGTATTGGTACACCTTATTGAAGATATTAAACAACACGAAAATATAAAACTGGGCCATGCGGTTATTGCCGCACTTAAGCAGGTAATTGGAGCCTATGCCATTGTTGTAATGGATAAAAACGACCCCGATACCTTAATTGCCGCCAAAAAAGGAAGCCCCATGGTAATAGGTATTGGCAACAACAACGATTTTTTTATTGCCTCCGATGCTTCGCCGATTGTAGAATACACTAAAAATGTGGTATACCTGGAAGATGAGCAGGTAGCCATTATCCGACGAAACGAAGAACTGAAAATAAAAAACCTCAAAGACAAAGACATTACCCCATACGTACAGGAACTAACTCTGGAACTAGAAGCCATTGAAAAAGGTGGCTACGACCACTTTATGCTGAAAGAAATTTATGAACAGCCACGCTCCGTAAAAGACAGTATGCGCGGCCGCCTGATTGCTGAAGAGGGAAAAGTACTTTTGGGGGGAATTGTTGATCATGAAGCTAAATTTAAAAATGCCAAACGAATTGTTTTTGTGGCATGTGGCACGTCGTGGCATGCCGGATTGGTTGGAGAATACTTATTTGAAGAATTTGCCCGTATTCCGGTAGAGGTAGAATATGCTTCCGAATTCCGCTACCGAAACCCGGTTATTTTTCCGGATGATATTGTGATTGCCATTTCGCAAAGCGGCGAAACTGCCGATACGTTAGCTGCTATTGAGCTGGCTAAAAGTAAAGGAGCCACCATTATAGGAATTTGCAATGTGGTTGGCTCTTCTATTCCTCGTGCTTCGCACGGCGGCAGCTACACGCACGCCGGCCCCGAAATTGGCGTAGCCTCTACCAAAGCTTTTACCGCACAGGTAACGGTACTCACGCTCATGGCTCTGCGCGTTGCCAAACTAAGAGGAACCATTGCCGAAAGCAGATACCGCCAATTACTTTTTGAGATGGAATCTATTCCTAAAAAAATAGAGCGTGTGCTGCAACTAAACGATGAAATTAAAAACATTGCGCATCGCTACAAAGACAGCAAAAATGCCCTGTATTTGGGTCGCGGAGTTGGTTTTCCGGTAGCGCTGGAAGGAGCCCTGAAACTGAAAGAAATTTCCTATATCCACGCCGAAGGGTATCCGGCTGCCGAAATGAAACATGGACCCATTGCCCTTATTGATGAAGAAATGCCTGTTTTTGTAATTGCCACCAAAGGACCCAATTACGAAAAAGTAGTAAGCAACATACAAGAAGTAAAAGCGCGTAAAGGAAAAATTATAGCCGTAGTTACTGCCGGCGATAAAGAAGTAGCTAAAATGGCCGATCACATCATCGAAATTCCGGAAACGGACGAGAACCTGATTCCGCTTATTGCCGTAATTCCCCTGCAACTACTCTCTTACCACATTGCCGTAATGCGCGGATGCAACGTTGACCAACCCAGAAATTTAGCGAAGAGTGTTACCGTGGAGTAATTCCTATGTTTTGCTTATAGGCTTTAGCAGGCTAAACTAACTGTTTTCTGTTAGAAACTCCCTATGCATAGAAAACTGTAAAACTATAAATTTACAGTAATCAAAAGAGCCTGTGTGAAAAATTTAACAAAAGATAAAATAGCAAAACCGTTTTTAAAGTGGGCAGGTGGTAAAACACAGCTCATTAACGACATTGAAAAGGCTTTGCCAAAATACATTTCAAAAGACAAGTTCACATACATTGAACCATTTGTTGGAAGCGGTGCAGTTTTGTTTTGGATGTTAAATAACTTTCCAAACTTACAAAAAGCCGTAATAAACGATATTAACGAAGACCTTATTAACACTTACAAGACAATAGCTTCAAGACCAAAAGAACTGGTTTCAATACTTCAAATTTTACAAAACGAATTTCACGGACTTGAAGGCAAAGAAGAAGAAAAAAAGGAATATTACTACTCAAAAAGAGAGCTTTACAACAAAAGAAAAGAAGAACAAAGCGGACAAGCCGCTTTGTTTATTTTTCTTAATCGAACTTGTTTCAACGGACTTTACAGAGTAAACCGTAAGAACGAGTATAATGTGCCAATGGGCAGTTACAAAAGACCAACCATTTGCGACAAAGAAAACATATTAGCTGTTAGTCAAGCATTGCAAAAAGTGGAAATTCTGTGTGGCGACTATGAAGAAACACTGAATTACGCAGACAACAACACTCTATTTTATTTCGATCCTCCATACAAACCATTAAGCGAAACTTCAAGTTTCAACTCATACGCAAAAGACGAGTTTAATGATGAAGAACAAATACGCCTAAGAGATTTTTGCCACAAACTTGACACTCTAGGGCACACTTGGATTTTGAGTAATTCAGACGTTAAAGGCAAAGATGAAAACGATAATTTCTTTGATGATTTATATTCTGACTTCAACATACAAAGGGTAGATGCAAGACGCAGTATCAATGCCAATCCGGAAAAAAGGGGTGCATTGAAAGAGTTATTGATTACAAACAAAAACAAAGTAGCATTAACGACATGATTTTTGGTGGAAAAGGTGGTGGAAATACCAAAACAGGATTAGTCTTTGAAGGAACAACCGATCTTTCCGAATTTTTGAACTCCCAAAAAGGGTATAAAGTAGAGAATGGGAATGTTTACTTCAAAAATGAACTTGTAGGTAGGATTTTTAAGAAATATAGATTTTACAATTTTCTTGATGAGTTAAAAATTGAATGGAAAAATTTAATATCTAAACGTTTGCTTCCAGACGATAGCATTTTTGTTATCATAGCAAATACATTATTTATTATTGAATGTAAATTCCAACAAGTAGCAGGTTCGGTTGACGAGAAGCTACAAACTTGTGACTTCAAAAGGAAACAATATCAAAAACTTCTAGCCCCGGCAAACATTGAAGTTGAGTATATCTATTTGTTGAGTGATTGGTATAGAAAACCTGAATACAAGGACGTTTTAGATTACATTCATAGCGTTCATTGCTATTATTTTTTTGAATACATTCCATTAGTCAAACTTGGTTTACCAGTTCCTAAATGATAAATCCATTTTTCAAATCTGAAGACAAAAACTTCTATCTTCTCAAAGGAGATACAATGGAACTTTTGCCTCAATTTGACCACAAGTTTGATATGGTTTTTGCCGACCCTCCCTATTTTTTATCAAACAACGGACTATCTATACAAAACGGACAAATTGTTAGCGTAAACAAGGGCAATTGGGACAAATCCCACGGCTTTGAATACATAAATGAATTCAATCGCAAATGGCTTTCGCTGGTTCGAGACAAAATGAAAGATGACGCAACTATTTGGATAAGTGGAACAATGCACAACATTTTTTCGGTAGGACAAATCTTAACAGAATTAGGCTTTAAGATTTTAAACATAGTTACTTGGGAAAAGACCAATCCCCCACCAAATTTTTCTTGCCGTTATTTCACTTACTCAACCGAACAAATCATTTGGGCAAGAAAATCCGAGAAAGTTCCTCATTACTTCAACTATGAACTAATGAAACAACTCAATGGAGACAAGCAAATGAAAGATGTTTGGAAACTTCCCGCAATTGCACCTTGGGAAAAATCGTGTGGTAAACACCCGACACAAAAACCACTTTCAGTTTTGACAAGACTTATTTTGGCATCGACAAAGCCAAACGCTTGGATTTTAGACCCATTTACTGGTAGCTCGACAACAGGAATTGCTGCAAACTTGGCAAACAGACGGTTTTTAGGAATTGACCAAGAAGAAGAATTTTTGACAATTAGCAAATACAGAAAACTTGAAATTGAAAATCCAAAAACAGCAGCAACATTTCGACAGAAAATAGGCGGTTTCAACGACAAGAAAGAACTTGAATTATTTTTATTT